>CANOHT010000030.1 GCA_947565865.1 uncultured Clostridia bacterium
CGCCGGTGGCACCCGTTGCGCCCGTCGCGCCGGTGGGACCGGCAGGGCCGACAGGGCCGCCCGCGGGGCCGGTGGGACCCGTAGGCCCGGTGGGCCCGGTGGGGCCCTGCATGGGGGACGCCTCCAGGGCGCTCTGCATCTTCGCCTTCAGAAACAGCTGATTCTGGACGGCGGCTTCCAGCATACCGCGTACGCTCTCGTTGGCGGCCAGCACGTCGCTCACTGTCGCGGACGGCCCGCTGAGACCGGGCAGGGTGCCCAGGATATATTGCAGCTTTTCGCCCTCAGCGTTCAGAATATGGCTGAGACCAAGCTCCTCCATGGCGATGGAGGACAGAATCTGATTCACAGCGTTTTCCCGATCGATCGGCGGATCGACAATGGGAAAGTTAGGCATCGACATGTTCAAAACTCCTTTCAAGCCGCGCCGTGCCGAAGTAGTGGCCGGCTGCCCCGGCCTTGGCAGGCGCTTGGTTTATCGTATGCAAGCAGGTTCCATCAGGTTCTAAAATTCGACATTCCCCATGCGAAATTTGTCGCATATAATAAAATGGCGGCGCCCAAAGCCGCGCCGTACAATGAACGCCATGCGCATGGTACCTGCCATGCCGGAGCGTTGATGGGAGTCGGAAAATATGTCAATGCCTTCTTTTCCGCCCTGCGGGGCGGACATGACAAAAGATGAAGCGCTTACCATGATTATCGCCTCCATCGCCATGGAGGAACTGGCCTTCAGCCACATTGTGAACGCCGAGGGCGAAAAGCTGCAATATGTTCTGGGAACTCTCCCGGACAGCCCCAAGGTCTGCGCGAGCCCTCAGGAAATTCTCGCGGTGAACAAAAGCGTCAAGGAGCTGCTGGATACCGTGATGCAGAATCAGATGCTTTTGAAGGGCAAGCTGGAAAAAGCGCTGGATGCCGGCGGTCACGCGCCCGCGCCTGCGCCCTGTCCGCCCCAGCCGCCCTGCCATGGGGAGTGCGGCCGGAAAAGCGCCATCCAGCTGGTCAGTCAATGCGATCATTTTTCCTGGGGTAACGGGTTCCTTATGCCGTGGAAATGCCAGGGGAGGATGGGTCACGGCATCCATTGGGATGAAAGCGCGCCCGCGCTGGTGCGCCTGGAGCCT
Source organism: uncultured Clostridia bacterium (assembly GCA_947565865.1). Lineage (GTDB taxonomy): Bacteria > Bacillota > Clostridia > Christensenellales > Aristaeellaceae > UBA11524. The sequence goes on from CANOHT010000030.1 coordinate 1,128, forward strand.
CATAAGGCCTATGCGCTGAGCTACACGATCGACGTCTGCGCCCCTCAGTCCGGGGATGGCAGAGGAAGCATCTTGGTGAATCTGACGCCTGGCGATGCCTTTTCCGGGGCGCTGCCGCTTCATTTTTCATGGAGAGGTCAGGCGGGTGCTCCCATGACCCTGCACGGTTCCGCCGTGCTTTTCCCGTCGGCCTGTTTGGAGGGCTGCGCCGACCTATCCCTGCTGCTGGATTACTGCGGCTGTCTCTACGTCACCCAGGCCTGCATGAGCATCGTTGAAATTTAACGCAGCCCCCGAACGCGGCGCATGGCTTGCCGGGCGTTCGGGGGCTTGTCGGTTATCGGCTGAATCGCGGGAGGGTTCAGGGAGAAGCGGCTTGGCTTATAACAGAAAATTCCCCGGTATTTCATCAATACCGGGGAATTTCACGCAGGGGCAGAAGGATTCGAACCCTCAACAAAGGTTTTGGAGACCCACGTGTTACCATTACACCATGCCCCTATGGCTTGCAGCAACAGTTGATATTATAGTCCATGGTCAGGCCTTTGTCAAGAGAAAATTACAAATTCCTCGAATTTCGCGCAGTCAAGCAGCGCCCCCAATAAGAAAACCCCCGCCGTTATGCGGCGGGGGAGGGCGTTACGCGCTGATGGCGTTGCCGGTATACAGCTGGTAATATTTCCCCTTGAGGGCGATCAGCTCGTCATGGGTGCCGCGCTCGATAATGCGGCCCTGCTCCAGCACCATGATGCAGTCGGCGTTGCGCACCGTGGACAGCCGGTGGGCGATGACGAAGGTGGTACGCCCCTTCATCAGGGCGTCCATGCCGCGCTGCACCAGGGTCTCGGTGCGGGTGTCGATGGAGGAGGTGGCCTCGTCCAGGATCAGCGCGGGCGGATCGGCCACGGCGGCCCTGGCGATGGCGAGGAGCTGCCGCTGGCCCTGGGAGAGGTTCGCGCCGTCGCCGGTGAGCTGGGTATGGTAGCCGTCCTCCAGGCGGCGGATGAAGCCGTCGGCGTTGGCCAGCTTGGCGGCGGCGATGCACTCCTCGTCCGTGGCGTCCAGTCGGCCGTAGCGGATGTTGTCCAGCACGGTGCCGGTGAACAGGTGAGTATCCTGCAGCACCATGCCCAGGGAACGGCGGAGATCGGCCTTGCGGATCTTATTGATGTTGATGTCGTCGTAGCGGATCTTGCCGTCCTGGATGTCGTAGAAGCGGTTGATGAGGTTGGTGATGGTGGTCTTGCCCGCGCCCGTGCCGCCCACAAAGGCGATCTTCTGCCCGGGCATGGCGTACATGCTGATGTTGTGGAGGATGGTCTTCTCCTCCGTGTAGCCGAAGTCCACGTCGTTGAAGGTGACGCCGCCCTCCACCTTGTGGTAGGTGACGGTGCCGTCCGCCTGGTGCGGATGCTTCCAGGCCCACAGCCCTGTGCGACGGTCGGTTTCCGTCAGAGTGCCGTCGGGCTGCTCGATGGCGTTGACCAGCTCCACATAGCCGTCATCCTGCTCGGGCTCGGCGTCCATCATGTCAAACACACGGGACGCGCCGGCCATGGCCATGATGATGCCGTTGAACTGCTGCATGATCTGCGTGATGGGCTGGGTGAAGTTCTTGCTCAGGGTCAGGTAGGCCACCAGCGCGCCCAGGGTCAGGCCGCCGACGCCGCCCAGGGCCAGCAGCGCGCCGCCCACGGAGCAAAGCACATAGCTCAGGTGTCCCAGATTGTTGTTCACAGGGCCCATGACGTTGCTGAAGGTATTGGCGCTGCAGGCGCTGCTGCGAAGCTCCTCGTTGATCTCCCGGAAGGCTTCGAGGTTCTTCTCCTCATGGCAGAAGACCTTGACCACCTTCTGGCCGGTCATCATTTCTTCAATGTAGCCGTTGGTGCGGCCCAGGTTCTGCTGCTGCTGGATGAAATATTTGCCCGCCTTGCCGGACAGCTTACCCGCGGTGAACATCATCAGCACCACCATCGCCACGGACAGGATGGTGAGAATGGGACTCATGCGGATCATGCTGACGAAGGTGATAACGACGGTAACGACGGAGCTGAGCAGCTGGGGAATGGTGCCGCCGATGAGCTGGCGAAGGGTGTCGATGTCGTTGGTGTAGACGGACATGATGTCGCCGTGGGCATGGGTATCAAAGTACTTGATGGGCAGGGCTTCCATGCAGGCGAACAGTTCCGTGCGCATATTGCACATGGTATTCTGGCTGATGACGGCCATGGTGCGGTTGGAAACATAGCTGGTGACGATGCCCACGCTGAGGATCAGCGCCAGGCGAAGCAGCGCGTACCCCAGGGGCCCGAAGTCCGCCGCGCCCCCGGCCTGGACGGTGGACAGCATGGGCAGGATGTAATCGTCAATGAGCACTTGCATGAACAGCGTAGCCTGGATGGTGCACAGGGAAGTGACCAGGATGCAGACCATCACCAGCGCAAAATGGAGCTTGTAGCGGCTGAGCATGTAGCGCATGATGCGGCCCAGGTTCTTCCATTGGCCTTTCATGCTGCCGGGGGCCATGCCGCCGCGGCGGCCGTGAGGAGGTCTCATCATAGTTACTCACCGTCCTTTCCGTCCGCCAGGGAGGCTTCATCGAAGTCGCCGCTGCCGCCCTGCTGGGTCTCGTAGATTTCACGGTAAATGTCGCTGCTCTTCAGCAGTCCCTCGTGGGTGTCGAAGCCGGAAACCGCGCCGTCATCCATGACGAGGATGCGGTCGGCGTCCTGCACGGAGGAAACGCGCTGGGAAATGATGATTTTCGTGACGCCGGGGATATGCTGGCGGAAGGCGCGGCGAATTTTAGCGTCGGTGGCGGTATCCACGGCGGAGGTGGAATCGTCCAGGATCAGCACCTTGGGTGCCTTCAGCAGGGCCCGGGCGATGCACAGGCGCTGCTTCTGTCCGCCGGAAACGTTGGCGCCGCCCTGTTCGATGCGGGTATGGTAGCCCTCGGGCAGACGCTGAATGAACTCGTCTGCGCAGGCGGCCACACAGGCCTGCCGGCATTCCTCCTCCGTGGCGTCCTCCTTGCCCCAGCGCAGGTTATCCAGGATGGTGCCGGTGAACAGTACGTTCTTTTGCAGCACCACAGCCACCTGGTTGCGCAGTGCTTCCATGTCGTAGCGGCGGACGTCCAGCCCGCCCACGGAGACGCTGCCGCTGTCCACGTCGTATAGGCGGGAAATCAGGCTGACGAGCGTCGATTTGCCGCAGCCCGTGCCGCCGATGACGCCAATGGTCTCCCCGGAATGAATATGCAGCTCGATGTCACGCAGGGTAGGCTTTTCACTGTTCTTATAATATGAAAAGGAAACGTTGCAAAAGTCGATGCTGCCGTCCTTCACCTGCGTCGCGGGCGCTTGGGGATCGGTGAGGTCAGGCTTTTCCTCCAGCACCTCGGCAATGCGCTTGCCGCTGGCGATGGACATGGTCAGCATAACGAAAATCATGGACAGCATCATCAGGCTCATCAGTGTGCTCATCACATAGCTGAACAGGCTGGTCAATTCACCCGTGGTCAGGGTGCCCGCCACAATGAAGTGCGCGCCGAACCAGCTGATGGCGATGATGCACCCGTACACCACCAGCATCATGATGGGGCTGTTGAGAGCCATGATGCTCTCCGCCTTCACGAAGAGGTTGCACAGATTCACGGCCGCCTTGGAGAACTTGCCGTTTTCATAGCCCTCCCGGACGAAGGCCTTCACCACGCGGATGGCGGAGACGTTCTCCTGCACGGAGGCGTTGAGGTCGTCATACTTTTCAAAAACCTGCTTGAAAATCCTTGATACCCGGCTGATGAGCAGGGCAAGGGCCAGGGCCAGCAGCACCAGCGCCCCAAGGAAGACCACGGAAATCTGGGCGTTGATGAAGAAGCACATGAACATGGAGCACAGCAGCGTCAGCGGCGCGCGCACGGCGATGCGGGTGCACATCTGATAGGCGTTCTGCACGTTGGTAACATCGGTGGTCATGCGGGTGACCAGGCCGGCGGTGGAGAACTTGTCAATGTTGGAGAAGGAGAAGGTCTGAATGTTGGCAAACATGGCGTCCCGGAGATTGGCGGCAAAGCCCGTGGAGGCCGTGGCGGCAAACTTGCCCGCCAGTACGCCGAACAGCAGGCTCATGAGCGCCAGGGCAACCATGATCGCGCCGTAGAACAGCACCTGGCTGATGTCCCCGGCAGTGATGCCCCGGTCGATGATGGCGGCGGTGACATAAGGGATCAGCACCTCCATAACAACCTCCAGGGTGACGAAGAGGGGCGTGAGGAGCGACGGTTTTTTGTACTGCTTCACTTGCCGCCCCAGGGTTTTGATGGTGGACAAGGCCGATGGCGTCATAGGCTGCGTTCATCCTTTCTGTAAGCATCGTTCCAAAGTAAAATAAAAGCACGCTGTCGAATATGGGAAAAAAAGAACGTTATCGGACAGCCTGGTAAACCTTTTGCAGGAGGTCAAGGAAGATCTGCCGCTCGATCCCGGTCAATCCGGAGACGAGACGGTTTTCCGTTGCCAGGATGGCGTCGTGGCTGGCCTGGCATACGTTTCGGCCCGCCTCTGTGAGCTGAACATGCTTGATCCGGCGATCCTGGGCGTCGGTAAAGCTGACGATCAGCCCTTTGCTTTCCAGGCGAACGGCGATGCCTGCCATGGTGGATTGCGCCACGCCGAACAGGTTTTCCAGCTGCTTAAGGGAAGCGCACTGGGTTTCCCTGTGGAACAAGGCCATCAGAAAGCGGCTCTGGGAATGCGTCAGATTGTGCCGCTCCAAATTGCGGTTGATGTCCTTGTCCATGTAATCGCTGATCTGCTTGATATACATGCCGTAGCCGTGGGCCGGTTCCATGGTGTACCTCCACTGCAAAGAAATGGGCGCCGATGCAGGATAGTATAAAGGTGCCTTGTCGTTTTGTCAATAGCATGCTTTTGAATAAAGTGTGAACAATGCGCATGAAAGCGGCTTCCCGAACAGCAAATCCGGGAAGCCGCCTTTGTTGTCAACGCATCACTCGTCGTATTCCAGGACGCCTTCCTCGTCCCAGTCGCCTTCGTCCAGGCCGTCGTCATCCCACACGTCTTCCTCCAGGCCGCTCATGGGGGAGGCGAGCATGTCCAGAATGCCGGTATCCGTCACCAGGTCCATCAGGCTTTGGCAGGCTGAGGCGGGCGCGTGAACCACCAGGGGCAGAAGGCCCGATGCCAGGGGCCGGGCCACATTGCGCACCAGTTCGGCCAGGGAGGCGTCGCTGAGGGAGTACAGCTCCACGCCGGTAAAGTCGGCGGCGGTGTAATCCAGCGGCGTTACAGGCGCCACGGCCACGGCGGTGCCGGTCAGGGCCAGCATAATCTCCCCTGTGGCGGCGTCCAGCTGGCGCAGGGCAAATTCGCCGCCCTGGCCTTCGCCCTCCAGGCGCATGTGGAAGCCGTCAGGCACAGCCTCGCCGGTGATATCCCAGGTCAGGTCGAAGGGCGCGGCGATGGGCAGCGCGGTGGGCAGACCGTCGGCGGACAGCCGCCAGTCCAGGATGCTGCTGTCCTCCTGGGTGACAGTCAGGCGGAGGTCGGCGTCCATGACAGCCCCCTGTTCCCTCAGGGCGCAGAAGCCGGACAGAGCGTAGCCCTCCGGCGTGGCGGGCAGGGAGACCGAGAGGGTGGTCCAACCATCCTTGACCCGGCGGGTAAACAGGGTGTATGCGCCGGTGGTCCATGTTTCCTTGTCGCCGTCCACCGTGATGGTCAGGCCGTCCTCGGCCAGAAAGCTGTCCCACCAGTCCGCCAGTCCGGCCAGCGCGTCGGTGATGGCGTCATCATAGCCCGCTTCCAGGCCCACAGCGTAAATCCAGTAGATCAGGGAGCGGTCGTCCTCCGCCACGGCGGAGAGCTGCTCAGCCAGGGCGAGCAGGGCTTCACGGTCAATCACCCGGCTGCCCTGCTGCGCGAAAAGCACCGGCTCCCACGTCCACCGCAGGGCCTGGAAGGCGTCCTTATGGATATAAGGCGAGAGGAACAGCGCCACCCGCTGCAGCGGTATGCCCAGGTGGAAGTACACCTTGGCGGCGAATTCCAGGGTGGCTTGCATGTTCATGTAAACCTGCTGCTCGCCCAGCAGGCTGGAGCCAATGCCCCAGAGGGCGTCAAAGCCGTACAGATGGAAGCTGGTGCGGGTCTCCTCCGCCTGATCCAGCAGCAGATCGACGTTCAGATCCATGCTGTCGGCGTCATATTCCAGCACACCCTCCAAGCGCAGCATAGCCGCCAGCTCGGCCAGTCCCTTCATCAGCGCCTGATCCTTGGCGGGATAATGCTCGGGGAAAAGCTCGCCCTCCAGGGTGAAGCGGATGCCTTGTCCTTCCCGGGCGGTTTCCGCCAAGGCGAGGGCGGGCGTCAGCAGGCACAGGCAGAGCGCCAGGGCCAGGGCACGTTTGAGAATCTTTGTCATGCTTACCTCCGTTGTCGGCAGGCGTCAGCCCCACAATAGGGCCAGCGCGGGGACAATCTGCTTTTTGCGGGAGACCACCTTGGGCAGGAAGACATGGTGCCCCGCGGTTTCGTGGACGCCAAAGGCCATGCGGATAACCTCCTCGTCCCCCAGGAAGACCAGCTCGGTGCCCTCACGAAGCACGTCGGTGAGCATCAGCAGCTGCATATCATAGCCGGCCTGGAGCTGCATGGCCTCCATGGCGGGGAGCAGCTCCGGCAGCCGGATGAGGAACCGATCCGTATCCAGGCAGGTAATCTGTCCGATGCCCAGGCTGTGTCCGGCGATGTGGAACTCCTTGAAGTCCGTGGACAGAAGCTCCGCCACGGATTTTTCGCTCTCCGCGCTCTGGGAGAAGATGTCCTTGCCCAGGCCGTCCAGATCAACGCCGGCGATACGCGCCAGACGCTCGGCCATCCGCCGATCCTTGGGCGTGCAGGTGGGGGATTTGAAAAGCACCGTGTCCGACAGGATGGCCCCCGCCATCAGACCGGCCAGGCGCGCGGGAGGCATCAGCCCCATTTCCTGATACATGGTGGCTACGATGGTGGTGGTGGAGCCCACGGGCTCGTTGTGCATGAAGACGGGGTTCCCGGTCTGTACGTCCGCCAGGCGGTGATGGTCGATGATCGCCAGGATGTCCGCCTGCTCCAGGCCGGGGACAGACTGGGCCCGCTCGTTGTGATCCATCAGCACCACCTGCTTGCGGCGGGGCTTCAGCAGATGATACCGTCCCAGGGTGCCGATGACCTTGCCCGCCTCGTCCAGCACGGGGTAGGAGCGGTGACGGGTCTGCAGGACGGTTTCCTGCACGTCGTCGATATAATCGTCCTGGCGGAAGGCGCTCAGCTCCTCCGTCCGGGCCACGCGGCCCACCGGCAGCGCCTGATAAAGCAGCCGGGCGGCGCGATAGGCGTCGTAGGGCGTGGCAATCATGCAGGTGGGGGAGGACAAGCCGCGGTACTTTTCCGCCAGGCTGCTCTGGCACAGAATGATGCAGCCCGCGCCCAGCTGCAGGGCCCGCTCCACCACGTCCTCCTGCTGACCGCAGATGACAACGCCGCCGGGACGCAGGCCTTGCAGGCAGTCGCCGGCGGTGGGCAGCGCCAGGGTGACCTCGCCGGAGAGCTGACTGAACACGTCCTCGTCAGCGTTGATGATATGGCCCTCCAGGGCGGAAAGTAGATTGCATACGGGCAGATCCACCACCTCGGGCCGCTCGATGGAGTCCATGTCCCACTCTGCGACGCTGCTGGTGGTCAGCATGCCGTACAGGCCGCCGTCCTCCGTGGTGACGGGCAGGGCGAACAGCCCCGGGCTTTGGCGGAAGATGTCCCAGGCGTGGCGCAGCGGCACGCCCTCGGAAAGGGTGGCGGGGTGGTCGAAGGCGATGTCCCGCACCTGGGTGCGCACAGAGGGCAGGTAGGGCGGCGGCGCGAAGCCGAAGCGCTCCAGCAGGAAGCTGGTCTCGTCATTGAGCCGACCCAGGCACACGGCCTGATAGTTGCCGTCGCCCAGCGCGTTGTGCAGGGCGGCGTAGGCCATGGAGGAAACGATGGAGTCCGTATCCGGGTTGCGGTGACCAAAGACATAAATGGGATCCAATTTATTCATCCTCCGTAATCATCCAGGTATTGGGATCATTGTCAAGGGCCAGGGCGACGGCGCGGTCGATGGCCTGCTGGGTTGCCATGTTGGCGATGCCGTAGGCGGGAAGCCCCTCCTGGCGCTGGAAGGTCTCGACCGCCTGGGCGGTGGCCGTGCCGAACACGCCGTCCGTTTTTTCCTCCGCCAGCAGGCCGAGGTAGCACAGCTTCGCCTGCAGCTGGCGCACCTTTTCGCCCCGGTTGCCGGTGCGCAGGGTAATGTCCATCACATCATGGACGGTGCCGAAACCGAGGATGCGCGTGTAGGTCAGGGGATAGGTCTGCCGCTGGACGGCGTCGGGGGCGTTGCCTTCCAGCACATGGATGGTCACATTCCCGTCCTGATCCTGGGTGCAGTATTCCACCATGGCCACATGGTCGGTGTCCCGGTCGCTGTCCCAGGTGAAGAACGCCCAGTCTCCGGGCTGGGGGATGTAGCTACCCGTGCGGATGAAGCTGCTCTCGCCCTTGAGCCACTGGTAGCCCCAGCCTTCCACGTTGCCCCAGCGGCAGACGTAGCGGCCCGCCCGAATGAACCAGTCCCGGCCTACGTTGGCGCCGGAATACTGAGGATAAACCTCCCGCAGCAGGGAGGTGCCGTGCTGCTGATCCACCTGATCCACGCACCAGCACAGGAACTCGGCGCACCACTGAGCGTAAGGGTCTCCCGCCCATTCGCCGTATTTCGTGTAGCCCCGGCTGCCCTCGGTGTAGCCAAGCTCGCCCCGGGCCGTTTCCAGCAGCCAGGTCACATGCTCCGGTACGGGCCATGCGGGCTCGATGACGGTCTCGCTGACCAGGGTTTGCCCATGGGCAGGGGGAACGAGGAGCATCAGCGCGGCCAGCAGGGCGAGAAACTTTTTCACGGCTCGGGTCTCCTTCCGTTCAGGATTACAGGCACCTCATGGCTGACGGCGCAGCTGTCCGGCGTCACATGGCACACGGCGGCCCGCAGCATGACGCCCGCGGCGGCGGCGTCCCGAAGCGCCTGGCCAAAGGCGGGATGGGTGGCGTCGTTGGGCGCCAGGGCGACGGCTTCCGTCCGCTGAAGAATGAAGCACAGCATAGCCTCGTAGCCCGCTCGGCAGGCGTCCGCCAATTCCCGCACATGCCTGACGCCGCGCTCGGTGGGGGCGTCGGGGAAGTACGCCATGCCGCCGTCATCAAAGAGGGTGACGCCCTTGACCTCCGCAAAGCCATGTACCAGGCCGTCCGGCGTGCAGCGGGAGTAGGCGAAGTCAAAGCGGCTGCCGTGGTAGGTCTGTTCGGGCCGGATGTCCTCCACCCCGGTCAGGCAACCGCCCGAGGCCAGCCATTCCCCGAAGATTTTGTTGGGCGCCTGGCTGTCCATGTTGACGAGATAGCCTCGGTTTTCCACGGCAACCAGGTCAAAGGCGGTCTTGCGCGCGGGATTCTCCGAAGGCTCCAGCCATACCCGGGCGCCGGGAATCAGCAGCTCCCGGCATCGTCCCGTGTTCTTGACGTGACAGACGGTGCTTTCGCCGTCCACATCGCACAGGGCAATGAAGCGGTTGGGACGGGACAGGAATGTAGCCGGGCGCGGATGACGGTACAGCCTCATTCGTCCGCCCGGTAGACCAGCATCAGCAGCGCGCCGTCGTCGCTGGTGTGGCCCTCCACGCGGATGGGGAAGTCGTAATTGTTGCGGAAGCGCAGGTTGAGGTCGGTGTTGCCTACCGCCGCGTCGACGCCGTGGGGCAGGTAGGACGCGCCGCCGGGGCCATGGGGACGGCGCTGAAGGATCTCCACGCCGGGAAGCTGCATCAGCGCGTTGTACAGTGTGGAGGATACCTGGCAGGTGCCGCCGCCGTAGCCGGGACGGGTGGTGCCATCCACCAGCACGGGGGCTTCTTTGTAGCCAAGGGACTTTTTGTAGGGCCCCACATCCTTGTTGAAGTTCAGGGAATCGCCGGGGGCCATGACCCGGGTCAGCCGCTGACAGGCTACCGCGATGTTGGATATACGGTTCAGGTTGATCTTGGTCTGATCCATCTTATAATAGGAAGTGTAAGCCGCAATGGGGCTGTCCTCCCGGATGGGCTGATCGGTGGGGGAGACGGGGATGAGGTCGGTCAGATCGCTTAGGCTGATGTAGCCGTAGGTGCGGTGGTAGGGTACGATGGCCCAGCCGTCCTGGATTTTCCAGATGCTCAGCATCGTTCCGGGATTGAGCACCAACCAGCTGCCGTCCTGATCGCTCATGGATTTGCGCACCTCGCACACATCGGCGGTGGTGGCGATGTAGCTGCTCTTCTGCACACCGTAGGGCGGGGTGTTGACGGTGTCAACCGCCTTGACGGCGTGAATCCGCTTGCGCTGGATGTAGCCGATGTCGCTGCCGCTGCGCACAATGGCCCAGTTGGAACCGACGTACAGCACCTCGGCTCGGGCCTTGCAGCGGGCAATACGCCTGGAGTCCAGGGAGCGCTCCGTGAAGAGGCTGGAATTGTCCAGCACGCGGCAGGTGTAGAGGGCTGGGGAGTTCAGGTCAAAATCCGCCAGCTCCTTCTCCTGATAAACGGGGCCCGTGAGATACAGGAACAGATCATCCTCATCCACATCATCCAGGGCTGCGACCTCGTCGATCTCCTCCTGGGTCAGCTCACCGGCCTCGTCGTCGGTCTCCTCCGCCAGGGCGCAGGGCAAGGCGGCAAGAATCAGGCACAGGGCCGTCAGACAGGCCAGCATCCGTTTCATCATCAGAAGAACCTCCTCCAATACGCACACGAAAATTGTCAGAGCCGGGAGAATCACCAGCCTTTATTATAGCATCCGCCAAGGAAAGCCGCAAGGCCGGGAACGTGGTTTTTACAGGTAGAAAAAACATTGCCACTCCGCAGCAACGCCGGTATTAGCATCCGCGGAACCATGCAAAAACGGAGAAGCGGTCAGCTTCTCCGTTCAAACTGTTGGCTACGCCCGGGAGGTGTCGGAGGGCCCGCAGGCCCTCTGACTGTCATCGTATCCGCCGGGTTTCCCGGCGGGGCGGGTCTGCGATTCCGTCAGAAAGCGCTTCCTTACAGAACTTCCTGGTCGGGAGCCGTAGGCGACCAAGGAAGTTCTGCAATCTTCGACATAGCGGCGCAAGCCGCTTTGTCGAAACGCGCAAGCGTTTAGAATAGGCCCACGATCTGGCCGTCTTCGCTAACGTCGATGGCCTCGGCGGCAGGCGCCTTGGGTAGACCGGGCATGGCGATGATGTCCCCCGCGAAGGCCACGACAAAGCCCGCGCCGGCGGATAGCCGCACCTGGCGGATATGCAGGGTGTGTCCGGTGGGCGCGCCCAGGGCCTTGGGGTTGTCGGAGAAGGAATACTGGGTCTTGGCGATGCACACCGGGCAGCGTCCGAAGCCCTCGTCCTCCATGGCCTTCAGCTGCCGCAGGACGCCCGCACCGAAAGCTACGTCCGCCGCGCCGTACACGCGGGTCGCCACGGCCGTCAGCTTGTCCTTGAGAGAAAGCTCGTCCGCGTAGGCATAAGTAGGTTCGACCTTGGGCTGCTGATCGGCGGTGTCGCATACCAGCTGGGCAAGCTCGGTGACGCCCGCGCCGCCCTTGGCCCAGCCGTCGCACAGACGCACGGGAACGCCCAGCCGCCGACAGGCGGCTTCCACCAGGCGCATTTCCGCCTCGGTGTCGGTGACAAAGCGGTTCAGCGCCACAATCACCGGCCTGTGCCACACCTGCTGGATGCGGTCGATGTGGGCCGTCAGGTTGGGCAGCCCCCTTTCCAGGGCGGCAAGATCCTCTGCGGCCAGGTCGGCCTTGGGGCATCCGCCATGGGCCTTCAGCGCCCGGACGGTGGCTACGAGCACCACGGCGTCAGGCCATAGGCCGCTCATGCGGCACTTGATGTCCAGGAATTTTTCCGCGCCCAGGTCCGCGCCGAAGCCAGCCTCCGTCACCACATAGTCCGCCAGCCTCATGGCGGTCTTGGTGGCGATGACGCTGTTGCAGCCGTGGGCGATATTGGCGAAGGGGCCGCCGTGCATCAGGCAGGGGGTGCCGTCGATGGTCTGCACCAGATTGGGCTGAAGGGCGTCCCGCAAAAGAGCGGTCATGGCGCCCTGGGCATGGAGATCCCCGGCGGTGACGGGCCTGCCGTCAAAGGTGCGGGCGACCTGAAGCCGGGCCAGGCGCGCCTTCAGGTCGCGCAGGTCGCTGGCAAGGCAGAACACCGCCATGACCTCGCTGGCGGCGGTGATGTCGAAGCCGTCCTCCCGGGGCATCCCGTTGGCCTTGCCGCCCAGCCCGGAAACGATCTGACGCAGCTGACGGTCGTTGACATCCAGGCAGCGGCGCCAGGTGACCCGGCGCGGGTCGATGCCCAGGCGATTGCCCTGCTGAATATGGTTGTCCACCATGGCGGCCAGCAGGTTGTTCGCCGCGGTGATGGCGTGCAGGTCGCCGGTAAAGTGCAGGTTGATCTGCTCCATGGGCAGCACCTGAGCGTGACCACCCCCGGTGGCGCCGCCCTTCATGCCGAATACGGGGCCCAGGGAGGGCTCGCGCAGGGCCAGCATCGCCTTGCGGCCCAGCTTGGTCATCCCGTCCGCCAGGCCGACGGAAACAGTGGTCTTGCCTTCTCCGGCAGGGGTGGGGTTGATGGCGGTCACCAGGATCAGCCGGGCCTTGGCGTCCCCGGGAACCCTGGCGGGATCAACCTTGGCGATCAGGCGGCCATAGGGTGCGAGGGCTTCCTCGGGGATACCCGCGGCGGCGGCGATCTGTCCGATGGGCTGAGGATGAGCGGCTTGGGCGATCTCAATGTCGGTCGGCATGGGCTCACGCTCCTTCCAGCGTCATACATGATGATGGGTACGCAGCCTATTATAACGGAAGGCTCGTTTTTTCGCAAGCCTTTCGCCCGCGGAAAGCATGGCGCGGGAGGCGGCCCGCGGACGGCGGGGCTTGCCGCGCATTCCCCCCTTGTGCAATCGGCGGAAAGAAGCTATAATAAACAATGGCGTATTTCTGCTTGGAGGGAGGCGGGCCCGTGCTGGCGCAGGTTATTGTGGACATCGTGCATGAGAACGTGGCCCATACCTTTACCTACCGGGTGCCGGAGCATCTGCGGGTGGAGATTGGCCAGCGGGTGGAGGTGCCCTTCGGCCGCCTGCGCAAGGAGGGCGTGGTGGTGGGCTTGACCGACCATTGCGAGCTGCCGCCGGAAAAGCTGCGGGATGTCATCGGCACGCTGGAAGACTACCCGGCCGTGCTGCCCTGTCTGCTGACCTTAGCACGGCGGATGGCGGAGGACGCCCACTGTCCCCTGGCGGAGACCCTGCGGCTGATGCTGCCCGCGGAAATGCGGGGCGGCCGGGTGCGGGTGAAGGAGCAGCCCGTGGCGCGGCTGAACGTCGCGCCGGAGCGGGCGCAGGACGCTATCGAGGCCCAGGGGCGATCCCAGAAGCGGAAGACGCTCCTTCGCCTGCTGGCCGACGGCGAGGCACATCCCGTGGCGGAATTGAAGCTGCTGGTGCGGGAGCCCATGGAGGCCCTGCGCCAATTGGAGCAGGCGGGATTGGTTCGCCTGGAGCAGGAGGAGGTTCTTCGCCGTCCGGCGGGGAACGCGCCGGAGGAAGCCGCGGCCGATCCGCCCTTGACGTCCGCCCAGGAGGAAGCACTGTCTGTCATGCTGCCGGAGGCGGCGGCGGGCAGGGGGAAATTCCTGCTCCACGGGGTGACGGGCAGCGGCAAGACGGAGGTCTTCATCCGCCTGGTGCAGGATACGCTCCGGCGCGGGCGGGCGGCCATGATCCTGGTGCCGGAGATCGCGCTGACGCCGCAGATGGTCAGCTGGTTTCGCGGGCGCTTCGGCGCGGTGGCGGCGGTGATGCACTCCCGGCTTTCGGCGGGGGAACGCTTTGACGAGTGGCGCAGGATTCGCCGGGGCGAGGCGCGGGTGGTCATCGGGGCGCGGTCGGCGGTGTTCGCGCCCTGCGAGGGCCTGGGCCTGATCGTGGTGGACGAGGAGCATGAGTCCACCTATCTGAGCGACCGCCATCCCCGCTACGATGCCCGGGACGTGGCGGCCTGGCGCTGCGAAGGGGAGGGCGCGACGCTGCTGCTGGCCTCCGCGACGCCCAGCATCCTGTCCTTTGCCAGGGCGCGGCGGGGCGATTATGTTCTGCTGGAGATGCCCGAGCGGGTGATGCGCCGCCCCATGCCCCAGGTGGACGTGGTGGACATGCGCAGGGAGATCGAAAACGGCAACCGCAGCATGTTTTCCGGCCTGCTGACCGCCAGATTGAAGGAATGCATGGCGCGAAACGAGCAGGCCATGCTGCTGATGAACCGCCGGGGCTACCATTCCTTCGTCAGCTGCCGCGCCTGCGGCCATGTTATGAAGTGCCCCAACTGCGATGTGTCCATGACCTGCCATGTCAGCGGCGGGGATCAGCAGCTGCACTGCCATTACTGCGGCCATGCCGCGCCGGTACCGACGCAGTGCCCCGAATGCGGGAGCCGGTACATCCGCTTCTTTGGCGCGGGGACGCAAAAGGTGGAGGACGAGCTGCGCAGGCTGTTTCCGGGGACGGGCATTGTCCGCATGGATGTGGACACGACCTCCGGCAAGGACGGCCATGGCAAACTGCTGGACGAGTTCCGCTCGGGACGCGCCCGCATCCTGGTGGGAACGCAGATGATCGCCAAGGGCCTTGACTTCCCCAACGTGACCCTGGTGGGCGTGGTGGCGGCGGATATGACGCTGAACCTGCCCGACTACCGGGCCCGGGAGCGCACCTTCCAGCTGCTGACCCAGGTAGCCGGCCGGGCGGGCCGGGGCGAGAAGCCGGGTCAGGTGGTCATCCAGACGTACCGGCCGGAGGATCCGCTGATTCTCACGGCGGCGGCCCAGGACTACCGCGCCTTCTTTCAGCAGGAGTTTGACCGGCGGCGGCGCGGGCTGTATCCGCCCTTTACCATCATGGCAAGGCTGCTGGTGGAGGCGCCCCGGGAGCGGGATGCCCAGGAGCGGGCGGAAGCGCTGTATCGCGGGTGCGTGACGCTGCTGGACAGCCATCCCCTCTGGCGGAAGCGGACGCTGCTTATGCGTTTGGATCGCCCGCCGGTGACGATGCTTCGGGGAAGGTACCGCTGGCATGTGCTGTTCAAGCTGCTTGTCCACGCGGAAACCGAGCCGCTGGTGGCGGCCCTGACGGCGCTGGCCCGGGAGGAAGCCCCGGGGGCGGAGGTCTATTTTGAATATAATCCCACAACGATGATGTGATGATAACATAACGGCGACAGAAGGAGAAGAACGATCATGGCGACGCGCAAGATTGTGAAGCTGGGGGACGATTGTCTCCGCAAGGTGTGCAAGAAGCAGGAGAAATTCGACTTCCGCCTGGCCCTTTTGCTCAAGGACATGGCTGACACCATGTACAAGGCGGAGGGCGTGGGCCTGGCCGCGCCCCAGGTGGGCATCCTGCGGCGGGTGGTGGTCATTGACGTGGGCGACGGTCTGGTGGAGCTGGTCAACCCGGAGATCATCAGCCGGGAGGGCGAGCAGTGCGGCCGGGAGGGCTGCCTGTCCCTGCCGGGCCGTCAGGGGATTGTGACCCGGCCCCGCAGGGTGACCGTCCGCGCCCAGGACCGCAAGGGCAATCCCGTTGAGTTTACGGCGGAGGACTTCTTCGCCCGGGCGGTCTGCCATGAGCTGGATCACCTGGACGGCAGGGTGTACATCGACGTGATGGATCGGGAGCTGACGCCCGAGGAAATCGAGGGCCATGTGCCGGAGGATGACAACGAATGAGAATCGTGTTCATGGGCACACCGGAGTTTGCCGTGCCCAGCTTGCGGGCCCTGTGGGAGCGGGGCGATGAGATCGTGGGCGTGTTCACCCAGCCCGACAGGCCCAAGGGCCGGGGCAACAGGGTGGTCATGTCCCCGGTGAAGGCCTTCGCGGCTGAAAAGGGCATCCCGGTCTTCCAGCCCCAGCGCATCCGCCGGGAAAGCCTTGAGGACCTGCGGGCATTGAAGCCTGACCTGTGCGTTACGGCCGCCTTCGGGCAGATTCTGAGCCAGGCCATCCTGGATATTCCGCCTCTGGGTACCATCAATGTCCACGCCTCCCTGCTGCCGCGCCATCGGGGCAGCGCGCCCATCGCCTGGGCCATCATGGAAGGGGATGCCGAGGCCGGCGTGACCACCATGATGACATCTCGCGGCATCGACAACGGCGACATGCTGCTGAAGGCCGCCATGCCCATCCTGCCGGGGGAGACCTGCGGCGAGCTGACCGAGCGCCTGAGCCATCTGGGAGCGCGTCTGCTGCTGGATACCCTGGCGGCGCTGGAGGCCGGAACCCTGACCCGCATTCCCCAGGATGAAAGCGCCATGACCTATGATCCCATGCTGGACAAGGCTATGGGCGTCATCGACTGGACGGCGGAGGCAGCTGCCATCGTGAACCGCATCCATGGCCTGAATCCGTGGCCGGGATGCGTCTCCTGCTGGGAGGGCCAGCGGCTGAAGCTGCTGCGGGCTGAGACGGCGGAGGCCCAAGGCGCGCCGGGCACGGTGCTGACGGCGGATCCCAAGGCGGGTCTGGTCGTCGCCGCGGGCCGGGGCGCGGTACGGATCTTGCAAATGCAGGCCCCGGGCGGCAAGCCCATGGCGCCCGGCGATTACCTTCGCGGCCATCCGATGGCCGTGGGGACGGTATGGAAAGAGGTTGACCAATGAGCGACGAAGAACGTCGGCAGGATGCCAAAGAGAACGTCGGTGGCGGAACGAGTCCTTATCAAGGACAAAAGACGCCCTACCGTGGTAATGGAAACCGTGTGAATGATAGGAAAAAGACCTTCGGTGGGGATCACTCGGCCTTTGGCGGCGGAAAACCCCAGATCCGCGGGGCAGCTGGCCGTCCGGCTGGTAATAGGCCTGCCTTCGGTGGAAAGAGCAGAGCGCAAAGCGGCGACAGGTCTGCCATCCGTGGGGAACAGCGCCCCTTTGCCGAACGAAAATCTCCTGGCAGTGGGGAAATGAGGAATAATGAGGGGCGGAATCCTGCTTTCCGTGGGAACCGCAGGCCAGACGGGGCCGCCAAGCCGTCCTTTGACGGGAACCGCAGGCCTGAAGGGGCCGCCAGGCCGTCCTTCGGAGGAAACCGCAGGCCAGACGGGGCCGCCAAGCCGTCCTTTGACGGGAACCGCAGGCCAGACGGGGCCGCCAAGCCGTCCTTTGACGGGAACCGCAGGCCTGAAGGGGCCGCCAAGCCGTCCTTTGACAGGAGCCGCAGGCCAGACGGGGTCGCCAGGCCGTCCTTTGACGGGAACCGCAGGCCCGACGGGGCCGGCAAGCCGTCCTTCGGCGGGAGGAGCGGAGGCCCGCGCGGCGAGCGGCCTGCCTTCCGCGGTCAGGGTCGCCCTGTTCGCGGGGAGGAGAAGCCCGTGACGCAGACCGACGGTCTGCCGGCGCGGCGCATCGCCCTGGCCGTCATCCGCGCGGTGACGGAGCAGGATGCCTATGCTTCCCTGGTGCTGGATGAAAAGCTGCGCAACTGCGGCCTCAGCGTGGCGGATCGCCGTTTGGCGGCCCGTCTGGCTTACGATACCATCGAGCATCTGCTGACGCTGGATCATGCCCTGAACCAGATCATGGCCAAGCAGGACACGGACATCAAGCTGCGTAATGTGCTGCGCCTGGGGGCCTGTCAGCTTCTCCTGGAGGATCGCATTCCCGAAAGCGCGGCCACCAACACCTCGGTGGCTCTGTGCAAGGAAATCGGCATGGAGGGGCTGGCCGGGGTGTGCAACGGCATCCTGCGCAACCTGATCCGCCAAAAGGACGAGCTGTCCTGGCCCGATCCCGTCCAGGAGCCAGCAGCGGCCATGTCCATTCGGCATTCGGTGCCGGTATGGCTGGTGGAAAAGCTGACGGCGGATTACGGCGCTGATGCCGAAAGGCTGATGGGCTACCACGTCCCCGAGACCTATGTGACCATCCGCCCCAACCTGACCCTGACGGACGAAGCGGCCTTTGCCGCGCTTATGGGCAGGAAGGTCTGGGACAAGGAGCCCGGCCTGACGCCCGGCAGCTGGCGGATTCGCGGCATGGTGGACATTGGCCGGGACGCGGACTTCCTCGGCGGTCGCTTCTCCATCCAGGGAGAGGGCAGCATGATGGCCTGCATGGCGGCGGAAGTGAAGCCGGGCATGCAGGTGCTGGACGCCTGCGCCGCGCCTGGCGGCAAGACCTGTCTGATGGCGGAAATGATGAACGGCACGGGCCGGGTTCAGGCGTGGGAACTGCATCCTCACCGCACGGAGCTGATTGCCGCCCAGGCCAAGCGGCTGCATCTTGAGAACATTCGCCCCATGACCCGCGACGCTACCCGTCACCGGGAGGAGCTTGACCAGACCATGGACGTGGTGCTGCTGGACGCGCCCTGCTCCGGCCTGGGGGTGATGGCGGACAAGCCGGACGTGAAGTACCGCGTCACGGAAAGCTCCCTGGCTGAGCTGACGCAGACCCAGGCCGCGCTGCTGGACGCCGTGGCTCCCTATGTGAAGCGGGGCGGCAGGCTGGTGTATTCCACCTGCTCCATGCTGAAGGAAGAAAATGTGCGCCAGGTGGAGGCTTTCCTGGTCCGCCATCCCGAGTTTGAGCTGGCGCCTCTGCCCGAGAGCATCCCGGAGCGGTTCCGTCAGTACGCCGATGTGGGGCTTCAGCTGCTGCCTCACCGGGATCAGGTGGAGGGCTTCTACATCTGTCCCATGCGGAGGAAGCGCGTATGATCCTCCTGGCGGATATGTCCTTGGCGGAGCTGACGGCCTGGTGCGTATCTCGAGGGCTTCCGGCCTTCCGCGGGAAGCAGATTTTCCGCTGGCTCCATCAGGGCGCGGACTTTGACGGCATGACCAACCTCCCCGCGGCCCTACGGGAGCGCTTGGCGGCCGTGGCCGTCGCCCAGCCCGTACGCATCATCGACCAGCGGCGCTCCCGCATCGACGATACGGTGAAGTTCCTGTTCGGCCTGATGGACGGCAACTGCGTGGAAGGTGTGCTGATGCGCTATCACCATGGCTGTACGCTGTGCATCTCCACCCAGGTGGGCTGCCGCATGGGCTGCACCTTCTGCGCCTCTACCCTGGAGGGCTGTGTGCGGAGCCTGTCGCCGGGGGAGATGCTGGGGGAGATTCTGTGCGCCAACCGCTTCCTGGCGGGCGGCGAACGGGTGCACAATGTGGTGCTCATGGGCAGCGGCGAGCCATTGGACAATTATGATAACGTCATGAAATTCCTCCGGCTGCTGCGGGAGGAGGAGGGCGTTCAGATCGGGCTGCGGAACGTGAGCCTGTCCACCTGCGGCATCGTGCCGAGGATGTACGACCTGGCGGAGGAAAACCTGCCGGTCACCCTGTCCGTCTCCCTCCACGCGCCCAATGACGACATCCGCCGCCAGACCATGCCCATCGCCAAGGTCTACCCCATGGAGGAGCTGCTGGCGGCCTGCCGCAACTACATTGACAAAACCGGGCGGCGCGTTATCTTCGAGTATGCGCTGGTGGGCGGCGTCAACTGCGAGGAGCGGCACGCGGTGGAGCTGGCTACCCGGCTCAGAGGGATGCAGTGCCATGTGAACCTGATCCCCCTTAACGCCGTGGAGGAGCGAGACCTGCGCGGCGTCAGCGAGCAGACCGTCCGCCGCTTCATGAGCAAGCTGGAGGAGCTGCATATTTCCGTCACCCGCCGCCGGGAAATGGGCGACGACATCGAAGGCGCCTGCGGGCAGCTGAGGCGTAAGACCCTCGCTTCTGAACGCGCCGAAAGGGATGAAACGACATGAGCCACAGGTTTCGCTTTACCAAAGACTGCATGGATCGGCTGAAGCGCTTCGCCAAGGGCGAGAATCCTCCTCCGGAGCAAGCCGCCTCTTCAACGGAGACCGCCTCCGTCCAAGAAGCGCAGCCTTCCCCGCGGGAAGGCCTGATTGCTTTTGCCAGAACGGATGTGGGCAGGGTGCGGGCCACGAACCAGGATGCGCTCATCAGCGCGGAGAGGCTGTGGGGCGTGGCGGACGGTATGGGCGGCCATAACGGCGGCGAGACGGCTTCCGCTGGGGCACGGGATGCCTTGACGGAGCTTTTGAAGGGCAAAGAGCCCTCGGCGGACGCCCTTCGGGAGGCCATCTGCGAGGTCAACGCCCGTCTGTTCCGTCAGCAGAAGCAGGAGACCCGGCTGGCTGGCATGGGCACGACCCTGACGACCTTGTGGTTCTCCCCGGAGAAGGTGCTGGTAGGCCATGTGGGCGACAGCCGTGCCTATCGCCTCCGTGAGGGAGAACTGGAGCAGCTGACCAGCGACCATTCGCTGGTGGCGGAATTGCGGCGGGCCGGGGTGCTGACCCCCGAGCAGGCGGAGAACCATCCCATGCGCAACGTTATCACCCGGGCAGTGGGCACTGAGGAAGGCATCGAAACGGAGATCATTGAGGCCGAGCGGCGCAGGGGTGACCGCTATCTTGTGTGCTCCGACGGACTGCACGGTATGGTCAGCGAGCAGGAATTAAAGCGCATGCTGGCCTCGGGGACGCCGGAGAGCGCCTGCGGGCAGATGATCGACGCGGCCTTGGCGGCCGGCGGCCGGGATAATATCAGCGTGGTGGTCCTCCACGATCAGGAGGGCAAGGCATGAGCGAGAAAATCCTTGCGGATCGCTACCGGCTGGTAGAGCAGATCGGCGTGGGCGGCATGGCCATCGTGTACCGCGCCGTGGATCAGCGCACGGGCCACAATGTGGCGGTGAAGGTGCTCAAGCCCGAGTTCAACAAGGACGCGGAGTTTGTGGGCCGTTTTCAGCGCGAAGCCGAGGCTGCCAGCCGGATGACCCATCACAACATCGTCAATCTGCTGGATGTGGGCATGGACGGTGAGAACCGTTACCTGGTCATGGAGTACGTTCAGGGCAAGACCCTCAAGGAGGTCATCCGGGAGAAGGGGAGGATCAACCCCATCGTGGCGGCGCAGATCACCATCCGCATTCTGTCGGCCCTGCAGCACGCCCACCAAAACGGCATCATTCATCGGGACATCAAGCCGCAGAACATTCTGGTCCATGCCGACGGTCACATCAAGGTGGCTGACTTCGGCATTGCCCGCATGGCCAACAGCTCTACCCTGACAAGAAGCGATACGGTCATGGGCTCGGTGCATTATTTCAGCCCGGAGCAGGCCAGCGGCCACGCGGCGGATGTCACCAGCGACATTTATTCCGTGGGCGTGGTGCTCTATGAGATGCTGACCGGGCGCGTTCCCTTTGAGGGCGACAGCACCGTGGCCGTGGCGATGCAGCATCTGCATACCCGGCCCGCGCCCATTGAGACCATTGCGCCGGAGGTGCCGCTGGCCATCTGCCATGTGGCTATGATGGCCATGGAAAAGAATCCTAAGTACCGCTATCAGTCCGCGTGGGAAATGGCCTTGGAGCTTCGCAAGGCCATCGACGGCCGCACCGACCAGATGCAGCCGCGTCTGGTGGAGAAGCATTTGAAGCCCCCCGTGCCAATGCCCTCTCCGGGGATGCCGCTCAAGCAGACCTCCACCGGGCAGGTGCAGATGCCCTCAAGGCGGCGTCACCGGGCCAATCCCGTCAGCGCCAGGGCCTGGATTCTGACCGCGCTGATGGCGGCGGCGGTTTTCTACGGGCTGTATGTGGGCGGCGTGGCCATCTACGAAAAGGTGGTGAACTCCGTCACCGTGCTTGACTACCTGGGGATGGAGGTCAGCGCGGCTCAGCGCACGGCGACTCGCCAGGGCCTGCGGGCGGAGATTGTGGAAATCAATCATCCCACCATTTCCAGCGGCATGGTGATACTTCAGGCGCCGGAGGTGGACAGCACCTTGCGCAAGGGCGATACCGTGGTGCTGACCGTATCAAAGGGCCCGGCGGCCCTGACGGTTCCGCCCATCACCGGCATGACGGTGAACGACGGCATTACCGCGGCTTCCGCCTACGGCCTGACCCTGACGGTGGTGGAACAGGTGGTTTCAACGGATGTGCAGGCTAATTTCATTATCGACCAGCAGCCCAAGGCGGGCGAACCCTGCCAAAGCGGCGACATCATCCGCGTGGTGGTATCCGGCGGTTCGGTCTTTGTGCCCAATGTGACGAACATCCCCCTGAGCAACGCCATGGAGCGCCTGACGGCCAGCAATCTGACCATGAACAATGCCCTGCAATATGTGGAAACGACGGATTCCGCGCTGCATGGCATGGTGGCGGAGCAGTCGCCGCTGGCCGATACGCAGGTGGTTCAGGGGACGCAGGTGGTGCTGAAGGTTTACCAGGTCGCCAGCATGATGGCCAGGGCCAGGGTGACGGTTGAGCTGCCCCAGAGCGACGGGCTTATCAGTGTGCGCATCACCCTGGTGCAGGGCGAAAGCGAGGTTACAGCCTATCAGGGCGAGTATCCTGCCAATGCCAGCCGGTATCCGTCGGTGGAGCTGACGGGCCAGACGCCTGGCGAGTACACCTACAAGGTCTATTTCGGAAACAAATTTGCATATCAGCAGCAGGTGACGCTGGAATGAGCATGGAAACAGGGATGCGGCAGGGGACGCTGGTGCGGGGCTTTGGCGGGTTCTATGTGGCGGAAGCCGACGGCCGGGAGTATACCCTGCGCTGCAAGAAAAAGTTTCGAAGGATGAAGCTTTCCCCCCTGGTGGGGGATGAGGTGCGGTTCATTCCGGGTGAAGGTGAGGAACACGGCTGGCTGGAAGAGATCCTGCCGCGCGGGAGTGAATGCCTTCGTCCGCCGGTAGCCAATGTATCGCTTTTGCTGATCGTGGTGGCACCGGAGCCCGCACCGGATTTGCTGCTGGTGGACAGGATCATGGTTCGCGCCCGCCAGCAGGGGATGAAGCTGGCCCTGGTGGTGAACAAGTGCGACCTCGACCCCGCGCTGGCGGAGGTGCTGCGCCGTCAGTACGGGGGGGCGGACGCGCCGGTATACGCTGCCTCGGCGGCGGAAAAGCGCGGACTGGAGGACATCCGGCAGGCCATGGCGGGCGAGCTGTGCTGCCTGACGGGGCAATCCGGCGTGGGCAAAAGCACGCTGCTGAACGCCCTGCTGGGGCTGTCCCTGGAAACAGGGGAGATCAGCCAGCGGATTCTCCGGGGAAAAAACACCCCCCGCCATGCCGAACTGCTGATGAAGGATGGTCTGCGGGTGCTGGATACCGCCGGCTTCAGCCTTCTGGAATTGGACGCGGCCATGGAGCCGGTCGCCTTGCGGGAATATTATCCGGAATTTCGGGAGCATGAGGGCCAATGCCGCTTCATTCCCTGCTACCATGACCGGGAGCCGGGCTGCGCGGTGCGGGAGGCCTGTGAGAACGGAAGCATCGATCCAGAGCGGCTGGAACGCTACCGTGCGCTGCTGACCGAGGTGCGAAAGCGTTGGAGGGAACGATATGATTAAGGCGGCGCCGTCGATTCTGGCGGCTGACGGATTGAACCTGGAACGGGATGTGGCGCGGATGGCGCAGGCCGGCTGTGACTGGGTGCATGTGGACATCATGGACGCGCACTTTGTACCCAACCTGTCCTACGGTCCGGCTGTGGTGAAGGCCCTGCGCCCCCGCTTTCAGCTGCCCCTGGACGTTCACCTGATGATGGACAACCCTGAAGCGTATATTGACGTCTTCTGCGATGCCGGAGCGGATGTGCTGACCATTCACGCTGAAATTCCCGGGGACGTCGCGGGAATGCTGAAACGGATTCGCGCCCGCGGCGTGAAGGCTGGGCTGGCGCTGAAGCCTGCCACGGTGCCCGCGGAGGTCGCGCCGCTGCTGCCCCTGTGCGACGTGTGCCTGGTGATGAGCGTGGAGCCGGGCTTTGGCGGCCAGTCCTTTATGCCCCAGGTGGTGGATAAGCTGCCGGCGCTCCGGCAGCTGGGCTTTGCGGGTGAGATCGAAATGGATGGCGGCATCAACATGGACAATATCGGTATGCTGGCTCAGGCGGGGCTGGACGTGGCGGTGATGGGTACGGCGCTGTACCGCCACGCTGCCCCGGCGGAGGCCATCGCGGCCATTCATCGGCTGTAAATCGGTATGGATACGCCTCCCGCCGGGCACACTGCTCCGGGAGGTGTTTTGATGCGGGAAAAAGATGAAAAGGCCAGGCGTCCGCTGTTTGCGCCTGTTCAAAGGCGCAGACCCATGGAACGCCGAAAAAACGAGCAGTAGTGGCTGGAAAAAATAATCACCACCATATATAGACGAATTATTTCCTGAATAGGGTTTCACCCTGCTGTTTTGGGTGTATAATGAAAGCGTACCGCCGCCCGTGGTGGGCTGCGGAAGATGAACAAAAGGAGCGATATCATGGCTTGCAATGTGAATGTGACGGGCGGCGTCCTGGAACAGACGGAAATCGACGCCTATATTGACCGCGCGAAAAAGAAGTTTGGCCGGGAACCCTTTGGCATGGACATCAAGGTGGACGGCGATTAT
The DNA here is from genome assembly GCA_947565865.1 of uncultured Clostridia bacterium. Lineage (GTDB taxonomy): Bacteria > Bacillota > Clostridia > Christensenellales > Aristaeellaceae > UBA11524. The sequence goes on from CANOHT010000030.1 coordinate 25,753, forward strand.
GTGGAGCTTTCCTATGACTTCGGCAGCCAGCCCTTCCAGCGGATCCGCCGGATCACCGGCTACCTGGTGGGCACGCTGGATCGCTTCAACAACGCCAAGCGTGCCGAGGAGCATGACCGGGTGAAGCATGGCCTTCCGACCTGCTGCAATGAATAAGCATATGCGTCCCTTGTCGATGGACAAGGGGCATTTTTTTGATGTTTGCTTGACGGCGGAAGCCGTTGATGCTATGCTTGACTCATGTACGGATGAATGGGGGAATGGGCCTTGGCGTTCGATTTCAAGAAGGAATATAAAGAATTTTATCTTCCCAAGCAGAAGCCGGAGATCGTGACGGTGCCCCGGATGAACTATGTGGCCGTCCGGGGAACGGGCGATCCGAATGAACCGACCGGCGCTTATCAGCAGGCGCTGGCGGTGCTGTATGCTGTGGCTTACACCATCAAAATGAGCAAGCTGACCGACCGGCGCATGGCCGGGTATTTTGATTATGTCGTGCCGCCCCTGGAGGGCTTCTGGGAGCAGGCGGGCACACCAGGCTATGATCCGGCGCACAAGGAGGCCTTCCGCTGGATTTCCGTCATTCGCCTGCCGGATTTTGTGGGCCAGGAGGATTTCGACTGGGCCGTTCAGACGGCGACAGCCAAGAAGGGACTTGACTGCTCCCCGGCGGAGTTTCTTACCATGGAGGAGGGCCTTTGCGTTCAAATGCTGCATGTGGGGCCCTACGATGATGAGCCCGCCTCCGTGGCGCTGATGGATGCTTATATCCAGACCAAGGGCTATGTCAACGACCTGACGCCCCAGCGCCAGCATCACGAAATCTATCTTTCCGACGCCCGGCGGGTGGAGCCGGCCAAGCGCCGCACGGTGATCCGGCATCCCATTCGTCCCGCTTGACGGAGGCGGCGCCGTGAACGTTGAATATCGCGTGAAGCCGGCCTTTGCCGTCATCGGAAAGGAAGGCTCGACGGCGGAGGGCCCCGGCTTCATTCAGCGCCTGTGGGAAGAGGCGAACGCCTGCTTCAGCGAGATCAGCCCTCTGGCGGAGCGCGACGGGGCAGGGGACTTCTGCGGCTTTTGGGGCTTGATGTCGGACTTTTCCCGTGCTTTCGGGCCGTGGACGGAGGACTTCACCCAGGGCCTTTATTTGGCCGGCGCCGAATGCGCGGAGGACGCTGCGGCGCCCCGGGGCTGGGTCAAGTGGATCGTGCCGGGGTTTGAGTACTTGGTCGTGGAAAACGATAATGGCGGCGCTTTTGAGACGGGGCTTGCTTATCTGGCGGCGCATGACCTGACACTGGTCGGCGCGGCGCAGGATTTCGTTTGCCCAAAGACAGGGAAGGGCTCGGTGCTTCTTCCCATACGCCGACTGTGAGGCCGACGCTTGCTTTTTTCGGCCGAAAGGTGTATAAAGGAAAGGAACAGAACCGAAGGGTGGTATACCAATGAAAAAATGGATCGCTCTTGCGCTGGCCGCAGCCCTGATCTTGACCATGCTTTCGTCCGCGCTGGCGGTTGACGAGGTGAAGCTGCCCAAGCTCCAATACAAGGCCAATAACTATGTAGCCTACCTGAACAAGGAGCTGTACATAGAGATGAAGGTGCTTTCCGGAGGCAACCTGCCGGCGGACGCGGTCGTTGAGCTTCGGGACGAAAAGGGCAGTGTTTGGATGACCAAGGCCTTCCGGGGCAAAGCGAAAAATGTGGGCTTTCGCATGACCATGACGGAGGCGCAGCTGGGCGGTCATGCGCTGAATCTTTGGTACGGCGATGAGAAGATCACCCAGGAGGATCTGCGTGTCTTCATCTCCGACCAGAGCAAAAAGCCGATGAAGCGGGTGGCAACCGACCAGCCCTATATGGCCATTACCCTGGACTGCGGCTTCTATGGCGATAACACCGATGTGGTTCTGAAGCTGCTGGATGAGTTCGGCGTCAAGTGTACCTTTTTCTTTACGGGGTACTTTGTGCGCTTTTTTCCCGAGGAAGCCAGGCGGATTCGCGATGCGGGCCATGAAATCGGCAACCATTCCATGTGGCATCCGGCGCTGACCAAGGAGAACCGCGCCAAGCAGATTTCCGAAATCCTGTACGCCAGCGAGTATATCCGGGAGGAGCTCGGCGTGGCGCCGCGGCTGTTCCGCCCCCCCTATGGCGATATTGACAGCGCGGTCACGGCCATCGCCCGGGCAGGCGGCATGGAAGCCATCATGTGGACGATTGACTCCCACGACTGGGATGCCAAGTACACCGCCGATAAGGTTTTCAAGCGCGTGACTAAAAACATCACCCCCGGCACGATCATCCTGTTCCATCTGGATGGATACGCCTGCGAGGAAAACCTGCGTCGCGCGCTGGATTATTACATCAACGAACTGGGTTTCCAGGTGGTGCCTGTGACCAAGCTGATGGAAATCGGCGGCTTGGAGCTGCCGGACTGTCCGGATCTGCCGGAGGATACCCCGACGGCGGCATGACCAGGGCGATCCATATACGAAGTGAGTGAAACAATCAGCCCCTCCGAACCCTCTATAAGGTTCGGAGGGGCTTTGCTCATTGGCTAAAAAACAGCAATGCTGTTGCTTTGAACATATTGATGAAACATTCGGTCTGATTTTTCAGCAAATTCTTTCGGTGTTGATAGACGGCTGCTTAATCCGACGTTCTCCCAAGTTGCGCACCATATCAAGTAGGGCTCCAATGGACAGGTGTCCAGAACTTTCAAATGCATACCGTCACGGATCAGCAATCCGTCTGCGGCGAGCTTCTGACTGTCCAGGTAGAGTCTGGCCCCTGCTTTGTAGGGCATGTCCCGGTTCATGATGATTCTTCCATGCTGCTTTGATAAGACCACAAGTTCTCCCGATATTGAATCGTGGGAAAACATAATAAAGTTGCGGAAATCAAGGGGATCGCCCAGCTCCTGGCCGATCGGCCGCTCTTCCCAAGCCTCTTTTTCACGCTTGAGCACATTCCAGCTTTTTAAGCAGCGATCCTTCTTGATGCTCATCCAATTTTCATAGGTGGTACTGTGTATCAATACGGCTGGTTCATTTTCTCTAAGGAAGGGATCGCGGTATTGATGTCCCTGATAACGCTGCTGTGCCCTTTCCAAATCTTCCTGCTCAATGGACAGAAGGATGCTGTTATGTCTTGATTCATGAAATTGGAGAAAATCGCAAACAGACATTTCCCAATCACGATAATGCTTGCTAACCTTGACTGTGTACACGCCGTCGCTGTTTTTTCCAACTGTCATTTGATATTCGTCAGCATCCGTTAAGCAAAGGGCAATGCAGCGCTCATCAAACACTCGCTTGCCGCGCGGGCTTGATGCGTTTCCCGAACACGGTTCCATTTTATGAATCATCAGCTCACATCCTTACTACATGCTATTGGGATGATAGCATACCAAATGAAAAGTGACAAGCTGCAGCCGGCGGTTTTTTGTAAAATGCGCGTGCAAAAGATTTTCAGCTGGGGGATTCGGGCGTTCACACCCCGAAAAAGACGACAGCAGGCCGAAGCGGCGCATCAACAATTCGTACAAATGCTCCATGCGGGATTCATCACCAAGCAGCATGACTGCATCATGATCGAGACAGCTTGCTCCTGTCATGTCCATCATGCAGCTGATGGTCGAATAGTATAATTGTCGCAAGATTCATTGATGATGGTGTCCCAAATCGGTCGGCCAGGAGGCACATATAGCTTGAATAGCGCGTGGCGACTTCTTGATATCGTATAAGATGGGTTTCTAATATGCGTTTTTGACTTCGAGGGCAAATGGATGGTCGTCCATATTGTCCTTGACTGCCTGTACGCAAAGACGCCGCAATGGGCTTAGGCAAATGAAGCCGTCTTTGGCGAGGGCGGCGGTCTTGGGGTCTGCAAAGGCTTCAAGGCTTCGATCAATATTCCGATAAAGTCGTCTAATTTGTTCACCTGATTTCCTCATGCGCGCCGTATATCACGGGCTGTCTCTAAAAATTCTTGTTTTGATTTTTCCATGTTCTCGCCTCACTTTATGCTTTCA
>CANOHT010000031.1 GCA_947565865.1 uncultured Clostridia bacterium
GCGACATTGCCGAATTGTGGATGGCTACGGTGCTTGTTCAATTTAGCCGCCCCCAATCCTCTTTGGTACTTTCTCCGAGGAGAAAGTACAACCAAACATGCTCCGCTACCCTGCCAAGGGCTCAACTGTTCCCTCCAAAAACAGACAGCCACCGCCCTGCCAAGGGCAAACCCTCCCACAATCCCAACGGTGCCAGTCCCATGTGCAACCAGGTCTACCGAACCAGGCCAGACGAAAGCCTTGCCACTGAAGCACACTTGCTTGCTCCCATGGAGTTGGAACACCGCCCCTGCGAGGCGGTGTTAGCTGGTAGCTGTTTATGTCTACGCAAATCTTGCTAAGCCACGGGGGGGTTGGGGGCCGCCACTCATGCAGGTTAACTTTGGCGGCCCCCAATCCTCTTTGGTACTTTCTCCGAGGAGAAAGTACAACTAAACATGCTCCGCTGCCCTGCCAAGGGCACATACCCACGCCCCGCTCGCCCAGAGCAATCCTCAGACAAGCCCCGCAAAGAACGCTCTCCCCCGCAGCCTGTCTCCCCCGCGAGGCAGGCTGTTTCCCTTTTCCCCATGCGATCCGGGCCTTCAAATAAAAAAGTTCCGTCAGGAACAAACGCTTTGGCCCTTTTGCGCATCCTATTTTCCGGAAGAGCGTCATACACTCTCGCAGGTGGCAGAAGTTTCTCTGTCAAGTTCTGTCGTGGGGGCACTACCTTTGTCGATTTCCCCCGCAGATAGACTATTCACCCTTTTCTTCGCATACACTTGTGAAAGGATGGTGGCAACAACCATGACCCAGCCCTCTTCCACCAAACCCAGGCAGCGCCGGAGCCTCGCCTGGCCCCGGCTCTCCCGCCCTCAGCTGACCTTCCGCCCCTGGATGCGGCAGGCGGCCCTGTGTCTGGCCCTGATGATGCTGACGGCCTGCTATGTCGGCCCGCTGCATCAGGAGGCTACGGCGGTACTGGCCGTCAAGCGCGTCCTCCCCGTCTACTCCGTGGAGCGGGAGGACCCGGTGATTTCCGTTTCCTTCGACGCCTCCTGGGGCGGCGACAAGACCATGGGCATCCTGGATTTGCTGGATCAGTACAACGCCAAGGCGACCTTCTACCTGGTGGGTATCTGGGTGGATAAATTCCCGGAGCTGGTCAAGGAAATTCACGACCGCGGCCATGAGATCGGCAATCACTCCGATACGCATCCCCACATGACGCAGATTTCCGAGAGCCAGATGCGCAAGGAGCTCAAGGACATGAGCGACAAGGTGGAGGCCATCACCGGCGAGCGGCCCAAGCTTTTCCGCCCTCCCTACGGCGACTACAATAACCAGGTCGTCACCGTGGCCAGGGAGGAAGGCTACGAGGTTGTGCAGTGGAGCGTGGATTCCTTGGACTGGAAGAACAGGGGCGTGGATGATCTGGTGAAGCGCGCTACCAGCAACGTCAGCAAGGGAGACATTATCCTCTTCCACAATGACTCCCAATACATCCTGGAGGCGCTTCCCACCGTCCTCAAATCCTACGCCGATCAGGGCTTCACCATGATCCCCTGCGGTGAAATTCTCCTTACCGGAGACACAACCATTGACGTGCAGGGCAAGCAGCATCCCGCTGCCCCAAAGGCTCCCGCACAGTAAAGAAAGGTGATACGTTATGGAAGAAACAGGGAACTACTTGCGCTTGAGCGGTATCCTGACGGATACGCCCGTCTACGGCCATGAGGTGTTCGGGGAGAAATTCTACTACGCCACGCTGTCCGTCCCCCGGCTTTCCGGTGCGGAGGACCTGCTGCCCATCACCCTCAGCGAACGGCTGATGGACGGCGAGGGCGGGCTGCGCGTGGGGCAGGCGCTGGCCATCGAGGGGCAGCTGCGCAGCTACAACAAGGTGGTGGAAGGCGCGGGCCGGCTGCTGATTACCGGCTTTGCCCAGCGGCTTCTGCCCGCAGGCGGGGACGAAAACCCCAACCAGGTTCAGCTGACGGGCGCGCTGTGCAAGCTGCCCTCCTACCGCACCACCCCCTTTGGCCGGGAGATTGCCGACTTGATGCTGGCCGTCAACCGCGCCTATGGCAAGAGCGACTACATCCCCTGCATCACCTGGGGCCGCACCGCCCGCTTCGCCAGCCACCTGAAGGTGGGCGACAAGGTAACGCTGCTGGGACGCTTTCAGTCCCGGGCGTACCAGAAGCAGCTTGCGGACGGCACGGTGATCGGCAAAATGGCCTATGAGGTCTCCGTGGGACGGCTGACCATCGCGCAGGAACATATACAGGCCGCCCCCTTCGTTATTCGCCGTGAGCGCGCGGAGGACGCGGCTTCCCTGGAAATGCAAGGCACACCGCAGTAACCGCGTTAAGGCTGGAAGGCCACGGCCCCTTCCGAAACCTTCAAAAGGAGCGTCTCTGGCTTGCGGGCCGGGACGCTCCTTTCAGACTATTGACAAATGATCGCGAAATAGTTGGGTAAATCGCTGTCTGCAAGACCGCCATCGTATCCGCCGGCTCTGCCAGCGGGGCGGGGAGTTTTTCGCAGCCTCCTCGGCAAAGTGGCTTACGCCACTTTGTCGATACCCTAAAGGAGCGTCCCCTGGCCCACAGGCCGGGACGCTCCTTTTCCGTATGACCTTTTTACAGCTTCGCGCCGCAGTCCGGGCAGAACTTCGCGCCGGACTGGACGGCATGGCCGCAGGCGGGACACGCGCTCTCCGCGTTCAGCTTCGCGCCGCAGCCGGAGCAGAACCTCGCCCCTGCCGTGACAGCCGCGCCGCACTGGGGGCAGAAGCCGCCGGAGGCCGCGCCTGCCGCGGGCTGCCGCTGGCTTGCCTGCATGGCCGAGGCGAACATCTGGCCCATGGCGACGCCCGCGCCCATACCAACGCCCGCACCCGCCATGCCGCCAGCGGGGTTGTTGGCGGCCTCCCGCATGGCTTCCGCCGCCTGGTACTGGCTGTACCGGGCCATATCGCCCACCACGCCCATCGACGTGCGGCGATCCATGGTCTTCTCCACCTCTTCCGGCAGGGAAATGTTCTCAATCACCAGGCTGGTCAGCCCCAGGCCCAGGGACGCCAGCTTCGGGTTCACACCTTGAAGGACGTAGGCGCCCAGCTCGTCATAATTGGCGGCCAGATCCAGGGCGGGAATTTTGCTCTGGGCGATGGCGTCGGACAGGCTGGAAACCAGCGTCCGCTTGATCTGCCCCTCCGCCTCATCGGCGGTGAACAGGCGGCTGGTGCCGAAAACCTCCTTCAGGAAGGCTTCGGGGTTCGTCACCCGGAAGGCGTAAATGCCGAAGGCCCGCAGGCGGATCATGCCGAACTCCGCGTCCCGCATCATCACGGGATTAGCGGTGCCCCACTTGCGATCCAGGAACTGCCGGGTGTTGATGAAGTACACATCGGCCTTGAAGGGGCTGTCGAAGCCGAACTTCCAGGCCTGCAGCTTGGTCATGATGGGCAGGTTGGCCGTCTTCAGCTCATACCGGCCGGGGGTGAACACGTCCGCCAGCTGGCCCTCGTTGACGAAGATGGCCACCTGGCTCTCCCGCACGGTCAGCTGCGCGCCCATCATGATGTCCTTGCCGCCCCGGTCGTATTTCCAGACCATGGTATCGGCGGAATCATCCGTCCACTCGATTACGTCAACAAACTGTCCCCGAACCATGTTGCCGATGCTGTCAAGGATACCCATACACAACGCTCCTTTTTTAGCGGACAATCAGCCGCGCGTCAATCTGCGGCCAGCGCCGTCAGACCGTCGATGGCCTGCACGGAGGCTACCTTCAGCTCCAGATTAAGATATTCCCGCACATGGGCGATGGATTCCGCCGTGTGCCGCAGCACCAGGTCGATCATCGCCGGGGCGGTGAGGTCGGAGCTTTCCCCCAGCATGGGGCAGCATAGGAGGAAGATGCGCTCATCCGGCAAGACGGAAACCAGCACCCGCATACCGTCCAGCTCCGCGCCGAAGAAGTTGCGCAGAGCGACCTCCAGCCTGTCCACGCCGTAATGCCAGCGCCCCCGGAAAAAGGGATCGTTCTGCGGCAGGGCCAGCTCCAGCAGCACCGCGCCGCGGTCGGGGTCCATGCGGCTGCGCAGCAGATCCAGATACCGCCGCACCGCCTCCTTCGTGGCGATCTTCCCCGCGATCAGCGCCCGGAAGAACTCGTGCCGGCACAGCTGCATCATATCCGCCGCGCCCACGTTGTCATCGGAATAGTCCGCGTAGGTACGGCCCAGCAGCACCGCCAGCTCCCGCACCTGGGCCTCCAGCTGCGCTCCCTGGCCCCAGCGCAGGATGGGCAAAAGCGGATATTCCGCCGTCAGCGCGTCCATCAGCTGCCGCTCCTGATCCTCCGCCAGGCTGATGGCGATGGCGTCCGCATGGCGGCTGCGCAGGCTCTCCACCGCCTGCTCCGCGTTAGCGACCACCCGCGGCGGACGAAAGCCCAGTACCTCCCATGAGGCGATCTCCTTCAGCGCCGCCAGCGTTTCCGCCCTGTCCGTTGCCAACAACAGCTTGTACATCCGTCGCCCTCCACTGTTCAAATCAAATACGACCCTATTATACTCGCTTATGGGCCAAAAGACAAATGTTTTATCGCAAATGGACACGCTCAGCCGCTTCCGCGTCCTGAGAGATGTTTTTATGGCCGCGGCCCAGGTAATACATACCCATCAGTCGGGCCATCCAGCCTCCGGGCAGCAGCCGGTGCAGCGCTACCGCCAGGTGCTGCACGGGATCAGCCACGCATAGCCGCAGGGGCATCCGCCGCCGCGCCAGGAGCCCCGCCACCTTCCGGCCCAGCCGATCAGGGTCGCTGCCATCGGCCTCGTCCCGGCGGATGACGGCCACGCCGCGGCGGAAGCTGCCGGCGTAGGGGGAAGCGCCGTTCATGGCCGCCCCCTGAAGGCGATACCTGTCGCTGCCGGAACGATGATCCCCCGGCTCCACCAGGCAGACCTGGACGCCGAAGGGCCGCGTCTCCATGGCCAGGCATTCCGCGTAGCCCTCCACGGCATGCTTGCTGGCGGCATAGGCGCTCTGAAAGGGTACGCCCATCAGCCCGTTGATGGAGGAAAACAGCACGATGCGGCCGTTTTTCGCGGCCCGCATCAGCGGCAGCGCCGCCTGATTCATCCGCGCCATGCCCAGGAAGTTGGTTTCCAGCACCCGGCGGTATTCGTCCAGGGAGGTCTCCTCGCAGGAGGCCAGCACCAGCAGCCCGGCGCACTGCACCAGGGCGTCCACCCGGGGCGCGATGCCCAGGGCCGCCTCTCGGAAGGCCGCGACGCTGCCGTCATCCGTCACATCCAGGGGCAGGCGATGCACGCCTTCCGCCGTTTCCGCCCGGAAGGAGCGGGCCCCCGCGATGACCGTATGCCCCGCCTTCGCCAGGGCCCGGGCCGTATGCAGCCCCAGCCCGCTGGAAGCCCCGGTAACCCAGACGATCATGCCCCGGCCCCCATGGCGGTCAGCAGCCGCTCCACCACCTGCTCGGAGTGGCGGGCCGCCAGCTTGGTGAAGGCGGGATAATCCATGTCGGAGCGGCCGTCCGCCTGGTCGGAAATGGAGCGCAGGATGCCGCAGGGCACACCGTGCATGCAGCAGGCATGGGCCACCGCGCCGCCCTCCATTTCCACGGCCAGGCTGCCGAACAGCGCATGAATGGCCCTTCGCCGCTCCCCGGAGTGGATGAACTGGTCGCCCGTGGCGATGACGCCCACATGAACGCGGACGTCCTCCACCGCGTCTGCCGCCTTGACCAGCGCCTCCTGAAGGGCGGCGTCGCAGGGCAGGCGCACCAGGTTCAGCTTGCTCACCATTCCCACGGGATCGCCCAGGGGCGAGGTATCGCAGTCGTGCTGAACAGCGCATTCCGCCACCACCAGATCACCGATGGCCACGCCCTCCGCCCCGGCCCCGGCCACGCCCAGGTTCAGCACCCACCGCGGATGAAAGCGCTGGATCATGCTCTGGGCGCACAGGGCGGCGTTCACCTTGCCCGGGCCGCACACGGCCAGCACCGCCTCCTGGCCGAAAAGCTCGCCGCTGATGAAGGTATCCATGCCCACGACGGTTTCCCGCCTGTTCGTCATATGGGCGGCCAGGTTTTCCACCTCCACCGCCATCGCGCCAATCAATCCGATCATGGCTTCTTCCTCCTCCGTATAGCACACGCGGCGGTTTTCGCCCCGTTTCGCGCGTTTGCTTCAATAGTATATGCGTATTTCCCCGCGCCGTCAAGCGCATAGCACGCGGCGCTTGGGCCATGCTATGAAAAGGAGGCGTCAACCATGATCCTGATTGTTTTCGGCCTGCTGGCGGCGCTCATGGTCATCCCCATCACCTTCGCCGCGGAGGTCGTATACCTGGGGCGCGCAAAGGTCACGCTGAGGGTGGGCACACCGCTTTTTCGGCGCACCCTGACCCTGTGGGACAGCGCGGAGAAGCGGCCCGCCGGACGGAGGTCGGCCCCGGGCGGGGGCAAGGGACGGTTCTGGCTGAGCGTGGCGGTCAGGGCGAATCACGCCCGGCGCTTTCTCCTTCGGCACACCCGCCTGGAGGAGGCGACCCTGCGCCTCCGCCTGAGCCTGTCCGACGCCGCGCGCACGGCCTCCCTGACCGGGCTGATCCGCGGCCTGACCGCCGCCATCCCCCCTGCCCTGCGCCGCCGGGTCACGGTGCTGGCCCAGCCGGATTTTCTCTCCGGCCACACCGCCGCGCTGGGACGGTGCATAGTTCGGGTGCGTTTGGGTACACTGCTCATCACAGGTTTCATGGCGGCTATGGCGCTGGCGGCACAGCGCCGCGCCCAGCCGTCTTTAAGCAAGGAGGCATGAACATGGATCATCATCCCATTGGTGAACTGATGCAGACCGCCATGGCGTCCATCAAGGATATGGTGGATGTCAACACCGTCATTGGCGAGCCCGTTGTGGCGTCCAGCGGCGCGACGATCATCCCCATCTCCCGGGTCAGCTTCGGCTATGTGACGGCGGGCGGCGACATCGCCTGCGACGAGCGGCGGCACAGCGCGGCCGCCACGGCGGAATTTCCCTTTGCGGGCGGCAGCGGCGCGGGGGTGTCCGTGCAGCCGGTGGGCTTCCTGGTGGTCAGCGGCGACACGGTGAAAATGCTGCCGGCCCAGTCCCTCACCGTGGCCGACCGCATGGTGGAGCTGCTCCCCGGCGTGGTGGAGGACGTGAAGAACATGTTCGTCAAATCCAACCGGGAGGATCGGCCAGCCGGGCTGATGTAAGGGCGCCATGAAGAAGAAGCTGCTTGTTTCCCTGGCGGCGGCCCTCGTCCTGACGGCGGCGCCCGCCATCGACGCGATATGCCCCTCGGCCCAGGCGGCGGAAATCGGCACCTCCGCCCTGGCCTGCGTCATCATCGACCAGCGCACCGGCAACGTCCTGCTGGAGCACAACGCCGACGCGCCCCTGCCCATGGCCTCCACCACCAAGGTGATGACGGCGCTGATGGCCATCGAGCAGGGCAGCCTGAACGATCCGGTGACGGCCAGCCGCAACGCCTTTGGCGTCCCCGGCACCAGCATCTATCTCAGCGAGGGCGAAACCCTGACCCTGGAAGAGATGCTCTACGGCCTGATGCTGGCCAGCGGCAACGACGCGGCCACCGCCATCGCCGAGCACATCGGCGGCACGGTGACAGACTTCTGCCGCATGATGACCGAGCGCGCCGCCCAGCTGGGCTGCAAAAACACCGTTTTCCTCACCCCCCACGGCCTCCCCTGCGAGGGACACTACACCACCGCCAGGGATCTGGCGCTCATCGCCCGGGAGGCCATGAGCCACGACATCTTCCGGCAGATCGTTTCCACCAGCAGGGCCAAAATTCCCTGGGAGGGACGCGAGTACGACCGGGTGCTGAACAACAAAAACCGCCTGCTCACCTCCTACCAGGGCGCTACGGGCATCAAGACCGGCTATACCCGCAAGGCGGGGCGCTGCCTGGTCTTCGGCGCAGAGCGGGACGGCATGGCCGTCATCGGCGTGGTGCTGAACTGCTCGGACTGGTTCGACGAGGCGGCGCGGCTGATGGACGCGGCCTTTGATCGCTGGGACGCCATGACCCTGCTCAGCGCCGGGGAGCATCTGCGCACCCTGCCCGTCCAGCAGAGCGACGGTCTCACGGTGGACGCCGTGCTGGCCGACGACCTCACCGGCCTGGTGCCGGAAAACGCCCTGCCCCAGCTGGAAATCGACCTGCCCGAGAGCCTCGACGCCCCCGTGCGCATGGGGGCCGTGGTGGGTCAGGTCCGCATGGTCTGCCAGGGTGAGACGGTCTGTACCGTGGATCTGCTGGCCAGCCATCATGTGGCCAAGGACGACTTCCCCGCCCGCTGGGCCATGTACTGGCGGCACTGGCTGCTGGTGGATACGGCGCAATGACATTAAGGGCGCATTCTTGCTGAATGCGCCCTTATCTTTTCATCAAATTTCTGATTTCGCCGTCCTAAAAGACATCCACATTGGCAGGTACGGTTCCCTTCAAACTTTTGTCGGTCCATTTGCGCACCTTGCTTCCTCAAAGACATTCAGTTTTCCCGCGTCACCGCCATCCAGATCGTACGAATCGTCAAGATCAAAATTGACCATTCGGTCAGACAGGATTTCATCCTTTCTGTGCTCAACAGCAGGAGGCACAGCATGATGAACAAATTCATGGATGATGGACGCTTCCCTTTTTGTTCCGCTCTTCGATCCACATGTTTTCCCAGTCCCCATAGCGAAGAAAAGCTTTGCTTTCAAGAACGTGTTTCAGCGCTGCGGGAAAGCGCATGATCCATTGCCAGAATGCCTGACCCTTTTGCGCATTGGATATGTTTTGAGCAGACAGCATGACGTTCTGATACGCCTCAAAATCCTCAAAGCACCCGCGGGATAGATTCATATAGCATGTGGCTGCTTCCATCATGGCCGTCCTTGGCCAATCAGGATAAACCTTGCACGAATCCTGCCTGGCATCTGAAAAAAAGCAATAGTCGCCGCCATCGGACATGACGAAGCTGTGCAGCCTGCTGACGGCGGCCGCGTCACGTTCGATCGGATAAAGGCATATCCGCATTGCAGCAACGCGAAATCAATCGCTGAGATCGCCGCGCGGTTCGTCATCGAAAGGCTGTCACGCTTCGCCCTGTATCATCCTCTCCCTCATCAGCCTCCCTTGCTTTCCGACGCAAAGGTATGCGGACAGACGTCCGTTCAATCGTTTTGGGGCTGACGCCATACCCGCAAAGGTTGACGTCAGCCCCATTGTTTTTGCTGGCTGGTTTTCCTCCGTTTTTCGCTCGACGTCCCAGATGTGGCGGTCAAAGCGGAACACAACGCACACGGCGATGCCGCACAGCCACAGCACCGCGAAGAACAGCGCCGCGCCGCTGCCCTTGCCCAGGCCGAAGAGCGCCGCCAGCAGCCCGTCCGCGGACTGCCCCGCCATCAGCGGCTCAAACACGCCGTCCACCAGCGCGCCGCCCAGCGTATAGCCCAGGGGGATGGTGAAGAACTGCAGGGAGTTCCGCACCGCGTAGACCCGGCCCTGGATGTCCAGGGGGATGTTCAGGCGCATGATGGTGCTCAGGTTGGTATCCATCACCGGGATGAACACCCAGCCCAGGAAGCCCCCGATGGCCCAGGCATCAACGCCGCGCCCGAAGGCCAGGAAGAAATTCTCCGTACACATGGAAGCGAACAGCGTCCAGCAGATGACCCGGACGCGGCTCCTGGGTGCGGGCAGGAGCACCGCGAGCAGGCTGCCGACCAGGTTCGCCGCGCCGATGACGGCGTTCACCGTGCCCATCGCCGCCTGGCTTCCGCCCTCACGGGAAAGCATCATGGCCGGAAAGGCCGCGTTGTACATGGAGGCCACCAGGTTGATGGCCGAGAGGAACAGGATCAGATGGAGGATGCCCTGGCGCTTCCACAGCCAGCTCAGCCCCTCCCTCACCGAGGCCATCAGCGGCTCCCGGCGTTTGCCGCTCTGCTCCGCCTTGGGCAGGCGAATGAAGATCAGCAGCGTCAGGAAAGCCACCGCGAAGGTGCCCAGGTCGAAGCAGATCAGCGCGTTCATGCCCCAAAGGCCCAGGATGGCCGTGGCCAGGATGGGCTGAAGGATGCCCGTCAGCGCGCCGGACAGGGCGCGAAGTCCGCTCATCCGCTGGTAATGCCGCTTGGGCAGCAGCGCGGAGGTCGCCACCTCCGAGGCCGGCTGCTGCACGGTGTTCATCAGGCCGTTGACGGCGTTGATGAGGTACAGATGGCCCACGCGAAGCTGACCCGTGCGCAGAAGGAGCAGCGTGATGACGGTGGTCATGGCCGCCGCGGTATCGCACGCCAGCATGGTTCTGCGCTTGTCCCAGCGGTCGGACAGCGCCCCGGCGAACACGCTGCACAGCACATAGGGCGCGTAGGAGGATACCGCCAGCAGCGCCGTCGTCAGCGCCGAGCCCTCCTGGGTATAGGACCAGATGACCAGGGCATAGCTGGTCATGCCGCTGCCCAGGGTCGAAAGCGTCTGCGTCAGCCACAGCAGCAGGTAATCCTTGATTTCGTGAACCGTATGGAGGCACTGCCTCACAGAAAAATGACGCTTCATGGTAGCCTTGCTCCTTCATGCTCGTTTGGATGGAAACAAACATCAGCAAGGCCCAAAGGGCAGTATGTGCCAGACGACATGACCAGTTCCATAGCGCTGGCCGAAACGAGGCGAAGCCTCCCTCCTCCGTGCGGGCCGCCCTTACAGAGCCTTGCACGGAGCCAGGGCACTCATCAGGATCATGGATTCACTTCCTTTCGTGTGCGGTTGGTGTCTTATGCCTTCGCCGCTGCCACTTTGCCGTCCAGGATGTCCAGCCCCTGCTCCTCCTGGAACTGATTGGTGTACAGCTGATAATAGTACCCCTGCCTGGCGGTCAGCTGGCGGTGGGTGCCCTCCTCGGTGATTTTGCCGTTCTGGATGACCAGGATGCGGTCCGCCGAACGGATGGTGGACAGCCGGTGGGCAATGATGAAGCTGGTGCGCCCGTCCAGCACGGTCTGGATGGCCCGCTGAATGAGCTGCTCCGTCTCCGTGTCCACGGAGGAGGTGGCCTCGTCCAGCACAAAGATGGCCGGATTGGTCAGGATGGCCCGGGCAAAGGAAATCAGCTGCTTCTGCCCGGTGGACAGGCGGTTGCCGCCCTCTCCCACCGGCTCGTCATAGCCCTTGCCCATGGCCAGGATGAAGGGCTCCGCCCCCACCATCCGGGCGGCGGCGCGAACTTCCTCGTCCGTGGCGTCGGGACGGCCATAGCGGATGTTTTCCGCCACGGTGCCGGAAAACAGCTGGGGGGACTGTAGCACATAGCCCAGGTTGGACTGAAGCCACAGCTGGCTGCGGGTACGGTAGTCCGCGCCGTCAATGAGAATGCTGCCCTCGGTGGGCTCATAAAACCGGCAGATCAGGTTGACAATGGTGGACTTGCCCGAGCCGGTCTCCCCCACCAGGGCGATGGTCTGGCCGTGCTCCACATGGAGGTTGAAGTGCGAAAGCACCTGCTCGCCGTCCTTGTAGTGGAAGGTCACGTCCTTGAAGTCGATGTCGCCCACCAGGGCAGGCCAGTTTTCCTTCTTGGGGTGGAAGTTGTCGCCAAAGCGCGCCACGACTTCCGGCGAATCGACGATGTCCGGCTCGGTCTCCAGCAGGGTGATGACCCGCTCCGCCGCGGCCTGGGCAGATTGAAGCTCCGCGAAGATGCGGGCGATGTCGCGCACGGGCTGGAAGAACTGCACCGTGTAGTTGATGAACACCTGCAATACGCCCAGGGTCATCACGCCGCCCAGCACCTCATAGCCGCCCTTCCACAGGGCGTAGGCCGTAGCCAGGCTGCCCAGGCTGACCACGATGGGCAGGAACAGCGCCGACAGCGTGGCCGCCTTCACCGAGGAGCGGCGCATCTCGCCGGCGACCTGGGTAAATTCCTCGATGTTCATCTCCTCGCGCACCAGGGTCTTGGTGGTCTTGGCGCCCATGATGCCCTCGTTGAAGCCGGCGGTGATCTGGCTGTTGCGCTTGCGCACCTGCCGGTAGGCCTGAAGGATGCCCTTTTGGAACTTCCAGGAGATCACCGCCAGGGGCGGGAACACCAGCAGCACCACCAGCGTCAGCCGCCAGTTGAGGATGAACATCTGCACCGAGCAGGCCACCAGGAACACCGCGCCCCAGCACAGATCGACAATGGACCAGCCGATGGTATCCCCCAGACGCTGGGTGTCGTTGGTCAGGCGGGACATCAGGTAGCCCACGGGCATCCGGTCGTAATAGGAAAAGGGCAGCTCCTGCAGCTTCTGGAAGCCCAGGCGGCGGATGGTGTAGCACACGCCGCACTCCACATAGCCGCACTGCTTGAGAAAGCCCAGGATGTTGAACACCTGAATGGTCACCAGGGCGATGTAGCCCGCCACGAACCAGCCGATGCCCGCCATGGAATGGCCGGCGATGTAGTTGTCAATGGCGTAGGAATTCATCATCGGCAGCGCCACGTCTATGATGGCCGATACCGTCATGAACACCACCACCATCCACAGGTTCCTGTGGTAAGGCTTGGCAAGCCTCAGCAGCTTTTTCCACAGGGACAGGTCAAATCGTTTCGTATAATCTTCTTCCTGAAAGGACTGCATTACACTTCCCCTCCTTCCGCCGCCAGCGCGTCGTTGAGTTCCTCCTCCAGGGCATTCTGAATGCTGTTGATCCGCTGATACAGCCCCGGCTGACGGCACAATTCCTCATGGGAGCCCTGCTGGGTGATGCGCCCCTCCTCCAGCACCAGGATCACATCCGCCTGGCTCAGGGTGGTTACGCGATGGCTGATAATCAGGGTCGTTACGCCCGTCTGCTCATGGCGGAGGGCGGCGCGGATCTGCGCGTCCGTCTCCGTGTCCACGGCGGACAGGGAATCGTCAAAAATGAGGACGGCGTTGTCCTTCATCAGCGTCCGGGCGATGGCGACGCGCTGCTTCTGCCCGCCGGACAGGGTGACGCCGCGCTCGCCCACCAGGGTATCGTAGCCCTTGTCCGCCTTGGCGATGAAGCCCGAGGCGCTGGCCACGTCCGCCGCCCTGCGGATGGCCTCCTCCTCCGGGTTCCGCCGGGCGATGCCGACATTTTCCCGGATGGTCTTGGAGTACAGGAAGGGCTCCTGAAGAATCAGGCCCACCTGGCCCCTCAGATAGGTGCGGTCGATCCGGCGGATGTCCACCCCGCCGATGGTGATGACGCCGCTGGTGGGTTCATAGAGCCGCTGAAGGAGATACATCATGGTGCTCTTGCCGCTGCCCGTGCCGCCCAGCACCGCCGCCGTTTTGCCCGCCGGGATGGTGAAGGACACGTCCCTGAGCACAGGCGTCGGGTCGTCCGGGTAGCAGAAGGACACATGGTCGAACACGATGTCCCCGTGAAGATCAGGCGTCAGGGCGCCGGGCTCCTCCGGCTCGGCCTCCTCGTGAAGGATGGCCTGCACCCGCTCCATGGACACCATGCACTTGCCCGCGTCGGACAGGGTGCGGCCCAGCTGACGGATGGGAAACAGCAGCATGCCGATATAGTTGGTGAACACAATCAGCGTACCCACCGTGATTTCGCCCCGGCTGGCGTACCAAACGCACACCAGCAGCGTCACCATGGCCTGGGCCATGGACATGGCGTCGCCGCCGCCCCAGTAGATGGCCAGCAGGTCGTAGAGCTTGTTGGTCTTTTTGCGGAAGTCGGCGCTGGCGGCGTCAAACTTCTCCACCTCCCGCTGCTGCTGGCCGAAGGCCCGCACCACCCGCACACCGGAAAGGTTCTCCTGGAGGATGGCGCTCATTTTGCCCTCCGCCTCGTCGCTGAGCCGGAAATTCTTGTGCACCATCTTGAAAAACCACATGGCGAAGAGGAACAGCGGCGGCACCAGCACCATGCTGATGAGGGTGATGGTCACATGCCTGCTGAAGAGAATCGACAGGGCGATGACCACCATCAGCACCGTGTTGACCACCTCCATCACCTGCACGGACAGGAAGCGGCGGATGGTGTCCACATCGGAGGTGCAGCGCTGAATCAGGTCGCCGGTCTCAGCCTTGGCATGGTAGGCGAAGGGCAGGCGCTGCAGCCGCTCATAAAGGCTTTTGCGCAGGCTGAAGGCGATGTTTTCGCTGGCTACGGCGTTGAGGCGGCCCTTCAAATAAGTAAACACGCCGTTCATCAGGTTGAGGGCCACCAGCACCGCGCCCAGAATCCACAGATTGTTCACCAGAAACGCTCTGCCGCCCAGGGCGCGGATGGGCCGCAGCAGAAACTCCGGCAGTGTGGAGGGGGCGCTGCCCAGCACGCTGTCAATGGTCTCCGCCAGCACAATCGGCGTCAGAAAGCCGATAAGCACGATCATCGTCGTAGCGATGACCGACCCGATATAGCAGGGCAGGTTCTGACGCATCAGGCGCAGCATGGCGCCGATGGGCTTTGCTTTGGTCTGCTTCATACGTTCCTCCCGTCATCATCCAAAATCATATCAAAAAGCACCGGCAGCTCATCAGAGCGGCCGGTGCTGAATGTGTCAATACAAAGACAAACGCGCGAAATTATCCGCGCCTGCCACGCACACAGACAGAAAGAGCCGCGTCCATCCAATGAGTCATTGCGCCAATCAACAACATGCTATACATTTCGCGGCCTCCTTTCCATCTTTTTTCATCGTCCATCGGACAACGGCCATAGTATACACGATTTTCCCCCGTGCCGTCAAGGGATTTTCGGTAAAATCGGGAAAAAAGTTTGCGCGCGGCCTCCGCGTCACATGTCCCCGCCCCCGCACGCCGCCAAACCGCCGTCCAGGGACGTATCCGAATCCTGCCGGGCGGGCTGACGCCGCAGCCGCCTCAGCGCCCGGAGCAGCACCCCGCCGTTCCACAAAAGGGTCACGGTCTGTCCCGTCATGGTGGCCAGGGCCGCGCCGAAAAGCCGCCATCCCGGCAGCGGCGCCAGCCAGGCCGTCATCAGCAGCACGGTGGCGGCGGACAGCACCGTGCCCGTCAGCGACCGCCGCTGAAGGCCCAGCCCGGCGATCATGCCGTTCATCACCTGGTTCAGGGCCATCACGGCCGTGACGGGGGCCAGCAGGCGAATCAAGGGAGCCAGCGCCTCCTGGCGGTACAGCGTCCCGCTGACAAAATCCGCCCCCAGCCATAAAACCACCGACGCCGCCGCGCCGATGCCCAGCCCAGCCAGGGCCAGCTGGCGCATCATGGCCTTCATCCGCCGCGGCTGCGATTCCAGCCGGGAAACCGCCGGGGTAGCCACCATGCACACCGCGCCCGTCACAATGCCCGGGAGCATCATCAGCGGCATGGCCATGCCGTTGAGCAGGCCGAACTGCGCCGTCGCCGCCGAGGCGGTCAGGCCGGAGCGGCGCAGGCAGGCGGGCAGCAGCACCGCGTTGAGGGTGTGCATCCCCGTCAGGCACAGCCGGGAGAGCACCACGGGCGCCGTCAGCCGGGTCGCTTCCCTCATCAGCGCCCTGCTGGGCCGGGCCAGGCTTCTGGGCAGGCGGACTGCCCGCCGGAACAGCCACAGCGACAGCCCCGCCGCCACACATTCAGCCACGCCCGGCAGGGCCGCCGACAGGGCGATGCTCCTCCCGCCCAGCCACAAAAGCAGCAAAACCGACAGCGCAAAGCGCACTGTCTGCTCCACGCACTCGTTGGCCGCGGGCGTCAGCGTATTGGCCCGCCCATAGCAATAGCCGCTGTACACGCTGCACAGCCCCAGCAAAAGCACGCAGGGCGCCATGCTCCAGATGGCCAGAACCGCCCGGGCGTCCCCCAGCATCCACCCCAGGGCGGGGGATAGAATCAGCAGCAGCGGCATCACCGCCAGGGCAATGCGCGTCACCAGCCGCAAGCCCGCGCGCAGGACGTTGGGCTGATCGGCGGCGGGCCGCCCTGCCGTCATGCGGCTCATGGCGGTGGGAAGCCCCGCGGTGACAGGCGTCAGGGCCAGCATGCTCACGGAGTGGGACAGCTCCATCACGCCCAGGGCTTCCGCCCCCATCATGCGGGCAAAAACCAAGTGCAGCGCAAACCCCAGCGCCCTTGTCAGGCCGTTGCCCGCCGTGAGAATCAGCGCCTGACGCTTCAGACTGCCCCCCATCGCATCCGCCTCCCTTGCGTGAAAGCGTATGCGCGCGTCCGCCCTTTCTTGCCGCCAATCTTCCGGGAAAAGGTTGACATCGGGGCGAAAAAACGGTATAGTTGTCCCATCAATCAAGGGCGTTTACGCTGAAGAAATGAGGTTGGCGCAATGGATAAGTGGGATTCCCGGTTCATGCAGATGGCCCACGTCATCGCGGGGTGGACAAGCTGCTTTGTGGAGGGCCGGAGCATCGGCTGCGTGATCGTTAAGGACAAGCGGATCATGACCACCGGCTACAACGGCGCGCCGGCGGGGCTGCGCACCTGCCGCGAGCGGGGCGAGTGCATGCGCCGCAAGCTGGGCATTCAGTCCGGCACCCGGGCCGAATTGTGCTACGCCATCCACGCCGAGCAGAACGCCATCATCCAGGCGGCGAAAATCGGCGTGTCCATCCAGGGGGCCACGCTGTACTGCACCCATCAGCCCTGCAGCGTGTGCGCGAAGATGATTATCAACGCTGGCATCAGCCGCGTGGTCTATCAAGAGGGCTACCCGGACGAGTTCTCCCTGCGCATCTTCGAGGAGGCAGGCATCCTCCTGGAAAAGTTCGATCCCGCCGCCGCGCCGCCGGTGAATTGAGAAATTACGAATATAAAAAGCACTGCCGTCCGATATGAAGGGTGGCAGTGCTTTTTCAATATATTATTGTAGGGTTCACTTATTGTTGATAGGAACCGACCGTCATGTGTCGCTGCGCTCCCTGACTGCGGGTTCATCGCCGCACGATGAGAGGACTTGGGGGCCGATGCTGTCCATACACCAAGAAGCAGCTGAGTTTATCGCCGTCCGCAGGGCTGTCATCGTATCCGCCGGCAAAGCCGGCGGGGCGGGGAGTTTTTCGGAGCAAAATGAAATTTTGCGAAGAAAAACATTCCTCAGCTTTTCTCGTCAATGCGGCCTCGCCACTTTGCCGGCCTCCGTTGGGGGCAAGGCCCCCAAACCCCTGCCTGAGGGCCATTGGCCATCAGACTCCCGTTTCCGCTGGCGAGAGCCTGATAGAAGCCGTTTTTATTTTATACTTTTTCCTCCGGGTAGGGCTCCTTGCCCACGCACCAGCCCCGCAGCTTGTTCACCGTGCGCTCCACCGCGTCCCGGCTGTCCTTCCAGGGCTCTTCCTTATAACGATAATCATACTTCTTAATAAACCAGGAAACGTCCTCCTGCATCCTGTCCAGATTCTTCGTCTCCAGGTCGCAGATGGTATCCACAAAATCCGGCAGCTCCTTGGCTGGGAGGGCGTCGGGGGCCTCCCGCAGCACCTGGGCGGCATGGGGCAGGCACAGGCCCTTGCTGTCCTTCAGCGCCTGACGGAACTCCTCGTCGGTCTTCACCAGAAAGAAGAAGGTACGCAGGTAGCGGGCCATGTTTTCGGCAATGCTGTCGCACATGATGCAGGTGTGGGACAGGCCGGCCAGCTCGTCGGCCAGCTCGGCCAGCTGCCCGCGGGCGCTCTGCCCCTTCTTGGACATCCGGCTCATCAGCGAGGCCTCGGCAAAGGTGTGGGCGGACTTGCGCAGCCTGGCAAAGGGCTTCTTCACCCGGTCGCGGGTCTCGATCATGTGGGATTCCAGCATCAGCGCGTGGCCCAGGCGGTTGTCCCCCACAAACAGCATCGCCTGGTGCTGGCGGCAAAAACCCCTGGCGTTGACCTGGATGCGGGTGTCCGGCTCCATCACCGACGCCCCCAGGTAGCGCTCGGCTTCGCCCAGCTCGGTTTTGCGCTCCAGGGCGCACAGCAGGCACTCGCCCTCCAGCTTCATGGCGTCCCACAGGGGAATCGTATCAATATGGTAGCGCATCAGCATACCCCTTCCAGGTTGTCAGTCACCTTGACAATTTTCTTTATGGTATCACGTCCTCACGGGTTTTGGCAAGCATGAATTCATCGTCTGGCGCATACCCTTGCGTGAAAGCGAGGGGATTCCCATGGGCAGAGTGGAAAGACGAATGTACCGCCGTATGCGAGGACAAGCCGCCATGCGGCGCCTTATGCTGTTTCTGACGGCCGTGGTGGTGCTGGCGGGGCTGGCCTCGCACCTCACGGGCCGGCAGAGCGTCCGGGTGGAAGGGGTGACGCCCCCCACCCCGACCCCCATCACCGCCGCCTTTGACGAGACGGTGACCGCCCGGGAAATCACCCTGCCCGCGGCCACCTGGTACGCCATCCAGACGGGGGTGTACTCCACCCAGGAGGCCGCCCAGGGCCGTGTGGACGCCTACAAGGAACGGGGCGCGCCGGGATATTTGACGGAGGACGGCGGAAAATGGCGGGTATTCATCGCCGTCTACGGTGAAAAGGAGGACGCCGACGCCGTCCGGGAGCGGCTGTCCTCCAATCAGAGCGTGGAAACCTACGTTCACGCCTGGGCCTGCCCCTCCGTGACCCTGCGCCTCTCCGGCATGACGGGCCAGCTGGACGTGGCGGAAGCCGGCCTTGCCCTGGCCTGGCAGACGGCCGACCAGCTGCGGGACGCGGCCCTGGCGCTGGATCTGGGCGAATTGACGGTGCAGGAGGCGAAGAAGGTCGCCCAGGACATTGGGGACCGCGTCGCCCTGTGGGCCCGCACCGCCCGGGAGCGCTTCGCCCTGCCCTGCCCCGAGGTGGTGGAGAAGGTGCTGGCCTTCTGCGACGCCTGGCCCGCCCGGGAGGACAACATCAGCCTTGCCGGCGGCGCGACCGATCTGGCCGGGCGGCTGAAGCTCCAGGCCATGGCCTGCTACGACGAGGCCATCGCCCTGCGGGAGGCTCTGATGGACTGAGGCGGTCGTTTCGCCCGTCGGCCCTGGGGCTTCAGGGGCGTATTTTGCCGAAACGGTCAGCACGGCGCCCGGAATGGTAGTACTTTCACGAACATTTTTCGCCAGGAAGGGACATTTTTCAAGGCTTTTCGCCCAATTGCCCCTTCCTTTTTCATTGCTTTTATGGTACGATAACACATATATGAAGTCAAACCGTGGCCCCGGAAGAGGCTTCTCCCCCGGGCCCCGGCATGAAGGAGGAAGGAATGCACAATGCCTGAATTGCGGGAAAAATACCTGGCCCTGGACGCGGCCATCCAGCGCCACAAGGGCGAGCCCGGCGCGCTGATGCCAGTGCTCCAGGAGGCGCAGAACATCTTCGGCTATGTGCCCCAGGAGGTTCAGCAGCGGATTGCCGACGGCCTGGGCGTCACCCTGGCGGAGGTTTATGGCGTGGCGACCTTTTATGCCCAGTTTTCCCTGGAGCCCAAGGGCCAGTATGTCATCGGCGTGTGCCTGGGCACGGCCTGTTATGTCAAGGGCAGCCAGAAGGTGCTGGACAAGCTCAGCGAGGAGCTGCGCATCCCCGTGGGCAAAACCACCCCTGACGGCGTATTCACCCTCAACGCCACCCGGTGCCTGGGCGCCTGCGGCCTGGCCCCCGTCATGATGGTGAACGACGAGGTTTACGGCCGCCTGACCCCCGACGAGGTGCCCGGCATCCTGAGCAAATACCGCTGATTTGACCGACGAGTGGAGGAACATCGCTTATGATAACAATGGCTGAACTGGACGCCATCCGGGCGTCCCAGGAGGGCAACATGGCCGTGCGCCGCATCAGCGGGCACAGCGCCGCCCCGGCGGAAGGCGTCCGCCGTCATGTGCTGGTATGCGGCGGCACGGGCTGTACGTCTTCGGGCTCCACCCAGCTGCTGGAGCGCTTCCATCAGCGCCTGGAGGCCCACGGCCTTGCCGACCAGGTGAAGGTGGTGCGCACCGGCTGCTTCGGCCTGTGCGCCGAGGGCCCCGTGGTCATCGTCTATCCCGAGGGCACCTTCTATTCCCGGGTGAAGCCGGAGGACGTGGACGAGATTGTGGCCGAGCATCTGGCGGCGGGCCGCAAGGTGCAGCACCTGGCCTATGTGGATCACGTCACCCATGAATCCAGCGTGAACACGCCCCTGAGCGAGGTGGGCTTTTATAAGCGGCAGAGCCGCGTGGCCCTGCGCAACTGCGGCGTCATCGACCCGGAGAACATTGACGAGTACATCGGCATGGACGGCTACCGCGCCCTGGCCAAGGCCCTCACGGCCATGAGCCGGGAGGAGGTCATCCAGGAGGTGCTGGACTCCGGCCTGCGCGGACGCGGCGGCGGCGGCTTCCCCACGGGCAAAAAGTGGCAGTTCGCCTATGCCAGCCAGGCCGACCAGAAGTATGTGGCCTGCAACGCCGACGAGGGCGACCCCGGCGCGTTCATGGACCGCTCCCTGCTGGAGGGCGACCCTCACGCCATCCTGGAGGCCATGGCCATCGCGGGCTACGCCATCGGCGCGACGGAGGGCTACATCTATGTCCGCGCGGAGTACCCCATCGCCGTCAAGCGCCTGCAGGTGGCCATCGAGCAGGCCCACGAGTACGGCCTGCTGGGCGAAAACATCCTGGGCACCGACTTCCGCTTTAACGTGCATATCCGCCTGGGCGCGGGCGCCTTCGTCTGCGGCGAGGAGACCGCGCTGATGAACTCCATCGAGGGCAAGCGCGGCGAGCCCCGGCCCCGGCCCCCCTTCCCCGCGGTGAAGGGCCTGTTCGGCAAGCCCACCATGCTCAACAACGTGGAGACCTACGCCAACGTGCCTCAAATTATCCTCAAGGGCGCGAAGTGGTACGCCTCCATGGGCACCGAGCGCAGCCGGGGCACCAAGGTCTTCGCCCTGGGCGGCAAGATCAACAACACCGGCCTGGTGGAAATCCCCATGGGCACGCCCCTGCGCGCCATCATCGAGGACATCGGCGGCGGCATTCCCGGGGGCAAGAAGTTCAAGGCCGTGCAGACCGGCGGCCCCTCCGGCGGTTGCATCCCCGCGGAGCACCTGGACATCCCCATCGAGTACGATACGCTCATCGAGATCGGCTCCATGATGGGCTCCGGCGGCATGATCGTCATGGACGAGGACAACTGCATGGTGGACATCGCCCGCTTCTTCCTGGACTTCACCGTGGATGAAAGCTGCGGCAAGTGCACCCCCTGCCGCGTGGGCACCCGCCGGATGCTGGAAATCCTGGAGCGCATTGTGGAAGGCAAGGGCGAGGAGGGCGACATCGAAAAGCTGGAAGCCCTGGCCAAGAACATCAAGGCCACGGCCCTGTGCGGCCTGGGACAGACCGCCCCCAACCCCGTTTTGTCCACGCTGAAGTATTTCCGCCACGAGTACGAGGCCCACATCAAGGAAAAGCGCTGCCCCGCCCATCACTGCCAGGCGCTTTTGAGCTACGTCATCACCGACAAGTGCCGCGGCTGCACGCTGTGCTCGAAGGTCTGCCCCGCCGGCGCTATTTCCGGCGAGGTGCGCCACAAGCACGAGATTGATCCCGCCAAGTGCCTCAAATGCGGCGCCTGCATGGAGAAGTGCCGCTTTGGCGCCATCACCAAACGATAACGCTGGCAGGAAGGAGAAAATTTTCAATGGAACAGCTTATTCAATTGACCATTGACGGCGTGCGCGTTGAAGTCCCTGCCGGTGCCACGGTGCTGGAAGCCGCCAAGAAGGCGGGCGTCAACATTCCGACGCTGTGCTACCTCAAGGACGTAAACCAGATCGGCGCCTGCCGCCTGTGCGTGGTGGACGTGGGCGGCCGGGCCCTGCAGGCTGCCTGCGTGCTGCCCGTGAGCCCGAACATGGTGGTCAAAACCAACACCCCCGCCATCCGCGAGGCAAGGAAAATCAACCTGGAGCTGCTCTTGTCCAACCATGACAAGAAGTGCCTCTCCTGCGCCCGCAACCAGACCTGCGAACTGCAGCAGCTCTGCCGCGACCTGGGCGTGGAGGACGGCGACCGCTTCGCAGGCTCCATGAACAAATATGACGTGGACGACCTGTCCCCCTCCATCGTTCGGGACAACAACAAGTGCGTCCTGTGCCGCCGCTGCGTGGCCGCCTGCGGCAAGACCCAGGCCGTGGGCGTCATCGGCCCGGTGAACCGCGGCTTCAACACCGCCATCGCCTCCCCCTTCGGCAAGGCCCTGGACGATATGGCCTGCATCAACTGCGGCCAGTGCATCGCCGCCTGCCCCACCGGCGCGCTCTACGAGAAGGACGGCTGCGCCCGGGTATGGGAGCTGCTGGCCGACCCCAAGAAGCATGTGGTGGTGCAGCCCGCCCCCGC
The DNA here is from genome assembly GCA_947565865.1 of uncultured Clostridia bacterium. Lineage (GTDB taxonomy): Bacteria > Bacillota > Clostridia > Christensenellales > Aristaeellaceae > UBA11524. Next base: position 22,353 of record CANOHT010000031.1, read on the forward strand.
CGTCCGCGCCGCCCTGGGCGAGGAATTCGGCCTGCCCATGGGCACCCTGGTGACGGGCAAGCTGGCCGCGTCCCTGCGCCGCCTGGGCTTCGATCGGGTGTTCGACACCGACTTCGGCGCCGACCTGACCATCATGGAGGAAGCCACGGAGCTGCTTTCCCGCATGAAGACCGGCGGCGTCCTGCCCATGATCACCTCCTGCTCCCCCGGCTGGATCAAGTTCTGCGAGCATTATTATCAGGACTTCCTGCCCAATCTGTCCTCCTGCAAGTCCCCCCACGAGATGGAGGGCGCCATCATCAAGACCTACTACGCCGAAAAGATGGGCATTGACCCCGCCAGCATCGCCGTGGTGTCCGTGATGCCCTGCACGGCCAAGAAATTCGAGGCCCAGCGCCCCGAGCTTGGGCACCACGGCCTGGCGGATGTGGACGCCGTCATCACCACCCGCGAGCTGGCGAGGATGATTAAGCAGGCCGGCATCGACTTTGTGAACCTGCCCGACGAGGACTTCGACAGCCTGCTGGGCGAAAGCACCGGCGCCAGCGTCATCTTCGGCGCCACCGGCGGCGTGATGGAAGCCGCCCTGCGCACGGCCTATGAGGTCGTCACCGGCCAGGAGCTGGCGGACGTGGCGTTCCATCAGGTGCGCGGCGTGGAAGGCGTGAAGGAGGCGTCCATCCAGCTGGGCGACGCGACCCTGAACGTGGCCGTCGCCCACGGAACGGCCAACGCCGCCAAGCTGCTGGACAGCATCCGCAGGGGCGAGAAGACCTATCACTTCATTGAAATCATGGGCTGCCCCGGCGGCTGCGTAACGGGCGGCGGCCAGCCCATCGTGCCCGCCTCCGTCAGGCTGACCTGCGACCCCCGCGCTGTCCGCGCCGACGCGCTCTACCGCGAGGACGCCGGAAAGCCCAAGCGCAAGAGCCACCTCAACGCCGAGGTGCAGGCGCTGTACAAGGATTTCCTGGGCGAGCCCAACGGCCACAAGGCCCACGAGCTGCTCCACACGACCTACACGCCCCGGCCAAAGTACAAGGACTAAGGCATCAAGGCGTCGCAGCGCGGCTGCCGGGCTTCCCGGCGGCCTGGGGCCATGACCCGGAAGCCTGGCAAGGCATGCCGCCTTCCGCCGGTGGGACTTCTGGCCGTCCGTGGCCTGCGACCCCTCCCCGCCCGGGCGGTTTCGACACTTTGGGAGCCTCACACAGGGGCCGCGCTTCGTTATGAGGCCGCGGCTCCTTATCACATTTTTCAAGACGTCAGCAGCCGGCTTACGCCGCATTGACAAGGCGGAGGGGCTTCCCCGGCAGCCTGGGGCCATGACCCGGAAGCCGGGCAGGCAGGCCGCCTTCTGCCGGCGGAACTTCCGGCTGTCCGTGGCCTGCGGCCCCTCCCCGCCCGGGCGGTTTTGATCGTCCGGGAGCCTCTCACGGGGGCCGCGCTTCGTTATCGGGGCTGCGGCTCCTTGCAAACTCGACATATAACACACTAAGACAAACTATCTTGCGGAACGCATGAAATCAAGGAATATCAAGGTTTTTCATTGCTTGACGCGTTCAAAAAGCAGCGCTGTTTTCCGCAAAAAAGCAACCATTTCGGCTGATGATGGTAGGCAAAAAGGTAGGCAACATAAAGCGGTCGCAGTGGTTATACTGCGACCGCTTACACGCGTCTGTTATGCTTCGTCTTCCGTATCCAAGGTAACGATAATCCTGTGGTTTTCCGCGTCCACAACCTTCTTGACGGGCTTGGACGTACCGTCATCATCCAGGAGGCCCGCGTCCCGGGCCTCCTTGCTGCCGATGATGAGGCGATAGCTCGTTACACAATCGCCCTCGGTGTGATGTTTTGCCAGCTTCATTTTTCGCGCCGCCTTTCTTTGATGTCCAGAATCAGGCACACAGTCAGCGTCAGCGAAGCGATGACCTGGACAACATCCAATACGATCCCCAAAACGTCCATTGCATTTTCGACCATGGCGTGATATAATCGGGATAGAGAGGGGCTTGCGCCCCTCCCCTGATGGGGGTTAACCTTCGATGACTGTTTTGAGAAGCTCAATCAACGCGGTTATCGCCATCAGAATCGCCGTTGCGAGTTCGACTACCTCGCGGCGGCTTTTCTTATCCCGATGCTTGGCCATTGGTCTTCCCTCCTTTCTGTTCCCCTTGGAACGTTTATATTATATCATAGGTGCCACCTATTGTCAAGCCTTTTATGAAAAAAATCATCAAAATTATAAATATAGTCGTTTATAAACGTGAAACGGAACCCATCATATAGTAATGTAAAATGCGGTCTGTCTCCCGTTTCTGATCGTCGAAATCCGTCGTATTTTTTGTAAATATGTGATTTTTAATCGAATCGGCCATTTTGTGCGTATTCTATCCCTGAAAGCATTTTTCGGAGGTAGAGCAGCATGAGTAACATTCAGAAGCATCTTTGGCGCATGGGGATCGGCAATCGCCCGAAGGGATATAAAATGATTGTCTTTGCAGTGGAACTTGCTGTTGAAGACGAGGATCGGCTACTGTGTGCCCAACAACATCTATACAAGCCGATTGCCCGGGACTTGGGCTGCGACACGCACTGCGTCGAGCGCAATATCCGCACGGCGATCAATCATGCTTGGCACAACAATACCGATTACCTTTGCCGTCTGGCCGGGTTCCAGCTAACCCAGCCGCCCACCGTTGTTCAATTTCTGGATATGCTGGTGACGGTGTGCCTGCGGGAGAAGGGTTCGACGTCCGCATGACGTGTGTTTCCCTGCTTATGCGAAGACCGCAGCCCTTCGCTGCGGTCTTCGTTTGCCGGTTATACCCCTTCTGTTTCCGTGTCCAGGGTAATGATGATTCTGTGGTTTTCCGCGTCAACGATCTTCCTGACGGGCTTGGAAGTGCCGTCTTCGTTCAAAAAGCCCGCGTCCCGGGCCTCCTTGCTGCCCAGCAGCGCGAAATAGCCGGTAACATACTTACCACCCTTTGGGTACAGTTTCATTTTTTCCCCCCCTTAATGATGACAATCAGCCGACGGATACCCTCCGCGCCCAAAAGAACGCCACAGACGATGAGGATGATTCTTGTGGTTGTGGTCATTGCAATTCCAGCGTGTCCGTGATATAATGGTATCGGAGAGAGGGGCTTACGCCCCTCCCCCGGTTACTTGGTAGCTTCGATGATCGCCGCGAGCGCGGTCAACACTTCGGCGATGGCTACCAGCACCCGAGCAAGCGTTTTCAACTTTTTGTTGATGCGCTTGCTTTTTTGGTGCTTCTTGGACACCTGAGCTCACCTCCTTTCTATGGTCTTATTATATCACAGGTTGAACCTAATGTCAAGCCTTTTTGAAAAAAATATTAATAAAATCATAATTTCGCTCATACCAATGCCAAGTAAAAGGCGCAAAAATCAAGGAGGCCGCAGCATCTGCCGCAGCCTCCTGCTCACTCGCTTGTTCTCGCCCAATGTCGCCCATCCCAGGCTTGCGCCTGTGCTGGGTTTCGGGGTGCAACGCAAGCGTTACATCCCCTCAGTTGGCCTCGGAGCCGACCTCTAAAGTAATGATGATCCTATGGCTTTCCGCGTCAACGATCTTCCTGACGGGCTTGGCGGTTCCGTCCTCGTTCAGGAAGCCCGCGTCCCGGGCCTCCTTGCTGCCAATGGTAACGTTGTAGCTGGTCACATGGCCGCCGTTTCCCTTCTGCGCACGAAGCTTCACTTGTCCTTCCTCCAATACTTGTACAGCAGGATGCCGGAAATGAGATTCAGCGTCGCGGAAATAATGAGCAATACGTCCTTAACCATTGTTTTTTCCGCCAAATGGTGATATACTCAAAGGGAAGGGCAGGAGGGCTTTCACCCTCCCGCCATCCTGGCTTAGTCCGTTAGCTTGTCAATCAGGACGGTAGCAAGCGTGATGATCGACGTTAACAGGTCAAGCACCAGGATCAGAAGCGTGATTTGTTTTTCACGCTTCTTTTTCTTACCTTTGGGTTTCCCCATTCGGCTCACCTCCTTTCTACGATCTTATTATACAATAGATACTATCTATTGTCAATCTTTTTTGAAAAATATTTTGATAAAATTATCAAAAACTATGGGAGTATAAGAAAAACAAAACAGCCGGAAGCTTCTCACTTCCGGCTGTTGTCAGGGGCAAAATTTACACCGTTGCAACATCAAACAGGTATGTCGGTGGCATCTACTGGATCGTTCAAAGTCATGAGCGGCACGTCCAGGCGCTTGGCTGCGGCTGCGGCAATGGCCCGGTGAACCTCGCAGCCCACCGCGTCATAGCCCTCCAGCTGCGCGGCGGCCAGAGTGGTGCCGGAGCCTGCCAAGGGGTCAAGGATGCGCCCGCCAGGGACGGTGATCCTGACGATCTCTCGCATAACCTCCAGGGGCTTCTGCGTCTGGTGCAGTCGTTTGGTGCCCTGAACGTTGGTGGCGTGGAAGATTCCCGGCAGGCATCCCACGCCGCGATCAAGCGGCAGCGGGCCGTTGCTGGCCCAAACCAAGAACTCTGTCTGTTGCCGGAAGCGTCCCCGCTGCGGGCGCGATGTCAGTTTGTCCCATACCACTATCCGGCCATCCCCCGGCACAAGGCCGGGCGCTGGCTACACTCGGCCAAACGCAAGCGTTGGCTCTCGTTAGTCGGCCTATGACCGACCTCCTTCGTCCACGCAGCGCCAAGCCTGCCCACTGGATGGCGTCATAAAGCGAAGGCAAATTGCGCCAGTCAATGAAGACCGCCAGGATCGCGCCGGGCCTGCAATGGTCACGGGCGGCGGACAACACCTCCCGCATCATCCGCGTCCACGAGCGCTGATCCATGGCATCCCCTACAAAGTCCGGGAAAGGGCAATGCTGCTTGGTATTGGTGTACTTTTGAGCCGTACCGCGCTGCTTGTCCGTCAAGGTGGCACCGCCCAAGGAATAGGGCGGATCGGTGATAACGGCGTCAAACAGGCCGATGTCCCGGTGCAGCATGTCCATGGCGTTGACGTGATAAATCTGTACCATGATTTCCTCCTTTGTTAACAAAAGAATATATGTTCGTATTTATGCACCGAAAAAAGCAGCCCAGGCCGTTACCTGGGCTGCTTGCTCATTCCTATTCTTGCGACTGCTTCGCATCCACGGCAGCCGCGTCCGCCATGCCCTCGCCGATG
>CANOHT010000032.1 GCA_947565865.1 uncultured Clostridia bacterium
CCGTGGGCGTGGCCTCAGCGGGAGCCTCCGAGGGTTCCACCGTGGGCGTGGCCTCGGCGGGTGCTTCCGTGGGTTCCACCGTGGGCGTGGCCTCAGCGGGAGCCTCCGAGGGTTCCACCGTGGGCGTGGCCTCAGCGGGAGCCTCCGAGGGGTCCACCGTGGGCGTGGCCTCGGCGGGAGCCTCCGTAGGCTCCACCGTGGGCATAGTCTCAGCGGGGGCTTCCGTGGGTTCCAACGTGGGCGTGGCCTCGGCGGGGGCCTCCGAGGGTTCCACCGTGGGCGTGGCCTCGGCGGGGGCCTCCGTGGGTTCTGCCGTGGGCGCGGCCTTTTCCTCGAAAGCCACCAGCGGCAGGGGGCGATCCTCGCTGAACAGGACATGCTCCGCGGCCAGCAATTCAGCGGCCTTCGCAGCCTGCTGGCCTTCGGGTGTCATGGCAACCTGCCCTGCCCTCACATAACCCTCGCGGATGGCAAAGTCCTCCCGCCCAGTCCGGGAGGCAAAAACAATCTTCAGCCACGCCTCACCGCCATCCGAAGCCGGATAACTGCCGCGCACAAAAACATAGCCGGACTGGGTCAGCTTACCCAGTCTGTTCTGGCCGTTTTTCCCACCATACACCGGCGTGTCAGCGGATACGCGGCCATAGCCGGCCGCAAAAGCCGGGGCGGTAAAGGCAGGCGTGGGACACGGCGTCGCCGTCGGCTCCAATGTCACCGCTGCGACATTGGAATTTTCGGGGTGTAACTCGGTGGGCGTGGCCATTTCTGCCCGCGCGCCGCCGGACATGCTCATGCCGACGACCAGCGTCGCGGACAAAAGCACAGACAAACCCTTGCGCATCATCGTCATGATTTCTTGCTCCTTCGCCATTTTATTGCAAAAATCCTGAAAGAAAACACAGCGTCCGCAAACTTCCCGATGAAGCTGTCGGCGTAGCGGTGGTTCCATATGATGGTTCAAACATGGTAAATTGTAACATGCGCCTTTGAAGTAGTCAATACTTGAACGCAATTTTTTGCCCATTTTCTCACAAGTTTTCTTGAAACCCCTCTTTCGCCGTGTAACTTCCGTGTAACCTTTTCGTTTTTCCTTGCCACTTCAGATCAAGTTCAGTATACTATCAGGGGAAGGGAGAGATTCCATGCGCAAGACTGTGGGCGTGCTGGCCCATGTGGACGCAGGCAAAACCACGCTGTCCGAACAGGTGCTTTACGAGGCGCGCGCCATTCGACATCTGGGACGAGTGGATCACCGGGACGCCTTTCTGGACGCCCATCCGCTGGAAAAGGCCCGGGGCATTACCATCTTCTCCGGGCTGGCCAGCTTTAACTTGGGCGACAGCCGGGTTTACTGGCTGGACACCCCAGGCCATGTGGATTTTTCCACCGAGATGGAGCGGGCGCTGTGGGTCATGGATTATGCCGTGCTGGTCATCAGCTGCGTCGAAGGCGTGCAGAGCCATACCGAAACCGTCTGGCAGCTGCTGAAGGCCTATGGCGTCCCCGTTTTTATCTTCCTTAATAAAGTCGACCGGACGGGGGCTGATCCGGAAGCCGTCATCCAGCAGACGCGCCGACGGCTTTCGGAGGACATCGTTGATCTGCGGGCTTATCAAGCCGACGGGGCGATGGACGAAGCCCTGGTTGAAGCTGTGGCGGAACGGGATGAGGCTCTGCTGGAGGCGCTTTTTGACAGCGGCTTCGACCCACCGCGTTGGGCAGAGGCCCTGCGGCGGCAGATTCGCGCCCGCCAGTGCTTCCCGCTCATGGCGGGCGCCGCCCTGGACGGCACGGGCGTCAGCGACTTTCTGCGCCGCCTGGAGGAGCTGACGCCCACGGATTACCGCCGTGCCGTCAGCCAGCCCCTGACCGCCCGATGCTATCAGATCCGTCACGACCCAGCCGGCGTCCGGCTTTGCTTTGTAAAGCTGCAAAGCGGGAGCCTTCAGGTCAAGGACATGCTGCCCGACGGCCAGAAGGTCAATGAGCTGCGCGTTTACCATGGGGAGCGCTACCATCCCGTTGACCGCGTGGAAGCCGGGGACATCGTAGCCATTCCGGGACTGGAAGGCATACAGGCCGGCGACCGCATCGGTCAGCCGGGCCGCAACCGTTTCCGTACCGCGCCCATGATGGCCGCCGATCTGCTCTGGGACGAGAAGGCTACGCCCGCTTTCATCATGCTGAGCAAGCTGCGTATCCTGGAGGACGAAAACCCTTCCCTGAACGTTTCGGAGCAAAACGGCGGCTGACCATACAGATGATGGGCAAAATCCAGCTGGAGGTGCTTCGCCAGCTGATGGCGGAGCGCTTCGGCCTTGCCGTGGATTTCGGCCCGGTTCGCGTGCTGTACCGGGAAACCATCGCCGCGCCGGTTATCGGCATCGGCCATTACGAGCCCCTCCGGCATTACGCCGAGGTTCACCTCCGTCTCCTTCCCGGAGAGCCGGGAAGCGGCATTCGCTTCCGCAGCCTGTGCCATGTGGACACCCTGGCTCTCAATTGGCAGCGGCTCATCGAGACCCATGTGATGGAAAAAGCCCACAAAGGCGTGCTCACAGGCGCGCCGCTGACGGACATTACCGTGGAGCTGCTGACGGGACGGGCGCATCTCAAGCACACGGAGGGCGGCGACTTCCGCCAGGCCACCTACCGCGCCATCCGTCAGGGCCTGATGCGGGCGGAAAGCATCCTGCTGGAGCCCCTGTGCGGCTTTTCCATCCGAGCGCCCCGGGAATTTTACGGCGCCCTGACCTCCGCCCTCAGCCGTATGCGCGCCGCCTTGGAGCCTCCCGCCTATGAAAGCGACGATCTACTGCTGACAGGCGAGGCACCCTATGCGCTTTTCGCCCCTTGGCAGGAGGCTTTTACGGCCCTGACCCGAGGCCGCGGCGTCCTGCGGGTCTGGACGAGCCGCTTTGCCCCGTGCGAAAACCAATCCGCCGTGGTGGAGGCGACCGGCTACGATCCCCTGGCGGACGACCCTCCCCATTCCGTTTTCTGCTCCCACGGCGCGGGCTTCACCGTCCCTTGGGATCAGGTAGAGGCCTATGCCCATCTGAATCATGACGGCCTCTGACCTCCGTCATTGAGCGCGCCGCCGTTTTTCGGCCTGAAAGCTGATTACGCCGCCGTTGTCAGCCTCCCCCGCTTCTGGTATACTGAAGGCGTAGAAAGGAGGCGCAGCCTTGTCCATGCAAGCCGTTATCCGAGCGAAAAGGATCGCTCTGGGCCTGACCCAGGAGCAGGCCGCCCAGCGCCTTGGCGTCACCGCTTCCGCCGTCAACAAGTGGGAAAGAGGCGTATCCTGCCCCGACCTCGTCATGCTTCCCGCGCTGGCGCGACTGCTGGAAACCGACCCCAATACGCTTTTATGCTTTCAGGAGGAAATGGGTGCGGAGGAGCTGGCGGACTTTCTCCACCGCCTGGCCGAAACGGCGGCAGGCGACGGTTTCGCCGCTGCCCTGGCTCTGGCGGAAGCCATGGCGCGCCGCTATCCCACCGGCGGCACAGCGCTGCTGAACATGGCCCTGACCCTGACCGGGCTCCTGGGCATGACCGCCGTGCGTGACGTTCCCGACGACGCCCATGCGCGCATCGACTACTTGTTCCGGCAGGCCGCCGCCTCGGACGATTCCGCCGTAGCGGATCAGGCCAAAATCATCCTGGCCTCGCAGGCCCTGAGCCAGGGAGAGCTCGCCCAGGCGGAGGCGTACCTGAGCGAGCTGCCTGACAGCGGTCAGTTCGACAGAATCTTCCTGCAAGCGGCGGTGCATCAGGCTCGGGGCCAAACGGATGAAGCCGCCGCCCTGATGGAGCGCACCCTGGTTCAATATGCCGGCCGCGTCCAGAGCATTCTGTACCGCTTAACGGATCTGGCCTGCCTGCAGCATCGGCAGGAGGACGCGTCATGCTTCGCGGATACGGCACATCAGCTGACCCTGCTCCTTGGTCTGTGGCCCTACGGAGCCCATGTGGCAGACCTGCAGCTGGCCGTGTCTCGCAAGGATACCGCCTCTGCTCTCTCCGCGCTGGAGGGCCTGCTGACGGCGCTGAAGGAGCCCTGGCAGCCAGCAGCCTCCCCGCTGTACCGCCATATCAGCGGCGACATTTCCGCCGGCGGCTTCGGTCAGCGCCTTCTGCCCAAGCTCCTGACCGAGCTTCAGAACGCGGACAGTAACGAGTATAATTTTCTCCGGGAGGCCCCGGCGTTTCAGGCGCTGCTCAAGCGCTATGGCGCATGCCCATCCAGCCGTTGATTGAGACGGGCGGATGGGCCGATCCGTCTTCAGTGAGCAGTCCGTATATTAAGTTGTTATCATCATGAATATGGAAGGGTTCCACATCGTACCGTTCGAGACGAAACATTCTCAGGACAATTATGGCAGCTTCCATCATGAAACCGCCCAAGATCAGCGGCCTGCGCCAGGGATTTCCTCAATGAATATAGAAGGAGAAGAAGCGCCGCGATTCCTGGACTTGCCGGAAAGCGTCCGAAGCATGGCGTGCGGGTCATCGCGTCAGAGCAGCAGCAAAGCTATGCCTGCGAAGCTTCGGATACAGTCCCTGACAATGCATCCAGATTCCTTCGCTGTTATAAAGCGGCGATCCGCCCCGCAGCCGGTGTGAGTTCATGGCGCGAAGGAGGGCGCAGGGAATCGAGAAAATCACCACAGATTCAAGAGTAGCGCCGGACTTGCAAAGATAATTTGTCAAAAAAAGCTCCCCTATAACATGCAACAAAAGACAGCCTCCGTTGATGAGATGCGCTTGAAACGCCCAGCCGGTTCATCCGAAACCGGCCGGGCGTCTTCTTTTCAGGTTATGTCACCGTGTTCAAGCGCACAGTGATCTGCCATTGAAGCCGTGGGTACAGCGCAGGCCAGCTCAGCTCCTTCCAGGCGGTCACATCCGTGAAGTGGCGGATGGCCTGGCGGCCAAGGCCAAGAGCGTCGCAGTCAGCAGCGGAGAGCTTCGCCGTCACGGCCCGTATATCGTCGCTCAGCTCCCGAATAACCCCCTCCTCCGATAAGGTGGCGTCCGTGTAGCGAAGCCTGACATCGCAAAAGACCGTATTGCCATCCAGCTTGACCTTGCAGCCCGCGTCTGACAGGGTTACCGCGCCATCCCTCATGGCCAGACTGCTACGCAGATCCTTTCCCGCCAGCAGGTTCAGCAGCTGCGTCTCCCTGGGACTCAGGCTGCCCTTGACCTGACCGGCCGCGTTCACCAGCCAGCTTCCGCCAAAGCGGATGTCTCCCGCGCTCCGAACGCTCTGCCGTTCCGGCGGCGCCTCCATGCCTTGCCGACTGACCGATTCCTCTCCCGCCAGGGCGGCGGACAGCAGCACAGGACACTGCCTTTCGCCCATCAGCAGCACCGAGGACAGAGAGGCTTCCGGCACCACCCCCAGTTCCCGCCGGGTTTCCAGGAGGATGTCCAAGGACTTGCTCAGCCGGGTGCCCGTTTGAGGCTCCAGCGCATCCATAAAGGCCGGCAGATCATCCGCCGTGACGCAGACCTGGGCCTGAAGCCGCATATCCCGAAGGCGGGAGAGCGCTTTCAGCACCCCCGGAAAGTCCGCCGACTCCGCCAATCCTTGGCTGACGATCAGCAGGCGTGTCTGCCCGTAGTGCATCCTCATGGGCGCGGCGGCGTCCAGCATGGACAGCGCTTCGGCCAAGGTCGCTCCCTGGGCAGAGAGCGTCAGGTAGCCGCCTCCCTGCTGGTAGGTGGGAATACGGGCCGTTACCTCCCAGACATTGGCCGCCGCGCTGACGCCCAGGGCCACGGCAAAGGAGCGCTCCTCCGCGGGAAGCGCGGATGAACAGCCGCCGCATAGCAGGCACGCGCACAGAAGATATAGGATTACTTTACGCATGGCTTCCTCCATACATTAAGCAGCAGGATCAGCACAGCCAGCAGTGCCGGAAGCCAGACCAGGCCCAGCGTCACCAGCCTCCACAGCGCGCGGATGGGCGCCAGCTGCGTCCCGGCGACAAGCGCCGCCGCCACCCCTGCCAGCCAGGGCAATTCTCTTCCCTTGGGGGTAAGAAACCGATTGGCGGCCAGCTGGGACGCGGTGGCGATGCTCAGAAAGAATAGCAGCATCATCAGGCTGTGCGCCAGCGTCCGCAGGGCCTGGGGCAGGTAGAACACCGGCTGCAGCAGCCTGCCCGCCAGGGTGCTTTCCTGTACCAGGCTTTCATTGGGAAAAGCCAGGCAAACCAGCAGCACGCCGCCCACCGCCAGCAGCACGGGCGGAAGAAGCAGACCAGCCCGCCGGGGCCTTGGCGGAGCGGTGTCGGCCAGCAGGAGCAGCGGCCAGCCCACCGACGCGCTGACACGAACCGCCGATAGGATGGACGCTCTCCCCTGCCCCAGCAGCGGATGAAGATGATCCGGAGCCGCCAGCCCCGCAAGCCCCGCGGCCAGGCACGCCGCGATGGCCAGCAGCGCCAGGCGCATGAAATAAATCCCCCAGGCCAAACCGTCCCGATGGAGGCAGAACAAAAGCGCGAGCAGCGTCACGCCCGCCATGGTCACCTGGGTTCCCTGTGTGCCAATGCCCTCGGTGAAGGAGGTCACCAGCGCCGTCATGCTGGCCGCGCCGTCCAGCAGAAGCAGGACGCCCCACAAAATGGACAGTGCCCACACCCCTGCCGCTCCCAGCAGCGCGCGGGCCGCCTCGGTGAGGGTTTCCGTGCCGGTTCTGCGCATGGCATAGCAGGCCAGCGCGTAGAAGGCCGCCGCCGGGAGCAGGCACGCCGCCAGCACCCACCAGGCCGCGCTGCCGCACAGGGGCACGATTTCCGTCAGCCCCACGCGCAGGATGGACATCACGCACAAGAGCCACACCTGGCATACCCTTGCCCGCCGATCGCCCTTAACCCGCATTTCCACCCGTTCCGCGGCACTGTGAACCGGTGTCGTCGTCCTCATGGCCGCCTCCTGGTAAAGCCGCGCATCCGTCCCCGCGTGCGGTAAGGCGCCGAGGGATTCGCCAGCCAGGTTCGCAGCCGCTGACGCCAGAGAGGATAGCGGATATAAACATCCGGGTTATGGGTGCGCACCGGCGCGATGGGCGCGGCGAAGGGCGAACCCAGGGAGCGCATGCCGCACAGCCGGATCGCCGACGCCCCCAGCAGCAGCACCATGCCGTACAGCCCAAACACGCTGCTCACCGCCAGGAAGACCAGCTGGGCAATGCGGAAGGCCAGGCCCAATGAGTAATCAGGGATCGCGTAGCTGCCCAGGCTGGATACCGCCACCACAATAATCAGCAGCGGATGCACCAGCTTGGCCTCCACCGCGGCCTGGCCCAGAATCAGGCCGCTGACCGTCCCCAGGGAGCTGCCCACCACCCCCGGCACCCGCGTCCCCGCCTCACCGATGAGGTTGAACATCAAAAGCATCAGCAGCATTTCCATGGGAATTGACAGGGGCACCGCCGCCTGGCTTTCCAGAATGGCGGTCAGCAGCGTCACGGGCAGCAGCTCCGGGTGGAAGGTCACGGCCGCCACAAACAGCCCCGGTAAAAGCAGCGTGATGGCCGCGCCCATCAGCCTTGTCAGCCGCAGAAAGGTACCGTATTGCCAGCGCAGGGAGGTATCGTCGGAGGTATGAATCAGGTGCAGAAAGCTCACCGGCAGGCAGAGCACCTGAGGCGCGCCGTCCAGCACCAGCACAATCTGGCCCTCCAACAGGAAAGACGCCGCTCGATCGGGCCGCTCGGTCAGGCAGCACTGGGGCAAAAGCGCAAACGGATTATCCTCCATCAGCTGCTCCAGAGCGCCGATGGACATCACATGATCCACATGCAGGCTTTTCAGACGGTTTTTCACCCGCCGCAGGTTGTCCTCATCCACAGCGTCCTTCAGGTACATCACGCAAAGCCCCAAGGGCGAGCGATCCCCGATGGAGGTCATTTCACCAATCAGCTCCGGCGTTTGCAGAATCCGCCGAAGAAGCGTCATATTATCGCGGATGGATTCGTTGAAGCCCTCGTGAGGGCCGTTGACCACGCTTTCGGTCAAGGGCGGCGAAACGCTCCTATGGACGAACATGCGGATGTCGAAGCACACCGCCTCCCCCATGCCGTCCGCGAAGACCACCGCCTGACCGCCCATCATTTGCTTCACGGCCTCCTGATACGTCTCCGCCCGCTTGGCGCCCATAATCGGCACCACCTCGGACAGCCGCTGGGCCAGATCGCCCTGAAAAGGGACGTCGATCAATTCCGCCAGCGGCTCAAGGAGATAATGCTGCAAAAAGTCGGTGGAGATCACGCCGTCCACAAAATAAACAACGGCCTCCCGGCGATAAACGCGGAAGAGCCGGCAGCGCATGTCCTGATTGACATCCTGATAAAGCCTCTTTTCCATAACGGCACGGCTTTTTTCCAGACTGGCGGATATGGCGTCGTTCAAGCTTGTCACCCCAACAGTTCATTCCAATGGCAAGGAGGAAGGAGACGGCGTATTGATCCGACACGCCGTCTCCTTCCCGCAGGCTTTTCCGATTGCCAACGATGGCGAAGCGTCGTTTACCAGCGGCACTTGTAGCTGGAGCACATGCTCTCATCGGGGCGGCCGTTGCAGCAGCACTCCTTGGGGCTGACCTTGATGTCGGTCAGGGAGCAGATGTCGTCCACCGCATGATGCTGGCAGCTTTCCACGCTGCAATGGATGCACTGGTTGTTCTTCTGATGAGCCATATTGAACACCCTCCTTGCCTGATGTCGCCGTAATGTCCGGCGCAGTCATCATCCTGCCCGGATTTTGCTCTTGTGATGCAGCCCGTTTTGTGGTATGATTTTCATGCTTGCGACTGTTTTCGCTTTGCAAATGAATTTCATATTTAGGAAAGGAAGGTCTTCTATGTTCAAGAAGCTCCTCACCACCCGGTCCGTGTGCCTGAGCGCCATGATCGCCGCGCTCTACGCCGCGCTGACCATCCTGCTGGCTCCGATTTCCTACGGCAGCATTCAATGCCGCGTTTCCGAAGCCATGACGCTGCTGCCCATTCTGCTGCCCCAAGCCATTCCCGGCCTGGCGGTGGGATGTCTGGCGGCCAACTTGCTCAGCCCGGTGGCCGTCTGGGATGTGCTGTTCGGCACCCTGGCCACGCTGATTGCCGCCGTGGGCACCTACGCCCTACGCCGCAAGCCGCTGCTGGCCGCTCTGTGTCCCGTGGTTGCCAACGGCATCATTGTGGGCGCGATGCTCTCCGTCTTCTATGCGCTGCCGCTCTGGCTCACCATGGCTGAGGTGGCCGTGGGGGAAGTCGCGGCTGTGGGCCTCGGCCTCCTGCTGCTGCCCGCCATGCGCCGATTGGATCTGTCGCGCTTCCAATAAGATAAGAATACGCTGAATCAATCGCAAGCAGGAAGGGCTTGCTTCCCTTCGACCGTCGGTCGCCGGAAGCAGGCCCTTTTCCATTTGCCCTCGGCCTACCTGTACCGCGAAAAGCGACCCGTCGTTCACGCCTTATATGGATGTCCGATTGAAGGCGCATTGATTCCGTTTTGAACATTTTCGTCTTTTCTGATGAGGATCCGGTGAAAATTTTACAGATTTATTTCCATCAGCCGCCATTCTGTGGTATAATACAAGCTGGAATGTCTTTAGCATTGGAGGCTTCCTATGACCTGCTTTGATCCGCCGCTGATTCTCGCGTCAGCCTCGCCCCGACGCCGCGAACTGCTCGCCCTGACGGGCATCCCTTTCCTGGTGGACGCTCCCGACGTGGACGAGCGCTGTGACCTTGGCGCCCGCGCCGCTGTGGAAGAGCTCGCGAGGCGGAAGGCGGCCGCCGGCGCCGCAAAGCATCCCGGCAAAGCGGTGCTGGCCTCCGATACCCTGGTCGCCATCGACGACATCCCCCTGGGGAAGCCCCGGGACGCGGAAGACGCCTTCCGCACCCTGCGGATGCTTTCCGGGCGATGGCATCATGTGTATACCGGCGTGTGCGTGGTGGATGCTGCGGGCCGTGAATATCACGGCGCGGAGGAAACCTCCGTCCGCTTTGGCGATATGACAGACGCGGACATTCGCGCCTACATCGCCACGGGCGAACCCTTCGACAAGGCGGGCTCCTACGCCCTGCAGGGCGTTGCCGGGCTGTGGATTGAGGAAATCCGCGGCTCCTCCGCCAATGTCATCGGACTCCCGCTGACCCTCGCTCGCCGCCTGCTGGAGGCCGCCGGACTTCATGTCCTCAGCGCCTCTCCCGCGGCTTCCGATAGATGAATTGAGGTTTGATAGCGCATGGCTTTTTTTGCTCCTGAAATCGGGATTGATCTGGGTACCTCCAACACGGTTGTCTATGTCCGCGGCCGGGGCATCGTCATCAGCGAACCCACCATGGTGGTCATTGACAGCAACAACAAGCGCAATGTCCGCGCGGTGGGCGACGAGGCCAAGTTCCTCATGGGCCGCACCAGCGAGGCGCTGTCCGTCGTCCGGCCCATCAAGAACGGCGCCATCTCCGACTTTGACATGACGGAGATGCTGCTGCGCTATTTCATCCGCAAGGCCATCGGCGTGAGCCATGTGGTCAAGCCCAAGGTGGTCGTGTCCGTGCCCACCGGCCTGCCCGCCGTGTCCCGCAAGGCCATCAGCGAGGCGGCTGAAATCGCCGGGGCCAAGACGGTCTATCTCATTGAGAAACCCTTCGCCGCGGCCATCGGCTCGGGCCTGCCGGTATACGAGCCGGTGGGCAGCATGGTGGTGGACATCGGCGGCGGCACCACAGACGCGGCCATCGTCTCCCTGGGCGGCATCGTGGTGGCTCAGAGCGTTCCCATGGGCGGGGTGAAGATGGATCAGGCCATCATCAATTACATCAAGCGCGAGTTCAACATGCTCATCGGTGACCGCACGGCGGAAGATGTCAAGATTGACCTGGCTACCGCCATGCCCGTCAGCGAGAGCCGGCAGGTTCGCATCCGCGGACGGGATCTGCTTTCCCCCCAGGCCATGGACATTGACTTTACCTCCGCCCAGGCCTATGAGGCCCTGCGGGAGCCTTGCCTGGCCATCATCGCGGCCATCAAGTGGGTATTGGAGCGTACCCCGCCGGAGCTGGCGGCGGACGTGATGCGCGGAGGCATCCACCTCACCGGCGGCGGCGCGCAGCTTTTCGCGATGGATCAGTTCATCGCCACGGAGCTGGGCATGCCCGTGCTCATCGCCAAGGAGCCCGAGGACTGCACGGTGATGGGCCTTGGTTACTTGGGGGAAAACATGCAGCTGCTCACCGCCATCGGGCAAAACGGCCTGATGCAGGGGGAATAAGCCCCGACCAACAGCAAGCGAGGTGATAGGTCTATGGCGCGCAACAGGCGCGGTCAGCGCCGGGAGGAGCCCGACGCAACCCCGGCTTATGATGATTTTATCTATGACGGTCTGGAAAGCATCAAGCGCGATCTGCCCAGCGGCGAGCCGGAGGGCGGGACGGCCTATGGCGATGCTTCCGACACGCCCGAGCAGGCCCTGTCAAAGCTGGCGGACGCCGTGGGTGACACCGAGGAGGCGGAGGAAGACGACGCCGTCATCGGCCGCGGCAAGATCAAGGGTAAAAAGGCGCCCCGCATTCGCCCCCAGGAAAAGCGTGAGCGCAAACAGCTGCCCCGGCGGCTGCGCACGGTTTGGCTGGTCGCTATTACCCTGGTCATCGTCGGCACACTGGGCATGATGCTCCTATCTCAGATCATGCCGGGCATGGCCTTCCTGAAGCTGCCCGAAGGCATTGTCTCTCAGGTGGTAACGCCCGCGCAGAGCGTTTTTTCCGGCATCACCGAGTCCTTCTTCGGCTATATGCGGACGCTGAAGCTGCGGGCCAATCTGGAAACGGAATACAACCGCCTTCGCGCCGAAAACGAGCAGCTGGTCTATCAGGCCATGCGGGCGGATGAATTGCAGTACCAGCTTTCCCAATACGAAAACATGTATGACGAAATGTCTGCGAATGAAAATATGAACCCCATCGCCTGCACGGTCATCGGCCGGGATGACGGCAACTACTTCTCCACCTTCACCATCAACCGCGGGCGGCGGGACGGCATTTCCGAATTCATGGCCGTGACCATTTCCGGCGCGCTGGTGGGCTACACGGAGACCGTCAGCGAAACGAAGAGCCAGGTTCGCTCAATCATTGACAGCGAAGCCTCCATCGCCGGACTGATCCAGTCCAGCCGGGATCAGGGCACCGTGCGCGGAACGCTGGGCATCGACGGTCAGCCTATGTGCCGCATGTATTACCTGCCCGAGGATCATCTGCCCCGCCCCGGCGACCTGGTGGTTACCTCCGGCGTTGGCCTCTCCTTCCCCAAGGGCATTCCCATCGGCACCGTGCGCGAATCCACCCGCGGCATGGACGCCAACAAGCAGTACATCGTTGTGCAGCCTCAGGTGGACTTTGAGCATCTGGAGTATGTGATCGTCCTGCGCTATAAGCCCACGGCGGAAGCCGTCCAGGGACGAGAGAGCGCCAGCAGCTACAATGAGTTTGTTCCGCTGCCCACCGCCCGGCCCATGCCGACGCTGAAGATTGGTTCCACCTCCGTCTTCGGCCAGACCGCCACGCCGGATCCCAATGTCACCGTCACGCCGTCCCCCACGCCCACCGAGGCGCCCACGGCCACGCCAACGCCGGCGCCCACGCCCGTCCCCACCATCGCCGGCCCGGTATACGAGTATCATGTGGTCAGCGGCGAACCCACGCCGTCCCCCACGCCGACCTTTACCCCCACCCCTACCCCCTATGTGACCCTGAATCCCGGCGAGCTGACCTTCGAGGAGGATGACAGGTGAAAAAGCGTGATTCCTCCCGCCGCTATCTTTGGCTGCAGGTCAAGTTTTTTCTGGTCATTGCCCTTGGCTATCTTTTTCAGGTATGCGTGATGCCCTATGTGAGCATTGGCGGGGTAACGCCCAGCCTGCTCTATGCGGTCATCGCCGTACTGACGGTGGGCTATGGTCGGCTACGGGCGCTATGGGTGGGCGGACTCTACGGCATTGTCATGGAGACCATGCTCCCTTCCCTGCCGATGATGAATCTGCTGCTCTACCCCTTGGGGGCGCTGTTTTGCAGCATTTTCTTCGCTGACAAAAGCGAGAAGCGCCTGGAGGAGGAGCGCAGCCTGGGCCGCAGCGTCAAGCGCCGCCATGCCTTCATCAATGGGCTGATGGATCTATTCCTCGGCCGTCCGGGAGCCAACGCCAGCCCCTATGTGCGTACCCCCCTGTGCGCTGCCATGAATGTCGTCCTTTATGAGGCCGTCAATCTCATCTACATCTACCTTGGCGGCGTAACCCTCACAGCGGCGCACTTCGGCCGCAGCCTGATCAACCTGACGGCCACGGTCGTCATCACCGCTGTGCTGATGCTGCCCCTGCGACGCTTTCTGGGCTTCAGACGGACGGCTCCCGCCCGCTAATCCTTGTCTGCGGACCTTTGGAGAGGAGGTACCCCCATGAGCAATCTGAAAACAGGCATGAAGTGGCGCTATATCGCCTTCATCCTCATTCTGCTGGCCATGTTCGCCTACCTGCTCAGCGGTCTGGTCAACCTGCAGCTGCGCCAAAGCGATTATTATGCCGAAAAGGCGGATAACAACCGTACCAAAACCATCACGCTGCGGGGCAAACGCGGCAACATCATCGACGCGGATTCCGTTGTCCTGGCGGAGGACGAGCTGGTCTACAACGTAACCTTCTACAAGGACGCCAGCCAGAATTCCAAGTCCGATTATAAGGTTTATACCCCTGCCATCGTCGATACCCTTGACATTATTGAGCGGCACGGGGGCGAGCTGGCTTTCAATTACGTCATCGAGCGCAACCCGGAAACCCAGGAATGGCAGTTCAACTTCGGCAGCGGTGTGTCCGACAGCGTGCTGGCCACCCGTGAGAAGCAGTGGCGCTCCAACAACTATGTTTCCAAGCTCAGCGCTTATCCCGACGCCGCCAGCTGCTATACAGCCCTCAAGCACCGCTACCGCATCGTCAACTCTGAGGAAGAGCGGGAAGCCCTCAAGGCGTCGGAGGGCGAGAAATACGTTGAGCCCTTCATCCTGGACGAAGCCACAACCCTCAAGGTGATGGCCGTCTATTCCGAAATGCAGATGAACGTGTTCAACTCTCAGCCCATCACCATTGCCGGCGATGTATCCTATGAAACGGTCATAGAGGTGGAGACTCGCTCCATGACCCTCCCGGGCATGGAAATTTCCGTGGGCACCAAGCGCGTCTATCCCCGCCAGACCCTGGCCAGCCAGGTCATCGGCTACATCGGAAAAATTCCCAGCCAGAGCATGTGGAACTCCCTTCGGCCCAAGGGCTATTCCTACAATGATACCATTGGCCGCGACGGCATCGAGTCCTCCATGGAGGACTGGCTGACGCAAAACAGCTCCCTGCGCCAGGGCAGCCGCGTGGTGGAGCGCGACCAGTGGTCCAAGGTGGTTCGCGAGCTGAGCTATACCGAGCCCCAGGACGGCAACAACGTTAAGCTGACGCTGAAGAGCAGCTATCAGCAGGTGGCCGAGCGCGCCATGGCGGACAACGTGAACACCATCCGCAACAAGCAGGAACAGTACATGGTCGACTCCGACTGGCTGGAGGATAACCGCGCCAAGATTGCCAAGCGCAATTGGGAGCAATATCCCATGCAGTTGGCCGAGCACGGAACCCTGATCGTCATGGACATGCAGGATCGGGTACTGGCGATGGCCAACTACCCCACCTACGACCTCAACGCCCTGGTTTCCGGCGGAAAAGACGCCGTCGCGATTCTGTCGGATGAGCGCAATCTGCTGCTGAACTACGGCATCCATGCCCGCGCCACCCCCGGCTCCATCTTCAAGATGGTCACAGGCTACGGCGCGCTGGATTCGGGTGTGCTGAAGCCCACCGAGCGCATTTCCGATGACGGCTACTACACCAAGTACAACAATGATAAGACCACCGCTCCCAAATGCTGGATCAACGCCAGCTATCGCTGGAAGCACGCCAACCAGACCATTGTGGACGGTCTGTCCCACTCCTGCAACTATTTCTTCTATGAGCTGGGCAGCCGCTTGGGCGAGGAACGCCTTTACCGCTATTCCTCCATGTTCGGCCTGACCTCCCGCACCGGCATCGATCTCCCGGGCGAGGTTCGCTCTGTGGTGGGCAGCCAGAATACCCTGTATGACCCCTCCAAGGCCATGAACGAGGCCAGCCAGGATACATCCATGCCCATCATCGTCTTCAACGCCATCAAGAAGCACCTGCGTGAATGCGGCGCTTCCCGCAACATTGAGTATGATGACGAGCGCCTTTCCGTGTGCGCCAAGCGGCTGATGGACATGGCCGTCAACACCAACCAGGGCGACTGGGTGGACAATATGCGCACCATCCTCATGGAAGAGCTGAACATGACCAAGGAAATGGTCTACCTGCAAAAGGTCATCGGCGACACCTACAATTACATGAACGAGATCAAATGGGGCGGCGGCCAGACCATCCTGACGGCCATTGGGCAGTCGGTGACGGTGGTGACGCCCATCGCCGTGGCCCGCTACGTTACGGCGGTAGCCAACGGCGGCCATGTTTACAACGTATCCATTGTGGACTCCATCATCTCCCCCAGCGGCGAGATTCTCAGCCAGCGAGAGCCTCAATTGGTCAATACCATCGACGATCCCAGCGATAACTTCTCCCTGATCCGTCAGGGCATGCAGGGCGTTGTGGACGAGTCCGGTACCGCCGCCAAGTATTTCAAGGGCTGGAAGTATGACGCTTCTTCGATCCTGGCCGCCAAGACAGGCACTGCCCAGGTCTCCAACATCGACCTGGAGAACAACGCCTGGTTCGTTTGCTTCGCGCCCTACGAAAACCCGGAAATCGTCGTGGTTTCCTTCGTGCCCAACGGCTACTCCGGCGGTGAAGCGGCCATGGCCGCCCGCGACTTCATCACCTGGTATCTGGATCAGGAAACGCTGCGCACCACCGACTACGATCTTCCCTCCGGCAACTCCCTGGCGCCGTAACGCAGCGCCTTTTCCACCACTGATAATTTGGGAGGAATGCAGCATGTCAAAAGCCTGGTTGATCGCCTCCGGCAAGGGGGGCGTAGGCAAAAGCACCATCGTCTCCTGCCTGGCCGTAGCGCTGGCGCGTCGCGGACTGAACACCTGCATCGTGGACGCGGACATCGGTCTTCGGGATCAGGACGCCCTGCTGGGCCTGGAAAACCGCATCGTTTATGACCTGGTGGACGTGTGCAACAAGGACTGCCGCCTTCAGCAGGCCCTTATTCGCCCAGTGGATCTGCCCAAGCTCTCACTGCTCCCGGCAGCCCAGTTCGCCCGGGCGAAGGAACTGGACCCCAAGGCCTTCCGCAAGATTATCGCCGAGCTGAAGGCGACCCACGACCACGTGCTGATTGACTGCCCGGCTGGCATTGAGCGCGGCCTGCGCGGCCTGCTCTCCGCTGAATATGATGAAACCATGATTATCTGCACACCGGATGACGTGTGCATCCGCGACGCCGAGCGCGCCGTCTTCACCCTGGAGGGCAAGCGTCTCCCCCGCCCTTCCCTGATCGTTAACCGGCTGATGCCCGAGCTCATCCAGGCCGGGGAAATGTACAGCGCGCAGGTGGTGGCCCAAACCCTCGATCTCAGCCTGATGGGCGAGGTGCCCGAGGATCGCACCATTTACCGGGCCCAGATCGGCCATTTCAGCCCCATGGACGCGGACTGCGAGGGCCAGCGCGCCCTTGCCCGCATTGCCGGACGCATGGCCGGACAGGCCTGGGCGCTCCCCGCCTATGGCACGGCGTCCAAGCCCTGGTATCGTCGGCTATTTGCCCCGCGCATCAAGGAGGTCAAACGTATTGATCGGTGAAAACAGACGCTCCCGGGCCCATGTAGACAAGACTTTGCTGATTCTGGTCTTCTCCATGGCCGTTTTCGGCGTACTGGCAGTATGCGTCGCCACCTATTCCCCTTCCTCCAGCGCCGACACGTCCCTGCTGAACCACATTGTCGAATCCTCCTCGGCGGTCAACCAGTGCATTTTCCTGGCTATGGCCCCCTTCGTCATCGCAGTCATCATGAACATCCCCTACGACTTTCTCCGCCGCCACACCGAGCTGGCCTATTACGGCGGTACGCTGCTGGTCTTTGTGGTGTGGATTTTCAACCGCGCGGAGGGCGTGAAGGCCTGGCTGGACATCATCTGGGGTTTTACCATTCAGCCGTCGGAGTTTATCAAGCTGTCCATGATTCTGATGCTTGCCAAAACCCTCTCCCGGTATGACCGGCCCATGAGCAACGTGCGGGAATTCATCCGCATTATGCTGATGGTGCTGATTCCCTGCGGCATCATCCTGCTTTCCGGCGAGACCGGCTCCATGCTGGTAATTGTTTTCCTCTTCGCCATCATGCTGTACTTCTCCAACGTGGACATCAAGCTGCTGCTTGGCATGGCCGCCGCCGCGCTCCTGATGCTGCTGGCCATCTATGGCTTCATGGTGGCCTCCGGCTCGGACGACTACCGTTTGGCGCGCATTCTGGCCTTCGTCAATCCCGACTTATCGCCACTGGACGACGCCTATCAGCAGTCCCAGAGCAAAATGGCCATCGGCGCAGGCGGCCTTACCGGCGTGGGCACCTTTGTGGACGGCGCGCTGTATCAGCTCAACTATGTGCCCGCCGACTGGACGGATTTCATCTATGCCACCATTGGCGAAGCTTGGGGCTTTGTGGGGTGCTCCCTGGTGCTGCTGGGGTATCTGCTCATCATCCTTCGGATGCTTTACCTGGCCCGCTATACCCGGGACAAATACGGTATGCTTATCATCATCGGGGTGATGGCGATGCTGCTGTTCCACGTCTTTGAGAACATCGGCATGACGCTGGGACTGATGCCCATCACCGGCATTCCCCTCCCCTTCCTTTCCTACGGCGGCTCCAACATGGTGACGAACATGGGCGGCATCGCGCTGGTGCTCAACGTTACCAAGAACCGCAGCCTGTCCCATTCCGTGCTGACCCCACAGACGCGGATGAATCCCTACAGCTTCAGCAGAAGGACATAAAACGCAAGCCCCGCAAGGAAGCTAAAGCCTTGCGGGGCTTGCGTTATGTTTTAGCGCAGCCGGTGCCTCGGCTCACGCCTGGCACTCGCTGTGAATTTCCTTCAGGTACTGAACGATGGGCAGCTGCTGCGGGCAGGCCCGCTCGCACTTGCGGCAGCCCACGCACCGGGAGGCGTCGGCGTTTTCCGCCGCAATCCGGCCATAGCCCTCCTTGAAGCTGCCGCCATGGCGCAGCAGGGTGGTATCATAGCCCTGGAAGATGTTCGGAATCTTCACACCCATGGGGCATGGCTGGCAATAGCGGCAGCCAGTGCAGCGCGTCTTGGTGCAGGCCATGTAGGTCGCCTTCACCTCGCTGTACAGCCGACGATCCGCCTCGGTGAGGCTTTCTCCCTGGGGCACATCGAAAATGCGCAGATTGTCCTGCACCTGCTCCATGGTGCTCATGCCGCTGAGAATGGTCACCACCCCGGGCATGGTGTACAGATAGCGGAAGGCCCATTCCACCGGACTGCGGCGGACGCTCCAGCTTTCGTACAGCTTCACAACCTCCGTGGGCGGATTGGCCAGCAGGCCGCCGCGCAGGGGCTCCATCACCACCACGCCCACGCCCTTTTCATGGGCCGCCTGAATGCCCTTCAGCGTCGCCTGATTATTATCGTCCAGGATGTTCATCTGCACCTGGCACATCTTCCAATCATAGTCGTTCAGGATGTTCAGGAAGGTCTTGGCGTCATCATGGAAGGAGAACGCGGGATAGCGGATCTTCCCCTGGGCCATGGCCTCAGCGAAGAACCGCTGATAGTCCAGCTCCTTGGCCAGGCGGAACTTGCCAGCGTCCATGGCGTGGAGCAGATAAAAATCCACATAGTCCACCTGGAGCTTCGCCAGCTGTTCGTCCAGGTAGCGCATCATATCCTCATGGGTTTTGACCAGCCACATAGGCAGCTTCGTTGCCAGCGTCACCTTTTCACGGTAGCCGTCCTTCAGCGCCTTGCCCACCAGCACCTCGCTCTCGCCGCCATGGTAAGGATAGGCCGTGTCAATATAGGTCACGCCATTGTCGATGGCGTGGCGAATCATCCGAATCGCTTCCGTCTCGTCAATCTTGCCGTCCGCCATGGGCAGGCGCATACAGCCAAAACCCAGGGCCGAGGAACCGACGTTGATGCCCGGAAATGTCGTCTTCAGCATGGTTCATACACCGTTCCTTTCATCATTGTATCCAATATGTTTTTATTATACCATATCCGTCACGCCGCCGCAAGCATGGAATGTTGCGCGGCAAAAGCCCCTTTGTCGCGTGCTGCGGGGAGCAGACGAGCCGAAAGTATCAGAGAATCTGCCGGGCCCGCGCCGCTGAACCCGAGGCCGGAAAAGCCGCTTGCCCAGCAAGGCGCAAAAACGCGTCCCAAAACAAAAAAGTGGCATAAGCCACTTTTTTGATTCATCGGTCATTACGCCTGAGCGGGCGCGCCCACAGGGCAGGTCTCGGCGCAGGCACCGCACTCGATGCACACGTCAGGATTGATGACGTACTTGCCATCACCCTCAGAGATGGCCTCCACGGGGCACTCCGCAGCGCAGGCGCCGCAGCTGATGCAATCATCAGAAATCTTGTAAGCCATGATGGTTTCACCTCCTCCAAGTACACGCTTCGCGTGCAATGCTTGTATGATACCACGGTTCGTCAAAAAACGCAAGTGTTCGCCGTTTTTTTACCAATGTTTCGCTCCGGCATCAGATGGTATCGTCCTCATCGGTCACAGGCGCGGCATAGGGCGTATCCTCATGATCCTCCGGATTCACATGGAGCGTTTCCCTCGCCGCGGAGACTGTCTCCGGAACCGGCTCCTGCTTTTGTGCGGCCTTTAGCGCCTGCTCCACAGCCGCCTTCCAGGGATTGCTGTCAGGCTTGCGCTGAGGCTTCTCCGCGCTTTCCGGCTTCACGCCGCGGTTTTCTCTGCGGCGCTCTGGCCGGCCCTCCTCCTCCTCCCGGGGCTTTTTGTTGGGGTTCTCCCGCTGAACGGGCTTGCCCAGCCGCTGCTCGCCTTCCGCTTTCTGGGGCTTTTCCTTCCGCTCGCGTGGCGGCCTGCCTTCCCTGGGCTGGTCGGAACGCTTGCGCGCCGGACGCTCGGGCCGCTGCTGCGCTGCGCCTTCCGCCGAAGCCTCCGCCGCCTCCGTGGCGGGCGCTTCCTTAGGCGCATCCTCCCGGGCGGGGGCAGGCTGACCCGGACGCTGAACATCCGCCACAGGATAATCCCGCAGCTCGCTGCTGTCGCCCTTCTGGATGCGCACGCGGACGGTTTCCTTGATGATGTTCAGGTCCCACACCACACCGTTGCCGTCAGGGGTAATGACCTCCTTGCCCACCTTGGGCATCCGCTTGCGGGTCTGCTCGTAGTTGTCCTGCTCATATTTGAGACAGCACATCAGACGGCCGCAGACGCCGCTGATCTTGGTGGGGTTGAGGGAGAGATTCTGCTCCTTGGCCATCTTGATGGACACAGGCTGGAAATCCCCCAGGAAGCTGCCGCAGCAAATGGGCCGACCGCAGGGGCCCAGCCCGCCCAGCATCTTCGCCTCATCCCGGACGCCGATCTGCCGCAGCTCGATTCTCGTCTTGAACACCGCGGCCAAGTCCTTCACCAGGCTGCGGAAGTCCACACGGCCATTGGCCGTGAAGTAAAAAAGAATCTTGCTGTTATCAAAGGTATATTCCACGCTGACCAGCTTCATGTCCAGCTTGTGCTCGGCAATTTTTTTCTGGCAGATGGCATAGGCTTCCTTCTCGCCCGCCTTGTTCTCCTGGGCGTGGCGGACATCCTGGGCGGTAGCGATCCGAACCACCTTCTTCAGGGGCGCCTGAAGAAGCTCGTCGTTGATCTCCCGCATGGATGTGACCACCTCCCCGAACTCGATGCCCCGGGCCGTTTCCACAATGACGAAATCCCCCGGCGTGGGCCACAAGGAGCCGGGATCAAAAAAGTACAGCTTTCCGGCGTTCTGGAAGCGAACGCCAATCACATTGACCATTTGCTTTTTTCCTCCATCAGGCGCAGCAGAAGCTTTTCCACCACCGCCTGCCATGTTACCTGGCTGGCCCGCAAGCGTCGGGCCTGGCTTACCGCGTCCATCAGCGACGCGAAAGCCGAGATGCCGCCCTCCCGGGCCATGCGCTGCCACGCTTCCGGGTATTCGGAAACGGCTGACGCCTCCCGCTGTCCCAGGCGTACCAGCAGAAGCGCGCGAATCAATTCCTCCACATCATCCAGCAGCTCCGCAGCGGCGTCCCTGCGCTCCTTCCACACGCCGGATACGCGCAGGATCTCGCTCCTGCTCTCCAGCCCGAAGAAATCCCGCATAACCTCCTGCCGGCGCTGCCAGTAGGCTTCATCCGCCGCCATGCTGATGGCGCGGCCAATGGAGCCGCCGCACAGGGGCAGTGTCTCCCTGGCCCTTCCCTCCGCCACGCCCCTTGCCTTGAGCGCAGCGAGGATCGTCTCGTCCGGCCAGGGATGCAGCTTCAGCGCCCGGCAGCGGCTGACGATGGTGGTCAGCAGCAGCTCCGGCGCGTCGGTCACCAGCAGGAACACGGTGCCCGGCATGGGCTCTTCCAGGGTCTTCAGCAGCGCGTTTTGCGCCTGCGTCGTCATTTGATGGGCGCTCTGGATGATGACAACCCGTCTTCCGCCTTCAAAGGTATGCCGGCCCGCCAGCTCGTTCACCTGACGGATCTCGTCCACGGGGATGCTTTTCAGCCCCCGATCCACCCGGGGATTGATGGGCTCGCCCGGTCGAACCAGGATGATGTCGGGATGATTGCCCTCCCGCGCCTGAACGCAGGCGGCGCACTGGCCGCAGGGCTTGTCCGTCCCCGTGCACACCAGGTACTGCGCCATCAGCGCCGCCAGGGTTCGCTTGCCCAGCCCCGCGCCGCCGCTGATGAGGTAGGCATGGACAAAGCTGCCCTGCCGCAGCGTGTTCATCAGGCCATCATAAACAGCGCCCTGCCGAGCAAAATCCAATAAGGCGGGCGCTGCATGTTGGTTCTGGGTAGCGCTTTGTGCCAATGGGAAGACTCCTTACAGCTTGATGAACTGATCCACCGTCAGCACGAACACCGTCGCGCCGCCCACCGTGACCTCAATGGGATAGGGGGAATACACCCCGGACACCCCGGCCATGGCAGTGGGATGGGGCGCGATCTGCTTGCGGGACTTGCACACCCGCTCGATCACCGCCATGGCGGCGTCAAATTTATCGTCGTCCACACCCGCCAGCAGCGTTGTGTTGCCCGCGCGCAGAAAGCCGCCCGTTGTGGCCAGCTTCGTCACGCCAAAGCCCTCGCTCATCAGCTGGTTAATCAGACGGGAAGCATCCTCATCCTGAACGATCGCGATAATCAGCTTCATGGAAACAACCTCCTTGAACCATACCAGGTTCTCTATCCAATCAACAGTATACAGCATTTGGGCCGAAAATGCAAGGCGAAGTCCGCCGCAAGTTTTCCCTTTACTTTTCGGGGCAAATCCAGTATGATAGGCGCGAAGGAGTGAATGGTTTTGACATTTTCCAACATGACGCTACTGGCCACGGCGGCCTTCGGGATGGAGGGCATTGTGGCGGGAGAGCTGCGCCGGCTGAACATGCGTGACGTCCAGGCGGAGCTGGGGGGCGCCCGCTTCACCGGCAGCCTGAAGGACGCCTTTTTTTGCTGTCTGCGCCTGCGCTGCGCCGACCGGGTGATGATGATCCTCGCCGAGCGGGACTGCCGCACCTTCGAGGAGCTTTTTCAGCTGGTGAAGTCTATCCCCTGGGAGGAGCTGCTGCCTGTTGACGGCCGGATCAACGTCTCCGGCAAGTGTGCCCGCAGCCAGCTGATGTCCGTACGGGACTGCCAGGCCATCACGAAGAAGGCCATCATCGAGCGCCTGCGCCTGCGGACAAAGGCGGCCGCCTTCCCCGAGACGGGCGTGGCCTTCCCCATCGGCGTGGCCCTGCACGGCAACATGGCCCGCATTACCCTTGATCTGACCGGCGAAGCGCTGAACCGCCGCGGCTACCGCACCTGGAACGGCGAAGCGCCCCTGCGGGAAACCCTGGCCGCCGCGCTGGTGGAGCTTTCCCCATGGCGGCCAGGGATGCGCCTTCACGATCCCTGCTGCGGCACGGGCACGCTGCTAATCGAGGCGGCCTTCCGCCAGAGTCACCGCGCCCCGGGGCTGACCCGCGCCTTCGCCATGGAGGCCTTCCCCTTCTTCCCCAAGGCTGAAGGCGAGGCCCTGCGCCGCGCCGCCCGGAACGATCATCTCCCTGACCGGATCAGCGGCATCACCGGCACGGACATCGACCCGGAGGCTGTCGAGCTGTCCCGCCGCCATATCCGCCAGGCCGGACTGGAAGGCAAGGTAACCGTGGACTGTCAGGCCCTTGAAACGCTTCAGCTCGATGGTGAGACCGGCATCTTCCTGTGCAACCCGCCCTATGGCGAGCGGCTGTCCGATCAGGAGCACTGCCGCAAGCTTTACGCCGAACTTCGCCGTCTGAAGGCGCGCCATCCCGGGTGGAGCCTGTGCGCCATTTCCTCCGATCCCGGCTTTGAACGGGCCTACGGCAAGCGCGCGGACAAGAAGCGCCGCCTGTACAACGGCCGCTTGGAATGCGAATTTCTGATCTATCGGTAAACCCGACGGGGATATAAGAAACGGATTTAACGGCCTGCCATGCTGCCATGCGATACCAGTTTTGCAGCCGTTCCGGCCGCCTTCGGTTCGCCCGGGCCTGGGAAACCAGCTCGGCGCCCCCAATCTCTTTCCCTATGCCCGGAAAAATGCTGCCGGAGCATTCGATCCGGACGCCGCTCTTTCTGACCTGGACAATAGCTTCGGCCCTGTCCCCGGCAGCGCGGAGGAAACCCTGAGTGCCCTGGCCGACTTTGCTCACCAAGGACAAGGAGCTGTAATGGGCGTCTTCAGCCCTCCCGCCAAGCCGGCGCTGAAGGGCCACGAGCCGCTGGGGCAGACGGGCGTCCCGCTGAGCATCCGGCAGCCCCGGTATGCCATGCTGAACCGCTGGGTAAAGGAGGGCGAGGCACCGCTGAGCGAGGGCGCCGGCCTTCTCCCCGATCATCCTCAGCCTCTGCGATCCGAACGGCATCCCCGCCGGTTCTCGGGCCGCCGGCCCTGCGACTCTTTCAATGGGGAAGGCATGAAGGAAAAGGAACTGAGCAAGGCGCGGAGGCTGAACGGACTGGCGGCCCGGCACAGAGAATCCCTGGCGCGCCAGGCCCTCGCCTGGGTGCTGGAAAGCCCCGACGTCAACTCCGTCACCATCGTGGTCAACCGACCGCTATATCCGTTCGAACGTGTCAGCCGTTCAGAAGCACACCCCTCACCGACAGCGAGAAGGCCGACATCCGCGCCATCCTGGCGGGATGACGCATCAATCAAGGAGGTTTCACCCAATGGATCAGGACAGAAAAAAAGCGCTCCGCGCGCAATATGAGGAAAGAAAGCCCGACATGGGCATCGTCTGCTGGCGCAGCGGTACGCAAATGTGGATCACCATATCGAAGAATGCCGCGGCTGACTACAACAGCAGTCTGTTCCAGCTGAAGCTGGGCTCCTGGCCGAACCGTGCCATGCAGAAGGCCTATACCGAAGCGCCCGATACCTTTCAGTGGTCCCTGCTGAAAAAGCTGGATTACAAGGAGCGCGATGACGACCACAGCGAGGACTTGCAGCTGCTCTACATGCTGTGCCAGGAAGAATACCCCCAGGCCCAGCCCATGCGTCCCGGCAGGAAATAGCGCTTATTAAGCAAGTGACCTGCGGCCTTTTTTGACCATCCGAGGGGCTCCCCCGTCATCGAGGGAACCCCTTTTTCATTGCGTTTGTACGAGTCGCCTCATTCGCTTTCCATGGCGGCCATAAGAGCCATGCGCTGCAATTCCGCCAGCACCCGCTCCCCGGACATGCCGCCCTGGCCGAAGGCGGTGAACAGCCGCCCCAACTGATCCTTCGCTATGCATAGGAAACCGCTGCTCCCGGTGACGCACACCCGCGGCACGTTCGCCTGATACCACGCGGTCTGCTCCGGCGTGACGGCCCAGCGCAGCTGCTCTGGCCAGCGAAGGGCCGCCTGCGCCCCTTCCGTATCGCCCTTCGCTTCCAGCAGAGCGGCTTTTTCTTCGGCTTCAGCCATCAGTTTGCGGTAGCGCGGCTCCTCCACCGGGCCTTCCCAGGCCGAGGACAGCAGCAGAGCCGTCTTGTCGTCCCAGTGGTCAGCGCAGAAGGCCGCCAGCTGCCCGGCTTTTTCCTGCTGCCTGCCGTAGGGGTTGATGACCAGCAGCTCTATTTGCAGCGACAGCATGGGCTCATGCTCCTCCGTCAGCCGAAGGGGCCAGGGCAGCCAGCCCTCCATGGCGGCCTGCGGGCTCAGCGGGTCGATCTCCGAAAACAGGTAGCCCACCTCGTCGTAGAGGGACTCGTCAAAGCTCTCCAGTTTCTCCCAGGTATGCGCTCCGTCCTCAATGGCGCGGATGGTCTCGGCCAGATACGGTTCCGTGAAGGTCACCGAGCGTCCCGCCTCAGCCGCCTGATCCAGGTAGTCGTTGACCAGCGTCGCTATCAGGCCATGGCGGAAGCTATTCCAGAAGTAAACGGGCTGGATGTTGGCGGGAGCGTCAGGGCAGTTCTCCTCCCAGTCCGCCAGCCACTGAATCCATTCCTGCAGGGTCTGCGGCAGGTCATCCATGGTGAGGCCCAGTTCCGCCATCAGCGGCTGATTCACGCACAGACAGGTCAGGCTGGCGCTGACAGGGACCGCCGTCCACGGCCCCTCCGGGCAAAGATAGGCCGCTACCTGCGGATAGAGCGCCTTGGCTGTCAGCGCATCGCTGCCGATGGCGCCGAAGTAGCCCTTTTCCTGCAGGAAGGGCAGCACGCACAGGCTGCTGTGGATGACAGCCGCGTCGAAGGAGTCGTCCCGGGTGACCATGCGGTCGGCGTAGTCCTCCTGGCTGACGAAGGCCGTGTCCGGCTGGCGCTTCAGCACGGTATCGTACTGGTCCTCATAGGCGAACTGCATGGATCGGGGCAGCTCCCCCAGCAGCATCAGGGCTTCGTCTTCTTCCCCCGCCGGGTCGCAGAGGTAGATTGCCGTTAAAAACGCCATCATGTAGCGCCCGTCGTCGCTGACGCAGCCCTTGGACATGTAGCCTCCGGGCATCCGGCAGGTCTCCTCCGCCACTTCCACGCCCGTGTCAGGCCGCCAGCGCTTCACCTGCTCATCCTGGATGAAATACGCTGTTCCGCATTGTTCGTTGTAGGCAAAGGCGTGCATCGGCGAGGACGGAAGTTCAGCCAGCACGGCGGAATTCCCCTGGTCGTCCAGGGTGGTCAGGCGGCTGCCCTCCGTCAGGGCAATCAGCCGTTCCTGGTCGTAGCGGTCGATGGCCAAGATCGCGGGCGCCGGAAGACGATGAAGCGTCTGCGCGGCCAGGTCGTACCGCAGCACCATGGTCGGGCCGCCGTCATAGGAGATCATCAGCAGCCAGAGGGCCTGTTCCGTCGCCGCCAGGTCGGAAAGCTTGTAGGATACATCGCCGTAGCCCATGTCCATGACAGCAAACAACTCATCCATTGAAAAACGACGGAGGCAGGAAACCTGCCCCGTCGCTGAAAGAAGATCAAATTCGAGCGCGTCAAAGAGACCCACGGCATAGGTATCGTCCCCACCCGTGCAGAGAAGCTGCCAGTCCCGGACAGCATCCTTGGCCAGCAGGGTCACATCCTCGGACGAGGTACAGGTGTACCAGTCATCATCCAGATGAAAAAGGAAAGTTTCGCCCAGCGTGTCGCAGGATACCTCACCGGCCATGAAATCACCGTCAGGCGAGCGCATGATCTTCTCCTGATTGGCAAGCCCCATACAGGACAGGCTACACAAGAGAACCACGCTCAGCAGCAGAAACAACTTTTTCATTTTCTAAATCTCCTTGCGCGCAGCAAATTAGTTCACTTCTTACTGCTCTTTGTTCAGTACCCGTTAGATTTATAGAATTTACCAGTATAATCTACTTTACCAGAATAGCTAATAGTATTTGACCATGAAGGACAATATCCTCTTTCAGCATGATAAGAAGCATAGTCCACTTCCAATCGAGCATACCCCGAACCAGTACCATATCCAAGCATCCATTTTTCTACTGGTTTCATTCTTTCTCCCTAGAACGGCAGATCA
>CANOHT010000033.1 GCA_947565865.1 uncultured Clostridia bacterium
AGCACCGATTTGGGAGACTTTCCATCCTTGTTTATAGACGCTGATACACTTGGCAAACAATACACCGGTATCTATCCGGCACAGCTTGTCGGCGGCTGAAGGTCCACAAAGAAAACGGAACGCCCAGGTCATCCCCGGACACCCCCGCTTTGGTTCCCTCCTGCCGGTCGATCAGCGCCTTTCCAGCCTGTGCTATTCTGCCACCAATGAACCGCCAGTCATGTCATGTATTCGGTGGTGAAACCACCCTCTATACCTTACATTCCATCACGATCTCATAATGAATCCGCTGCCCGGCGTATGCCGCGCAGAAGGGCTCCTCCGCCTTTTCGACAAACCGAAAGCCCGCGCTTTCATAGGTGCGCTGGGCGGGCACACAGACCTCGTTGGTGCACACGATGATTTTCCTCGGGCCCCGGGTCTTCATCCGCCGCACCGCCTCCCGCATCTGCCGCCGGCCATAGCCGTTGCCCTTGCAGGCCGTGGCGACGCAGTTGTGCCCCACCTCGATCAATTCCGGCATCCGCGTAGGGTTCCATGTCACAAAGCCGATGGGCTTTCCGTTCAGGACGGTCATGAAGCCGCAGCTGTCAGCGATGGAAGGATGGTCGTAGAAGAAATCGTCAAATTCCCGCCACTGGGGCAGCCAATCGCGCTCGAAGCGCGGCTCGAAGGCATAACCGTCCCGCAAAAGCGCCATCAGCGTTCCCCGGGGAAACGCGGTAATCGGCTGAAATTCAATGTCCATGAGCATGTCCCCCCTCATAGCCGACCCAAACCCTTCAGATACAGAAGGTTCTGAATGATGAGGTGGCTCTTCCACCAGTTTTTGCTGACAGCCCACTCCTCGGGGTACGCCCCCCAGGCCCAGGTAATGGACCAGGAGCCGTCCTCCTGCTGGTTTTGGAGGATGAAGTCGCACTCGGCCTCGGCGGCGGCCTGGTGCTCGGGATAAAATTCGCTGTCCCGGGAGGATAGGAAAAAGGACGGACGGCAGACATAGGCGTTCCATTTTGCCGGATCTTTCTCGATCAGCTGGTCAACCGACCGGTGCAGCTTTTCCATGAGAGCATCATACGGACAGAGGTCAATGGCCTGGGCCCGGGCCAGCTGCTCCGCCATGGTCACATAGCACGAGCAGGTGTGCATATCCGAAATGCCATCCGGCGGAATGGCGGCGATGGCCTCCTGGACGATGCGCAGACCCAGGCGGAACGCGCCGCTGTCCCTTTCCGCGTAACGGATGA
Organism: uncultured Clostridia bacterium; assembly: GCA_947565865.1. GTDB lineage: Bacteria > Bacillota > Clostridia > Christensenellales > Aristaeellaceae > UBA11524. The sequence goes on from CANOHT010000033.1 coordinate 1,248, forward strand.
TGAACCCGGCAATCCGCGCCGTCTCGTTATAGTCAGTGCGGCAGGCGCTGTTGCTGCCGGCGTGCCACCAGGGCGCGTGAGGATAATCGTTGTTGCTGGGCACGTCAAGCGCCCAGGTATGGCCGTTGAAAAGCGCTCCGCTTTCGCACCACCTGAGCAGCCCCTGGATGACGGGATGGTCGGCGTCGTCAAAGTCGATGTCCAGGATGATCCGGCAGGCCGTGCCCGCGTGAAGCGTTATGGAGTGAGGATTCCAGCAGTCCGCCTCCACCCCATGGCCGAAGCCGCCGTCCTCATTCTGATAAAAGGACAGGGCCTGCATCACTGCGGCCTTATCCCCGTCCTCCAAGTGATACTGAAAACGCGCCAGGTCAAGGGGCCTGGCGTTTCGGTAGACAAAGGCCCGGGCTTTCTCAAAGGCTTGGATCATTCGTTCATTCCTCCTGCTGGCATTCGCTGCCTGCGCGGATCGCCGCACCGATCGCCGTATGTTTATCATACCATATTGCCCGGCGGAAAACAATCATGCTCCGGCGGGCACAACAGGCTATTAAAAAGTCCGAGCAAGGAAAGATCAGCTTGCCGTCGGCAGACTGCTAATCGAAAATCGCCGAGTCCCTTCGGGACAATGAAACAGGGCGAAGCCCCTATGCGGCGATTTTTATGCGATGTCGTTATTGATCGCTTCCCTACACCCACAAACAACCGGGAGAACAGCAACGCCGTTCGATCAGTGAGGGCGTGCGATGCAATGGGGCAAAGCCCCCCCAAGCGGCCTACGCCACTTTTTGATATGCTATAACGCCCGCCGGAAAGCAGTCGTGTTCCGGCGGGCGTTTGCTATTCAGCAGGTTAGGCGGGTTACTTGACGGCGGCGTAGGGACATTCCACATAGTGCCCGGGCGCAATTTCCCGCCGGGAGGGCGCCGTCTGGGCGCAGGCGGGGGTGGCATAGGGGCAGCGGGTATGGAAGACGCAGCCGCTGGGGGGATCAATGGGAGAAGGCAGGTCGCCTTCCAGCACGATGCGCTCCCGGTGATCCCGGGGATCAATGGAGGGCACGGCGGACATCAGCGTTTGGGTGTAGGGGTGGGAGGGGTGGGCGAAAAGCTCCTCGGTAGGGGCCTCCTCCACCAGATGCCCCAGATACATCACACCCACGCGGTCGGAGATGTAACGCACCATACTCATGTTGTGGGCAATGAACAGGTAGGTCAGGCCGCGCTGGGTCTGCAAATCCTTCAGCAGGTTGATGATCTGGGACTGGATAGACACATCCAGCGCGGAGACGGGCTCGTCGCACACCACCACCTTGGGGTCAAGGATAAGGGCGCGGGCCAGGCCGATGCGCTGGCGCTGTCCGCCGCTGAACTCGTGGGGGTAGCGGTAGAAATGCTCGGGGCGCAACCCAACCTGGGCCAGCATGGTCATGGCCTTCTCCATGCGCTGGGCACGGTCGCCCATATGATGAATCGCCAGCACCTCCATCAGCGCGTTGCCGATGCGCTGGCGGGGATTGAGGGAGGTGTAGGGATCCTGGAAAACAATCTGCACATCCTTGCGGAAGCGCAGAAGCTCCTGGGCCTTCAGGTGAGTGATGTCCTCCCCAAACAGATGGATGGAGCCGCCGGTGGGCTCCAGCAGGCGGATCATGGTGCGGCCGAAGGTGCTTTTGCCGCAGCCGCTTTCACCCACCAGGCCATAGGTCTCCCCTGCCCGCAGCCGCATGCTGACGCCGTTGACCGCCTTGACATGGTTGATGACGCTGCCCAAGGGACCCTTCACCGGGAACCAGGTAGCCACATCCCGGGCTTCCATGATGATGTTGCTTGAATCAGGCACGGGCCGCATCCTCCTTCGTCGAGATTTCACCGGCGCGCCAGCAGCGGGCCTTCTGCCCCGGGGCGACTTCCCGCAGCTCCGGCATTTCCCGGCGGCACTGATCGGTGGCGAAGGGACAGCGGGGAGCGAAGCGGCAGCCGGTGGGAATCTGGTTCAGAAGAGGCACCATGCCCTCAATCATGTACAGTCGCTTGGAGCGGTCGCCGTCCATCTTGGGAATGGAGTTCATCAGCCCGATGGTATAGGGGTGGGCCGGGTGGTCGAAGAGCCGCAGCACATCCGCCTCCTCCACAATCTGGCCCAGATACATCACCACCACGCGGGTACAGGTCTGCGCCACCACAGCCAGGTCATGGGTAATAAGCATGACGCCCATGTTCAGCTGATGATTCAGCTGGACGATCAGATCCATGATCTGAGCCTGAATGGTCACGTCCAGGGCGGTGGTGGGCTCGTCGGCAATCAGCAGGCTGGGGCGGCAGGCCAGGGCAATGGCGATCATCACCCGCTGCCGCATACCGCCGGACAGCTCATGGGGGTACTGATCCAGACGCTTCTCCGGGGCCGGAATGCCCACCAGGCGCAGCATTTCCAGTGCTCGATCCCGGGCGTCCTTCCGGGAAAGCTGCTGATGGAACCGCAGCGGCTCCATGATCTGGTCGCTGACCCGCAGCACGGGGTTCAAGGAGCTCAGCGCGTCCTGAAAAATCATAGACACCTTGGCTCCCCGAATATGCTGCATTCCCTTGTAGGGCAGATCAAACAGGTTCTGGCCGTCCAGATAGACCCCGCCCTGATAGCGCGCGGTGTACTTTTCATCGTACAGCCGCATGATGGATTGGCTGGTGACGCTCTTGCCGCAGCCGCTTTCGCCTACAATGCCGAGTATCTCGCCCTTGTAGACGGAGAAGGACACGCCGTCGATGGCCTTCAGGTAGCCGCGGTCGGAACGAAAGCTGGTGGTAAGGTTGCGAACCTCAAGAATTTTTTCTTGCATCACGAAGCCTCCTTACTGTCCCGAGAGGGGATCCAGCAGATCCCGCAGCCCATCCCCGAAAAGGTTGAAGCCCAGCACGGACAGGGCGGTAAAGATGGCGGGGAATACCACCATCCACCAACCGGCATAGAGGTAGATGCGGGCCTCGTTGAGCATGCCGCCCCAGGAGGGCGCGGGAGAAGGAATGCCAGCCCCCAGGAAGCTCAGCGACGCCTCGGAAATGATGGCGGTGGCAAAGGTGAAGGTCATCTGCACGATGACGGGCGAGATGATGTTGGGCGCAATATGCCGCCACAGAATACGCTCCCTCCGGGCGCCCAGGGCGCGCATGGCCTCCACATATGTCTGCTCCCGGGCCAGCAGGGCCTGGGAACGGGCAATACGCGCCACGCCGGGGATGCTCACCACCGTCAGACTGATGATGACATTGCGCATGTTGGCCCCCAGCACCACCATCAGCGTGATGGCCAGCAGGATGTTCGGGATGGCCTTGAGGCCGTCGCACACTCGCATGAGCAGGTTGTCCAGAACCTTGTGCGTGGAGGCGTACAGCCCCAGGGTCACGCCGGCCAGGGCGGAAAGCAGTCCCACCGTAAAGCCCACCGTCATGGAGATCTGCGCGCCATAGAGCACCCGGGCAAAGATATCCCGGCCCAGATGGTCGGTGCCGAAGATATGCTCGGCGCAGGGCGCCGTGTAGCGCTTGCTCATGGTGGCGGTATAGGGGTCCACCCCCATCAGCGATGTGATGAGCGGCGCAAACAGGGCGCAGGCCAGAATCAGCATCACCAGCGCCAGTCCGACAACGGACAGCTTATTGCGAAAAAACTTCCGCACGGACAGGGCGCGCTGCTCCCGCACAAGCTGGCGACGGATGCGCTTCATATCCTCCGGGCTTTGGAATGGAAGGGTATGACTGGCGGATGGCGTCATGGAATCTCCTTCTTTCATAGCGTCAAGCGTTGCGGATGGGGTAAGAACGGTTATTCCAGGCGGATGCGGGGATCCGCCGCGCCGTATATCAGGTCGATGACCAGGTTAATCAGCACGTTCAGCATGGCAATCAGCAGCGTGATGGCCTGAATCACCTGGTAATCGCGTTTTTCAATCGAATCAACCATGAGGGAGCCCATACCGGGGATGTTGAACAGCCGCTCCACCACTGCCGCGCCGGCCAGCGCGCTGATGAAGCCCTGACCAATGACGGTAATCACGGTCAGCTGGGCGTTTCGGAAGGCGTGCTTGAAGGTGATGCAGCGCTCCGGCACACCCTTGGAACGGGCCATCTTGATATAGTCGCTGCCCAGCACCTCCAGCATGGAGGCCTTGGTCATGCGCATCATATATCCGGCGTGGATGAAGCCCAGAGAAAGGGCGGGAAGCGTCATGTAGCGAAGGAAGGGCAGGAACCCGTCCACAAAGGGATTTTTATAGCCGGAGGCAGGCAGCAGCCGAAGCCATACGGCCATCAGCAGCACAAGCCCCAGTCCCATGAGGAAGCTGGGCAGCGATATGCCCAGCATGGACACCACGGAGACGGTGTAATCCGCCGCGGTGCCGCGCTTGCGGGCGGCGATCATGCCGCAGGGCAGCGCAATGAGCATGGTAATGAGCATGGAATACACAGCCAGCAGGATGGTAGGCTGAAAGTGGCTGGCAATCATCTCCAGCACCGGCTTGCCCACCACGGAGGTGGACATGCCAAAATCACCCCGCAGGCAGTTGCCGATCCAGCGGCCATACTGCACCAGCAGCGGGTCGTCCAGACCGAGCTTGGCATGGAGGGCAGCGATATCCGCCTGGGTCGCGTCCTCGCCCAGCATGGCGGCCGCCGGATCGCCGGGGGTCAGATGCACCAGCAGGAAAATGACCACCGAAACGATGAAGATCGTCGGTAGCAAGCTGAGCAACCGTTTCAGGACATATTTCTTCATAGCTCACGACCCCCAAATGCGTGCCAGGATGCTTTGTACCATTGAACCTACGGTATACAGGGCATAACCTGGAAAAAGGCACCCGCTATTGCTGAACGGATGCCCTCCGATGACGAAAACCCTGAGAGGCGCCGGAGAGACCGCAGCCTCTCTGACGGTGATCGTATCCGCCGACTTTGTTGGCGGGGCGGGGCGCGATTTCACTTGCGAAATCGTTTCCTTACACTTGCGAACGACCGTGAGGTAAAACGAACGGCCTATCGCCGCCTGTTCTGCCGAACAGAGAGCAAGTGCAAACCTCGACCAAATGGCATAAGCCATTTTGCCGAAGCCCGCAGGGCAGGGCATCCGCCAATGCTGAACGGATGCCCTGCAAAAGACGTAAGTTACTTGGCCAGCTTGGCGTTCCAGAAGTTGGTGGTCAGGAACACATTATAGCCGGTCAGCTTGTTGGTGCAGGCAGCGGCCTGATGGAAGTGACCCATCATCAGGATCGGGCAGTAGTCGGCGTAGCAGTACTCCTGCACCTGCTCCCAAGCAGCAAAAGCGTCTTCCTTGGTGGCGGCGGTGACCATGGTGGTCATCAGCTCCTGCAGGTGCTCGTCCTCAGACCAGCCGGCATAGTCGGCGGAGAGGAAATTGCGCAGGCTGGGCACGGCCACAGAGGAGAAGGTGGTGAAATAGGCGTCGTAGCAGCTGTCGTCGTTGCGCAGCTCGGTCATGGTGGTACGGTCGGTAACGGTCAGCTCCAGGGAGATGCCGATGGCAGCAGCTTCCTGACGGAGCACCTCCAGCATGGCTTCCGCGCCGCCGCCGCTGGCAGCCAGGATGCGCAGGGGCTTGCTGGTATCATAGGAGGACTGCGCCAGAAGCTCCTTGGCCTTCTCGGGATCGTTCTGGCAGAAGTACTCACCGCCGGCGGTGGTGTACCAGCCAGGCTGACCAGCCTCCATGAAGCAGGGGTCGTTGTCGTACAGGGTGCCGTAGTTGGCGGTGTTCAGGTCATCGGCGTTGGCCAGGGCCTGGAAGGCCAGGCGCAGGTACTTGTCGGTGCTGCGCTTGTTCCACACCAGGTTAATCATGCCGGTCTGCTGGGAGTAAACCGTCAGCTCAGGCATGCTGCGCAGGGTGGACAGGTAGGCGTCGGTGGCCTTCACAATGAAGTCGTACTCGCCGCTCATCAGACCGTTGAAGCGAGTGGCGGCGTCCTTGACGATGTTGTACATCAGGGTCTTGGTGTAGGCGTGCTTGTAGCCCCACAGGCCGTCCAGCTCCTGGTCGGGGTCGCCGTAGGGCACATAGTCATCAAAGCGCTCCAGACGAACGTACTGGTCAACGCTCCACTCAGCGAACTTGTAGGGGCCGGTGCCGATGATGTAGTCGGCAGGCACGAAACCGGTATCGGCATTCACGTTCTCGATGGACTCGGTGGGATAGATGACGGCCGCCTGAGAGGCGCCGGCCAGCATATCCAGCAGCATGATGGCGGAGGTTTCCAGCTTCAGGGTGACGGTGTAATCGTCCTGGGCCTCAAAGCGGGAATCGCCCACCATCTTGCGGGCGGTGGAGAAGTTCTCCAGCCAGCGGTTCAGGGAAGCCACCACGTCGGCGGAGGTCATTTCCTTGCCGCTGTGGAACTTCACGCCCTTGCGCAGGTTGAAGGTGAACTCCGTGTTGTTCTCGTTGACGGCGTAGCTCTCGCACAGCTCCGGGCCGATGGAGCCGTCCGCCTTCAGCGTGACCAGCTGCTCCATCACGGTGCCGCGCAGCATGTTGCGGCCGTTGACAGAGGTATCCTTGTGCAGGTCGTAGGACGCGCTCTGGTTGTCATCCGCGATGCGGATGGTATCCGCCCAGGTTTCCTCAGCCTGCGCGCAGCCCAGCGCCAGGACGGAGGTGAGCGCCAGCGCCAAGGCAAGCACCATGGAAATGAGTTTGCGTGCCATGTTATATCTCCCCCTTAGTATCAAAAATAGGAAGTGTACCAAATGCGGTCAATATTATAGCATACGGGGGGAAATTTTTCAAGAAAAAACGCACATTTTGACGAACTTTTTTGGTATTTGACGCAAGTTGGTTCGGAATGAAGCCATGTCATCAGCGCATTCGGTAATCAAGCGAAGCAACCGTACAAAAAGAGCGCGACCGCGTCCCAAGCGTTCCGCGCTCCTGATGATGTCCGGCGCCAAAGACCGACGCCCCCGCTCATGCCTGACCACCCTTTTCCGCCATCAGCAAAAAGCGGCAGGCCCACCGTTACGCGCCGGAATACCCCGAATCCATTCCAGCCCCCTCCCGACAGGCCATCGAGCGGAAGCCGGGTACGTCCAGGACATTCCCGCCACGGCCCCTGATCGCAAGCGCGGACGAGCCAGAAGGCTTTCCGATCCCGCGGCGGGCGCCCCGGACGCAGCCGGAGCTTCCCTCCAATAGATTTCCAGCAGACAGCCGCGCCATGCCAGGACATGCCGTCCGCCTCAGCGCAGCCATAGCCGGACGCCCAGCCAGTCCACCAAATAACGGCTGCGATCTTTTCGGCAGCCGCTTGCTTCCATTGTCTGTGCTATCAATTCCATTCCGCTTTCATGATACCATACCATTCCTCTATGCCGTCAAAAAGCGGCCATGCCCCACCGGCGCTCTCGCAAACGGCCAAGGGCATACGCAGCATCGATCCGGCCCTCCCCGACAAGGAAATCCTTCCAAAACTTATAAAGCGCGCAGGGGCCTCCTGGCATCCTGCGCGCTGACGCTTTCCCGATCAGTCGTTGTCCTCGTCGCCTTCCGGCGCATCCTCGTCTTCCTCCACTTCGGGAAAAACAGGCTTGCCGCAGGCGGGACAGAGATAATCCTCGTCAAAATCAACATCATCAACGTGGAATTGAAGCTCATGGCCGCAGCTGGGGCAGGCATAGGAAATCAGCTCGTCGTCCTCCAGGGCATCCTCATCTTCAACGGGCTCATAGTCCTCATCGTCCTCAAAGATGGCTTCCTCCAGGTCGGCCAAGTCATCGTCAATGGACTCCACATACTCATTCAGCTCTTCCTGGGCCTGGGAAAGGGTCTCCAGCTCCTCAGCCATCTCGCCCATGGCGTTGAGGACCTCCATGAGGAGCTTGTTGGTGTCCTTCTCCATGTTCAGCTTCATGCCAGCCGCCAAACCCTTCAGATAGCTCACCTTATCGGTCATCTTGCTCATGGTATATCCTCCTTTATTCAGCGGAGTTTCCCGCCGGTTCCCGTTGCTCAATGGCAAAAATCGCCCGGCGGAAGCTCCACCGGGCCATATGCGCACTTTCAGGCTCATCCAGCAGCATATGCCGCCGCACCCCAAATGATGCAGAGGAAGCGGCGGCTATAAACATTTTTCCGAATCAGGCGCGCTCCATGTATTCGCCGGTGCGGGTGTCGATGCGAATCATGTCGCCGGTGTTGATGAACAGCGGCACCTGTACGCTGTAGCCGGTTTCCAGGGTCGCGGGCTTATAGGTGTTGGACGCGGTATCGCCCTTGAAGCCGGGCTCGGTATCCTGCACCTGCAGGGTGACGAAGTTGGGGGCCTCCACGGAGAAGGGCGCGCCCTTGAAGAAGCGCATGGTCACATTGGTGCCTTCCTTGACGAAGGGAATGGCGTCCTCCACCTTGTCCAGGGACAGGGGAATCTGGTCATAGGTCTCCACGTCCATGAAGTAGTAGAGCTCACCGTCGTTGTAGACGTACTGCATCTCCTTGGTTTCGATGATGGCCTTGGGCATTTTGTCGGTGGGGTTGAAGGAGCGCTCCACCACAGCGCCGGTCATCACGTTCTTGATCTTGGTACGGACAAAGGCCGCGCCCTTGCCGGGCTTAACGTGCTGGAAATCAACAATGTTCCACACGCCGCCGTCCCACTCAATGGTAATGCCTTTACGGAAATCGCCAGCAGTAATCATGATTCATTCCTCCATGGATTGTTGTTGGTATCGTATTTCAAACCGCAGGGCCGCCAGGCCATGGGGTGAAACCGTGGTTACAGGATAATGAGCTGCTTGGGAGCCGTGGTCAGGGGCTCGCAGCCGGTCTCGGTGACCAGGCAGGAGTTCTCGATGCGTACGCCGCCAACACCGGGAAGATAAACGCCGGGCTCCACCGTCATCACCACGCCGGGGCGCAGGATGTCATGGCAGCTGAAGGACAGGCGGGGATCCTCATGGATGTCGATGCCCACCGCGTGGCCCAGACCGTGGCCAAAGCGGCCGGCGTAGCCCTGGCTGTCGATGTAATCCCGGGCAATCTTGTCAATGTCAGAGCAAACCTTGCCCGCGCAAAGCGCTTCCTCGCACATCTCCTGAGCCGTCAGGACGGTGCTGTACACATGAACCATCTGCTCCGTGGGCTGACCCAGGGCCACGGTGCGGGTCATGTCGGCACAGTAGCCGCCGAACTTCGCGCCGTAATCCATGGTAATCATATCGCCCTTGCGCAGCCTGCGGTCGCCGGGAATGGCATGGGGCAGGCTGCCGTTCTCGCCGGAAGCGACGATGGTGGTGAAGGCCAGGCCTTCCGCGCCCATGCGCAGCATGGTGTAGTCCAGCTCCAGCTGCAGCTCCTTTTCGGTCATGCCTTCCCGGATGACGGGCAGGATGGCGTCAAAGGCCTGGCTGGTGATCTGGCAGGCGCGGCGGATGGCGGACACCTCAGCCTCGGTCTTGATTTGCCGAAGGGCCTCAGGCGCCTGGTTCAGCGCCGTCAGGCTGATTTCGCCCACCGCCATGCTCAGGGCCGAATACTGCTTCACGGTGAGGTAATCGTCCTCATAATACAGGACGGCGACGGCCTCTTCCCTGCACAGCCGGGCAATCCACTGGTTGTGGGTGAGACCCTTTTCCGTCATCACCACGCGGAAGCCGGGGGCCTGACGCTCCGCCTGCTCGGTATAGCGGAAGTCGGTAATAATCACCCGCTGGCTCCGGGAGATGTACACCACACCTTCCCCGGTATAGCCCTGGGTGAGGTAAAACATGTTGGAAGGATTGTACACCGCCACAGCGTCCGCCGCGGTGAGGTTCAGCTGCTCCACCAGCTTTTCGGAAGCGGTCAACATGGTTTCACTGCCTTTCTTGGAGATGCCCACGCCAAAAAGCCGGACATATCCGCAGATTATTGTACCACAAACACCGCCGCTTGAAAAGCACTTTTTACCGTTTGTCTCCCCGAGCCCGCAAAAAAATGCCCGCGCAGCCCTCAAAAAGAGGGCCGGGCGGGCGAAATACACCGGTAATTGAAACCAGGACTGTCACCATTTCTTACTGTTGAACACCCCGGGAGGTCGCGGCAGTCTTGCAGATTCTCCTTCGGTCGGTGTCGAAGGGCCCGAGGCCCTCTGACTCTTGATCGAAAACCATTAAGCCCCTGCGGGGCGCAAAAACGGTGCGAAGCCCCCGCACGGTGGTTTTCGCGCGGTTCCTCACGAAATCCCTTCCTTCCATGAACGAACGGCCGGGAGCTTACGCGGCAAGCAGCCAGTGAAGAGTGCCAAACCCGTCAACGCAGCTTTGCCACTTTGACGACCTTGATTTATTCCATGGCCGTACCGTAGGCAAGGCTGACAATGGACGCCACGTCGCAGTCGGTTTGGTCGGCCCATTCCATGAAGTCGCGCAGGATCTCGATATCCATCACAAAGCTGCTGCCGGAGGGGACGATGGCCGTAGCCAGGGAGCTGCCCAGGGAAGCGTCCTCCACATAGATCAACCGGCCCTCATCGTCATAGAGCGCCGCCACCACGCCGGGGGCCACCAGGGGCTTGTCAGCGGTGTTGGCCACGCCCACGCGCATCACCGTGGCGGCGCCGAACAGGCCGTAGCCCTGAGTAACCTCGGCGGTAGATTCCACATAGGTCAGCGCCTGGGGATTGGAGGCATAGCGGTCGGACTGCACCACCAGATGGACGCCGCCCAGCTCCTCCGCGGAGGCCGCGCCGTCATCCTTGCTGATGAGCAGGCTGTCGCCCAGATACGCCGTCTCGCCGGGGGCGATCACGCTGGGGCTGAAGGACAGGTAGCTCTTGTCCTCTACCACCATGCCGTCCTTATTGTTCACCTGGATGGAGCCGTCCAGGGCAACGACGTTCTTGCCGTCATTGCGAACCTCCACAAACAGGTACAGGTCGATAAAGGAATTGGAATCATCCTGGATGAAGTACCCGCTGTTTACCACCGTCAGGCCGCTGAGGCACTCGCTGGTGATGAAGCCGGAGCCCTCCTCATCCGCTACGGGTTCCTCCGCGGCAGGCTCGGAAACGCCGCTCTTGTTCTTGAGCAGATCCTGCAGCTGGTCAAAGGTGCTGGTAGCCATGGCGCAGGTGTAGGCAAAGACCAGGCAGAGCGCCGTCAGCAAAGCAATCCACTTTTTCATCACCATATATCCTCCCTTAAACTGTCTTTTCCATAGTGTACCACGGCCGGGAAAGGGTTGTCAATTCAGCCGAAAAATTTTCGCCCGGCGATCCTTAACCGGCGCGCTCCTCCCCGGCGGTGGCGTACATGGCGTAGAGGCGGGCGTACAGGCCGCCCTTCTTCAGCAGCTCCTGATGGCTTCCGCTTTCCTCCACGCCCTTCTCGGTCAGTACGCAGATGGTATCCGCGCCCTTGATGGTTGTCAGCCGATGGGCGATGGTGAATACCGTCCGGCCCTTGGCCAGCTTTTCCAGGCTTTGCTGCACCACATGCTCGCTCTCGTTGTCCAGGGCCGAGGTGGCCTCGTCCAGGATCAGAATGGGCGGATTTTTCAGGAAAACCCGGGCAATGGAGATCCGCTGCTTCTGTCCACCGGACAATCGCACGCCCCGCTCGCCCACATAGGTATCGTAGCCCTGGGGCAGCGCGGATATGAACTCATGGGCCCCGGCCAGCCTGGCGGCCTCCATCACATCCTCCCGGGAAGCTCCGGGCCTGCCATACACGATGTTGTCGAACACCGTGCCCGCGAACAGGTAGACCTCCTGCTGCACCACGCCGATGGCGCTTCGCAGGGAACGAAGGGTCACGTCCTTTACGTCCTGGCCGTCAATCAGAATCCGGCCGGCGGTGACATCGTAAAAACGGGGGATCAGGTTGCACAGGGTGGTCTTGCCCGCGCCAGAGGGCCCCACCAGGGCAATGGATTCCCCTGGCATCACGGTCAGGTTCAGATGATGCAGCACCTCCGTCTCGTCATCCTGATAGTGGAAGCCCACATTCTCAAAGACCACCCCGCCCCGGACGCCGGAAAGCTCCCGGGCGTCTTCCGCGTCCCGGATGTCGTTGGGGGCGTCCATCAGCTCCAGAAAGCGCTCGATGCCCGTCATGCCCCGCTGGAACTGCTCGGTGAACTCCACAATGCGGCGGATGGACGTCAGCAGCACCCCGGCGTACATCAGGTAAGCCATAAATTCCGGCGCGGTGAGGCTGCCTCGCTTGAGGAACAGCGCTCCCGCCACCACGATAATGATATACATCAGCCCGTCAAAGATGCGGTTGGAGGTGCCGAAGGCCGCCATCACCTTGTAGCTTTCCGCCTTCAGATCCAGAAAGCGGCGGTTGCCCTGGGCAAACTTCTCTTCCTCAATCTCCTCGTTGCCAAAGGACTTCACCACCCGGATGCCCAGCAGGCTGTCCTCCACCTGGGCGTTGATTTCGCCCACCTGCCGGTTGCGCTCCTTGAACACGCGGCGCATCCGGCTGTTGTACTTGCGGGCGAAGTACAGCATGAAGGGCAGCACCGCGAACATCATCAGCGTCAGCGGAATGTTCATGCCGCACAGCACAATAAAGGACACCAGGATTTTGACCCCCGCGATGAGGAATTCCTCCGGGCAGTGGTGGGCGAATTCGGTGATCTCAAACAGGTCGGAGGTGATGCGGGCCATGATCTGCCCCACCTTGGCGTCCGAATAATAAGCGAAGGGCAGCTGCTGCAAATGATGGAACAGATCCCGGCGCATGTCCGTTTCCAGCCTGCTGCCCATGATATGGCCCACAGACTGCATGTAGTAATTGGCCGCGGCGTCGATGACCCGCAGGAGCAGGTAAACGCCGCCCATGGTCAGCACAAAGCGCACGGTGAGAGAACTCAGGTCGGTGGTGGCCCTGCCGGTGATGGCCTGGACGATCAGCGGCAGGGCCAGTTCGCATACCGTGGTCAGCGAGGCACAGAGCAGGTCGAAGGCGATGGTGCCCTTGTAGGGCTTGAAGTAAGGCAAAAAGCGCTGAATCAGCTGCTTGGTTTTCATGGGCGCGGCAGTCTGCACGGCGGTGTCTCCTTTCGTTCAAACAGGATAGGGGCGGCAAATTGCCTCTATTTTATCATGTCGGTGCGGATGAGGCAAGTCATGGGATGGTCAAATTCGGCAGGAGACGTTGGAGGCCTTGCCCTCAAGCCCCTGCCTGAGGGCCGCCAGCCCTCAAACTCCCGTTTTCGCCTCGCGAGGGTGGAGCGCGAGGCATTTTCGGGAGCGCCTCTTCCATATTGTTACAACTTTGTGTAAAGAATTTACAACGCCGTCCTTGCTTTTAGCGGATAGGCTATGTACTATTCTTCCAAAAACAAGCTCTAGAAAACCGATAAGCCGGAAAGGGATGAGGACGTATGCAAAGGATGAAACGCTGGTTCGCGATCAAACTGATAGCCACAAGCCCATTGCCCATGCCCAGCGGTATGGCTGAGTTTGTTCCGGAATATGTGCCCTTTACGGTACTTGCTCTCGATCGTGTGCTTTTTTACCAGGAACGTACGCACAAATGGCTGATGGCCTTCGGGAACTACCTGCTATGGGAATACAACACCAGAGCAACCTTCAGCGAAATCTATGGACGAATTCCAGGGGACTATATCAATGACAAAAGTATTCATGACATGATCCCCAAATTTTCGCCATCCGATTGCTTGACCTATGACGAAGCGCAAGGCATTGCCAGAGTATCTTATGCGAATATGAACCTCGGATCACAGAAGAATACTAAGATCATCTCCATATAGGCTCATAATGCTATGCCTACGGACTCTGGGAAAATGCTTAAATGATCACTGGGAAACCGCATGTACAGGTACGGATCATCAAATTTGTAGAAGAAATCAGTCCCTAACGATGCGGTGCGATGCTTATCTTGATGCCTGCACGGGACGTGTGGTTAGCATCGATCTTGGTCTTGACATGACAAGCCCGGATGATATAGCACATCATCAGCAAATTGATTTCCTCTAACCAGAACAAAAGGGCTACCGTTCTTGGCAGCCCTCTCGTTTACGGTGCATATTAGGAATCAAATCCATTGATGTCCACAGGCATCAACCGTCAGCGGGCGCTTTGCTCCCGACTGCGGCTTCGTCGCTTCTCGGCAGGAGAGGACGTAGGGGGCCTTGCCCCCAAACCCCTGCCTGAGGGCCATCGGCCCTCAGACTCCCCTTTTCGCTGGCGCGATGATACGATCTATATCGGAGAAAGCAATGATCCGTTATTCTAATTTCGTTGGATGTCCACAGGCATCAACCGTCAGCGGGCGCTTCGCTCCTGACTGCGGCTTCGTCGCTTCTCGACAGGAGAGGGGTTTGGGGGCCTTGCCCCCAAACCCCTGCCTGAGGGCCATCGGCCCTCAGACTCCCCTTTTCGCTGGCGCGATGATACGATCTATATCGGAGAAAGCAATGATCCGTTATTCTAATTTCGTTGGATGTCCACAGGCATCAACCGTCAGCGGGCGCTTCGCTCCTGACTGCGGCTTCGTCGCTTCTCGACAGGAGAGGGGTTTGGGGGCCTTGCCCCCAAACCCCTGCCTGAGGGCCATCGGCCCTCAGGCTCCCCTTCTCGCTGGCGCGAGGGAGCCTTGGTTACAGATTTTTCAGATAGGCGGCGATCTGCTCATCCCGGCACACGGGGTAGAACAATTCCGCGAACTTCTCCCCGGAGATCGTCTCCTTCAGGATATCCTGGTCGATATCGTGCAGGATGTCCAGCAGGGGGCGGTAGGTGACGGTCTTCACCTGGTCAAGGATCTTCTTGTTCCGCTGCTCGGGCACCACCCGCTCCTTGGGATAGCCGTTGCCGTGGCCAAAGCCGAACAGCTGCTGGAAGATCATCTCCAGCTTCAGTTCAGCACCCCAGCCGAAGTCCTTGGCGAAGGGCAGGGCCACGCAGTTGCCGTCGTTAATCTGGGCAAACATATAGCCGTCGTAGGGATCGGCCAGGTGGCCGCAGAGCACGCCGGGGAAGCTGTTGCAGGCCAGCATGGCGCCCTCGCCTGTGCCGCAGCCGGTCACCACATAATCCGCCGCGCCGGTTTCCAGCAGCAGGGAGGCCAACAGGCCCACCTTCACATAGGTCAGCTGGCAGGCATCCTCCGCGGTATACATGCCATAGTTGACCACCGTGTGCCCCATGGGCTCCACGACCTTCTTCAGCGTGGCCTCGATGAGGCTGTTCTTCGCGGCCTGGCTGTTTTCATTGATGAGCGCGATACGCATAGTACACGACTTCCTTTCCTTCAAAGGGCCAACGGCTCCTTTGGCTTTCCCTGCCATGATAGCACCCTTTGACGGAAATTGCAACCGAGGGGGATTGACCGGCTCAGTGACGCGCCGCTTCCGTTCCCCATGCTACATCCCTTCATAGTACATCATCAGCAGGCGGCGGTCCAGGTCAGCCAGGGCGCGGTCCAGCGGCACCGTCCGGGCAAAATAGCGCGAGAGAATACTGAGGGTTTCCATCTCAACGCTTATCTGATAACGCAGGCGCCTTTCCTCCAACGACAGGTAGGGGCCCAGGCGCCGGTAGGCATCCAGGGTCTCCTGCGAAAACTCCCACCGGCTCTCCTCCAGGCGGGCAAGCTTCTCCGTCAGCGCGTCGATCTCGTCCTGCATGACCCGAATCTCACCCGCATGAACGGCGGACAGCCCGTTGCCGATCAAGACGCGGTCGATTTCCTGCAGGTCTTCGATTTGGTTCCTGTACAGCCTGATGTCCATTTCATAGCGTTCCACCTCATCCTGATAGAACTCGCTTTCAACCAGCTCATTCTGTTCCGGGTGCAGGATATATTGATCGGCCGTTTCCCTGTTGTCCGCCAGATACTCCAGAAACAGATAGGCTTCTTCCTTGCGGGTGCTGTTGGGAGTAAGAATGATGTAGTCAAGGGCCGCATCAATGGTCGGCGCGTCGCTTTCATGAAGGGTGAAGGGCAGGATGTATTCAACATCCTCCATTTCGTCGTTTACTTCCGCATGAAAAGGCGAGTATGCGTTAAGATCAAAAATCTGCGGCTTTTTCATGCCATACGCGTCGGCAGACGAGCTTCCTTCCTTTCCCAACTTGTCAGACAAGCAGTCAATCTTGGCGATCATCGCGCGGAATTCAGGCGTGTCAAAGGACAACGAACCATTTTGTGGGTCATAGTCTGCTAAATAGGCCATAACCACCATCCCGACGGCCAGCTCCTGTTCCGCCCGCACCGTCCGGCAGCCGGAGAAAGTATAATGCGGATTTTCGGCATCATGCTCGTCATACCAGCGAACCATGACATCCAGGTATTCTTCCACCGTCCTCGGCACAGCATCTATGCCGGCCTCCCGCATCAGATCTGTCCGAACCATGTGATAAAACGGAGACATGAAGATGGGATACGCCATGAGCGCGCCCTCGTATGTCAGATACGACTGAACCTGAGGATACATCGACTGAACATCCGCGATGAGCTTTTCCGATGTCAGGGCGCTTGCCAGTCCCCGCTGAAACACCTCATAACTGTCAGTCAGGTTATTGCTCAGAACGAGCAGGTCAACGCTGTCGTCTCCGCTCAGCGCCGCCATGGTCAGCGCCTCCACCGCGTCTTCCTCGTCAATGTTTCGCAGCACAACGGGGATTTCCGGGTACAGCAGCATGAAGTCGCTCAGGATGTTGCTGTGAGGAAAGCCGCTCAGTCGGCAGCCGATCGTCAGCGGCTTGAGCCGCACCTCCCCCGGAACGGTGGCACATGCGTATAGCCTGCCTGAATACAGGATGACGCATTTGTCCCGCCACACGCCCGCGCATTTCGCGCTGACAGCGCCGGAAAACGGCAGATAATCCACCGTATCCGCTTTCCGCCCCGTGAAACACTTCCATTCGGTGCCCTGAATAAAGTAAATCTGCTTTTTCCCTTGATCGTACACCGCCGCGCCGTTTTCATAGTTTGAAAAACGGACAATTTCCTCCACCGTTTTCCCGGAAGCCGGGTCAATTGCCATGAGCGCGCAATCATCCGCGTCCAGCGCCATCAGCAGATGATCGCGATACGGGCTAATCTCCGTCCAGGAACGCCGCTCCAGCAGACATTCGCCCATCCCCGTCTCCAAAGAAAAGCTGTAGAGCTTCTTCTGATAACTGTTCCCGGACGGAGCGCAGAGCGCAAAAAGTCTGCCGTCCTGAATGATCGGATAATCCAGAAAAACAGACTCTGGGCTTTCCCCCGCGCTATCCTTGATGACGGAAAGATCCAGCTGCGCACACGTTATGAGGCTGCTTTCTTCCACACGATAAAGCACCCCTGTATTCGCCTGCAGAATATACGGGGATGTTCCGTCTGTTGCCAGAATCTCCGTGCCTGTCATGATGTACTCCGGCGTGTATTGCATCACGGTTGTCGCAGCTGCCCCCGGCTCCGAAATAACCATGAGCCCTTCGCCAGTGAGCACATACAGCGCATCCTGAACCATCTGCGCGTCAACAACGCGGCTCTCGGTGTTCAATTGCTCGGTCATGGACACGGCGGCCCATGCACCGGGGCCGCAGCAGGAAAGTATTGCCATCAGCAGGCAGACGCTCGGGAGCAACAACCATTTATTTCGCATAACGTCTCCTCTCATTCGCTGTTCATCATTATTGGAAGAGCGTATCCATATTCATGAAGAAGCAGACGCCGTGGGAACCGTCGAAACGCACTCCCCGGCGCAGCAGTTGCTATTGCATCAATATTCCACTGCGGGATCGTATTTCACCGCATACGACATGCGGCACCGTGTGCAAACATTTCCATTCCAATTGTGTCCCAGCGCGGCTCCTCTAGTATCACCGCACAAAGTACAGGTTCTCGGCTCTATACAGTTAGCAGGCCGATAGGTATGCCCGCCCAGGGAACCTGTCGTGAGTCCGCATACCGTACAGGTAGATAGCTTTTGGCAAGTAGCAGGTGCAAACTTATGGGAACCCAAGGAACCCCTTGTCGCATTGCAGCGGACACACGTCTCCTTCGCTACGCAGGTTGCTGCTCTATAGCTGTGCCCCAGCGGTGTGCCCGAAGTGTTTCCACATCCAAACCTGCACGTTGCCGGAACTGTACAAGTTGCAGGCTTGTAATCATGCGGCGCCTTGGCAACTTTCCGAAAATCATGATAACCACAACTTGTACATTTACGTTCCTGCTGGCCTATCTTCATACAGGTAGATTCCATTTTGGGAGTCCATGTCCAAGCACCATAAGTGTGTTCATGCGCTAACGCTATACCTGCTACGCAGAGAACTACCACCAACGAAATGATACTGCTAACAGATAACCGTTTTTTCATACCTGTTCCTTCTCCAAGCGATCGGTCGGTCGTTTGAGTCTGAGGACAACATGCAGTATGTGCTATGGTCATCGGCTTTCGTCCGTATGTTAATGGCCCATTTCTGTTGTTTTGATTCCAATTTTACTGTCCCATCGTACTCACCCCTATCATGTTTATCAATGTCATAGCACATGACAACGATCAAAAAGCGACTCTCAGGAACTGAATCGGTAGAGCGAGTGAGCTATTTCCAACGGATGGACTCATGTCAAAACAAAACTGGGCTGAATGAACAATATTTTCACTTTTATTATATAATTGAAGCAATCTATTTGTCAATAATTTTTTAAAAAAAATTCAATTACTTACTTTTACTTCCTTTTTCTGCATTCCCGTGTCCCTCGCCCGCCCCTTCCCCTGCGCACAAATTTACAATGGAAGCTTTGACAATCAAACCTGACTATGCTATCATTTGACAATGCAGTAAAATGTCAGGAGGATTGGCATGAGACGTTTGATAACAAGGCTTTTCGCGCTGCTGACGGCGCTGCTCGTCCCCGTTGGCGCTGCCTGCGCAGAGGAGGGCCTCCGGGGGTACGAGAAGGGTCAGGGCTATGTCTACCTGACCATGGGCGAATACCCGCAAACAGCGGAGGGCGAGGTTCAGCCAATCCTCTGGCGGGTGCTTTCGGTAACGGAGGACAGGGCGTACCTGGTCAGCGAATACATCCTGCTGGCCCACCGCATCCACCCGGATGACAAGGAATGGATCGCCTTCGGCGCGGATCTGCGGCAAACAGAGCTCTGGGCCTACATGAACGGCGCGTTCCTTTCCGAAAGCTTCACCCAGGAGGAGCAGGACTTCCTGGTGGACACGGAGGAATTCGGCCGGATCTTCCTGCTTTCCCGCGAAGACCTGAACGACAAGGCCCTGGGCTTTGGTACCAAGGCGTCCCGCAAGGCCTGGGGCACGCCCTACGCCCTGAGCAACGGGCTGTTCAAGTACAGCAGCAAGCGCGGCAAGCACAGCCCCTACTGGACGCGCTCCCAATCCACCACGGTAGATTACGGCGGCGTATGCACCAAGGCGGAGGGCAACCTGGGCTATATTCGCGTGGTGGTGGCAGACGAAGGATGCCGTCCCGCCTGCTACCTGGATTTGACCAAGCTTCGCATCGCCGGAGGCGAGGGCACCAAGGAAACGCCTTTTATATTGGAAGGAAGGTCTGAACCATGACGCTGAAGAAATGGTTTTGCGGGGCGCTGCTGGCCCTGGTCATGCTCCTCCCCCTTTCAGGGGCGCTGGCGGCAGAGGCCATGGACATCACCGGCGAATGCGCGCTGCGCTGCTCCCCCAACAGCATCCCCTCCAAGAACCTGACCGACGGAAAATACACCACCAAAGCCAAGCTGAAGAAGGTAAAGCATCCGTGGGTATCGATTTCCGCCCCGGCAGGCGTACCCATTCATGGGCTGTACGTCTGCTTCGCCTCCATGCCGGAAAGCTATGAGATTCAGGTAGACTACGGCAACGGTGCAGGCTGGGAGCGGTACATGGATGGCGAGACCCGCTTCTATCATGTGTATATCCCCCTGAACGGTGTGCAGAACGTGCGCCTCTACTGCACCTCCGACGCGGCCTATGAGTGGTCCTTCAACGAACTGTTCGTGTTCTCCGAGGGCACGCTGCCCGAGTGGGTGCAAATCTGGGAGCCGACCCCGGAAAAGGCCGATATTCTTTTCCTCTCCACCCACCCAGACGATGAGCTGATCTTTTTCGGCGGCGCCATTCCTACCTACGCGGCGGAGCAGCGCCGCAGCGTTGTGGTGGCGTACATGAGCTACTCCAACACCACCCGGCGCTCCGAGCTGCTCAACGGGCTGTGGCACATGGGACTGCGCACCTACCCCGTCATCGGCACGTTCCGGGACGCCTACAGCAACAACGCGGCGGCGGCCTACAAAACCGCCGGGGGCGAGAGCAAAGTGCTGGACTACGTTATCGACCTGTACCGCACCTATCGGCCAGAGGTTGTCGTCACCCAGGACATCGACGGCGAGTACGGCCATGGCCAGCACAAAATGACCGTGGACGCCGCGCAGCGGGCCGTGGCGCTGGCGGCGGAGGAAGGCGGCGCTTACCTGGACTCCTTCCTGGAGCACGGGGCCTGGGGCGTAAAGAAGCTCTATCTGCATCTGTACCCCGAAAATCAGCTGACCTTCGATTGGTCCTTGCCGCTTCAATCCATAGGCGGCAAGTCCGGCATTCAATTGGCCGAGGAGGCCTATGCGTTCCATGTAACCCAGCGCGGCTCCGGCATGAGCGTCACCGAAACCGGCAGCGAATACGACAACCGGGTCTTCGGCCTGGCCTATACCGCCGTCGGCCCGGATGTGCGCAAGGATGACTTTCTGGAAAACATCTACGAGCCCGCCTCCTTCGTGCCCATTACGCCCACCCCTGCACCGACCCCCGCGCCCACGCCGGTGCCCGCCTATGTGGCCGTGATGCCTGCGCTGAACGAGCAGGGCTACCTGGACGAGGGAGAGTTCATCTATTCCAGCGATGAACAGGGCCTGTGGATCTTTGTTAACCAGAATACCAAGATTATCATCAGCCGCCGCTTTGATGAAGCGAAGCCCCTGACCTGGTTCGAGGCGGACATCTGGACGGATGTGGCGGCAGGCTCCCGCCTCAATACCATCGCCAACGACCCGGAAAAGCTGGGCAAGGTTCGGGCGGACGCCGCCGAGACCGCTGTCAAGCATCAGGTGGTCTTCGCCATGAACGCGGATTATTACACCTACCGGGTCAACAGCCATAACGGCCGCCACACAGGCGTCATCATCCGTGACGGGCAGATCCTCTACGATGACCCGGTTCCCCAGGAAAAAGCGACCAAAAGCCTGTTCCCTAACCTGGATATGGCGGCCTTATATCCTGACGGACGGCTGGAGGTCATGCACAGCTGGGAGAAAACCGCCCAGCAGCTGGTGGACGAGGGCGCGTATACCGTGCTGTCCTTCGGCCCCTACCTGCTCAAGGACGGAGAGCTGAGCGAGCGAGTCTACACCAGCAACGATAGTCAGAACCCCCGCTGCGCCATTGGTATGGTGGAGCCGGGCCATTATGTAGCCATTATGGCCGAGGGGCGGCTGAAGGGACGCAGCGCCGGCATCACCATGGCCCATCTGGCCCAGCTGATGCGCGGCAAGGGCTGCACCGACGCTATCAACCTGGATGGCGGACAAACGGCAGTAATGTGCTTCATGGGCAAGCAGCTCAACAAGATCGGCAAGTACGACGGCGGCAAGACCGCCGCCCGCAAAACCAGCGAGGTGCTTGGCGCGGGGTTCTCCAATCAGGTGGGCACCTACGCTGTGGACGTACAATAGCATATCGAAATAAATACATCTTTGCGCTTTTCGGGGCAAGCACCGCCTTCCGGCCTTTGATGGAAGGCTCAAAGCATACCTCGCCCAAGTGGCATGATTCACTTTGGCGAGGAGGATGAAGCTACCATTTTCCGTCTTTGGGATTTGAGGGTGTAAAAGATTCCGTAGCAAGCATAGGAGGAAGGTACTCTCTTCCGCAAAATGAATTGATGGCAAGCATCTTCATAGGTTGCTTAGATTCTATTGGTCGAAATTTTTGCGGTTATCATGACAAAATTGAGAAGCGTCAAGTTTTATTCTGCAATCACAGCAAGGAGGGCTTTATGAAGTTTACATACGAAAGTGATCCATACTTCGATATGATTGTGAATATTGCTTATGAAAAATATTGTACCGAAGTGTCATATCATTCATTTCTAAAGCCAACTGCAAAAAAGATATTCAGTGCATTTTTGCACAAAGAATTTACTAAAGCAAAATGTATAACTGCTTTGCAAAACGATCAATGCATTGGCTTTATACTGTTTTATGACAATGATGAAGGCGATGAAAACTGGTGTAGCATTCCTGTATGGGGATATGGAGCGAATAATGAAAAAACCATGAGTTATCTCTTTTCAACATTGGCAGAGAATATAGTAACCGACAAAACGACTACTTTTTCCGTACGTTTATATGCACACGATCAACCAATACAGCGCCTTTTTACTTATATGCAATTTGGAATAATCTGCGAAAGAACCGTCCGTCAAATTTCGAAGATTGAATGCGATGACCATATGAAAGTACGAAAAATGGACAAAGAGGAACTCATAAAAAGGTGGAATGAAATATGGTACTTGCTGTCACAGTTAATTAACCATCTGAAAAAGAGTCCTGTGTTTTATCCCGGCAAAGAATTTACTGAAAGTGTCTATCAATCGTTTCTTTCAAGCGAGGATACCACCGTGTATATCGCTGAAGATGAAAACAAAATCGTTGGATTGATTGAAGCAAATTCCGAAAATTATGACATTGCTTTTATGGATAATCCTGCTGTAAATGTGGGCGAAGCCTATGTGCTGCCTCAGTATAGGGGTAAGCAGTTAGCACAAGCTTTGCTAAGTTGTCTTGAAAATGATTTGCTTCAGAACCAACATCAATACGACTGGGTGCAGCACGGAACGGCCAATCCCAATGCACGAGGCTTTTGGAATAAATATTTTGAAACATTTGAATATGAATTTATTCGTAAAATTGAACGGTAACAACGCAAATGATCAGATTACCGGCGGTACAAAGCCAGTCGTTCCTGCCAATGGTCAATAAAATGGCTACGCCGCCATTGGCAAGCCTGTCTGTCCCCCGCGGTGGGGTAAGCAATGGATAAAAACCAAACGAGTCTCTATGATCATGGAGAAATGTTACGCAGCAGAAGCTGAATGAGCCATTCACTGCAAGGCTTTGTTGACACAGAACAGGAGGGATGATTCTCATTTCCCGCAAAATGGTGTTCTATCGCGTGAGAAATACTTTGCAAGACGGCTTCTGACACTCGAACATACAAAACAGGCGTATAAAGAGTTGTGGCACATTATCAGCAGATCGGGCGGAAAACCTGATGGATCAAGGTTTTCTCCGTATCGTGTAAACATTTTTACAAAACTATAAGGTGTTTTTCGTCTGTCAATTAATCCTAAACTGCATTTTGCATCAAAAACCCCTCCTTGCTGGCTAAGCCGGCGGAGGCGATTACGATCCTGCAGTTGGCAATCAACTCAGCTGTCTCTCGACAGTTTGTCGGTAGTCTGAGCCGTCCGGCCTTCTCCGGACGGTTTTTTTGTCCGAAAATATCGAATAAAAACTAAAATTATGATAAAAACGTATGGCTTTTTATCGGGTGTTGTGGTAAAATGGAGGCGTTTTTCCAGGATAAAGCTTGCCTGGGACGAACAAATATTGTATGGGGGGAATTCATTGTGACCAACACCAAGAAGGTCAGCGGGCTGGACAAATTTTTTGGCATCAGCGCCGCCGGCAGCACCGTCCGCACCGAAGTGATGGCAGGTCTCACCACCTTCTTCGCCATGGTGTACATCCTCATGGTCAATGCCAACATGTTCGCCAATCCCTTTGGCGACGGCACCAACGTCCTGGGCGTAAGCTACAACGCGATCTACATCGCCACCGCTATTTCCGCCGTGGTCGGCACCCTGGCCATCGGTCTGCTGGCTAATCTGCCCCTGGCTCAGGCTTCCGGCATGGGCCTGAACGCCTTCTTCGTTTACACCATGTGCGTGGGCTTCGGCATGACCTATGCCAACGCGCTGGTGCTGGTGCTGTTTGACGGTGTGCTGTTCATCATCCTGACCGCCACCGGCCTTCGCAAGCTGATCTTCCAGGCCATCCCCAAGAATGTCCGTGTAGCCATTCCCGCGGGCATCGGTCTGTTCATTGCCTTCATCGGCCTGCAGAATGCCGGTATCGTCGCCAAGGACGCTTCCACCGGCGTGACCCTGGCCTCCTTCAACCTGCTGACTAGCTCCTGGGCTGCCATCATGCCCATGCTGGTTACGGTTGTCACGGTTATTGCCATCGCCGTTATGGCCGCGAAGAACGTGCGCGGCTCGGTGCTGATCGGCATTGTGGGCGGCGCTGTGCTGTACTATGTGCTGAGCTTCATTACCGTTCCCGGCTTCGCCCTGGGCATCACCATGGCCAGCCCCTTTGCGGCCTTCGGTGAATTCTTCACCCAGTCCTTCGGCAAGGTCTTCACCGAGGGCTTCAACTTCTCCGCCTACACGGCCGCTCATGGCGCGGGCAACACTGTGCTGGTGATCGCCACCTCCGCCCTGGCCTTCTGCATGGTGGATATGTTCGATACCATCGGCACCCTCTACGGCGCCTGCGCCCGCGGCAACATGCTGACCAAGGACGGCGAGGTGCCCAACATGGACAAGGCCATGCTGGCTGACGCAATCGCCACCACCACCGGCGCCGTGTGCGGTACTTCCACCGTGACCACCTTCGTGGAATCCGCCTCCGGCGTGGCTGAAGGAGGCCGCACTGGCATGGCCTCCATGGTCACCGCGGCCTTGTTCCTGGTCGCCATGTTCCTGAGCCCCATCGCTCAGCTGGTGCCCGGCTGTGCCACCGCCGCCGCGCTGATCTATGTGGGCGTGCTGATGATCGCCTGCGTAAAGGATATTGACTGGCACGATGTCGCCACTGCCGTTCCGGCCTTCCTGACCATGGCCATGATGCCCTTCACCTACAACATCTCCTACGGCATTGCCTTCGGCCTGATCGCCTATGTTCTGATCAGCCTGTTCACCGGCAAAATGAAGGAAATCAAGGTCGGCACCTGGGTCATCTCCGCGCTGTTCCTGGCGATGCTGTTCCTGACCCACTAAGGGCTTCGCCCCATTTCAACCATCTTGGACGACGCTTGCGTTGAGCGTCGCGCTAATCACTGGGGAACAAAGAGGCTTCGACCTTTCGTCTCCGATCAAACCAATCAAGGCTCCCTGTGGATGCAGGGAGCCTTTTCTATACAGCTTCGTCTATTCACCCCATGGCAAGAGGCAGAAGTCCATAAGATCCCTCCCTCCTGCGTCATTCTTCCAGTCTGACCCGGGGGCACCCGCATACTTTATCAATAATCCGGAGGGTACAGCCAGAGCCGCGCCACTGCCGTTTCTTCCTTGGGAAGCTCCCATCAGTATAATCACTCCAGCTGTGCAATCAAAGCGCAACCGCATCAACCATACAGGGGTGGGTACCTCTGCCACAGCATATATAAACGCTTTAATGATGCGCCAGCGTTGATATGAACGTCCAGCATGGTGACGCTTCCGGCCACTCTATCTATGGTTATCAATATGCCGTCACCCGTCCGGGATGGCTGATCCGGCTTATTCATAAGCAGCGGCGTCCGCACTGCCCATTGGCCACGGAATACATTCAAGGATAGGTACTCCCACTGCTCATGCGGTGATTAGCATATCCCACGATAACTTACCGGGCGAACCGCGCCCCTGCCTGGCAGCAACGGTCAGGCAGCGGGGTACATAG
>CANOHT010000034.1 GCA_947565865.1 uncultured Clostridia bacterium
TCAGTTCATACGTCTTCGCAAAGGCAACATCTTCAGGAATCCATTGAATCGTTGCTGCCGAGTATATCAAATCGAATCTTTGTCCCCCAAAATCATGCGTAATGAAGTCATCATGAACAATGCTGAAATTCAGGTACTGACCATACTTACGCTTCATCATTTCAACCAGGTGTTCACCAAGCTCGATGGCGTTATAATCGCAACCTGTGTTCAGAATCGGATCTGTAGCCTGGCCGGTTCCTGGGCCGAGCTCCAATACGGTCTTGCTTGGTTCAATATTGGCATAAGCAATCAAATCCGCGAACAGCTCGGCGCTGTATCGAGGTCTATACCTATCAAACTGTTCAGGAATTGTATCAAATACCCTTCTGAATTCCATGGTTACGCCTCCTTACACGGCTATGCCTTATCGCATCAAATCAGTGCTTATTGTTCAATTGAAGTCCTCTTCCATCTATACCTGCAGATTCTGCGCTCCCGCCCCTGATAAAGGCCGACGCCTTCGTACAGCTTGGTAAAACCGCAGCGCTCCAGCACCTTGACAGAGGCAAGGTTGTCAGCCAGGCAGACGCCCTGAATCTCCCTGATACCAAACCGTGCCGTGATGACGGGCAGAAAAGCGGCGACCGCCTCCGTGGCATAGCCCCGCCGGGTGTAAGGCGCGGCGGTATGATAGCCGACCTCCCAGGCGCCCTCCGCCACGGGAACCGCCTGCACATAGCCAATATTCGTTCCGTCCTTCAGCAGGACGGGATAGACCTGCGGCCCCTCGCCGGAAGCATAGCAGCCCATCAGAAAGTCGATGGTTTCCGCCGCTTCCTCCACGCTTTCATAGACCTCGTCCGGGACAAAGCGGCGATTGTCCTCATCAAGGGAATTGACGCGGACGGCTTCCGCCATGCCCGGATCCAATGTGGTGATGGTCAGCCGCTGGGTCTCGATTCTCATGCCGCGTTCCTCCATGCCGGAAGCGCTTCAGCCCTCCAGCAGCTTTTCCCGCAGGTTGCCCGCATAGGGGCCTTCCTGACAGGTTCCCGCAAGCCGGTAGCCCTGGCCCTCGTAATACTGGTTGAGTCGGGCGTTGTCCGCGGCGCAGTCCAGGCGAACCCGGGTCTTTCCCCACCGCCGGGCAAGCGCCTCCGTCCTGGTCAGGATGATTCTTCCCGCGCCCTTTTCCCTGACATTCGTCACCAAATGATGAACGTAGCACGCCGGTATGCTTCCGGCATCCGCCCAGCGCCCGTCCGCCTCCAGCAGGGCCGCCGCGCCAGCCAATCCTCCGCCTTCCGCCTGATCGAGGACGTAAAACCGCTTCGCCCTCACCTGCGCCTCATAGTATGTCTCCGGGTAAGCCTGCCAATAATCCATCACGTTCCACTGGCGGATGCCCACACGATCCATCCACGCGATCCTCTCCCGAATCAGGCGGCAGATTTCCGGCAGGTCCCGCAGCTCCGCCAGCCGCAGCTCATCGTTCATTGCCGATTCCTTTCTGCCCTCTGCCGGCACGCTCCAAACGCCGGTTCGCATGATACAGGGGGCTGCGCAGGTAGGTAATGGTCAGACAGGAGGAGCAAACCACCCAGCCCATGGGGTATGCCAGGGCAACCGCAACAAAGCCCATCCCCAGCCAATGCGTGACATACAGATAAATCTGGCGGAACACCACGAAGGAGCCCAGCATAATCAGCATGGGGCCCCGAGCGTTGCCGACGCCCCGCAGTGCGCCGCCGAAGATCTGATTGAAGCAGATGGTCACATAGAATGGCGTAATCAGCTGAATGTAGCGAACGCCATAGTCGATCACGTCAGCCTCATTGCAGAACAGCCCCATCAGCGGACGGGCGAACAGCAGCATCAGGATGGTCAGCACGATGGTACAGCCCACCGCCAGCAGCAAGGCCAGCCTGACGCCCTGCCGCGCGCGCTCCGGCTTCCGGGCACCCCAGTTCTGCCCCACAAAGGTGGTGGACGCCTGAGCGATGGCCATCACCGGCACCGTCAAAAAGGCGTCCAGCTTGTTGTAGCCGCTCCACCCGGCCATGCCCGCCGAGCCGAAGGCATTGATATAACTCTGCACAAACACATTGGAAAACGAGGTCAGCGCCTGCTGCACCGCGGACGGCGCGCCGACGTTGAAGACCTGCTTCAGCTCCTCCCGGCTGATCCCAAGCTGCTTCCAGCGGATACCATAATCGCCCTTTTCCCGGGTCAGCGTCGCCAGCACCAGCACGGCGGACAGCCCCTGGGCGATGATGGTCGCCAGCGCCACCCCCGCCACGCCCAGCCGGAACACAATGACAAACAGCAGGTCCAGCACCGTGTTGGTCAGGGCGGAAAATACCAGAAAGTATAGCGGCCTGCGGGAATCCCCTACCGCCCGGAGAATGGCGCTGCCCATGTTGTAAACCAGCAGGCCGGAAATTCCGGCGAAGTAAATCGTCAGATAGCGCGACGCCTCGCCCATCACGTCGTCAGGCGTCTGCATCATTTGAAGCATGGGCCGCACGATGCACAGGCCCAGCGCCGTAGCCACCGCGCACAGAACAAAGGTGACGGCCACGGTGGTATGCACCGCCCGCCGAAGCCTTGGCATATCATGAGAACCAAAGGACTGGGAAATCACCACACCGGCGCCCACGGACAAGCCGTTGAACAGGCCAATCAGCATATTGATAATGCTTCCCGTGGAGCCAACCGCCGCCAAAGCCTCCTTGCCCACATACTGCCCCACCACCACGGAATCCACCGTGTTGTACAGCTGCTGAAACAGCAAGCCGATGGCCAACGGTACCGAAAAGCGCACAAAATGCCGCCATATCTCCCCCTGCGTCATGTCCGCGTCCCTGCGTGCCATGCCCTGCATCCTCCTGTATCACTCGCTATCACTATCGTTCATTTTAGCATATCCTTCCCGGGTTGTCAAAGGAAGGGAGAAGGGGCAAGCCGCGCCAGGCCAATCCTTCCTTGACGGTGAGAATCGGACATGGTATAATGATTTTGTATTGATAACCTGATAGACGGTCAACACAAAGGAGCTCCAAGAATGAAAATTTTTGTTACGGGCGTGGCTGGCCAGGTGGGGCATGATGTGATGGCGGAATTGCTGCAGCGGGGTCATGTGGGCGTTGGCAGCGATTTGCTTGAGCGTTTCAGCGGCGATGACGAGATGGCCGCGGCGATGTCCTACTGCGCCATGGATATTACCGACGCCCAGGCTGTGGAGCGAACGCTGTCGGAAATTCAACCCGACGCGGTGATCCATTGCGCCGCCTGGACCGCCGTCGATTTGGCGGAAGACGAGGACAAGCGGGATAAGGTTGATCAGATCAACGCAAAAGGGCCGGAAAATATCGCCCGATGCTGCCAGCGGCTTGGCTGCAAAATGATGCAGATCAGCACCGACTACGTATTCAGCGGGCAAGGCACCGAGCCCTGGAAGCCGGACTGTCAGGATTTCGCGCCTTTATCCGTTTACGCCGCAAGCAAGCTGGCCGGCGAGCAGGCCGTCAGCAGGCTGATGTCGCGGTACTTTATTGTGCGAATCGCGTGGCTATTCGGCTCCAAGGGGCAGAATTTTGTCAGAACCATGCTGAATTTAAGCAAAAAGTATGACAGTATCCGCGTTGTGAACGATCAGATCGGTACGCCTACCTATTCCTCCGATCTGGCGCGGCTGCTGGTGGATATGATCGAAACCGACCGATACGGCTATTATCACGCCTCCAATGAGGGAGGCTATATCAGCTGGTACGACTTCGCCTGCGAGATCTTCCGTCAGGCTGGACAGCCAACCAAGGTTATCCCTGTCTCCACGGAGGAATATGGCCTGTCCAAGGCCGCGCGTCCCTTCAACAGCCGCCTGGACAAGCGCAAGCTGACGGAAAATGGCTTTGAGCCCCTCCCCGACTGGCACGACGCTTTGCGGCGGTATCTGAACACCATCGAATAATAATCCAAGCATACGCCAAAAGGAACCTTTCACCATTGCAGCGAAAGGTTCCTTTTTACTTGAATTCTTAATCAAACGTCATATTGGCATAAACCTTTTCCATGCGCTCATCCGGGAAGCGCGTCCATCATTTCCTCATAGGCATTGCGCGCGGGAACGCCGCGAACCCGATCCGACCAGCGCAGGCAGGCCAGGCCCGACACCAAACAGTTCACCAGCAGGAAAGCCGCCACCACCCAGGTGATGATTTTGCCCGGACGGTTGGGCAGCTTCAGGATCCACTTGGACATCCGGGGATAGATGTCCTTGATCCACAGGATACCCAGGACGCCCCAGAACAGCGAATACAGCAGGCACACGCGGCCGTTCAGGTTCAGGGGGAGCTTGCTGTAATCCCAGGAGGTGGAGCCCAGGATCATTTCCTGGAGCCATGAGCAGGCGTACTCCACCACCGTACCCACCGCGAAGCCGCCCAGGAAGGACAGCCAGTAGCCGCGGTTCCGAAAGCGGTACAGGGTGATGGACAAGACCGCCGCGCCAAGGCCGTACAGCATGTTGAAGGGACCGTATACCAGCCCTGCCCGGCTTTCGATATAGCCATGGCGCGCCAGGCACCAAAGCATTTCCACCACCACGCCCGCAAAGCTGCCGATGAACAGAATCAGGATAATCTTATACAGGTTGATCCCCCGGGCGAAATGGTCGCGTTCCTGCTCCTGAAGGTCAATGGCGCCGTTGGCGGGCGGATTCAGCCGCCACCATTTGCGGTTGACACTCTTGTTGGTATCGAATAAACGAGCTGAAAGCTCGTCGCGGAGTTCGTCCGTTTGCTGGCGGGCCTCCTGAAGACTCTCTGAGGCGCGCTTCATCGCGTCAATTTCGCGGCTGACCGTCTCCCGCAGGGGCTCGGGCACAGACTTTTCGCATTGTGCCAACGCCGCGTAATAGGGCTGAAGGCGCTCCCGCTGGGCCTGAGCCTCCCGCAGCGAGGCCTTGCCAGCCTCCTCCAGCGCGGTTGATTCCTGTTCTTTTCGCTGCTCGCTCATTTGTATCGTTCCTTTCCTCTGTCTTCTTCCGCCATCAGGTTATGAGCTGCGCTTGCGGAGCGTGCCCGGAAGCCACGGCAGGGAGAACCGGCACTGGGGCCGAGCCTCGGGGCTGACATGCATACGGTAGGCCATCATCCCCGTCATCAGCAGGAAGCCCAGGGCCACGCCGGGAAATACCCCTCGCACCGCCATCAGCACCAGCGCGGCGGCATAGGCGATGAGCGTCCGATGGTAGTTGGGCGACACGCGCACCACACAGCTCAGGCCGATAAAGCAGCACGCCAGGATGGCGAAGGGCCGCGGCGTCAGCGGAAGCAGCCCCAGAAGACATCCAAAGGTGGCTGCAATGCCTTTGCCGCCCCTAAAGCCATACCAGCAGGGCCAGACATGACCGCATACCGGCGCGGCCAGCACCAGCGCCATCGGTATCAGCCCCGGCATCTCCTGAAGGCCCTGCACATACAGCGCCACCGGTATCGCGCCCTTGAGCACATCGCCCACCAGGGTCATTACGCCCATGAAAAAGCCGCCTTGAATGAAGGCGTTGGCCGCGCCCGGGTTGCGATCCTCCGCCCTTGCCGTTACATCCCGGCCCAGCACACTCCCCCAAAGCCGTGCGAACAGCACGCTCCCCGACAAGTATCCCAACAGGATCCACAGGACATCCCGCAGCATCATGGGTAAATACCCCTTTCCTTTTGATGCCGGCATTGTAGCATGAAAAGTTCAACAAGACATCAATTTTTCCCCACAATACCAATTGATCAAAAACCACTGGCGCGCTGTCAGTGGCTTTGATATTTAGCGGATGATCGCTTCCCACGCAGCCCTTCCCCCATGACCCTTGTTCGGCCAGCGGCCGGGACATACCGCAAGCACAGCCAGGCAGCCAATGCGCCCAGCCAGCCTTCCCGGGGAGCTGAAGCGATGCCTCTGGCCTTTTTTATGCGCGGAATCAAGCGATTGCGGCATGCGGGCTGTGCCAGCAAATAACCGATGGCGCGCAAAACTTACCGATTTACTTCGCCATGGTTGGCTATTAAAATAGAAGTTAAGGAAAGCAATACACCAAGGAGGCGTTCACCGATGAATCACACACAGTATGACTGGCTCACAAGCACCTTTCAGGAGCAGGGAGGCATCCTGCGGCTGATGCCCAACTTCGTCCCCCGCCGCTTCGGCACGCCCGGCAGACGGCTTCGGCTTCACCCGGACGATTACCATGCCATGGGCATGCACCGGGGCGCCATCAAGGAACGCTGGTTCACCTCCGTGGTTCAGGCGCAGAATGGGCCGGACACGGCGCCCTGCGAGGGCATGAGCAGTGTCATTTGCGGCGGGGACATTGCAAAACAGGTGCTGTTCCGGGATGCGGCGGAGGCGCTGGGTGAGGAGCTCATCGGAGGAGATGTGATGGCCAAACATGGCGCCTGGCCCATGTTCGCCAAGTTTTTCGACTTCAACGAGCCGCTGTTCTTCCACCTGCACCTGAAGCCCGAGCATGCCGCGCTGGTAGGTCGCAACAGCAAACCTGAGGCTTACTATTTCCCCACACAGTACAATCCCCACACCGGCACGCTTGATGCGACCTATTTCGGCCTGCGCCATGGCGTAACCAAGGAGGATATCAAGGCACGCATCCGCGCCTTCCGCACAGGCGACAACCGCATCACCGACCTTTCGACAGCCTACCGCGTCACCCTTGGCACCGGCTGGTACACCGCGCCGGGCGTGCTGCATGCCCCGGCTTCCCTGCTGACCTATGAACCCCAGTGGAACAGCGACGTCAATGCGGTGTTTGAAAACTTCACCGGCGGCCAGGTATACGGTTACAGCCAGCTGGTGGAGAACTGTCCTGAGGACAAGTGGGATGACCTGGATTTCATCGTGGATTTGATTGACTGGGAAGTCAACCGCGCCCCGGATTACCGTGAGCGCTATTTCCGGCCGCCCGTACAGGCGTCGGCTGACCCGACCCATGAGGAAAAGTGGATCGTCTACGGCACCGAGGGCCATTTCAGCGCCAAGGAGCTGACGGTTCAGCCTGGCTGCTCCGTTACCATCCGAGACCCCGGGGCCTTTGGCTGCGTGGTCGTTCAGGGGCATGGCGTCATGAATCAATTGCCCGTGGAAGCGCCTGTGATGCTGCGCTTCGGCCAGCCCAGCGGCGACGAATGCTTCGTCAGCGCGGCAACCGCCTTCAGCGGCGTAACCTATGTCAACCAGAGCAAAACCGAGCCGCTGGTGATTCTCAAGCACTTTGCCATGGATTACGCCCCCGTGTGCTGAACCGCCCCAGCCGGCATCCTGATACACCCGCTGCCGGGTATCCGAGGGTTCGCGCACGTTCCCTCCGATGCTTTCCTCCACAATGTGCCTGGGAAGGCTCGTCATTTGCCGCGCATGCCTTTCCATGAAAGAAGATGTTGCCATGCGAGAAACATTCAAATCCACGGTGTTCATTCGTTACTTTGTCTCCTATATGGCCGCGGTGTCCCTCATCATCACCCTGGCCTGCAGCGCGCTGTTTACCAGCGCTATGGAGCATTACCAAGCTGAAAAAGAGCGTTCAGCCGCGTTTCAGCTGCGTCAGGCTGCGGATGCCTTCTCCGCCGTGATGGAGGAATGCCTCAACATAACCTATCAGATCGCCTTCAACAACGAGCTTTCCCAGAGCCGGCTGGAAAACCATCCGGTTCATGTTATCGAGGGCAGGGATAGACTGTCTGAGCATCTGCAAGGCAACGCCTTTGTCGAAAACATACTCCTTTGCTTTCCCGGCAGCGAAATTGTTTACACCAACACCGGCACCATGGACGCCGCTGTGGCGATCGACCATGGACGGCTTGATCTGTCGGCAGCCGAGCAGATCTTCAATGGCGAGGAAAAAACGCTGCTGCTCTATCATCCGCAGCAGCGCAAGCTCTTTTTCTATACCTACTTCCATTCCTATAAAAATCAAAGCCGAGGCGTGGTGGTCTATACCCTGAATAACGACCGCGTGCAAAAGCTTCTCCACTCCTATCTTGGCTCACTGGACGCCTATGCGCTGTACAGCGGAGAAAATCTTCTGCATGCTTACGCCTGGGATACGGCGTATGACGTTCCTCGGCAGCCTGCCTCTCAGGAGGAAACCGTCCATTTCACCAAAGGCTCCCGCACGGTCATTGCGACGAATGATCCCGAGCGCTCGCTGACCTGCCTGGGCGTCTACACCACAGGGACGCCCCTTGGCATAGACAGCAGCATGAGCCTTTATCTGCTGCTGATGCTGCTCCTTGGCGTGCTTCTGTCCTACGCCTTCGCCCGACGCCATTACAAACCGATCAACCAACTGATGCATCTCTCCGCTGACGGCGCAAAGAACCCTGCCGAAGCCGATGCCTGCCGCAACGAGCTGGAATACATCCGTACAGCCATGCTCACCAGCCGCAAGCAGAACGATTCCCTGCTGCTGAATCTCCAAACCCAGCAGCAGCGTCTTCGAGAGGAGATGCTCAGCAGGCTGATGGGCGGCTTCCAGGGTAAGGAAGCCTTGGAAACGGTCAAAGCCCACGTTGACTTTGACATTGATCGCACGCCCTATCGCGTACTGGCGCTCTTTGTCGTCACCGACGAGGGCTGTTTATGGCAGCGCGAGCTGATGGACAGCTTCACCGAGCGCCTGCGCTCCATGGCCGCCATGACCCATTATAACGACTGCGTTGTGCTGGTCACAGCGGATGAGCTTCATCGCCAGGTCATTCAAACCGTCAAGGATACCGTCACCGCTCTGTATGGCGAGGACACGGTGGCGCTTTCCATCTGCACAAGCCTTTCGCATCTGTCAGCCAAGGCCCTGCCGGAAGCTGTCCTGGAAGCGCTCATGGCCCTCAGCCGCATCATGGACAGCGGTCCTCAGCCCAGCGAAGCCGTGAAATATGCCGCCCCCGCCGAGCAGGAAGGAACCCTGCACTGCTACCTGGAGAAGGAGTTCGCCTTCAGCATCAGCCAGGGAAACGAGGCCGGGGCCATGGCCTGCCTGGATGAAATGCAGAACCAGAGCATTGCCGACGGCCAGTACCAGTACAACAGCTATCGCCTGCTGAGCGTATTGTGGCAGAGCATTCTGGATATGCCCACGGCCTGCGACGATGAGCGTCTGCGCTGGAGCAGTCAGATGGACGCGCTTAAGGAAATGGCCAGAAAAATGAACCCGGTGCCATTTCGCTCTCAGGCGGCGGCGCTGCTGGCTGAGGTTTGCGATCTGTATCGCATCAGCCAGGCACAGCAGGCGCAGCGCCAGGCTCGGGATGTGCGCTGTTTCATTGAGGAGAATTTTTGCGACCATAACTTGAGCTTGAACACCCTGGCGGATGAATTCGGCCATTCCAGCTACTATTGGAGCCGCTATATGAAGGAAACCTTTGGGGTGAACTTTGTTGTTTTGCTCCGCCGGCTTCGCATGGACAAGGCCCGCCAGCTGCTTGCCTCCACCAAAATGCCTCTAAGCGACATCGTCAGCGCCATCGGCTATGTGGACGCCACCAGCTTCATCCGTCGCTTCAAAGAAGAGGAAGGCGTGACCCCGACGCAATGGCGTGCGGGCCGTGGAAACCCATCCGAAAAAAACTGACGTCGGTCATTGATGCGCTTGGCAAACCGAACCTATTCGGGCAAAAATCGCCCTGTTTACACAAAAGGCGTCTGCCGTTATGATGAAGCCACGGTTGCTCATGCCCCTCCCATCACAGCACGGAAGGATGACAAGGATGCACGATGGTCAGTCTACGGTTCTCAGGAAGCTCAGGCGCGGCGGAAGCCTCTACCTGTTTCTGCTCCCCGCCCTGTGCTATTATCTGCTCTTTTGCTATGTACCCATGTACGGCCTGCAAATCGCCTTCAAGAACTTTATGCCCGCCAAGGGCATTGCAGGCAGCGCCTGGGTGGGCTTGGCCAACTTCCAGCGGTTTGTGTCCTCGCCCAGCTTCGCCACCATTGTGGGCAACACCCTCTCCATCAGCCTGACGACGCTGATCCTGGGCTTCCCCGCTCCGCTGCTGTTTGCCCTGGCGCTCAATGAAATCCATCACAAGCGTTTCAAGAGCGTTGTGCAGACTGTCTCCTACGCGCCGCACTTCATTTCCGTCGTCGTCATGGTGAGCATGATTACCATGTTCCTCAATGAGGACTACGGCGTCATCACGCGCCTGGCCATGGCCTTTGGCGGTGAACAGGCCAACTATCTGACCCATGCCGACAAGTTCGTGGCTATATACGTTCTTTCCGGCATATGGCAGGGGCTGGGCTGGGGCTCCATCATCTATCTGGCGGCACTGACCGGTATTGATCCCTGCCTGCATGAGGCCGCGATGATCGACGGAGCCTCCCGCTGGCAGCGCATCTGGCATATCAACCTCAGCGGCATCATGCCCACCATCGTCACCATGCTGATTCTCCGTTGTGGCAACCTGATGTCCGTGGGCTATGAGAAGGCTTTTCTGATGCAGAATCCGCTGAATCTGCCTGCGTCAGAAATCATCTCCACCTATGTCTATAAATACGGCCTGCAGCAGTTCCAATACAGCTTCTCCTCCGCGGTAGGGCTGTTCAACAACATCATCAACTGCATCCTGCTGGTGATGGTGAACACCGCGGCCCGCAAGATGGGCGAATCCGGCATTTTCTGATGAAGCGAAGGAGGGAAGACATCCATGATTCAGGCAACAAAAGCAAGGGAGAAGCGCAAACCCCTGAGCAGGGACGACCTGATAACCGATGCGGTGGTGTACGGCCTGTGCCTCATGGTGCTGCTGCTGGTGGCCTATCCGATGCTCTACGTTATCAGCTGCTCCTTCAGCGACCCGGACGCGGTAATCCGTGGCGAGGTGACGCTATTTCCCAAGGGGCTGACCCTGGATGGCTACAGGCAGATCGTGGACTACAAGCCCATCTGGACAGGCTACCGCAACACCATCTTCTACACCGTCACGGCCACAGCGCTGAACCTGCTCGTCACAGCCCCCTGCGCCTACGCTCTGTCGCGCAGGGAGCTGTGGGGACGCAGGCATTTCATGGCGCTGTTCACCTTCACCATGTTTTTCAGCGGCGGCATGATCCCCCACTATCTGCTGATGAAGGAGCTGCGGCTGCTCAACACCGTCTGGGCCATGATTATCCCCGGCGCCATCTCCACCTACAACATGATTATCACCCGCACTTATTTTGAGAACAGCATCCCCCCGGAGGTGCAGGAGGCCGCCATCATCGACGGCTGCGGCAACGGCAGGCTGTTCTTCTCCGTGGTGCTGCCACTGTCCAAGCCCATCATCGCCGTGCTGATTCTGTTTTACGGCGTGAGCCACTGGAACGCCTACTTCAATGCCATGATCTATCTCAGCGATGCTGAATTGTATCCCCTTCAGCTCATTCTGCGAAATATTCTGCTGCTGGGCGAAATGAACGACATGATGGGTCTGGACGCGGAATCCCAGCGGATGCTGATTTACCTGATGCGCCTCAAGGAAGTGATGAAGTACGGCATCATCGTGCTGGCCTCGCTGCCGATGATGATCCTCTACCCCTTCCTGCAAAAATACTTCGTTCAAGGCGTCATGGTGGGCGCGATCAAGGGCTGACATTCCCCACGTTCGGCAGAAAGGAGGCGTAAAGCGGTACCTGTTCGGCCCTGCATCCCCATCCAACGCCCATTCAAGAACAGAAAGGATACGTTTACCATGAAAAGAAAGCTTTCCATCCTGGCGCTTATAGTCATGCTGCTCACCTCCGTGCTGTGCCTCCCCGCCTCTGCCGCCGTCAACAAGACCGGTCTGCCCATCACCGATGAGGTTGTTACCCTGACGGTGCTCTTCCCCCGCAAGGCCTCCCATGGCGACTTCGACCAGATGTGGTACATGGACGAGCTTGAGGCCCGCACCAACATCCGCTTGGACTTCAAGCTGGCCGATGCCTCCGGCTTCACGGAGAAGAAGAACCTGGCCTTCGCCTCCGACGACTATACGGACATCATGTTCAACAGCCTGTCCACCAGCGACATCGCCGCCCTGGGCGCTCAGGGCATCCTGGTTGACCTGAAGCCCTATCTGGAGGAGTACGCACCCAACATCGTGCATCTGCTCAACACCGTGTCCGATACCGCGTGGATGACCGTCACCAGTCCAGATGGCGCCATCTACGCGCTGCCCACCTTCAACACTGTGGAGCGCGACCAGATTCAGGATACCCGCATCTTCATCAACAAGCAGTGGCTTGACAACCTGGGCCTTGCGGTACCCACCACGCTGACCGAGCTATACGACGTGCTGACGGCCTTCCGCGATCAGGACGCCAACGGCAACGGCGACCCCACGGATGAAATCCCCCTGGTCGGCCGCTCGGCCCAGGCCGTGAACCGCCTTGTTCTGTGCGCCCTGGGCTATACAAGGGATCGCGAGGACTTCATCGACGGCGAGTACATCTACGTTCCCACCACCGACGCCTACCGCGAGTACCTGACGTACATGAACAAGCTCTACACGGAGGGCCTGCTGGACAAGGATTACTTTACCCAAACCACCGAGCAGTACAACGCCAAGCTTGTGGACATGCGCGCCGGTATCTGTATGAATCCCCAGGCCACCATGCCCTCTCCCGAGCAGTATGAGCAATACATCTTCATTCCCGCGCTGAAGAACGAAAAGACAGGCGAGCGCATTTGGCCCCGGGAGGCCTCCTTCGGCGCGGGCTTCGGCACGCTGCTGGCCGTCACCAACAAATGTCAGAACGTGGAAGCCGCCGTCCGCCTGGCGGACTACCTGACCACCGTGGAAGGCACGATCCTCACCCGCTGCGGCAATGAGTACGGTACCCTTGAGCATGACGGCGGCTACGAGCGGTACGAGGAAG
This sequence comes from uncultured Clostridia bacterium, assembly GCA_947565865.1. GTDB lineage: Bacteria > Bacillota > Clostridia > Christensenellales > Aristaeellaceae > UBA11524. Next base: position 12,886 of record CANOHT010000034.1, read on the forward strand.
ACGGCGTGGTGAAGTACCGCCTGCACAACAACGGCTTCTCCAACTATGGCGCCTATCGCTACTCCATTTCGCCCATGGACATCATCCACACCTTCTCCCCGGAAATCAACGCCATCATCGTGGCCAATGACCCGCAGAATCAGTTCCTCACCGACCAGACCTACGCCAGCGGCAATCTGGAGGTCATGCGGGAGGAAATCCCCAACATCATTCTTTCCGCTGAGGATTCCGATCGTCTGGCCTTCCTGGTGGACCTGAACAGCTATGTGGATCAGATGGACGCCAAGTTTATCACCGGCATGCTGGAAATCAACGATGAGACTTGGGCTTCCTTTCAGCAGGACCTGCAGGCCCTGCGGGTAGACGAGCTCATCCGCATCAAGCAGGCGGCCTATACCAACGCTCTGCGCATGATGAACAAGGAGTAAACCATGAACCGCATGATGAATGGCGAAGGCGCGCCGTCCTTTCAGGCGGCCCCCTTCCCGCAGGGCATCACCTACCAGAGCATGTATCAGCCCGATCCCACCTACCCCTTTTTGCACGATACGGCCCTTGGCGTATGGCAGGGGCGAATCATCTGCGCGTGGTACAACTGCACCCAGGGCGAGATTCGCGGAGACACCATCATCCGGGGCCGCTGGTCCGCTGACGGCGGAAAAACCTGGACGGATCAGGAGATCATCGCCGCCTCCCCCGACCCAGGCGTCCATTATGTGCCCGTCAGCTTCACCGACGACGGTAAGGACTTCTACGCCTTCGTCACCCGCATGTGCGGCCACGACCAGCCCACGGGCTATGAAATCTTCCGTTACACCGGCTCAGGCTGGGAAAGCGTGGCTCTGCGCTCGGATCGAATGCTCATCAACACGCCCGCCTACCGTATGGACAATGGCCATTATCTGATGGCAGGCCGCGTGTGCTTCCCAGGCTATCCTCACCCGGAAATCCCCAACGTGGCTGTCAGCGAAACCAGCGATGTGCTGTCCAATTACCGAATGATCGAATTTGACGGCCCCTGGCAGCAGGAAAGCTTCACCCTGCGCTACCCCGAGACAGCGGTCATCATCGACGGCAAGGACATCACGGCCTTTGTCCGGGGCGAGGGCTTCACCCGGCAGCCCCAGGAACGGCCTTATCGCTTCACCAGCGATGACTATGGGCACACCTGGTCCCAGGGTGAGCTGATGGATCTGCCCTGCATCGGCTCCAAGCTGTTCGGCGGCACGCTGAGCAACGGGCTGAGCTACCTTGTCTTCAGCGCAGAAAACGACCGGGGCAACAACCGCTCCCTGCTGGCTCTGGCCGTCAGCAAGAGGGGCGAGGACTGCATTAGCCGCCGCTACCGCCTGCTGGACGGACCCCACAACGCCACAGGCCTTACGCCCGAATGGTCCTACCCCTGCAGCATGGAGTATGACGGCAGGCTGTACATCGCCTGCACCAGCCACAAATCCGGCGCCATCCTGATGACTATCCCCATCTCCTCCCTGGAATCGTAACGGGAACGCCTTCACCAAACAGCCATGGACGGACGCTGCCTTCGGGAGGCGTCCGTTCCATACGGAATGGAGAGAAAGCCGCCATGAAAAAGCTCTTTGGCGTCACCACAGCCATGACCACCCCCTTCACCTGCGATGACAGGATTGATGTCGCATCCATCCGGGAGACCGTCGATTTTCTCATCAGCAAGGGCGTCCATGGACTCTATCCCCTGGGCACCACAGGCGAAATGCTGCACCTGACCCTGGATGAGCGCAAGCTTGTCGCCCAGACGGTGGTGGAGGCTGCCGCCGGGCGGGTAAACGTATTTGTCAACTGCGGCGCCAATACCACCCGGGACGCCGTTCAGCTGGCGCGTCACGCGGCGTCTGTCGGCGCGGACGGCATCGGCGCTGTCACCCCCTACTTCCTCAAGGTCAGCGACAGGGAGCTGGAGGAATACTACGTCACCCTCGCCAGGTGCGTACCGGAGGACTTCCCCCTGTATATGTACAGCATCCCTCAGTGTGCCGCCAATGACATCGACCCCGCCGTATGCCAGGCGGTGCGCCGGCGCTGCCCCAACGTGGCGGGCATAAAGTACAGCTACGCCGATTTCTCCCGGCTGATCGACTACTGCTCCCTGGGGGACGGCTTCTCGGTGATGATCGGCCCGGACCTACTGTTCCTTCAGGGCATGACCGTGGGCTGCGACGGCGTGGTTTCCGGCATATCGGGCATCTTCCCCGAGCCCTTCGTGGCCGTATACAACGCCTACATGGCAGGCAACCTGAAGGAAGCTGAACGGCTACAAAGGCTCTGCGTGGCCTATGTGCGCATCCTGCGCGCGGGCAGCAACATGGCTTATTTCAAAGCCGCCATGGATTACCGCGGACTGCGGGGCGGCCATATGCGCGCTCCCCAGCTGAACCTGACGCCTGCCGAAAAGGAAGCCTTCCTCGCCGAGCTCAAGGCCATGGACGTTTACGGCGCCATCTGATGTCCCCGCACAAAAGGCCCTCGCGGGCAGTCTCCGCGAGGGCCTTTGCAGATTGAACCGGCGTGATTTACAGAATCTCCAGGCCGTCCCGATCCGGCAGCTCCGGCAGCCTGGCGCAGGGCTTGTCCAGGTAGAAGAAGGCCACGGCGGCGATCTCATCCTGCAGGAGCTGATAACGCTTGCCGCTGCGCCAGCCCAGGGCCTGGATAGTCACCCGGATGTCCTTGCGGAAGCGAACGGGATCCGTCACATGCCAGCGGTACATGGCAAAGCGCATCTGGCTGCGGTACAGCGTGTTGGGCGTGATGACCTGGGGCAGGCCCGAGTAGGGCGTGGAGAAGGGCACATAATGGTCGTGGGTCACCGGGTCCTCAAAATTATAGGAGCCGCAGAAGTAATCCTCCGTGCCCGTGCCGCAGATGGTAGGATACGCCTGATCCCCGTCCAGGTAGAACTTGATCTCGCCCTCGCCCCACCACCCTTCGCTCTTGGAGGCCCAGAGCATGTAGGTTCCCACATACTGGCCCTGGCCTTCCACGCCGTCCAGCACGGTGAACACCTCGCCGTACTTCAGGGGATTGACGCGGCGGAACTGGGCGTGGAAGTAGCCCATGCCCTGGGGCACCGGCCCCACCTCAAAATCCACCTGATAGTAGACCTTGCAGGGCTGATCGCTGCGGTTTTCCAGGGTGATCCTGAATCCCTTGCGGAAGGGCATGGTCCAGTAGCAGTTGAAGGCGCTGCCGGGGTTAACGCATACGGCGGCGGATGAAATCTGCGCATACTTGCCCCAGCCGCAGGCAAAGAAGTCTCCCAGGGGACACTCAATGGCCGGGAGTTCGCAGCCGTCCCAGTAGAAGCGGATGATCTGATCCCGCCATACGCCGGTGGGCGTCAGCCAGATGTGCCGAATCATGCCCTCGCCCCGGAAGTCCGCCAGCGTCAGGATTTCTCCGGGCTGCTGCACCAGGTAGGGGTTCACCTTCCAGCCCTTGCCCAGGTCGGCTGCCGCCGCCTTTGCCGAGCCGTTTTCCAGCTCGCACATGCCGCCGGCGCCCCGCTCCCCGGTGAGGTTTTCAGGGCAGATGGAGCGCGTCTCGTATTCGGGCTGGATGCTCGCCAGGTCATTCATCATGCTGTTCATGGCTTCATTGTCCTTTCTGTCATTCGTAGGGATATAACTGATTATAAACACCACCCGGTAGCCGCGTCCATGGCAGAAATTCGACTGCATTTAACATCCATCGAACTCTTTTCATCATACCCCGGCCTTTCGCCCCGGTTTTTCCCGAATGATTGCTTTTTTGAGCGAAACGACGTATACTTTCACCATCAACCGCAAGCCGCCGGAGGAAAGCGCCATGCACCATGACAGCAACCGCTACCGCAATGACACGCTGCTGCGCATCAATCCCTACATCCGCCGGGCCTGGTATCACACCATGCCGCCGAGCTATGTCATGGCCGAGCGCGTTCTTTTTGATTACGAGCTGGTGCTGCTCAAATCCGGCCATGCCGCCATTACCGTCAGCGACGAGCGCTATGAGGCCGGGCCGGGCGATATTTTCCTGTTCAAGCCCAGCCAGCGCCATTCCTTCACCGTGCATGGCGAACCGCTCGTCCAGCCCCATATTCACTTTGATCTGGTTTATGATGCTCAGGTATCGGCCACGCTTCCCGTCAACTTCAAAAGCCTTCAGGCGCTATCCAGCGAGGAAGCGAAGCTGATCCAGCCTGATGTCATCCCCGACTTTTTCGAGGACTTTCCAAGCCATATCCGGCTTAACAATACCCTGTACATCGAGCAGCTGCTGTTTGACGTGATCAGCGCTTACGAGGCGCCGCAGCTGTTCACGGAGCTGCAGCTCAAATGGCGCTTTTTGCGGCTGCTGGATCAACTGCTGTGCGAGGTTTCCTGGCAGCAGTCCAAGCACACCATGCTCCAGGAGGAGCGGGCCCGGCAAATCAAGCTGTACCTGGAACGCCATGCTGACCGCCGCGTTGATCTGGAGGAGCTGGCGGGCACATATCACATCGACCGCTCCTATGTGGTGCGCTGTTTTCGCGACGCCTTCCACATGCCGCCCATCCGCTACCATCTGATTTGCCGAATCAACCGCGCGAAAACCATGCTGCTGTGCACCAATCTTCCTCTTGCCAGCATTGCCGAGCAAACCGGCTTTTCCAGTCCCCAGGATTTCAGCCGCGCCTTCCGCCGGATCATGGGCGTCGGCCCCTCGGTCTACCGAAAAAACGCCGCGGCAATGCCCTGAATGCCGAGAACGCCTTGCTTTTCTCTCGGCGGTTCGATATAATAGCTATGATGTACATAATGATGGAAGATCGTTGAATTGAGGCAGGGAGGGACGCGGCACCATGACGCTCAGCGATATGATTGCCCGATTTGAGGACGTTTTCCATGTACATGTCTGTGTCCACGATGTATCCGGCATCACCAACTACAACAGCAAGCTGTACCTGGAATACAGCCGGAAGTCCCACAGCTGCGAATACTGCACCCAGGTCAAGGCGCTGATGAGCGCCAGCACCTGTATGAGGCAAAAGCAGATCGTCATGCGGCGGCTGCGCATCCTCAAGGGACAGCCGTTTTTCGGCACCTGCTACATGGGCGTCAGCGAATACATCCTCCCGGTCATGCGCGGCAATCGGCTGCTGTGCGTCATCTTTGTCAGCGGCGCGTCGCGGGAGGATCTGCCCACGGCGGCGGCAAAGCGACGCCATACCCTGGGCGATGAGCTGAAGGACGCCCTCCAGAACGAATACGCGGCCTTTTGCAGGCAGCGGGCCACCACGCGCTCCATCCTCAAGCTGCTGGCGGAGCTCCTGGCTGATACCATCCTGGAAAACAGCAGCAACATGATCGCGGAGGCGAACGGCGGCCATGACGGACGCACGGCCTGGCAGGTCATCACGCCCGTCAATTCCCAAATCCGCAATTCATGGCTGACCACCGACCTGCTGCCCTATATTCAGGAGAACTATCGCAGCAAGCTCAGCCTGCGGATGCTCTCCGATATGTTCTTTATTACCCCGGAATACCTGTGCCGCATCTTCTCCCGCCAGATGGGCTCCACCATGACCAAATACGTCAATCAGCTGCGGCTCCGCCACGCCTCCATCCAGCTGACTTCCACCACCAAAAGCATCGCGCAGATCGCCATGGATGTCGGCATTGACGATGTGAACTACTTCTACCGTCTCTTCAAAGCCCAATATGGCATGACCGCCCGGGCCTATCGGGAAAAATACGCCGAATCCCGCCATTAGGCCCAAACGCCGCCCCGATCGAAAAGGCCGCATTTCCCCCAATAAGCACAAGAGCAATCCTGTGCTTATTTTTTGTTAATATCGTACAGACGTCGCTCCTTCCATGTATGATATAGTGAAAGCACGGAAGGAGCTGATCCGATGATTCCCTATGCCAAGAACCTGACCCTCCATGAGGATTATGATATCATCGTCGTGGGCGGAGGCCCTGCCGGATGCGCCGCGGCGGCAGCCGCCGGCCGCGAGGGCTGCAAAACGCTGCTGATCGAAAGCAGCGGTGCGCTGGGAGGCATGGGCACCCTGGGCCTGGTTCCCGCCTGGGCGCCCTTTTCCAACCAGGAGCAGGTGGTTTACCGTGGTATCGCCTCCGAATTGCTGGAGGCCTCCCGCCATGATCTCCCCCATGTGCGCTCCCGGAAGGACTGGCTCAACTGGGTGCCCATCGACCCCGAGGCCCTCAAGCGACACTACGACGACCTGATGGAAGCCCACCATGTTACGGTGCGGTTTTACACGCTGGTGGTGGACGTTCTCAGCGAAAACGGCCATGTGACCGGCCTGGTTGCCGCCAGCAGGGACGGTCTGTCCGTTTTTCGCGCCCCCGTTTATGTGGACTGCACAGGAGAGGCGGACATTGCCGTGGGCGCGGGCGCTCCCTACGCCAAGGGCGCGGAGGGCAGCGGCGAGCTTCAGCCGGCCAGCCTTTGCTTCATCCTCACCAACGTGGATGAGTACGCCTACCTGACCGGCCCCAACCTGCATCCGCAGAACCCCGACAGCCCCATCTACCGCATCGTCCATGACGGCAAGTACCCGCTCATCCCCGATACGCATCTTTGCCAGAACTTGATTGGGCCCCGCACCGTGGGCTTCAACGCCAGCCATCTGTGGGACGTGGACAGCAGCGACCCCGCCAGCCTGTCCAGAGCCCAGCGGGAGGGGCGGCGCATCGCCAAGGCCCTGCGGGACGCCCTGGCGGAATATGTGCCCGCGGCCTTCGCCAACGCCCAGCTGATTGAGACCGCGGCAGCCGTGGGCATCCGGGAAGGCCGGCGGATTCAGGGAGAATATGTTCTCCGCGTGGAGGACTATCTGGCCCGCCGGGATTTCCCGGATGAAATCGGCCGCAACTGCTATTACCTGGACGTCCATCATGACAAGGCCCACGTTCAAGAAGCCATCGACAACCCGGAGGCCCGCCGCGCCCGGGATCAGCGCTACGGCAAGGGCGAATCACACGGCATACCCTATCGCTGCCTCCTGCCTCGCCAGGTGGACAACGTGCTGGTCGCCGGTCGCTGCATCAGCACCGATCGGCTGGTTCAGGGCAGCACCCGGGTGATGCCCGTCTGCCTGGTCACAGGTGAAGCCGCCGGTCTGGCCGCCGCCATGAGTCTGCCCAACGGACGGCCCGCCGGGGTGGATACCGATCAGCTTCGCGAAAAGCTTCGGACCTATGGCGCCTACATCCATTAAGCGCGAAAACTCAAGGATAGAAAACGGTTCAAATCCCACCAGAAGAAACAAAGGTCAATTTTATGCTTTGTTTATGTCAAGAATGTGTGCCCGTTTTGTTCAGTCCTCATGATATAGTAAAGACAAGCTAAGCATAGCGCTCCGGCATCACCGATCATGCTACAAGACCATTTGCATTACAGTCAGCCCTTAACCTTTCCAAAGGAGATGACAACGATGGTTTCAGCTCATAGCAAGCATCACGGCATCCGCGCCAGCGCGGGCGATAGGGCCGTCAGCACAGTGGCGCATATCATCACGGGCCTGTTCGCTCTCATGTGCTTTGTGCCCTTCCTGCTGGTGGTGATTTACTCCTTTACGCCTTACGATTTGTACCTGAAGAATCACTTTGACTTCTTTCCGGAGCGCCTGACCCTGGACGCCTACCGCATGGTGCTGAACTATCGCTATATCTGGACAGGCTACCAGAACACCCTGTTCATCACCCTGGTGGGTACGCTGCTTTCCATGGTGCTGCTGGTGCTGACGGCCTACCCGCTGACAAAAAACAAGCTCAAGGGCCGCAACCTGATGATGTCCCTGTGGATCATCACCATGTTCTTCTCCGGCGGCATGATTCCCGACTATATGCTCATGCGCAGCCTCAAGCTCACCAACAGCCTGTGGAGCCTGATTTTTTCTTCCCTGCTGGGCTGCTACAACCTGGTGCTGATGAAGAATTATATCAAAGGCCTGCCCGGATCGCTGGAGGAGGCGGCGCTGATCGACGGCGCCAACGAGGTACAGATTCTCTTCAGGATCATCCTGCCCCTGTGCCTTCCGATCCTGGCGACGCTGGGTCTGTTCACCGCCGTGGGCTACTGGAACAGCTACTTCAGCGCCATCATCTACATCACCAAGCGGCCCATGTGGCCTTTGCAGCTGGTGATGCGTGAGCTGCTCTTTGAATCCGGCGTCAACGAGATGACCGCTTTGGACGAGCGCGTTTCGACGCCCTTCCTGCTGAAGATGGCCTCCATTGTCGTCGCCAGCGTACCGATCATGTGCGTCTACCCCTTCCTCCAGCGGTTTTTCATGACCGGTCTGGTGCTGGGCGGCGTCAAGGAATAAGAAAGGAGGCACAAGGCTATGCAGCGTCAGCAAACGATTCAGCCGGCCCTGAATACCAGAACCCGTTTTGATCTCAAGTATTTCCTGCGGCACAAGTGGCTGTACCTGATGTGCGTTCCGGGGCTGATTTATCTGCTGATTTTCAAATATGTGCCCATATACGGCGTCGTGATGGCCTTCCAGGATTTCAGCTTCAAAAAGGGCCTGTTCGGCAGCCCTTTCAATCACTTCGCCAATTTCCGGGAGCTTTTTGGCAGCAGCATGTTCTACAACGTCTTCCGCAACTCCATTTCTCTGTCCCTGCTGCGGCTGATCTTCTCCTTCCCCGTTCCCATCATCATGGCGCTGCTGCTCAACGAGGTCAGCCACCGCGCCTTCAAGCGCACCGCGCAGACGCTGATGTACCTGCCTCACTTCCTGTCTTGGGTGGTGCTGGGGGGCATTGTCACCAACATGCTGAGCATGTCCGAGGGCCTTGTGAACGAGGTCATCGTCATGCTGGGCGGGGAAAAGATCAACTTCCTCGGCTCGGCGGACTGGTTCCGGGGCGTCATCATCGGCAGCCACATCTGGAAGGAGGCGGGCTGGGGCACCATCATTTACCTGGCCGGGCTTTCTGCCATCAACCCCGAATACTACGAGGCCGCCACGGTGGACGGCGCCAGCCGGCTGCAAAAGCTGTGGTACATCACCCTGCCCAGCATTTCCGGCACCATCGTCATCATGCTGATCCTGGCCATCGGCGGTATCATGAACAATGGCTTTGAGCAGATCTACCTGTTCAAAAACACGCTGAACCAGTCCGTGGCGGAGGTTTTCGAAACCTATGTGTACCAGATCGGCATCGCGGGCGGTCGATACTCCTACTCCGCCGCGGTGGGCCTGTTCAAAAACGTGGTGGCCGCGACCCTGGTCTTCGGTAGCAACATGCTTGCCCAAAGGCTGGGCCAGCCCTCCTTCTACGAGTAAACCGTATATCGCCGCCTCGGCGGTGTATATAAAATCAGAAAGGAAGTCGATTTTCCATGAAAAAATTCCTGGCTCTTCTTCTGGCCTGCGCGATGCTGATCGGCTGCGCCTCCGCCCTGGCGGATGACGCGATCACGCTGACCGCCATCCTTCGTCTGCCCGCCGCCTTCATCGTCGAGGATAATCCCGTCATTGCCGCCTGGGGCGAGCGCACCAACACAGCCTTTGAAATCGAGGCCCCGCCGGTAAGCAACTACATGGATCGCCTGCAGGTGGTCATGGCCTCCGGCGAAGCGCCCGACCTCATCCACATCCAGAACCTGGACAGCAATTTCCAGCAATGGAGCCGCGACGAGCTGCTGCTCGACCTGACCCCCTACTTCAACGCCGAGACCATGCCCAACGCCTTCGCCGCACTGACCAGCGACGACCTGGCCAGCTGCTATGTGGACGGCAAGCTCTACGCGCTGCCCCGTGTGCAGGCCAAGCCCCTGGACGCCATCATCTACCGCGGCGACTGGCTGGAAAAGCTGAACCTGAGCGTACCCACCACCCCCGAGCAGTTTGCCGAGGTGATGAAGGCCTTTGCCACCATGGACCCCGACGGCAACGGCCAGAACGACACCTACGGCACCAGCCTGCGCGATCTGGAGGATCGCAACCTGATCTTCGGCTTCGGCCTGAAGCCCACCTCCGTGCCGGGCGAGGATGGCACCTACTCCCTGATGGCTTCCACCCAGGCTTATGAAGACTACCTGACCTGGCTGCGCGACATGTACGCTGCGGGCTCCATCGATCCTGAGTGGTATCTGAGCCAGTCCTACGAGGATCAGGACAAGTTCTACGCCGGCCAGATCGGCGCCATCTACACTGCCACCACGCTGAATCACCTCAATTCCTTCAGCAACAACGAGACCTTCAAGGCCGCCAACCCCGACGGCTATCTGGTGGCCGGCCCCTCCCTGTCCGCCATGGCCGAGGGCGTGCTGGATGTGTACTATCCCCCGCAGATCTGGGGCGCCCATGCCATCAGCACCGACAGCCAGAACATCGAGCAGGCCATCAAGGTGCTGGATGATGGCTACACCGCTGAATGCGCCACGCTGCTTTTCGCCGGCGTGGAGGGTGTGACCTATACCTCTCTGGATCCCGAAACCCGCGTGCTCACCGCCACCGAGGAGCAGACCGCCCTGCGCAGCAACGTATACAGCTCCTCCTACCTGAGCATCACCTACGCCATGCCCGATAAGTCCATGGTCATCTCCGGCGGCACCAGCGCCACCGAGGAAGAACTGGCCCGCTGGCTCAAAGCCAACGACGAGATCGCCGCCGTGACCCGCCGCGTTTCCTATCTGGGCGAAGGCTCTCTGCCCGGCATCTCTGACGAGAACACCAAGCTGGTCAACTCCGGCATTACCAGCGAGTTCTCCGAGATGCGAACCAAGTACATCTGCGGTCAGATCGACCGGGATGAGTTCCACAGCTTCATTCAGGACAAGTACCTGCCCGCCTACGCCGATTACATGACCTTGGTCAGCGAGAGCGGCATCAACAAGTAATTCCTGCATCAATAGACCGGGGGCGGGGGGAGCGCAAATTCGCCCCGTCCCCTTTGATCGTAAGGAGGCCGCACTGCCATGAAACATGTCTACCTCATTGGCGATTCCATCCGCCTGGGCTATGCCGCCCACGTCCGCGCGCTGCTGGAAGGCAAGGCCACGGTGGACGCCCCTGAGGAAAACTGCCGCTTTCTCCAGCATACCCTGCGCTATCTCCATGAATGGGCGGAGACTTCCGTGTGCCCGCCGGAGAACATCGACCTGGTGCATTGGAACAACGGCTCCTGGGATGTCTGCCATTTCTGGGGCGACCCTGAGCCGATGACCTCCCTCACGCAGTACGGTCAGCTTCTGCGCCACGTTCATGGGCAGATCAGGCGGGTCTTCCCCCGGGCAAAGATCGTTTTCGCCACCACCACCCCGGTGGACGAGAGCCGTCCGAAAATCCAGCAGGGTGTACCCATCCGCACCAACGCGGAGATCGAGGCTTTCAACCAGGTGGCCAAGGATACCATGGCCGAGCTGCGGGTGCCGGTGAACGACCTGTACCTTTTCGCCCAGGACCTGAACGCGCTGCATGACGACTGGGTGCACTACACCCCGGAGGGCAGCCGGGCCCTTGCAGGAAAAGTGGTCTCGTTTATGGAACCCTATCTGACGGAGGTTGAGACACATGAGTGAGCTTCATTCCAGTCCGGTGATGACCCGCTGCGCCCAAAATCCCCTGCTGACGGCGGCGCAGGTTCCCTATGACAGCAGCCTGGTCTTCAACGCGGGCGTCATCCGCAAGGACGGCAGGTATTACATGGTCTTCCGCAACGATTACGGCCACCAGGGCGGCGGCAGCTTCAGGGGCACCAACATCGGCCTGGCGGAAAGCGAGGACGGCCTCCGCTGGACGGTGCGCCCGGAACCCCTGTACATGCTTCGGGATCAGGAGATCAGCCGCGCGTATGATCCCCGCCTGATCGTCATTGAGGAGAAGATGTACATGTGCATGGCGGTGGATACCCGCCACGGCATCCGCGGGGCCATCGCGTCTGTCAGCGATGACTTCAGCCGGATTGAGATCATTTCCATGACCGTGCCGGACAACCGCAACATGGTGCTGTTTCCGCAGAAAATCGGCGGCGAGTTCGTCCGTCTGGAGCGGCCCTACCCCGTTTACGGACGGGGCGGTCGGGATCGCTTCGATATTTGGATTTCCTTCTCCCCCGACCTTGTGTACTGGGGCAAATCCCAGCTACTGGCCGGTGTGGAGGACTTCCCCTTCGCCAACGACAAGATTGGCCCCGGCGCACCGCCCGTGCTCACCGACGCGGGCTGGCTGGCGGTCTGTCACTCGGTGGACATCGACCCCGCCCGTGGGAAAAACGGTTGGGAGGATACCTGGAAGAAGCGCTACTGCGCCACGCTGATGCTGCTGGACAGGGAGAACCCTGCCAAGGTGCTGGGCATCTGCCGGACGCCGCTGCTGGCCCCGGAAACGGCCTATGAGCGGGACGAGGGCTTCCGCACCAACGTGATCTTCCCCACCGCCGCCGTCAGGCTTGACGACGACCGCCTGCGCGTGTACTACGGCGCGGCGGATACGGTCATCGCGGGCGCGGAGGCGAAGATCAGCGATCTGCTTGATCTATGCAAGTAAACGAACAGCCCGGCATCCGCGTGAGGCCGGGCTGCTTTTGTATATCCTGTCCGTTTAGGCCATGATCGTCGCTGCCGCAGCCCGCAAACAAGTTCATAAAGCCTCAGATACCAAGGCGGCCCCGAAAGCGATAACAAGGGCCTGCATAACGCCTGCTGCATGGCGGCGGCTATTTAGTTTTCTGTTGGATACTGTTCTGCAAAGCGGAATTTAGCTTCCTAAGCTTTCTATAATTTTTCCGTACCACCCAGTGATAACAATATTCAGCTTGTTTTCAAAGCATTTTCGTAGTATAAATCATCAGATGTTATTTTTTAGTTGTTCTTGGAAACGTGTCTTGGATCTATAACCAGAAAAGTAGACACTATTCTACACTAACTGTTAGTCAAAATATGAACCATGATATCGCCTGTGGCCAAATCCACCTTCCGGGCAATCGCATAGAGGCTACTCAAAACATGAACAAGATACAAGGGGTTCATGCCATGCGCTGTCCAAAACGCCAAATCTCCACCAGCAGCAATTGAAGTATTACCTATATATGCTACTAATTTGACTATATCGGGCACTTCAGTTTTGTCAAAACTGACAAGATAGTCTCCAGTTGCATCAAACACCTTAGAAATCAAACCATAATTACAGATATTCCCCCTGTGTTGACAAACTCTGGGCCCATCAGTGCCTTGGAAGGCTCAATACATCACAAAAGATAATTGCAAAGCGTATCGCATGTATAAAGCGGATGTTTGAGGAGAAATGATTATGGAAAGAGTAATCTAACGATACATGACTGTTTAACGAAACTCCAGTAAAATAACGATACTCAGACACCGAGTTTCAAAAGTTGGCATGGTATCATTGTCGAGTTGCAGTGCCATGAATACCAACATTAGTTGGTATAAAAAGGCTCACCGAATGCAGTGAGTCTTTTGCTATACTTGCAAAAATGGCGACATAGCGAATCCTTAGCGTTTCAATTTGCAGGATTTCACGAAGCGGCTTGCTGTTAAACAGGACGAAAGGCTGTGGTACGGCACGGTGAATCAGATGTGCATATCGGCGCAAAGCCACCTGCGGTTCATATTCAAAGACAGACAGGAAATCACGGTGTGAAATTAATTCGTGAATTGATGCACACCTTTCGCATTCGCAATAGGGCATAGGCCTGCAGGCCTATGCCCTATTGCGAATGCGA
>CANOHT010000035.1 GCA_947565865.1 uncultured Clostridia bacterium
CACCGCCCCTGCGAGGCGGTATTAGCTGGTGACCCGTCTATGGCTACACACAACATGCTATGCCACAGGGGGCCTGGGGGCGGCTACGGTGCATGTTCAATTTAGCCGCCCCCAGACCTCTTTGCTACTTTCTCCGTGGAGAAAGTAGGGCCAAACAAGCTTCACAGCCCTGCCAAGGGCAAACCCATCCACAACATCAACGGTACCAGTCCCATGTGCAACCGGGTTTCAAAACCAAACCAGACAGCAGCTTTGCAGCGGATGCCAACTTGCTTGCTCCTATGGAGGTAGAACACCGCCCCTGCGAGGCGGTATTAGCTGGTAGCTGTTTATGTCTACGCACATCGTGCTAAGCGGCGGGGGCCTGGGGGCGGCTACGGTGCTTGTTCAATTTAGCCGCCCCCAATCCTCTTTGCTACTTTCTCCGTAGATAAAGTAGGGCTAAACAAGCTTCACAGCTCTGCCAAGGGCAAACTCTCCCACACTACCAACGGTTCCAGTCCCATGTGCAACCGGGTTTCAAAACCAAACCAGACAGCAGCCTTGCAGCGGATGCCAACCTGCCCGCTCCTATGGAGTTAGGACACCGCCCCTGCGAGGCGGTATTAGCTGGTAGCTGTTTATGTTAACGCACGTCGCGCTAAGCGACGGGGGGCCTGGGGGAACGAAGTACCGCGCCGCCAGTGGCGGATGAAGCGGTACGCAGTTCCAATGAGGCACAGAGCGGGGACAGCGCCTGCGTCCCCGCGACATTGCCGAATTGTGGATCGGCTACGGTGCATGTTCAATTTAGCCGCCCCCAGACCTCTTTGCTACTTTCTCCGTGGAGAAAGTAGGGCCAAACAAGCTTCACAGCCCTGCCAAGGGCAAGCCCATCCACAACACCAAGCGTGCCAGTCCCATGTGCAACCGGGTTTCCAAACCAAACCAGACAGCAGCCTTGCAGCGGATGCCAACCTGCCCGCTCCTATGGAGTTAGGACACCGCCCCTGCGAGGCGGTATTAACTGGTAGCCGCTCATGTTTACACACAACATGCTATGCCACGGGGGCCTGGGGGGAACGAAGTACCGCGCCGCCAGTGGCGGATGAAGCGGTACGCAGTTCCAATGAGGCACAGAGCGGGGACAGCGTCAGCGTTCCCGCGACAATGCCGAATGGTGGATTGCCACTCATGCAGGTTAACTTTGGCGGCCCCAGACCTCTTTGCTACTTTCTCCGTGGAGAAAGCAGGGCCAAACAAGCTCCACTGCCCTGCCAAGGGCCGCATCCTCCCCACGCAGATACTTTCACCCTGCCAAAGGCAGAATACTGTACTTGCAATCCTGAATCCCGTTCATCCCGCCGCCCTTTCTCCATCCGAGAAAGGGCTTTTTTGTTACAGCATGGATAGTTGCCCCCCTTTCCGGGCAGGCTGAACCCAAAACCTGCGTTTCTCGCGAAAGGATGGCGTTCCATGGCGCAGACCGTGATTTTGCTAATCGCCCTCATCCTGCTGCTGGCGTTGGGCTGGCTGGCGCTGCGCAAGCAGCACGGCATGGCAGCGCCGCACACCCCCCAGCCAGGGGACAGTGCGGAAGCCGTGGCTGCGCTGGCCCTGCGGACACCCTGGCGGCGCAGGGGTCGGCTTCACCTGCCCCGGGGGCTTTTCCGGCTCCTGTCCAGCCTGCTGTCCAGCCATGAGGCCGGGAGCGCCATGGAAATCCTTCGTACTGACGGTCGTTCGCTGACCCTGCTGCTGCTGACGCTGCGCCGGGATCTTCACCATGCCGCCGCGCTCCCCGCAGATGAACGCGGGACGCCGCGTATGCTGCTCCTGGCCCGGGAGCTTGCGCGCCTGAACAGCCCCTGCGACGCAGAAAGTCTGAACGCCGCGCTCGCCAGCTGGCATGAAGTTTCCGCCACCACCCTGGAAGAGAGAATGGCCCTGCCGCTGTGTCTTCGTCTGGCGCTGTGGGAGCGGCTTGGCGCTCTGCTCGCCGACCTGCGCAGGGATCTTGCCGAGACTCATCGCGGTCGCCAGCTGGCAAAAAAGCTAATGGGCAGCCGCAAGCCCATGGCCCAGCTGGCCTCCTGTCAGCTTTCTGATTCCTGTGTGGACGCGCTGCTCCATACCCTGCGCCACGCAGAGCATACCACGCTTCTCAGCGCCCTGAACGACCATCTGGCCCAGCAGGACATCACCCCCGGCGAAGCCGCCCTCCGCCACAGCCGCCATCAGGCCATGCTGGCAGAGGGGCTGGTGTATGCCCACACGGCCCTCACCCGGCTCTCCACCGTTGACTGGCCTGCCGCCGAGGAAGCCTCCGACCCGCTGCATCTCCTGTTTCAGGAGGACCCTGCCGCCGTTTATCCCGCCATGACAAGTCAGAGCCGGCTGGACTACCGCCACCGCGCCGCCAGCCTGGCCCGTCTGTTCCACGCAGATGAAACGCGGCTGGCCCGAACCGTTCTTCAGCTTTGCCGGGAGGCGGAGGCGGACGGCCTGGGCAATCATGTGGGCTGGTATCTCCTGGAGCATAACGGCGCCGCCGCACTCCGCCGTCAGCTGCGAAGCCGCTATGGCGGCCTGAGGCTGGCCTTCCGCCGGCATGCCATGGGCGTCTACCGCTCGCTGCTCCTGCTGGCGGATGTCCTGGCAGCCTGGGGCCTGCTGGAATTGGGCTGCTCGCTTTGGCTTCTGCCCCTGCCGCTGATCCCGGTCAGCGTACTCCTGCGCGCCGTCCTGGACGCGCTCTTTTGCTGGCTTCTCCCCGCGCTGCCGCCGCCGCAGATGCAAATCGACCGCGTCACCGAGGATATGCGCACGCTGGTGGTCATCCCCGCCGTTCTCCATCAGCGTGCCGAGGCCGTTCCCATGGTTCGCCGGCTGCTGCTGGCCCGCAAGGCCTTTCCTGAGGGCGCCATCGACTGCCTGCTTCTGGGCGATTACGGCGACAGCCTGACCCAGACCGCCGGGGACGACAGCGCCATCACCTTCGCCGCCCGCTCGGCCATCGAGGCCATCGACAGGCCGGATAACCGTTTCCTCTACCTCCACCGCCGCCGCGTCTACAACAAGCCCCTCCATCGCTACACCGGGCGGGCCGACCGTCACGGCGCCATCGAGTGCCTCAGCCGCCTGATCTGCGAGGGCGTATGCGCCGATGAGTTCGACGAGGCCTCCGCCGCGTCGGCCTTCTTCCATCACCGTTACGCCTTTGTGCTGACCCTGACGCCGGAGGCAACCCCCGCGCCGGACATGCTGCTGCCCCTGCTGGGCGTGCTGCTTCATCCCCTGAACGCCCGGCGGGAAACGCCTGAAGGCGTGCGCGGCGTCAGCATGGCTCAGCCCCGGCTGCTCCCTGACCCGGACAGCCTGCGCACCCGGCTCACCCTATGGCATGCCAGGGAAAGGCGTCTGCCCTGGCCCCGGCTGATTCAGCGGACAGAGGCCGCCGCCGTCCGCCTGTTCCGCCCGGAGGATGTGCTTGCCGCCACCGACGATGTACTCGCGGCCGCGGATACAACCCACCTGCTCCTTGGCGAATTGGCCGGCTGCATCCAGGCGGAGGATGCCGTCGCATACCTTGCGCAGCCCGCCTCCCTGGCAGGCTGGCTTCGCCGCGCCCAGCGCCAGGCCCGGCGCGTATGGCAGCTGCTGCCCTGGCTGACGCCATGGATCAGCCCCGGCGGCAGCGTTCGCCGCAACCCGCTTGCCCATGGCAGCCGGTTCATCCTGCGCTCCCGGCTTTGGCAGGTGCTCGTACCGCCCATGCAGCTGCTTGGCCTGCTCTACGCGGCGGCAGCCTCCAATCTTCCGTTGCTGCTGGTCGCCTTGCTCGCCCCGGAGCTTCCGACCCTTTTTCCGCTGTCCCGGCACTCGGTCATGGGGCTTGTTTCCCATGCGGTGCTTCTGCCGCTGCGGGCAGTCGTCCGCGCGGCGGGGCTGGCGGAGGGCGTGTGGCATATCCTGACCCGTCAGGATCCCGCCCTGCCCTTCCAGCGGCCTGAAAGCCTGGCTACCCTGGAAAGCTGGAGCCAGTGCGTGGCGGCCATCGCTGTGGCCGGGCTGAGCTTTTTGCGCCTGCCGCCCTTCTGGCCCGGACTTGCGCTGGGAGCCGTCTTTGCCTTTTTCCCGCTGATGCACACCCATCTTGACGCTCCGCTGCGCCGTCGCACACCCATCACGGACGCGGCGGACAGCGACCTGACCGACATGGCCCAGGCCACCTGGCGCTACTTTGAGGAAACCGTCACCGAACAATCGCGTCATCTGCCGCCTGTATCCCTGCAGGTCAAGCCCTATCGCGGCCCCGCGGATGTTGCGGATACCTCGGATATCGGCCTTTACCTGTTGTCCCTGCTGGCGGCCAAGGAGCTCTCCCTGATCTCCGCCGAGGTCATGGCCAGCCGGATGTCCGCCACCGCGGACACCCTGGCCATCCTGCCCACCTGGCACGGCCTCCCCTATCGGCGCTATCTCCTGGCAACCCTCCTGCCGGAGGCCCCCGGATACGTTTCTGCCGAGGCCTGCGGCATTTACGGCGCTTGTCTGCGGTGCGCGGCACAGGGCCTTCGGGCCTGTCTTTCGGATGTTCCCGAAGCCCTGCGGGATCTGCCCGCCCGCCTGGACGCCCTGGCTCAGGCCCTTGACTGGCGCAGTCTTTACGATGCCGAAGCCTCGCAATTCTACCAGGGCGTCCATACGGATTCCGATACCCCGGAAGGCCATCACAGCCTTTACGCCTCCCCCGCGCTCCTGTGCAGCTATCTCGCGGTGATGAGCAGGCAAGCGCCGCTTCATCACTTTGCCGCGCTTTCCACCGTCCGGGCCGCGCAGGGACGCGAAGCCCCCCTTTGCAGCCCCACCGGCTCGGCGGAGGACTACCTGCTTGCGCTGCTCATGCTGCCCGCGGCCCCCGGCTCCCCCATGGCCCGCTCGGTAGACGTGCTGCTGCGGGAGGAAAAGCGGCGCGGACATGAGGGCATGTTCGGCCTGTCCGCCTGCGCCGTGTGGGCCTTTGACCAGCAGATGAACTACCAGCTGCGGCCCCTGGGCTTGCCTGAAATGGCCATGGAGGCCTGTTCCGCCGGCCCCGCCATCGTCCCCTACGCCTGCGCCCTGGGGCTGCCCTTTGATCCTGCCGCCGCCCACGAGAGCCTTACCCGTCTGCGCAGCCACGGCATGCTCACCCACCTGGGCTTCTACGACAGCCTTGATCTGGACATCAACCGCCTGCCCGACGGCACGGAGCAGGAGCCTGTGCGCACCCATCTTTCCGGCCATCAGGCCATGGTGCTGTGCGGGCTTTGCAACGCGCTGACCGCCGGCAGCCTTGTGAGAACCTTCATGGCCATCCCGGAGGCCGCCGCGTTTTCCTCCATGCTGCGACGCCCGGAAGGCCAGCGCCTGATTCTTCCCCCACGGCTGATGCACCCGGAGCAGGCTGTCCGCCGGGAGCCATCCTTCCGCCGGGACGCCCGCCCCTTTGTCCTTCCCCTTGACGCGCACCTGATCGGCTCCCCGGAGGCCAGCCTGCTCATGAGCGCCCAGGGCCTTGGCGTCATGCGCTGCCGCGGCGTAAACCTCACGCGCTTCACCGGCGACCCCACCGTGGTGGAGGGAATACAGTTCTATGTAGGCGACGGTATCCATACCTGGCGCCTGGGCGATCCCGCCCTGGAGGGAGAGACCGTCTTCGCGGAAGGCTGCATCCGGCTGATCCGACGCTTCAGCAGTCTCCAATGCACGCTGACGGCCATGGTGGACCCGGCCAGCGGCACCTTCCTGCATACGCTGGAAATCGCCAACCTGTCCGCCTCTGAGCGCTATGTGGAGGCGGCGGACTGCCTGATTCCCGGCTTTGCCGATGATACCGCCCCCTGCGTTCAGGCCGCCCGTCCCTCCGACCGTGTGCTGACGCTCACCCGCCGCCCCGGTCGGCCCGATACGCCCACACTGACCCTGTGCCATGTGCTCACCACCGCCGACCCGCTCATCGCCCTTGCCAGCGTCACCGACCGAGTCCGTTTTCAAGGCGCGGGGCACACGCTGAGCCATCCCGCCGCCCTGGATACCCCCCTGTCGGACGGCTTTGACGCCGCGCCGCTCCTGCCCTGCGCAGCCTTTCGCATGAAGCTGTCCCTGGGGGTGCGGGGGCGCGCCATGCTGATCTTCACCACCCGTCTGCTCCGACCCGCCGAGGGCTTCTCCCTGGAAAGCATGACCCCGCGGATGACCGATCTGCCGGGGCTGCTCACCCTGTCCAGGCTGGCCTGCCGCGCCATCACCGATGCCCTGAACGCCCATCAGGCCCAGGCGGCATTGCTGTCCCGGCTCTCCGGCCCCTGCCTATGGTCGGGCCAGCCCCATCAGGGCGCAGTGTCCCCCCTGGCGCTCCCCCTGTCCGCGCTGGCCGATACCGGGCTGAACCTCAGCCTTCCGCTGATAACGGTGATGCTGTATACCCCCGACGGTATACCGCTCCTGCGCGAAGCGGCGGAAGGCGCGGCCTGGCTGACCCTCTCCGGACAGGCCGTATCCCTGTGCGTACTCTGCGGCGGCGATCACGCCGAAACCGCTCGGAAGGCCGCTGAAGCCGCCTTGGTCAACAGCCTGATCCGCCAGCAGAAGCAGGCCCAGGCCATGGTACTGCTGACCAGCGATCTCCCCGACGGCGCCCGGGATACCCTGGCGGCAGCCTCGCGGCTGGTGCTGTACGAATCGGCAGGCTCTCTGGCGGAACAGCTGGACGGCCTGTTCGTCCCCCTGCCGCCCGCCGTGCCAGCTGATCCGCCCGATGAGGCTCCCGCGCTTGCCGAGGAGCCCCTGCGCTTCGCCGGCCCTTACGGCGGCTTCCAGGATCAGACGGACGATTACGTTATCCGCCTGGGACACGGCGTCCGCCCGCCGCTCTCCTGGGGCCAGGAGCTGTACGGGGATCGCGTCATCAGCCGCTGTTTTGACGGCGGCCTGGGGATGACGCGCCTGGGCGCTCTCGCGCTCTCCGCCGCTTCGACGGACGGCCTCTGCCCCATGCCAGCCGAGATTCCCTATCTGCTGGAGATGGACACGGTCTTCACCCCCACACCGCTGCCCCTGGGCGGCGATTTGGCCTGCCGCGTCCAGCACAGCCCCGGCCAAACCACCTGGCACACCCTGGGCCATGGGCTGGACTGCACCCTGCAGGCCGCCGTCATTCCCGACGCGCCCTTTGTCCTTCGCACCCTTCGGCTGAAAAACCTTACCGGCCAGGAGCGCTCCCTGAAGCTGGCGCTGGCCTGCCGCTTCAGCGCCTCATCCGGCCTGACCTATCTGACGGAAATCCCCGGCGGCATGGCAGCCCTTGCTCCCGGCGAAACGAAAACAAGCTGGCTGGTCATGCCAGAAGGCGGCTGCACCGTCGCGCGCCGGAACGCCTCGGCCTTCCTGGGCCTGGGCAACGGCCTGCCCCACGGCATCGACGCCCCCTCGGAAGACACGGGCGATATGGCGCTGCTGCTTCAGCCGCTGACCCTGCCCGCCGGCGGAAGCGCCGCCGTTACCTGGCTGCTTGGGGCCTCCCCCACAGCGGACGGCATGGAGCAGGTCATGCGGCGCGTACTGGACGGCGGCACCTCCGCGATCCTTCGCCTGTCCCGTCAGCGCTGGGCATCATCGCTTTCCGCCCTCACCGTCTCCACCCCCGATGACGCCCTCAACCTTCTGATGAACCGGCTTTTGCCCTGGCAAAGCCGGCTTCCTCAAAGCGACGGCTGGCAGGACTTCGTCAGCCTGCTGCTGCAGCTCCCCGCCCGCGCGCTCACCGACCCCAGCCAGGCCCGCGCCGCGCTGCTGCTGTGCGCCCGCCATCAGTATGAATCGGGAGACATTCAGCAGCGCTGGAGACACCGCGAGGAAGGCCTGCGCACCCGAGCGGTGGGCGCCCGTTTGCTGCTGCCTCTGATGACCGCCCGCTATATCGCCCTCACCGGAGACAGCGGCGTTCTCACAGAAGCGCTTCCCTACCTGCTGGATTCCCCCGGCGGGAGAGCGGCTGAAGGCCCTGACGCCCCCGGGCTGACAAAGGAGCGCTTCCCGCTCCATGACCACTGCATGCGCGCCTTGACCAGCATCCGCCTCGGCTCCCACGGCCTGCCGCTGGCGGGCCCCTCCGCGCCGGAAGACAGCCTGACCCTGGCCCCCGGCGAAAACGTCGCCCTGGCCCTGCTGTTCTCCCAGGCCCTGACGGCCTACGCCTCCTGCACGGACGGCGAGGAGCGGGCCGACATCCAGGCCGTGAACGAGCGGCTCACCGCCGCCATACACCAGGCCGGCTGGGATGGCTCCTGGTATTTGCTGTCCTACCTGCCCGATGGCCGCCCCATCGGCAGCGCCCAGTATCCCGAATACCATTTGGACGGTGTCACCCAGGCTTGGGCGGTGGCCGCGCTGGGCGACACGGAGCGTACCCGGCAGGCCATGGCCTCTGCCTGGCAGCAGCTTTACGAGCCGACAGCAGGACTTATGCGCTGCCTGACGCCTCCCATGGAAAGCCTGCGCGTGGGCCCCGCCTCGGCACTGCTGCCCGGCGCCGGACGCAATGGCGGGCAGGATACCCTATCCGCCGCGTGGCTGCTGGAAGCCCTGGCGCTCCTGGGCTGGCACGACCGGGCCTGGCTGCTGCTGGACGGCCTGAATCCCCTGCTCCGCACAGACGATGCCGACCGCTACCGTCAGCCGCCGTACCTGCTGCCCGCCTCCATGACCGCACCGCCCCAGGTTCCCGGTCAGGCGCTTTCCCCTGCCGACGCGGGGGCCGCCGCCGCCCTGTACGATGTGATACTCCGCCGTCTGCTGGGCCTGAACAAGCTGGGCAGCCAGGTCAGCTTCACCCCCCATGTGCCGCCCCGTTGGGACTTCTTCTCCCTGACCCTTCGCTACGGCGCGTCCACCTGGCATTTCCATGCCAGCCGGGATACCGCCGCGCTGACCTGCGACGGCGACCGCCTGACCACCGACGCCGTCACCCTGACGGACGACGGGCGCATCCATCAGGTGCGCGCGCCCATCAGAACAGCGGAAGCATGACAGGCCCCTGCGTCCGGCGCGTGTTTGCTGGCAGCCTCTTTGACCCGGCGCGGTATGGACGAACATCAAGCCCCTTGGGATGCGCGCCATCGTCGGTATAAGCGGTGCCGCCGGACGCCTCGCCTCCATGGCAGCACCGCCCGGCATGCCCGAACGCGCCGCGCGCCTGGATGCGTGCAGCGTTTCATATCCGCGTCCGTTGCCTGAGCAGGGCAGGGCCAAACCGCGGCGCGGATGCTAAATCTACGCATCGCCTGTGCAGCCTTGGCGGCACGCCGACCCATACCCTTGCCGAATCAGACCGGCGACTGCCGTCGCATGCGTTCATTCACCGCCAGTTTATGCGCAAGCAAACGCTTTCGCTTTGGCGGGCGCCGCCGGCATTTCCTCTCACCGCATTTCGCATTGCTGTGAGGGCCTGCCGGTCCGCGCTTCATCAGCCTGCCTGATTGCCTTGGCGCAAACGCCATGAGGGTACGGGAAGAACGGGCGCAGACCCGTGCCCGAAAGAAACCAAGCCGCGTGGCCGAGCGCACGAGCAGCCCGGCATCAAAAGCGCCCGCAAAAAGCAAGCGCTTGGGCAAGTGTCGCAAGCCGTTTCACCCCCGGCTATCAAAACGCATCCCGCGGCCATACCGCCGCGGGATGCGTTTTTCATGGGCAAGGCCGGGAGCCCTCTCCCCCGCCGGCCGCCTTGTGAGCCCCCGTCATATGCTGCTTTGCCGCCCTCACCGTGCAGGTGGCGCCCCACCGCTTCAGCACCGTCACATCGGCAAAGCCCGCCGCCCGCAGGACTTCCGCCTCGTGCTCCGCCGTCAGCGGCGTATCATAATGATAAAACGCGCCGTCCGTGATGCCCTCCCGCGCCCGCAGCGCCGCCAGTTCGGCAAAATACC
Organism: uncultured Clostridia bacterium; assembly: GCA_947565865.1. Taxonomy (GTDB): domain Bacteria; phylum Bacillota; class Clostridia; order Christensenellales; family Aristaeellaceae; genus UBA11524. The sequence continues at coordinate 9,948 of CANOHT010000035.1, forward strand.
GCCTCTCATGCTCGTCAGACTCCGCGAAGTAGTCCGTCAGGATGAAGCTGCATCCCGGCTTCAGCGCCGCCAAGAGCCGCCGGTACAGCCCCAGCTTTTGCTCCGCCGTGAAGTGATGCAGCGATTCCACCGACACCGCCGCGTCAAAGCGCGCCTCCCCCAGGGGCACGTCAAAATACGAGCCGCAGACAAGGTTCAGGTCGAACCCGGGAAGCTTCGCCCTCAGCCGCCCCAGCATGGCTTCCGACATGTCGATGCCCGTGACCGCGGCCCGCGGGTTCACACGGAAGTACGCTTCCAGCTCCAGCCCCGTTCCGCAGCCCAGATCCAGCACCCGGCAGCCCGCCCCTACAGGCAGCTGCCGCGCCGTGAAGGGATAAAATTCCGCCGCGCCCTCGATGCTTTCCAGCATATGCGCGTCGTACCCTGCAAGCCGCCGCGCAAAGAATTCGTCCATTTTTTCCAGCATGATCCTTCTCCTTTTGCCTCTTGCCTGCCTGCGCCATCCGCGCTATACTGATGGCGGAGGTGAGGGCATGGAGCATATTGTCGCGCCCGACGAGGACGGACGCAGGCTGCGGGACATCCTGCGCCAGGTCATGGGCGTCAGCTATTCCGCCATGAAGTCCGCCAAATGGGATCAGCGCATCCTGGTGGACGGCCAGACGGCGCCCGTGAATACCATACTGCGGGCGGGCCAGCGTGTGACCATGCTGTGGCCGGAGGAGCGCCCGGCCTACCCCCTTCGCCCTTACGCGATTCCGCTGCGCATCCCCTATCAGGATGAGCACCTGCTTATCGTGGACAAGCCCGCGCCCCTGGCCAGCCAATCCAGCGCCGGTCACCCGGACAATTCCCTGGAGAACGCGCTGTACGCCCATTTCGGCTGCCCCGCGGACTTCGTCTATCGTCCCGTTAACCGGCTGGACAAGGGCACCAGCGGCCTGATGGTTGTCGCCCGCACGGCCCATGCCCAGCATCGCCTTCAGCAGCTGCTGCACACGCCGGACTTCCGCCGCACCTACCTGGCCGTCACCCAGGGCATTCCCGTGCCCGGTGAAGGCGTCGTTGACGCGCCCATCATGAAGGAGAACGCCGCCAGCATCCGCCGGATCGTCCGGACGGACGGCAAGCCCTCCGTCACCCGCTACCAGCTGGAGCGCATCGGCGGTTCCCGCGCCCTTGTGCGCCTGACGCTGGAAACAGGCCGAACCCATCAAATCCGCGTCCACATGCGCCACATCGGCTGTCCGGTGTGCGGCGACTTTCTCTATGGCGAGGAGCTTCCCGAGCTGCCGGGCCGCTTCGCCCTGCATTCGGCGGAAGTCCGTCTGCTCCACCCCATTACCGGGGAGCGGCTCCTCCTTCGCTCGCCCCTGCCGACGGCCCTTGAAGCCCTGCTGACGCCTGATGCACCGCGTCCCTGAGCCAGGCCAGGCCCTCTTGACGGACGGCAGCCAGCCGCTCATCCATCCGCGCCCAATCCATGCCTTCAGCCATATTGTCCAGCCCAAGGGTTCTTGTCAGCTGGTCGATGCGGCTGTTTTTGCTTTCCGGGTCGTCCTCCCGGTAGCGCCTGAGCACCGTGCAGGGGCGGTGGAGCATGGCCGCGAAGGCCGTGCCGTGGAAGCTATCCGTGATGATATGCGCCGCGCCGGCCATCAGCCCCACCCACGCCGCCGGGGACGCGCCGTCCGCCAGGGAACAGCCGGACTGATAGGCAGCCTCCGTTACCGGGAGCACGCGGATGGTCAGCCCCAGCGCTTCCGCCAGCTGACGGGCCCTGCGCCAGTACGCGGCGTCCTCCCCGATGAAGTAGCACAGCAGATAGGGCTTGTCCGTGCTCGGCCTTTCCGCCAGAGCCAGCCATTCCTCCCGCCCGACGAGCAGCACCGGGTCCGGCATGACGGCGGGACGGCTTCCCGTGATTTGCCGGAGCGCCTCCGCGCCCTCCGCCTCCCGCACGGACACAGCGTCAAAGCCCCGAAGGAGCGCCGCCAGCCTGTGGGCCTTGCGCCCCGACGCCACCTGGCTGACGCCCAGGGACGGCGCGTAGGCCAGCCTCGGCTGAACGGGCGCGGCAAAGTCCAGGAAATACGCTGGGTTCAGCCACACCGGCGACCAGATCTGATCCGACCCGCAAATCAGCGCGTCATAGGCCCTGGCCTGCCGCCGCAGCGCCGCGTGATCCCGGCAGGGCGGGGACAGGCGCATGCTGCTGGCGTAGAACGCCGTGAAGGCCTCCGCCTTCCTCCGCGCGCCGGGACGATTGGCCTTGACGGCCTTTTTCCGCAGGCCCTCCAGCACCAGCCGGGGGGAATTGCCGCTGCGGAGCAGGTTGCGCGCCTTCTCCGCCCGGGAGGGCCGGTAGTCGATGTGCTCCACGTCATGACCCATGGCCACCAATACCCGCTGAAGCGCCCAGGCCTGCAGGGTCGAGCCGTAATTATCGTTATGCAGAAAGGTCATCACACCCAGGCGAGCCATGCCATCACCTCATGATTATACTGCCCTCATTATACCATATTTCGCGCCGGACGCAAGCCGCCACCATTTCGGAATGCCCCTTGCGGCCGAGGCCCGCCCGTGATACAATGGAGAGCATGCCAGAAGAAAGGGGGATTGCAGATGGGGCCTACCGTCGTCGTCGCGGAGAAGCCCAGCGTGGGGCGGGACATCGCCCGGGTGCTGGGCTGCAGGGAGCGCGGCACCGGCTGTCTGTTCAACGACCGCTACACCGTCACCTGGGCCGTGGGCCATCTGGTGACGCTCATGGAGCCCGATGAAATCGACCCCGCCTATAAGCGCTGGGCCATGGAGGCGCTGCCCATCCTGCCCAAGACCATCCCCCTCAAGGTTATCAAGCAGACCCGCGACCAGTACAAGGTGGTCAGCGAGCTGATCTGCGCCAGCGCCACCACGAACGTCATCTGCGCCACCGACGCCGGGCGGGAGGGCGAGCTGATCTTCCGCTACATCTACGAGAAAAGCGGCTGCGACAAGCCCATTTCCCGCCTGTGGATCTCCTCCATGACGGACGAGGCCATTGCCGAGGGCTTCCGCACCATTCAGCCGGGCGAGCGGTACGCCGGACTGTACCGCAGCGCTCAGTGCCGCTCCCAGGCGGACTGGCTGGTGGGCATGAACGCCAGCCGTGCCTTCACCCTGCGGTATGATACGCTGCTGTCCGTGGGGCGGGTGCAGACGCCGACCCTGGCCATCCTGGTCAAGCGCCGGCAGGAGATCGAGCAGTTCAAGCCCGAGGAATACGCCACCGTCACCGCCGACTTCGGAGACTATAAGGGCGTGTGGTTCTCCGAAAAGCTGGACCCCGATACCCACATCCCCGCCATCGCCCAGGGCAAGGCCATCGCCCAGAGCCTCAAGGGCAGGGAGGGACGCGTCGTCACCGCCGAGACCCAGCGAAAGCGCGACCTGCCGCCCCAGCTGTACGACCTCACCAGCTTGCAGCGGGACGCCAACCGGCTCCTGGGCTTCACCGCGGACAAGACCCTCAAGCTGGCCCAAAGCCTCTACGAGACCCGCAAGGCTCTCACCTACCCCCGTACCGACAGCCGCTATCTGCCCCCGGACATGATTCCGCGCGTCGTGCAGACCATGAAGCTGCTGCCCCCGGCCTATCAGGCCCTGGTGCCTCCAGCCTTGCCTGACGGCAAGCTGCCCGTGAGCAAGCGCACGGTGGATGAAACGAAGGTCACCGACCATCACGCCCTGATCCCCACCGCCAACCGGGTCAACCCCGACACCTTCGACCCCGATGAGCGCCAGCTCTACGACCTGGTGGCCCGCCGGATGCTGTCAGCCTTTTATCCCCCCTGCGAGTATGACGCCACCCGGGTTGTCACCCAGGTGGAGGAGCATACATTCCGCACCAACGGTCGGGTGGTGCTTCACAATGGCTGGCGGGACGTGCCGCCCCTTGCCAACCCGCCCAAGGTGAAAAAGGCCAAGGCCGCCGAGGAGGAGGAGGTCGCCCTGCCTCCCCTTGCACCGGGGGATACCCGCACGGTGAAGGCCGCCGTGTGCAGGGAGGACAAGACCAAGCCGCCCGCCCAGCACAATGACGCCTCCCTGCTGTCCGCCATGGAAAACGCCGGGCGGACGGTGGAGGACGAGGAGCTCGCGCGGCAGATGAAGGGCAGCGGCATCGGCACCCCCGCCACCCGCGCCGCCATCATCGAGCGGCTGCTCCATGTAGGCTATGCCGCGCGAAAGGGCAAGACGCTCCTGGCCACGGACAAGGGCGTTCAGCTCATCGCCATCATGCCCCCGGAAATCACCTCCCCAGAGCTCACAGGCCGCTGGGAGCTGGCTCTGGACAGAATCACTGACGGCAAGCAGGACGCCGAGCAGTTCATGCAGAGCATCCGCAGCTTTTCCACCTTCCTTGTCAACTACGCCCGTACCAACCGCATGCATGTGGACTTCCCCGATGACGCCCGCCGGCAGAAACGGCGCCAGCAGCTCGTCGATCGCGGCACGGCGGTGGAGGGCGCCCGGTGTCCCCTATGCGGCCAGGGGCAGATCAAGGAAAACCAGCGTACCTTCTTCTGCGCAAGGCTCAGCGCGGGCTGCGCCTTCACCCTTTGGAAGGATTGCCTCACCCGGGGCGGCGGCCCGGAGATTACGGCCAAGCTGCTGCTTCTGCTGCTGGAGCGCCAGGAGGTGCGCGGCTCCACCGGCGTAATCGTGCTCCGTGAGGGACAGCTCGCCTTTTTCCCCAACAGCAGCGCCCAGCCCTCCGCGGTGCGGAGTCTCACCTACCGCAAGGGCTAAAAGCCTCGCAACCATGTTTCACCGTTGTTGCGAATGTTGCACAACCTCACTGGTCGAACGGCAAAGGTGTTCTCCCGGCGGTTCGGTCGTGTAAGGAAGCGACTTCTAATAAAATCGCGCGAAAACCGCCGTACAGGGGCTTCGTCCCGTTTACTCGCCCCGAAGAGGCTCGCCGGTTTTCGATTGACCATCAGAGGGCCCTCCGACACCTCTCAAAGCTTTTGTAGTCTTTCAGCATCTTGAAAGAAGAACAGAAATCGCTCCGTTCGATTATCCCCAAGCAGCCCCGCCGCTCCCCTTGCATTTTCCAGTTGATTGGCTTACAATAGGGACATCATTATTCTGCCCTCCGGCGGAAGAAAGAAGGGATACATACATGGCATCGCTGAACAAGCGGGCGGATATCGACCCCCGCTATCAATGGGATCTGACCCACATTTATTCCGATCTGGATGCCTGGGAGAAGGATTACGCCGAAGTATCCGCCCTGGCCGACGCCTATGCCCGCTATGACGGCAGGGTGGCCGAGGAACCCCGCCAGGCCATCCGGGACTTCTTCGCCCTGGATGACCGCGTGACCCCTGTATACTGCTATGCCATGCTGCGCCAGGAGGCGGACAACGGCGACAGCGAGGCTCAGGCACTCAAGGATCGGGCCCGGGCGCTGATCGTGAAGGTTTCCACCATCACCTCCTGCCTGCAGCCCGAGCTGCTGGCCATGGATGACGCCGCGCTCAAGGCCCTTATGGCCGACCCCGATATGGCGGATTACGACGCCTATCTCCGGGCCATGCTGCGGGAGAAGCCCCACACCCTGCCCAAGGAGCAGGAAAAGCTGATGGCCATGATGGGCGAGCTGGCCGCCGCGCCGGACAATATTTTCACCATGCTCACCAGCGTGGATATGAAGTTCCCGCCCGTCAGGATGCCTGACGGCAGCGAACAGCCCCTTTCCGAGAGCACCTATACATCCTTCATCCGCAACGATAACCGGGATGTCCGCCGCCAGGCCTTCGAGGGCATCATGGGCACCTACCAGAAGTTCGGCAACACCATCGCGGGCACCTATGGCGCCAGCGTCAAGACCGATACCTTCCAGGCCAACGCCCGCCACTACGCCAGCGCCCGGGCCGCCGCCATGGAGCCCCTGGAAATCCCCGAAAATGTCTATGATAACCTCATTGAGGTCATGCACGAGAGCCTGCCCATTCTTCAGGAGTACCTGCAGCTGCGCAAGAAGCTGATGGGTCTGGACGAACTGCACATGTACGACCTGTATACCCCCATGGTCAGCGACTTCAAGCTGGAAATGACCTACGATAAGGCCTACGGCATGGTGCTGGAAGGCCTCAAGCCCATGGGCGAGGACTATGTGGCCAAGCTGCGCGAGGCGCGCGACGGCGGCTGGATCGACGTCTTTCCCGTGGAAAACAAGTCCTCCGGCGCGTTTTCCATGGGCTCCCTGCGCTCCATCCACCCCTATGTGCTGCTGAACCACAACGACAACCTGGACAGCGCCTTCACCATCGCCCATGAGCTGGGCCATGCCATGCACAGCTACTACTCCAACATCACCCAGCCCGGCCCCAAGGCGGATTACAGCCTGTTCGTGGCGGAAGTCGCGTCCACCTGCAACGAGGCCGTCATGATGCGCCACCTGCTGCGCACCCTGCCCGAAAAGAAGGCCCAGGCTTACCTGCTGAATCATCAGCTGGAGCAGTTCCGCACCACCTGCTTCCGGCAGACCATGTTCGCGGAGTTCGAGCGGATCAGCCACGACATGGCCGCCAGGAACGAGCCGCTGACCTTCCAGGCCCTGTCCAAGGCCTACTATGACCTGAACCAGCGCTACTATGGCGAAAGCTGCGTGGTGGACGAGCTGATCGCCCATGAATGGCTGCGCATTCCCCATTTCTACCGGGCCTTCTACGTTTATGTGTACGCCACGGGCCTGTGCGCGGCCACCACGCTGTCCGAGCGCATCCTCAACGAGGGCGAAAGCGCCGTGCGGGATTACCGCAGGTTCCTGTCCGCGGGCTGCTCTGTGCCGCCCATCGAGGCTCTGAAGCTGGCCGGCATTGACATGTCCAGGCCCGAGCCCCTGCGGCAGGCCATGGGCGTGTTCAAGGACGCGCTGAAGCAGTTCAAGGCCCTCATGGCCTGAAAGGAGCCCGCCTATGATGAACGGTTATGACAAGGCGGAAGCCGTGGCCTTTATCCTCAAGGCCATCAACCCCAAGGATCATCCCGCCCTGAAGGATCAGCTGGAAACCCTGATTGCCCAGGCCATCGACGCGGACATGGCTTACATGCACGAAAGCGGCGTCCTGGACGAGGACGGCAACGCCGGGGACAGCTACTATGAGGACGATGACGCCTTCGAGGCCATGGTAGAAGCCCTGGTGGCGCAGAACGATCTGAATCCCGAGCAGGCCGTCAAGGTCGCCGCCCTGGTGGATGATTATATGGACGCCCAGCAAGCATATCTGGAAAGCAAGGGTCTGGTGGCGTGGGATTGAAGCTCCTCCGCTGATCACACACGGGCCGCTCCTCTTGGACGGGGAGCGGCCCGTTTTTGTATTGAAAGCTTTCACGTTCTTCCAAGCTGCCGGCCGAAGGCTTCCATAGGACAAACAGCAGGCCCTTTGGCCGCTCCGCAGAGTGGAATCCCTGCTCTATCACCATACAAAAACGGAGAAGCGTTCAGCTTCTCCGTTCATATACCCGCACACCACCCCGGGAGGTGGCGGAGGGGCCAAAGATCCTCTGCCTGCATTCATATCCGACGGGCGGCTTCGCTGCGGGAAAAAGCCGGCGGGTCTGCAATCTCGTCAGAGCTTGCTTCCTCACACGACCCCGCGGCCGGGCGAACGGCTCTGCTGTTCAACCAGGGAGGTCATGCAAAACTCCCCCAAGCGGCGTGAGCCACCTGGGGGAAGAGCGAAGCCCTTACAGCTGGGGGCCGGCGGCGACCAGGGCCTTGCCCGCATCGTTGCCGGTATACTTGTCGAAGTTCTTCACGAAGCGGGAAGCCAGATCCTTGGCCTTGGTCTCCCACTCGGTGGGATCAGCGTAGGTGTTGCGGGGATCCAGGATGTTGGTGTCCACACCGGGCAGGGCGGTGGGAACCTCGAAGTCGAAGTAGGGGATCTTCTTGGTCTCCGCCTTCAGGATGTCGCCGCTGAGGATGGCGTCAATGATACCGCGGGTATCCTTGATGGTGATACGCTTGCCGGTGCCGTTCCAGCCGGTGTTGACCAGGTAGGCCTTGGCGCCGTTGGCTTCCATCTTCTTCACTAGCTCCTCACCGTACTTGGTGGGGTGCAGCTCCAGGAAGGCCTGGCCGAAGCAGGCGGAGAAGGTGGGAGTGGGCTCGGTAATGCCGCGCTCGGTACCGGCCAGCTTGGCGGTGAAGCCGGACAGGAAGTAGTACTGGGTCTGCTCGGGCGTCAGGATGGACACGGGAGGCAGCACACCGAAGGCGTCAGCGGACAGGAAAATCACGTTCTTGGCCGCGGGCGCGGTCGAAACGGGCCGCACGATATTCTCGATGTGGTTAATCGGATAGGACACGCGGGTGTTCTCGGTGATGGACTTGTCATCGAAGTCGATCTTGCCCTCGGCATCCAGGGTCACGTTCTCCAGCAGCGCGTTGCGGCGGATGGCGTTGTAAATGTCAGGCTCGGAGTCCTTATCCAGGTTGATGACCTTGGCGTAGCAGCCGCCCTCAAAGTTGAAGACGCCGTTATCGTCCCAGCCGTGCTCGTCATCGCCGATCAGCAGACGCTTGGGGTCGGTGGACAGGGTGGTCTTGCCGGTGCCGGACAGGCCGAAGAAGATGGCGGTGTTCTCGCCGTTCATGTCGGTGTTGGCGGAGCAGTGCATGGAGGCGATGCCCTTCAGGGGCAGGTAGTAGTTCATCATGGAGAACATGCCCTTCTTCATCTCGCCGCCGTACCAGGTGTTCAGGATCACCTGCTCGCGGGAGGTGATGTTGAACACGACCGCGGTCTCGGAATGCAGGCCCAGCTCCTTGTAGTTCTCCACCTTCGCCTTGGAGGCGTTGTAAACAACGAAGTCAGGCTCGAAGTTCGCCAGCTCCTCATCCGAGGGGATGATGAACATATTCTTCACGAAGTGGGCCTGCCAGGCCACCTCCATGATGAAGCGAATGGCCATGCGGGTATCCTTGTTGGCACCGCAGAAGGCGTCCACAACATAGAGCTTCTTGTTGGAGAGCTCCTTCACGGCCAGGTCGCGCACGGCAGCCCAGGTTTCCTCGGACGCGGGATGGTTGTCATTCTTGAACTCGGGGGAGGTCCACCACACGGTATCCTTGGAGTTCTCATCCATGACGATGAACTTATCCTGGGGGGAACGGCCGGTGTAGATGCCGGTCATCACGTTCACAGCGCCCAGCTCAGAAACCTGACCCTTCTCAAAGCCTTCCAGCTCGGGCTTGGTCTCCTCGGCAAACAGGGTCTCGAAGGAAGGATTGTGCACAATCTCGGTGGTGCCGGTGATGCCATACTTGCTCAGATTAAGCTCCGCCATCGTCCAATTACCTCTTTCTTTCATTCCTATTGCATTCCCGCTTGGGGGCAGGAATATACCGCCGAACAGCAGTGTACCAAAGTCCCCCATGTTACACTACTGTTCTATCATACACTACCCTGGACGCAAAATCAAGATGACTTTGCAAAATATTTCACGAAATAATCGGCCCCTCCGCCCGCTTAACCGGCAGGCGCCGGAGCATGGCGGGGAGAGGTCAATCGGCCCCTCCCCTGCCGGAAGATTACACAGGCATGGTCTTGTCGGCCTTGTTGAGCATGGTGGAATCCACCTTCAGCTGCTGGGCGGCGCGATACTCGAAGAACTTGGGCGCAACCTTGGGGAACATGGCGTAGGAAAGCACGTCCTCCTCCGCCTGATACCATTCCCGCATCTCCTCACGCAGCTTATCCAGCTCCGGGGGCAGATCATCGGCAAAGCGATGCGTGATTACCTTGGTGTCACCGATGCACTTCTTGCGGACGTCCTCGTTCACCTCAGCAGGCAGACGGCCATAGCGGCCCGCCAGCAGATCCTTGGACTCCTTGGGCACCATCTTATAGCACTCGCCGCCCAGAACGTTCATCACCGCCTGGGTGCCGACAATCTGGGAGGTGGGGGTCACCAGGGGCGGATAGCCGAAGTCCTTGCGCACGCGCGGCACCTCGGCCAGCACATCGTAGTACTTGTCCATCTGGTTGGCCTGCTTCAGCTGACCGATCAGGTTGGACAGCATGCCGCCGGGCACCTGATACTGCAGCGTCTTCACGTCCACGCCCAGCACACGGGAGGGATCGCGCCATCCGTCCTTGGTCAGCCGCTCCGCCACGCCGCGGAAATGCTCAGCCAGCTTGGCCAGCAGATCCAAGTCGATGCCGGTATCATACTCGGTGCCCTTCAGCGTTGCCACCAGAGACTCGGTAGCAGGCTGAGAGGTGCCGGAGCCCAAGGGGGACAGGCAGGTATCCACCACATCCACGCCGGCTTCCACCGCCTTGAGCAGCACCATATCGCCGGTGCCGGTGGTGTTATGGGTGTGCAGAACAATGGGCAGCTTGGTGTGCTGCTTCAGCCGCTTGACCAGGCTGTACGCCTTGTAGGGCAGCAGCAGGTTCGCCATGTCCTTGATGCAGATCAGATCGGCGCCCATGGCCTCGATCTCCTCGGCCAGCTTGACGAAGTAATCCTCGTTGTGCACGGGGGACTCGGTGTAGCTCAGGGCGATTTCCGCCGTGCCGCCAAACTTCTTGGTAGCCTTCACAGCGGTCTGCATGTTGCGCAGGTCGTTCAGGGCGTCAAAGCAGCGGATGATGTCAATGCCGTTTTCCACAGCCTTTTTGACAAAGAATTCCACCACGTCGTCCGAATAAGGACGGTAGCCCAGCAGGTTCTGACCGCGCAGCAGCATCTGGGTCTTGGTGTTGGGCAGGGCCTTGCGCAGCCTGCGCAGACGCTCCCAGGGATCCTCGTTGAGGAAGCGCAGGCAGCTGTCGTAGGTCGCGCCGCCCCAGCACTCCAGGGAATAGTAGCCCACCTGATCCAGCATTTCGCAGGCGGGGAGCATTTCGTCCGTGCGCATCCGCGTCGCGGCCTGAGACTGATGGCCGTCACGCAGGATGGTATCGGTAATTTGCACTTTCGGCATGGATTTCTCCTCCTTCATAGCAATCATCAAGCAAAACGGCTATCAGCCAAACATGGACAGCAGCACGCCCGCCGCGATGGCGGAGCCGATCACGCCAGCCACATTGGGGCCCATGGCATGCATCAGCAGGAAGTTGGCGGGATTGGCCTTCTGGCCCTCACGCTGGGACACACGGGCCGCCATGGGAACGGCGGACACGCCAGCGGAGCCGATCAGCGGGTTGATCTTGCCGCCGGACAGCCAGTTCATCACCTTCGCCAGCAGCACACCGGCCGCGGTGCCGATGCCAAAGGCCACAATACCCATGGCAATGATCTTGATGGTGTTCCAGGTCAGGAAGGTGCTGGCCGTCGCCGTCGCGCCCACCGTCACGCCCAGGAAAATGGTGACGATGTTCATCAATTCGTTCTGCATCGTCTTGTTCAGGCGCTCGGTGACGCCGCATTCCTTGGCCAGGTTGCCCAGCATCAGGCAGCCCACCAGGGGCGCGGCGGAGGGCAGCAGCAGAGCCACCAGGATCGTCACCACGATGGGGAAGAGAATCTTCTGGGTCTTGGTGGCAGGCTTGAGCTGCTCCATGACAATTTGACGTTCCTTCTCGGTGGTCAGCGCCCGCATGATGGGGGGCTGAATGACGGGAACCAGGGCCATGTAGCTGTACGCGGCCACGGCGATGGGGCCCAGCAGATGGGGCGCCAGCTTGCCCGTCAGCCAGATGGCGGTGGGGCCGTCCGCGCCGCCGATGATACCGATGGCACCGGCTTCCTGGGGGGTGAAGCCCAGCAGGCTGGCCGCGATGAAGGTGAAGAAGATACCCGCCTGAGCGGCGGCGCCCAGCAGCAGGGTTTTGGGGTTGGAAATCAGCGGCCCGAAGTCCGTGCCCGCACCAACGCCCATGAAGATCAGGCAGGGATAAATACCCAGCTTCACGCCCAGGTACAGGTAGTCCAGCAGACCGGCGCTGATCTCCTTGCCGGCCGTAGCCAGCAAAGCGCCCAGTTCACTGTACACCTGCCCATTGGACAGGAAGGCGTTCTCCAGGATGACGCTGGCAGCGTTGCCATTGGCGGCAAACTGAGCCAGCACGTCGCTCAGGGGAAGCAGCGATTCCGCGCTTTCCACCACCACGGCGTTCACGAAATGGCCGATGACCTGGCCGGTCTGCACGTTCAGGACATGACCCGCGGCGTTGACCATGTATGCGGCCTGATCCACCAGGCTTGCACCGTCCGCCATGACCGCCCCTCCAAAGAGCGCCCAGTTGGCATGGCCGCCCGCGAAGAGCTCCTCATGGAACACCTCGCTGCCCAGCAGGTTGGTCAGCAGCATACCAAAGGCGATCGGCAGCAGCAGCAGCGGCTCGAACTGCTTGACGATGGCCAGGTACAGCAGCACGCACGCGATGCCCACCATAATCAGCGCCTGAGGATTGGTCAGGTACTGATAGATGCCCGACGTGGTGACCAGGCCCATCAAAGTTTCGCCCACATTGATTTGCATCGTATCACTCACTTTCCTTGGGGGATATCGGGCTTACGCCAGCGTCACCAGCACGGCGCCGGCCTCAACGGTCGCGCCCTTGGTCACCGCCACGCCGGCCACGGTGCCGTCCTTGGGGGCGGGAATCTCGTTTTCCATCTTCATGGCCTCCAGCACGCACACGCACTGACCAGCCTTCACCACGTCGCCGGCCTTCACCTTCACGTCCAGGATGGTGCCGGGCATGGGAGACTTCACGGGCTCGCCGCCGGCAACGGCGGGCGCGGCCTTGGGGGCGGCGGGAGCGGCAGCGGGGGCGGCAGGAGCGGCAACAGGCGCGGCAGCCACAGGGGCGGCGGCACGCACGGGAGCGGCGGTCACAGCGCCGCCGACTTCCTCCACATCGACCACATAGGTCTGGCCATTAACGGTAATATTGAAGGTACGCATGATTGTATTTCCTCCTATCACAGTTCAGATTGATGATGCTTTGACGGGTCAGAAGCGGCTGTAAACCTGTTCCTCGCGGCCGGATTTGCTCCAGGCGGGGGTGTTCGATACACGCCGGACACGGCGGACGGTGAAGGCGCTGCCTTCCTCCAGCATGGCGCTTACCGCGGCGGTAATCACGGCGATCAGCGCGTCGCTGTCCTGGCTGACGGCAGGGGCCGCCTCCACAACGGGCGCGGGGGCAGCAGGGGCAGGCGCGGCCTTGGGCGCTTCCTTTTTCCTACCCAGGTTGCTGGTGAGCGCTTCCATCAGCTTAATCAGGCCAATGAGCACGACCAGGCCGAAGAACACCACGAGCACACCGATGACCGTGACCATCAGGCCGAAGCCAAGATTGCTCCAGATACTCATTGCTTACACGTTCCTTTCCGATTACAGCGGCAGGTTGCCGTGCTTCTTGGGCGGATTGCTCTCCCGCTTGGAGGACAGCATCTCCAACGCCGCGATGACATACTTGCGGGTCTCCGCAGGCTCCACCACGTCGTCGATCATACCGGCCTGAGCCGCCGCCACGCCGTCAGCGACCTCAGCGGCAAACTTCTCTTCCAGCTGGGCGCGGGTCTCCAGGGCAGGCTTGTCGCCGGCCTTCAGTTCGTCGGTGTACAGCACCTGCACGGCGGCTTCAGGCGTCAGGGCGGAAATCACCGCGCCCGGCCAGGCGTAGGTCATATCGGCATTGGCCTTGCCGCCCATGGCGACGTAGGCCTGACCGATGGCGTTGCCCACCACCACGGACACCTTGGCCGTGGTCGCCTCGGCATAGGCGTAGAGCAGCTGCGCGGCGGCGATCATCGTCCAGGACTGGGCGCTGACCTCCGGCACGGCAATGCCCTTGCTGTTAATCAGGGACACCACGGGAATGGAATAGCAATCACACAGGCGGATGAAGCGCGCGGCCTTGGCGGCGGCGGCAGGGGTCAGCATACCGTCGTTCTCCTTGGCGTTGCCCGCCACCAGACCAACGGTGCGGCCGCCCATGCGGGTCAGCGCCACGCGGAGTTCCTTGCCCCAGGCCTTGTACAGCTCCACATAGGAGGACGCGTCAGCCATGGCCGCCATCAGGCTGTCGGAATCATCCGCGTCGATGGCGGGCAGCAGGCGGTTCATATCGTCCGTGTCCACGATGGGCGCGTCCTCGCCGTTGGAGGAAGGCAGCAGCTCCAGCACCTGCACGGTGAGGGCGATGGCCTCGTCCTCATCCGCGGCGGTCAGAGCCACGCCGCCCTGAGCGGCCATGACTTCCGCGCCGCCCACGGTCTTGGCGTCGTAGGTCTTGCCGGTCATGGCGCTCATGACCTGAGGGCCGTAGACCATCAGCTTGCCGACGTTCTCCGCCTCAATGGAAACATCCGCCAGCTGGGCGATCAGCGCCGCGCCGCCCACCACGGGGCCCAGCACCAGCGCCACCATGGGCACCACGCCGCTCATCTTGGCCATCTTGGCATAGATGGAAGCGTAAGCGTTCATGGCCTCGGCGCCCTCGTCAATGCGCACACCCGCGCTGTCGCACAGGGCAATGACGGGCGCGCCGGTCTTCTGGGCCAGATCCAGCACCTTGCAGATCTTCTTGGCCTGGGCCGCGCCCATGGCGCCGCCATGCACCGTGAAGTCCTGGGCGAAGAGGTACACCGGACGATCCTGCACCGTGCCGTAGCCGGTGATGACGCCAGCGTAGTCATCGTTCTTGGAAACCAGGGCGTCCGTCTCCACAAAGGAGCCCGCGTCCAGCAGCTTCATCACCCGCTCCCGGGCAGTCAGCTTGCCGTCAGCACGCTGCTTGGCGATACGGTCTGCGTCTCCCTGCAGGATGGCCTGCTTCTTGGCCAGCACCTGCTTGAGGTCCTGCATACTCATGTCCAAAATCCCCTCCATGTGTAAGAATCTGCCTTTTGCAAGACAGGAAGAAATAAAGTGGTTCAACTTTACCCACTTTCTACTATTCCACACAGGCCCCCTTTTTTCCTGCTCCTTGAAAAAATTTTGTCGATGTTCTGACAATCTTTCGGGTGACATAGGAAGGAAAGAGGAATTACACTGCGGCGAAAAGGGATCGGGGGCTTTCGGAGGGACTCTGAGGACAGCCCTCTTTTTGATGCTTTGTTCCGGGGCGGCCCTTGGCAGAGCGGTTGCACTTTCTTTCACAGAAAGGGCCAAAGAGGATTGGGAGCCGCCAAAGCTAACCTGCATGAGGGATGTCACGGGAGGTTAATCGGCAGGGGCTTACACTGCACATGGGACTGGCGCCGTTGGGGGTGTGGATGGGTTTGCCCTTGGCAGGGCAGCGGAGCATGTTTGGTTGTACTTTCTCTTCAGAGAAAGTACCAAAGAGGATTGGGGGCGGCTAAATTCAACATGCTCCGTAGCCGCCCCCAAACCCCCCGTGGCATAGCATGTTGAGCGGAGCCATAAACAACTACCAGCTAATTGCGCCTCGCAGGGGCGGTGTTCTAACTCCATAGGAGCAGGCAAGTGTGCTTCAGTGGCAAGGCTGTCGTCTGGTCTGGTTTGGTAGACCTGGCTGCACATGGGACTGGAACCGTTGGTGGTGTGGATGGGTTTGCCCTTGGCAGGGCAGCGAAGCATGTTTGGTTGTACTTTCTCCTCGGAGAAAGTACCAAAGAGGATTGGGGGCGGCTAAATCCAACATGCACCGTAGCCGCCCCCAAACCCCCCGTGGCATAGCGTATTGTGTGTAGCCATAAGCAATCACCAGCTGATACCGCCTCGCAGGGGCGGTGTTCTAACTCCATAGGAGCAAGCAAGTGTGACAAGGCTGTCGTCTGGGCTGGTTTGGTAGACCTGGTTGCACATGGGACTGGAACCGTTGGTGGTGTGGATGGGTTTGCCCTTTGCAGGGCAGCGGAGCATGTTTGGTTGTACTTTCTCATCGGAGAAAGTACCAAAGAGGATTGGGGGCGGCTAAATCCAACATGCACCGTAGCCGCCCCCAAACCCCCCGTGGCATAGCATGTTGAGCGGAGCCATAAACAACTACCAGCTAATACCGCCTCGCAGGGGCGGTGTTCTAACTCCATAGGGGCAAGCAAGTATGCTTCAGTGGCAAGGTTGTCGTCTGGCCTGGTTCGGTAGACCTGGTTGCACATGGGACTGGAACCGTTGAGGCATAGGAGCATGGTTCTCATATGCTCCATAGGAACAAGTATGATAGCAAGGTAAAGAACCAGTCACCTAAAATAACTACCGCGCCCACCCCAAAAGCCCCCGCCGAAGGTGGGGGGACGAAGGATTCCAAGGAGTTATCAGAAAACCCTTTGTCCACGCTACAGCGCGAAACACTGAAAACAACAAGCACCCGGCTGCACCATGGAAAAGCACCGTTACAGTCCCAACGGTTCCAGTCCCATGTGCAACCGGGTTTCCCGAGATAAACCAGACGAAATACTTGCTACTGAAGCACACTTGCTGTCTCCAATGGAGGTAGAACACCGCCCCTGCGAGGCGGTGTTAGCTGGTAGCCGTTCATGTCTACACACAACATGCTACGCCACGGGGGGGGTTGGGGGCCGCCACTCATGCAGGTTAACTTTGGCGGCCCCCAATCCTC
>CANOHT010000036.1 GCA_947565865.1 uncultured Clostridia bacterium
GACGGCGGTCACGGCAGCCGCAATTGTCAGCCTGGGCGGCCTCGTTGCAGCAGGGACGGCGGTCACGGCAGCCGCAGTTGTCAGCCTGGGCGGCCTCGTTGCAGCAGGAACGGCGGTCACGGCAGCCGCAGTTGTCAGCCTGGGCGGCCTCGTTGCAGCAGGGACGGCGCGTCTCGCGGCAACCGCAGTTGTCAGCCTGGGCGGCCTCATTGCAGCAGGGACGGCGCGTCTCGCGGCAGCTGCAGTTATCAGCCTGGGCGGCCTCATTACAGCAGGGACGGCGGTCACGGCAGCCGCAATTGTCAGCCTGGGCGGCCTCATTACAGCAGGGACGGCGGTCACGGCAGCCGCAATTGTCAGCCTGGGCGGCCTCGTTGCAGCAGGGGAGCGGCGCCGGAATACTGGTCATGATCCGGGTAGACGGCATCGACCCACAGCCAGAGCATCCGGGCATCATCATGCGAGGTTGCATATCGTTTACTTCCTCTCTTGTTGAAGGGTATGCGGCATGTTGTCTCCGCACTGTCAACTTATGCTAAGCCGTCTGTCTGGTGCGAAAAAGTAAGAATCGGCGCAAAAAATGCTCTCCTCGCAAGCAGCGCCAGGAGAGGACGTGCTTTTTAAGCTTCAGCGCGGCGGGGGTATTGATCCGTCCGCCGCCGGATCATATTTGAACCTCGCAACGGGGCAGATTCGCCTTTTTCCATCGCCAAAAGGCTTATTTCCGCCTGAGCGTCCGGGAGCGCGGCAACCCGTGAAGAATTGCGGCCGCATCAAAGCGGCTTTGCCATTTTAACGAAAGCACTGCCTGTTATTACCCTTATGCCGCCGCGAAAAGGCGGGCACCATGAATGCGGAGGTGAGCGCCATGAAACGTCACAGCAAGCTGGTGGAGGCCATCATTCAGGAGGCACGGCGGAAGAATCCCACGGATGTGCTGGGTTCCTGGACAGGCGTACCCTACGACGAGTACGAAAAGCCCGTCCAGGACGCGGACGACCTTTGATCCGCCTGGGCGGCGTCACGGGACTGCCAGTGGTATGCGCCGGACAGCTGACAGGCCGCGTTGAACAGACCGTGCTGACCCAGGACGGTCGGCGGCTGCGGGGCCTGGTGGTCAGGCGGGGCTTTGGCGGCGCGCGGTGGCTGCCCGTCGAGGACGTACAGGTGATGGGTCAGGTGACTGTCATTGCCGCCCGCAAGCCGGGCAAGCTGCCCCGGGACGCGGATTTTGCCCTGGGCAGCGTGCGGGACACCGCCGGACTGGAGCTGGGAAGGGTGACGGACGTGTTCATCACCGGGGATCACGGCCATGTGGCGGCGATTGAAATCACGCTGGGCCCCCTGGAGGAGATGACCTGCGGGCGGATGCTGGCACGGGAATTCGCCGTCTGCCCCATCCCTGGAGAGCCGGGACAGGTGCTGATCCCAACAGGCTGCGCGCTGGAGCCGGTACGGAACTGGCAGCGCACCCACCTACGGGAAGGAGGTGACGGGGAATGACCAAATTTGCCGTTGGCAGCGCCATGGGCATGCTGCTGGGCGCGGGCTTGATGATGATGCCCGTGGGCAAGGAGCTGCGCCGAGACGCCAGAAAAACAGCCGTGAAGGTCAAGCGCTGGATGAAGTCCATGTAAGTCGGCATCAACCTTTCCGCTCCCTGGCCGGGCCGCAGCCGACGGTTCGTCCGGGGAGCCTTTTCCGTCCCGAAGAGCTTGTTCAGCCTGCTGCCGCAGCAGGCCATGATGGAGGTGCGCGATGGAGCGATCATTGGCCAGACCGCGCTGGCGTGTGGCGGCGGCATGCGCGGGGATTCTTCTGGGGCTGTGGCTGACCCGGCGCATTTGGCTCGCGCTGCTGACCCAGCTGTTAGCCGGGTATATCCTGATGGCCCTGGCGCTGCCCCTGTGCAGGCGACTGGAAAAGCGCCTTTCGCCAGGAACGGCGGCACTGTTGTCCTTCGCGGCCCTGACCATGGCGGCGGCAGGCGCGCTGCTGATGCTCATTCCGCCGCTGGCGGCTCAGTTCCGGCTGCTTGTCGCATCCTTTCCGGCGTTTTTGACCTGGCTGCAGGGGATGCTCTCCTCCGGTCAGGCGCTGCTGGAACGCTGGGGGCTGAACCTGACTCCCGTGCGGGACGAGCTGTTTTCAGCCGTCAGCAAGCAGGCGGGCATCGCGGTTTCCGGGCTGGCGGGACTGGCGGGCCAGCTTGTCAGCGGCCTTGGCAAGGTGATACTGGCGCCGCTCATCGGCTTTTATCTTTTGCGGGATCGGCGGAAAATTTCCTCTTTGCTGATTTTAATGCTGCCGGTACGCTGGAGAGCGCAGGCCGTCCGCGCAGGCCGGGAGATGCGCCGCGAGACGGCGGGGTTTCTGCGCGGACAGCTGTTGGTTTCCGCCATCGTGGCGGTGCTGACAGCCCTGGGGCTGATGCTGGTAAAGACGCCGGGCTGGCTGGCACTGGGCCTGCTGATGGGTGTGATGGAGCTGATTCCTTACATTGGCCCCTTTATCGCGGGCGTACCGGCGGTGCTCCTGGCGCTTCAGGGCGGGCTATGGCAGGCGGCGTGGACGCTGGCGGTGATTCTTCTGGTACAGCAATTGGAAGGCAATCTGCTTTCCCCGCGCCTGATGTCCGGGGCGACGAAGCTGCACCCGCTTCTGGTGCTGCTGGCAGTCTCCGCAGGGGGGATGGCGGGCGGCGCCCTGGGGATGCTGCTGGCCCTGCCCGCGGTGGTTTCCCTTCGGGGCGCCCTGCGCGGACTGCGCCGATAGGAAATTTCAGGATTTTTCATGAGATTTTCATGGATAAGCCCTTTTCTTTCGACGCATAAACGTGTATAATGGAACCATCAACTGGGAAGGAGTCTACCGCCGTGCCGGATATGTTCAACACCACCAAGCTGTCGCCCATTCAGGAATCAGGCAACGAGGCGCAGGATATTTTGATGTATGTCTACCACGCCCTGCAGGCTAAGGGGTATGACCCCATCACGCAGATCGTGGGTTATATCATTTCGGGTGATCCGACCTATATCACCAGCCACAACCAGGCCCGCAGCATGATCTGCCGCCTGGAGCGGGACGAAATTCTGGAAGAGCTGGTACGGTTTTATTTGGCGGGGCATGCGGAAAAATAAGCGTCCAATGGCGTGGGGCGCTTGTTTGCTTTGCCGTTTGATGCTCGCTTATGCCAAAGCGCTCTATTATTTTATTATCAGGAACCGGATTGGCCTCCCGTCCATGCGGGAAGCACTCAGGGCTGGATAGCCCTGTTTTTTTGTGTCTCCGCCAGGACAGCCGGGCCGCTTGACGCCGACTTTTCCTTGGGCAGCGAGCGCGCATGGCAGGGCCGAGGGCGGCATCAGTCTTTTCCACGGACAGCGCGGCAAGGCGGTTGGGGGAAGGAACGGAGCCGAAACGACCAGGCATCGCCGCGCGACTGCGCAAACGCCGGCACGCTTGTCATATCGCTCGGCATTCTCCCGTCCTCAGCGCACAGCATACCATTGGCCATCATGCGCTACCGCCAACCATCCCCCGCGGTATCCAACGCCATAGCGACAGGTGAGCGCACTTGCACCCCAGCTTTTCTGCGGGATTCAGAGAGAATGGCTCCGCCGGGGCCATATCGGTGCTTGTCTCATATGCCGTCGGACGCCTGCCCGTCGCGCGGTTATGATTCTGTTAAGGCAGCGGCTCTTTGCCGAGAGCGGCATGCTTACATCTTCGGCGCGGCCAGAGGCCTTTTGCCATGAAATATCCTCGCCAGCGCCCCTGCGTTGGGGCATCCGCCTTCAGCAAGCCCGCGCCGTCCATGAAACCCGCTCTGTTCCCGCCGAAACTATCCTCGACCGCTTGCCACACCGTCCTTCCTATGATATGATAAAGCGACCAAAGACAAGGAGCATGATGCTGTATGGATATGATGACCCGCATGGCCGCCCTCACCGCCCAAGCCCTCCGGGAGACCTGGCCCGAGGCGCAGGAGCTTCCCGAGGCGGAGGAAATCCGCGGCCTGCTGGCGGTTCCGCCGGACCCTGCCATGGGCGATTACGCCTTTCCCGTCTTCCGCCTGGCCAAGGCTCTGCGCATGGCGCCCCCGAAGATTGCCGCAACCCTGGCCGAAGGCTGGACGCACGCCGATGTCGCCCGGGTAGAGGCCGTTAACGGCTATCTCAATTTCTTCCTCAACCGGCTGAATTTTGCCCGGGATACCCTGACGGCCGTGCTGGCGGCGGGCGAGCGCTACGGCGCCTCCGACCTGGGCGCGGGCAAGACCATCTGCCTGGATTACTCCTCCATCAACATTGCCAAACGCTTTCACATCGGCCATCTGTCCACTACGATGATCGGCCACAGCCTCAAGCGCATCTTTGATTTCCTGGGCTACACCACGGTGGGCATCAACCATCTGGGGGACTGGGGAACCCAGTTCGGCAAAATGATCTGCGCCTATAAGAAGTGGGGCAACAAGGAGGAGGTCGAGCGCGGCGGCGTGGCGGAGCTGGTGCGGCTCTATGTCCGTTTCCATGAGGAGGCTGAAGCCGACAAGGCTCTGGAAGACGAAGGCCGCGCCTGGTTCAAACGTATCGAGGACGGCGATGAGGAGGCTCTGGCCATCTGGAGCTGGTTCAAGGAGCTGACGCTGAAGGACACCGCCAGGGTGTACGACCTCCTCGGCGTGTCTTTTGACAGCTATGCGGGCGAGAGCTTCTACAATGACAAGATGGATCGGGTTGTCAACGAGCTGAAGGAGAAGGACTTGCTGACCATTTCCGAGGGTGCGTCGGTGGTGGATCTTCGGGAATATGATCAGGAAGGCAAAGAGACCAAGACCAGCATGCCCCCCTGCGTCATCCTCCGCTCCGACGGCGCGACCCTGTACGCCACCCGTGATCTGGCCGCCGCTTTCTACCGCCACGATACCTACCACTTCGACAAGTGCCTCTATGTGGTGGCTTATCAGCAGGATCTGCACTTCCGCCAGTGGTTCCGCGTACTGGAAAAGATGGGCTATGAATGGGCAAAGGACTGCGTGCATGTGTCCTTCGGCATGATTTCCTATGAGGGCCAGGCCCTGGCAACCCGCAAGGGCCATGTGGTCTACCTGGAGGAGCTGCTGGATCAGGCCCAGCAAAAGGCTCTGGAGATCATCAACGAAAAGTCCCCCAACCTGGAAAACAAGGAAGAGGTGGCCCGCCAGGTAGGCATTGGCGCGGTGATCTACACCGACCTGAGCAACAACCGCATCAAGGATATCGACTTCCACTGGGATCGGGCGCTGAATTTTGACGGCGAAACGGGCCCCTATGTCCAGTACACCCATGCCCGCTGCTGCTCCGTATTGCGCAAGGCGGAAGCCATCGACCTTCCCGAGGCGGACTTCAGCGCCCTGACGGATGACGAGGCGCAGGCGCTCCTGCGGCTGCTGGGCCGCTTCCCCGACGTTATCCGGGAAGCCGCCGACAAGTATGAGCCCTCTATGATTACCCGGGCCATCACCGACATTGCCCAAGCCTACAACAAGTTCTATTATGAGCACCGCATCCTCAATGATGATCCCGCCGCCGCAGCGGCCCGCGTGGCCCTGACGCAGGCGGTCAGGAACGTCATCAAGACCGGCCTGTTCCTTATTGGCATTGAGGCGCCGGAAAGAATGTAAAGGCGTCCGCTTCGCAAAGACCATCCATTGCTGATTGCCCGGCCCGAGCCAAGGCCGCGCCCGGGTTGCACCCCCCCGGTCAAGCCGCCGGTCCCTGTTGATCCAACGCGCTTCACAGCCTTTGCTCTGGGGGGAGTTCAGCCCTGCGGGATCCCCTGATCGGCGCTGTCTCCGGGCTTCTTCTGAAGCCTTGCGAACCTGTTCAAGCGCAGGAAATGGACGGTTCGACGGAGCGGCAAAGAAGTCAGTGAGCCTGCCGACGCCATGGCCTGCTGAAAAAAGGCCGATTCGGGAATGTCCGACCAGCCGACGGCAGCCCGCAAAAACCGACGCCATGCGCGTCGGTTTTTGCGCTTCTCAGGAAACAAGCATCTCCGCACGTCCTGCCGGTACAGCGTACAAAATTCCCCAAAGAAGCGGCGCAAACCGCTTTTTTGTTAATTGAAAAAGCGCCGCCTTCCATGCCCAACATCGAAAGCGGCGCTATGCTGTTGAATGATTAAAATTTAAGCCGGAATGACAGTACCTGGAAGGGACGGATGCGGATGGCGCTGTCGGGAGCGATGGCCTCGCCCGTGGCTTCCTCCAGCATGCTGCAGGGAATCAGCGCCCGGATGGGCAGGTCGCTGCGCAGGCGGAAAACGGTGTCAGCTTTTTTGCTCTCATACAGGCGCAGAATGAGGTCGCCGCTGCCGTCATCGGCGGGCTTGAGGGTGTCCGCCACAACATTGGCGCAGTCGGTACCCATGGCGCTGAAGGCGGAACACCGGCCCTCTACCATGACAATAGGATCGTTGAAGGCCAGACCCTGCCGCACCACCGGGGCGTCGGCAAAAGCGCCCTCCCAGGCGGTGAAGCCATAGCGGAAGCGCTGCTCGCCCTGATCGCTGCGCATCTCAGGGGAGGCGGCGGCGCGCAGAAGCGTCAGCTCCATGCTGTTGCCCTCCACGCCAATGCCATATTTGCAGTCGTTGAGTACCGCGCAGCCGTGGCTGTTGTCGCACAGGGCGGTATAGCGGTGGTTGCAAACCTCGAAACGCTGCTGATCGTAGCCCCGGCTGCGGTGGGCTGGCCGCTCCACATAGCCGAACTGCATCTCGTGCAGGGCGTTCTCCGCACGAACGTCCACCGGGAAGGCTACCTTCAGCAAGCGATGGAGCTCGCGCCAGTCCACGGTGGTGTCAAAGGTAACCACGGGACTCCCGGCGTCCAGACGGATGGTCTGGCGAATGGTCGAGGCGCCGATGCGGCCCTCCCAGGCGACTTCCGCCGACAGACCTCCCTCCCGGACGAGCGACAGACCGAACACCTCGCAGGAGAAGGTCTCCTGCTCGCGGTAGTTGCTGTCGATGTCCCAAGCGTCAAAGAGGCGGGGGACATCCTTGTACATGGTCAGCACGTTCATGGGCTGGCCGGCAGTCATCTCCCGGCCGTCCAGGATATAGGAAGTAACCTGTCCCTGACGGTTCAGCGTGACCGTCACACGGTCGGAGCGCAGCACCGCGCCTTCCTCCGTCAGCGCCGCGGTGACAATGGCGCAAGGCTCGGCCTCGGCGGGCAGCAGCGTCATCGCGCCCATGGCGGGCACCCGGACAAGGGCCTGGCCGTTCGCCGTGGGAACAGCCTCGCCCTCCAGGGTGACAGCTCCATGACGGAAGGAGTCGGGGAGCGTCACCACCTCGTCCCGGTCGAAGGCCAGGGCGTTGAACAGCGTCAGGCCCTCCCGGCCCTGAATCAGCGCATTCCGCGCTTCCGCCGCGATGGCCTGGGCGTCCGCCTGGAGGCGGGCATGGGCCTCGTTGGCCTCCACATACACCCGGGCGATGGAGGAGCCGGGCAGGATGTCGTGGAACTGGTGCAGCAGCAGCGCCTTCCACAGCCGTTCAGCCTCCGCCTGGGGATAGGCACAGCCCCTGAGCATGGCCAGGGCGCCCCACAGCTCCATGCCGTGGAGGGCAAACTCGCTGCGGCGGTTGTTCTTCTTGACCGCCGCCTGGGTGGTGTAGGTGCCGCGGTGGGCGTTGAAGTACAGTTCGCCGTCCCAGGTATGGACGGGGCCGCCCTCCCTGTCCAGCTCGTCAAAGAAATCGACGGGGCTAGTCATCTCCACCCGGGGCATGCCCTCCAGATCACGCTCACGAAGGGCGTATTCAATGTGGTCGCGGCAGGGGCCGCCGCCGCCGTCGCCATAGCCGAAGGGAATCAGGAAGTTGTCCAGGCGGCGCTTCTGCACCCGGGAACGCCACACGCCGCAAAGCTCCTTGGGGTCGGTGCGGTAGGTGTAGCTGGTGGGCAGAAAGGAGGTAACGCTTGAGCCGTCCATGCCTTTCCAGCTGAAGTAATGGTAAGGGAAGGGATCGCCCTCGTTGTAGCTCCAGAAAATCTTCTGGGTGACCAGGTAATCCACGCCGCAGTCCCTGAGCAGCTGGGGCAGCACGGCGGAATAGCCGAAGGTATCCGGCAGCCACAATACGCGGCTGTCCACCCCCAGCTCCTCCCGGTAAAAGCGCTTGCCGTAGACCAGCTGGCGCACCAGCGCCTCGCCGGAGGGCATGTTGGTGTCCGGCTCCACATACATGGCGCCCTCCGCGATCCACCGGCCTTCCTGCGCGGCCTCCCGGATGCGCTCATACAGTTCGGGATAGTGATCCCGGCACATCTCATAGGCGGCGGGCTGGCTTTGCAGGAAGCGGTACTCGGGGTAGCGCTCCAGCAGGCGCAGCTGAGCGGCGAAGGTGCGGGCCGTCTTGCGGTGGGTCTCCTGCTGGGGCCAAAGCCAGGCAAGGTCCAGGTGCGCGTTGCCCACGGCGGCCATCCGGGGGGCGGTAGAGCCGTTGCGGCTCTCCATCAGGGGGCGCAGAGCTTCCCGTGCCTCACGGTAGGAGGCCCTGCGGGCCTCGATGTCCTGCTCGAAGTCCACGATGCGGGTATACGTTTCCAGCCCGTCGGCAATCTTCGCTGCCCGGAGGCTGTCCTCGGGCAGCTCGTCCATCAGCATGGACAGGGTGGACACGTCCATCCACAGCTGATAGGCGTCCTCGTTCCACAGGCCGAAGGTGCTTTTCCCGATCCGGGCGCGTCGGCCCTCCCGGGCAGGGTCTTCGAGGGTGCCGGGGAGCACGGGGCCGGTGGCGCAGCCCCCCACATCCGGGAAATAGTGGCCCGCGTAGACCTCAAAGAGCAGGTCGAAGGTCTCGCCAGGCTGACCGCTGACCGTCAGCACGTTGTCGGAGATATAATGGTGGGGCACATCCACCCATTCTGCCCGGCGGGTGCCAAAGGCCCGCCCGTTGACGTGCAGGGTCGCCTCCCCGCCCATGTCCAGACTCATGCAGACGGTTTGGCCCTTGGCGGCCTCGGGCAGGGTCACCTTGGCCCGCAGCCACAGGTATTCCCATGTGCGTCCCCATTCCGTACCCACGGGCATGGGGCGGAAGTCGCCCCGGGCGGCCTCGTCGGGGGTCAGATGCGCCATGGACGCAAAGCCCTCAAAGGCGATTTCCTCCAAGGGCAGGTAGAAGTCCTGAGCCAGCACCCGCTGCCAGTGCTTGACCCGGGCACGGTATTCTGAGTGCATCAGCGACATGGTGATTCCTCCTTTGATGATGTCGGCAAAGCAGCGAACGTCGCTTTGTCAAGTTTGCGCGCGCCCTCACCGGAATCCGGCCAGCCGTACCGCCGGCTGCTCAGGCGCGCCATTGCGCAGGCAATAGGCGGATAAGCGGGGGAAGGCCTCGCAGGAAGCAGTCACGGGCAGAGCTGCCGCGGCGCTTCCGGCGCCTTTCATGGTTTGCTATAAGCATACACATTCCATGCTTGCCGCGCAAGTACGCAAAGCGAGAAAAAGCTTTACTTTTCCGATTTTTTCTTTATGATGACTCCGGCAGCCGGCGGCGCCGGAAAAGTCCCTTGACAATCCCGCCAAAACCCGTATAGTGAAAGAAGACGGTTTCAATATCGTCAAAACATCCGAAAGGAAGCGAAGCGCCGTGCACAGGCTCACCCGGCTGCTGGCGAATCTGCGGCTGCGCACCAAATTTCTGCTGATCCTGATTCTGGCCATCGCGGTGGTGGGCATAACCGCGCTGACGACAGTGCGCCTGCCCTATGCGGCCTATGACCAGCAGCTGTACCGTTCCAGCGCCCAGATGATGACCCTGTTCGCCAATCAGATTCAAGCAGAATTGGAGGATATCGAGGAGCTTTCCTATCGTATTTTGTCGGACAGCGCTCTGCAGGAGTCCCTGTCGGTGATGAAATCCAAGTCGCCGGGCGCCGTGGCCTGGGTGGAAGCCCGAACCGAGGTCGCCAACCGCGTGGCCTCCATCGGCCTGTGGTTCACCAGCGCCGTCAGCGTACAGCTGAAAACGCCGTCGGGCGCGTCCTTCAACCAATTCTACGCCACCTCCATCACCGCCGACGAGCTGACCCCTGACCGCCTGGCCGCGGCCCAGGACAACAGCGGCCGCGCCGTCTGGCTGACGGAGGAGGGAACGCCTCCGCGGCTGTTCCTCCTGCGGGAGATCCGCGAAATCCGCGGCATGACCCTGGACACCCTGGCCACCCTGCTCATTGAGGTGAATGTTCCCGGGCTGGTGGAAAAGTATCGGGCAGGCATGGCGCAGCTGGGGTATCCCCTGTCCTGCGCGGTCTACCGGGGGGACATCCGCCTCTATGCCAGCGACCCGGAGGTGGGGGTGCTGGATACGGGCGAGGACGGGTACAGCGTCATGAGCCTGGACGGCCAGGAGAGCCTGTGCGTCAGCTACACCTCGCCCCAGGGGCTGAAGTACGTCGCCCTGGTGGATTACAGCGCGATCAACAAGGATGTCAGCGCCGCCTCCCGCTACATGGCCGGGATCATCGTTGTGACGCTGATACTGGTGCTCGCGTTCAGCGGCGCCATGATGTCCGGCATCCTGCACCACTTAAAGGCGCTGCTGGAGAAGTTCGACGCCTTCGCCATCAGCGGCCATCCCGTTCCCGCGGATGACAACCCCTACCAGGGCCGACAGGATGAAATCGGCCAATTGCACCGGCACTTCGATAAGATGACCTGGGACTGGGATCGGATGATCCGGGACAAGGAGGAGCAGCAGCGTCTCTTGCAGGAAAAGCAGATGCAGCAATTGCGGGCGCAGGTGCGGCCCCACTTCCTGTACAACACGCTGGAAAGCATCTACTGCCTGGCAAAGAATTGCGGCGATGAGCGCATCGCTACCATGACCGACGCCCTGGGGAAGATGCTGCGGGCTTCCCTGAACGATAAGCGGGACGTGGTAACCGTCGCGGAGGATTTGCAG
Source organism: uncultured Clostridia bacterium (assembly GCA_947565865.1). Classification (GTDB taxonomy): domain Bacteria; phylum Bacillota; class Clostridia; order Christensenellales; family Aristaeellaceae; genus UBA11524. Next base: position 10,969 of record CANOHT010000036.1, read on the forward strand.
ATCACCCAGGCATACCTGCGCATTCAGCTGATTCGCTACGGCGACCGCCTGCAGGTGGAATACGCGCTGCCCGAGGACATCCTGCCCTGCCGCATCCCGGCCATGACCCTGCAGCCCCTGGTGGAAAACGCCGTCCATCACGCGGCGGAGGAAATGCTGGATACCTGCGTCATCCGCATCAGCGGCGAAGCGGTGAACGGCGGTATTGACGTGGTGGTGGAGGACAACGGCCCCGGCATGGATGAGGACATCCTGGCCAAGCTGGAAAGCGGGGAGATCAAGCCCGAGGGCATGGGCATCGGCATGCGGAACATTCATCGCCGGGTGCAGTACGCCTTCTCGCAGCGCTACGGCCTTCAGGTGCGAAGGGTGGACGCCCATACCCGCATCATCATCCATCTGCCCGATACCAGGCCGCGCCAATAGCGTCCTGAAGGTACAGAAAACAAATAATCAGCATCAAGGAAGGAAGCCATGCCATGTACAAGCTGCTGCTGGTGGACGACGAACCCATCATCCGCGAGGGCATCGAGCGGATGGTGAACTGGGACAAGCTGGACATCACCGTGATCGCCTCCTGCGGCAACGCCATTGCCGCCCTGGACAGCATGACCGACGATATGCCCGACATCCTTCTTTCCGATGTAAAGATGCCCGGCATGAGCGGTCTGGAGCTGGTGGAGCAGGCCATGGCTCTGCATCCCATGCTGCAGTGCATCATTCTTTCGGGCTATGATACCTTTCAGTACGCCCAGCAGGCCCTTCGTTCGGGAGTGCTGGAATACCTGCTGAAGCCCTGCGCCCAGGAGGAGCTCGAAGGCGCGCTGGAGCGGGCCTGCCGGGCCATCGACCGTCAGCGCAAGCATGTGACGCACCTCTACGGCGAACGGCGGGAGCGCATCAAAGCGCTGATCGCCGCCTTCAACACCCTTCGCAGCAGCGGTGCGGAGGGGGCGGCCTTGGAAAAGCAGGTGCGCGAGATCGCCAAGACCGCGGAGGATCCCAGCATCCTGCAGGAGGCGCTGATCCTCATGGTGACAAGCGGCCTAGGCAGCAGCCAGACCGAATGGGGCATGAGCATCATCACCGACGCCATGCGGGAACAGTGTTCCATGGAGGAGCTGCTTCTTCGCTGCATCACCCGGCTGCGAAGCGAAAGCGGCGGCCTGCGGGGCTTTGTGCAGCAGATGACCGCTTATGTGGACGCCAATTACCGGGACGAAGCGATGTCCCTGCAATACCTGGCGGACAATGTGGTCTACATGAACGCGGATTATATCGGCCGCGAATTCACCCGGGCCATGGGGCGGAAATTCAGCGCCTACCTGCTGGAAACGCGCATGGAGCGCGCCAAGCTGCTGATGGCCTCGGACCCGACCCTGCACAGCTATGAAATCGCCGAGCAGGTGGGCCTGGGGAAAAATCCCCACTATTTCAGCCAGGTTTTCCGCAAGTATACCGGCATGACGCCCAAGGAGTACCGGCAGATGCTGGGGAATGAGTGATGAAACGCGCATGCCCCGGGCGCCGTGGCGCTCTTTCGAGGATGCTCTTCACGGCGGCTTTATTTTTTCCAAAGACAGGCTGCGCCCCTGCGGGGCTGCGGACAGAGACGGCTGCGCTTTCTCTACGGGGAAAGGGGCGGCCCTATCCTCCGCGGCCCGCGGGGGCGCGGCCCGTTTTCAGGGTCAAGCCGCCGCGCCCTTCAGCCTGTCAGGCGCCGTCCATCGCCGCCAATATTTTCAAGCTCCGCCCGCATGTACACAACGACGGAAATGTGACCAGATGCGTCTGAAATTTGGATTCCAATCTTCACAAATTGCCTTATAATAAAATTATCCTAATCAAAAACATGGAGGTGCAACCCGAATGAAGCGTTTCCTTTCCGTTCTGGCCATTGTGGCGCTGGTGTGCACGATGATCGCTCCCATGGCTGTGGCCGAGGAGCAGGTCACCCTGCGTGTAACCTGGTGGGGTTCTCAGACCCGCCATGACTTGACCATGGCCGCTATTGCCAAGTTTGAGGAGAAGTATCCCAACATCAAGGTGGAGCCTGAGTTCACTTCTTGGGATGGCTACTGGAGCAAGCTGGCTACCCAGGTTGCTGGCGGTCTGATGCCTGACGTGATCCAGATGGACTATCAGTACCTCACCCAGTATGCCCAGAGCGGCGTTCTGGCCGATCTGACCCCTTACTTTGAGTCCGGCGCCATCGACATCAGCAACGTGGCCGAGTCTGTGATTTCCAGCGGTTCCGTTGGCGACAATATCTTTGCGCTGTCCACCGGCACCAACGCCCTGGCGACCTTCTACCGCAAGGACGTGCTGGACAAGGCCGGCGTGGAAATGCCCATGGAGCCCACTCTGGAAGAGCTCTATGCAATCGCTGCCACCGTTCATGAGAAGACCGGCCGCACCCAGGAAACGCTGGTCGGCAAGGATGCTCTGCGCAACCTGCTGCGCTCCTATGGCCTGCAGCTGTTCAACGACGCGGGCGATGGCCTGGGCTTCGATGATCCTTCTTACATCGTGAAGACCTGGCAGGATCGTCTGGACGCCGTTGCCGCCGGCTGGTGCCTGGACGTGGGCGAGACCACGGCGACCACCGCCTTTGACGCGATGGTGAGCGATAGCTGGGCGACTTGGCACTGGACCAACGAGCTGGCCGCTTATCAGAACGGTTCCAACTGTGAACTGGAGTTGGCCTGCTGGCCCGTTGCCGCGGACAGCACCGTGTCTCCCGCTTACTTCAAGCCCTCCATGTTCTGGTCCGTGTCCGAGGATTCCGCTGTGAAGGATGCTGCGGCTACCTTCATCAACTTCTTTACCAATGATCCCGACTGCTTCGATATCGTTGGTATTGACCGCGCGATGCCCATCTCCAGCGCGATGCGTGAGCATATCGCGCCCACCCTGGACGAAACCTCTCAGAAGGTCTCCGCTTACCTGGATTTCCTTGGTCAGGAAGGCAAGACCTCTCCGATCATGAAGCCTGACGCCGCTGCTTCCGGCGAAGTGGAAGCCCTGCTGGGCCAGTACTTTGAGACTGTGCAGTATGGTCAGGTGGACGACATGACCGCGTGGGCGCAGCAGTTTATGGACGAAGCCAACGCTCTGCTCCTGAAGGCTGCTCAGCCCAGCGCAGAATAATTCCATCATACGGCAGGGGGAGGCCGCCTAAGCCGGCGGTCTCCTCCTTTTTAAAGGAGTGAAGCAGCATGAGCAAGCTGTCCAGGACGCTTGGTCAGGAGAAAGTGGCAGGTTATGTATTCATAACCCCCTTCATCATCGGACTGATTGCCTTTACCATCATTCCCTTCTTTACCTCTCTCTACCTGGCTTTTACCGACTACAATGTGCTGACAGCGCCTAAATGGATCGGCTTTGATAACTTCCGACGGATGTTCTTCGAGGATAAGCTGTTCTGGAAGTCTTTCTGGGTCACCTTTAAGTTCGCGCTGATCCAGGTGCCGATCAAGCTGCTTGTATCCTTGGGCGTGGCGCTGATCCTCTCCCGCAACACCAAAGCGATACCGATCTACCGTTCCGCGTTCTACATTCCTTCCCTGATGGGCGGCAGCGTTGCCGTGGCGCTGACGTGGAAGCAGCTGTTCTCCTATAACGGTGCCATTAACCACATCACGGCCCTTTTTGGCGCCGCGCCGGTCAAGTGGCTGTCCAATCCGAATACGGCCCTGGGCGTGCTGATTGGCTTGGGCGTGTGGCAGTTCGGCAGTTCCATGCTGATCTTCCTTGCGGCGCTGAAAAACGTGCCTCAGAGCTACCATGAAGCCGCCATTGTGGACGGCGCGGGGCCTGTGAAGCGCTTTTTCAAGATTGTGCTGCCCATGATTACCCCCATCTTCTTCTTCAACCTCATTAATCAGACGATTGGCGCCTTCCAGGCGTTCAATTCCAGCTATCTGATTACGCAGGGCAAGCCGCTCAATACCACGCTGTATTACGGCGTGCACCTGTACAACCGGGCCTTCACCTACTACGAGATGGGTTACGGCAGCGCCATGGCGTGGTTCATGCTGCTGGTTATCGCAGCCTTTACTGCGATGATCTTCCGCTCCTCCAGCGCGTGGGTCTACTATGAATCAGAGGGGAAGTGAGTCTATGACAGCGATCCGTACGCCTCAAGTCAAATATCACAGCATGGCGAAAAGAAGGAAAGTCGTGACGGTGATCTATCATGTCCTGGTGGCTGCCGCCAGTATAGCGATGCTCTATCCGCTGCTGTGGATGCTTGCTTCCTCCTTTAAGCCGAATAGCGAAATCTTTACCACGGTGGGCAGCCTGATTCCCCAAACCTTCACCACGGAAAACTATGTGAACGGCTGGCGCGGCTTTGCCGGACTGAGCTTTGGCGTTTATTTCAGAAATTCTTTGTTGATCGCCTCCCTGTCCGCCATCGGCGCGACACTGTCAGCGGCCTGTGTGGCCTTTGGTCTGGCGCGGCTGCGCTTCCCTGGCCGCAATTTCTGGTTTGTGATGATGATTATCACCATGATGCTTCCCGGCCAGGTGATGATGATCCCTCGTTTCATCCTGTTTAACCAGATGGGGTGGGTAGGAACCTATCTTCCGCTGACAGTTCCCGCCTTTTTCGGCAGCGCGTTTGATATTTTCCTGGTCATGCAGTTTATCCGCGGTATCCCCCGGGATATGGACGAGGCTGCCCGTATCGACGGGTGCAGCTGGTACGGCATTTTCGGCTACATTCTCCTGCCGATGATTGTACCGGCGCTGGTTACGGTGGCTATCCTGACCTTCATTAACTCCTGGGGAGACTTCATGGGTTCGTTGCTGTACTTGAACGCACCGTCCATGTATACATCGGCCTACGCCCTGAAGCTGTTCACGGACAGCGCGGGCACAGATTTCGGCGCGACCTTCGCCATGTCGGTTTTGTCCCTGGTGCCGATTCTCGTCATTTTCTTCTTCTTCCAGAAGCAGCTGGTGGAAGGCATCAGCACCCAGGGCCTGAAGGGCTGAGCCAAAAAAACGGATTCCCCATACCCAAATTCCCTTTTTCGGCAGGAACGTCACGGCGTCCTGCCGAAACCTATGTTCAGCCTATTAAGCGCGAGGAGGAATCTACGCATGTCCCGTATGGATCGACTGCCCGCCCTGCCCCTGATCGCGTCCGACCCTTATTTTTCTGTCTGGATGCCCGCCGATACCATGTCCCAGACCGAGGCCATCCATTGGAGCGGCCCGCAGAAGCCCATCCACGGCGTGATGACGGTGGACGGCAAGGCCTGCCGCTTCCTGGGGGTGACAGCGGAGCCGGAAGCCGCCCTGACCGAGGTGGAGGTTACCCCTACCCGCACCCGCTTTGTATCTGAATTTGCCGGCGTGGCCCTGGAAGTGTCGCTGACCACCCCCGCCCTGCCCGATGACCCCGACCTGATGAGCATGCCCATCACCCTGGCAACCTTTGCCGCCTCCTCCGCCGACGGCGCGGCTCACCAGGTATCCGTCAGCCTGACGCTGACCGACAGCCTGTGCTACGACGGCCCGATCCGCCCGGCCATGACGGGGGACAGCTTTGAGCTGGCAGGCCACGCTACAGCCTGGTGCGGTCAGGTGGTGCAAAAGCCCCTGAGTCATTCCGGCGACCATGTGACCATCGACTGGGGCTACCTGTACCTCACCGGCGACGGGGAAACCGCGCCCGTCGGCGACGGCCTGACCATGACCTGGCAGGGCGCCGCTGAGGGCCAGACCATTCGTGCCATCATCGCCTATGACGACATTGCCTCCATCAATTATTTCGGCGCCCTGTGCAAGCCCTGGTATCGCCGCGACGGCGCCCAGATCACCGACGCCATCACCTACGGCTGGGCGCACTTCGACGAGATTCTCGACCGCTGCCGCCGCATGGATGAGCGGGTGACGGCGGACGCCCTGGCCTCCGGCGGGGAACCCTTCGCCGCGCTGACGGTCGCAGCTTGGCGGCAGACCCTGGCCGCCCACAAGCTCATCGCCACGCCGGAGGGAGAGATGGCGCTCCTGTCCAAGGAGAACGATTCCAACGGCTGCATCGGCACCGTGGATGTCAGCTACCCCTCCATTCCCATGTTCCTGCGCTATAACCCCGAGCTGGTCAACGCCCTGTGCCGCCCGGTGATGGCGTTCGCCTCCATGCCCGTGTGGACGGATGACTTCGCGCCCCATGACGTGGGCCGCTACCCCAACGCCACCGGTCAGGTCTACGCCGCCATCGCCCGGCGCAGAACCAGGGAGGGCGACTGCTATCCGCCGTTCTACCTCTACCCCGCCGGCGCCAAGGTCTACGATCTGCGCTACCAGATGCCCGTGGAAGAGTGCGGCAACATGCTGGTGATGCTGGAGGCCGCCGTGACCTTCGGTGCGAAGGCCGACCTGAAGGAACAGTACCGCGGCCTGCTGGACAAGTGGGTACGGTATCTGGTTCAGTATGGCGAGGACCCCGGTGAGCAGCTGTGCACGGACGATTTCGCCGGTCATCTGGCCCATAACGTGAACCTGGCGGCCAAGGCCATCGTTGGCGTGGCGTGCTACGGCAGGCTCATCGGGGACGAAAGCTGGGTGGCCCGTGCCCGGGAGATGGCCGGCCGCTTCGCCCAGAAGGTGGGCATGGCGGGCAGCACGCCCCTGACCCTGGACGGTCAGGGCTGGAGCATGAAGTACAACCTGCTGTGGGACAAGGTGCTGGGCTTGAACCTTCTGCCGGACAGCTTCTATACAGCGGAGCTGAACAGCTACCTGCCTCGGATCAATCGCTTCGGCCTGCCCCTGGATTCTCGCGCGGATTACACCAAGTCTGACTGGATCTGCTGGACGGCGGCCATGGCGGACGATCTGGATACCCGGGAAAAGCTCCTGCAGCCCATCGTTCGCTTCCTGCGGGAAACGACCTCCCGCGTGCCCTTCTCCGACTGGTATGATACCAAGACCGGGCGCTATGAGGCGTTCATTGCCCGCAGCGTCCAGGGCGGCGTCTTCGCCCCCATGCTGCGACTGAAGGATCGGTAACGGAGGAAAAACATGGATACGATGAAGATTTACGCTTTTGCCGACGAGGCCGCCAAGGCTGTGGACGGCCAGATTGCCGCCATGGTGCGCAATGGCCTTCAGGGACTGGAAATCCGCGGTGTGGACGGCCAGAATGTCTCCGCCATCAGCATTGAAAAGGCCCGGGAGGTTCGGGCCAGGCTGGAGGACGCCGGATTGAAGGTCTGGACCATCGGCTCCCCCATCGGCAAGATTGACATTGAAACCGGCGACTTCGCCGCCCACCTGGACGTTCTGCGCCACACCCTTGAGGTAGCCCGGGTTCTGGGCGCGGAAAACCTGCGCATGTTCTCTTTCTACATCCCCGGCGGCAAGAACCCCGCCGACTATCGCGGCAAGGTGATGGATCAGGTAGGCGAGATGCTGCGAGCGGGCGAGGGCAGCGGCGTATGCTTCTGCCATGAAAACGAGAAGGGCATTTATGGCGATATGGCCGAACGCTGCCTGGAGCTGCTGCGGGCCTTCCCCGCCATGAAGGGTGTGTTCGACCCCGCCAACTTTGTCCAGTGCGGCCAGGATACCTGGGCGGGCTGGGAAATGCTCAAGCCCTTCATCAAGTACCTGCACATCAAGGACGCTCTGGCTGACGGCAGCGTGGTGCCCGCCGGGAAGGGCATCGGCCAGGTGAAGAAGATCGTTGATGACTACCGTGCCCAGGGCGGCGACGCCGTAACCATCGAGCCCCACCTGAAGGTCTTTGACGGCCTGAAGGGCCTGGAGCGCGAGGGGGAGAGCAGCCAGGTGGGCCTCTACGTTTTCGACAGCAGCGACGCGGCCTTTGACGCGGCCTGCGACGCATTCAAGAGCCTGCTGTGACCGCATGGGAGGGGCCGCGGCCCCTCCCACGCGCCATCAAAATTCTTAAGCCCAATTAGGGCGCTCTAATGAAGCTAAGCCCCTGCGCGTCAGTTTTGCGTTCTTATGAGATGAGAGGCTTTCCGACCGGGCGTCTGCGCTGGACGCGGAAGCGCCGCAGGCTCGGTCAAGCGGCTTTGCCGCTGTGCCGATACTGATGCGCCATGGGGCGCAAAGGAGATCATACTATGGCGAATATCCGAGCGGCTGTCATTGGCGTGGGCAACATGGGCACGGCCCACGCGGCTTGTCTGGCGGCGGGCAAGGTGGAGGGCATGGCCCTCACGGCGGTATGCGACATTGCCACCGAGCGGCTGGACGCCTGCGCGGAGCGCTTCCCGGAAGCGGCGCGGTACGCGGATTGGCAGGAGCTGCTGCGGGAGCATCAGCCGGAGGCGGTCATCGTGGCGGTGCCCCATCCCCTGCACGGGGAGATCGCTTCCGCCTGTCTGGCGGCGGGCTGCCATACCCTGGTGGAGAAGCCCATCGACATCGCCCTTTCCCGGGCCCAACGGCTGTGCCGGGCGGCGCAGGAGAGCGGCCGGGTCTTCGGCATCATGTTCAATCAGCGCACCAATCCCCTGTTCCGCCGCTGCCGGGAGATTGTTCAGGGCGGCCAACTGGGCGAAATGAAGCGCACGGTGTGGATTATTACCAACTGGTACCGCACCCAGCATTATTATGATTCCGGCTCCTGGCGCGCCACCTGGGGCGGCGAGGGCGGCGGCGTGCTGCTCAACCAGGCCCCGCACAATCTGGATTTGTGGCAGTGGATCTGCGGTATGCCGGAGTCTGTCACCGCCTACTGCGACACCGCCAAGTACCACCGCATTGAGGTGGAGGACGAGGCGACGTTGCTGACCCGCTACAAAAACGGGGCCACAGGGGCCTTCATTACCTCCACGGGAGAATATCCCGGCACCAACCGCCTGGAAATCTCCGGCACAAAGGGCAAGCTCGTGCTGGAAAACGGCGTCATGAAGTGGTGGCGGCTGGCCCAGGATGAAGCCGAGGTGCGCTTCCAATCGCAGGAGAACTTTGCCAAAATCCCTGTGGACTATGAGGAAATCCTGCCTGACGGCCCGGAGGCGGCCCATGCGGGCATCCTGAACGACTTCTCCCTGGCCATCCGCACAGGAACGCCTTTGCTGGCCCCCGGGGTGGAAGGCGTACATGAACTCACGCTGTCCAATGCGGCCTACCTGTCCCAGTGGCTTGGGAATGTCAGCGTATCCCTGCCCTTGGACACAGCGCTGTTCGACCGGCTGCTGCAGGAGCGTGCAGCGCAGTCTGTCTATAAGCCCCGGGAAGCGCAGGGGCGGCCTGAGGGCGAATACAGCGATCGCTGGCAGGTGCGCTGGTAAGCCCCGCAGCAAGGAGGGATTGCCATGGTAGGTATGGAAGGACTCAACCATCTGCTGCCGCCGCTGCCGACGCCCGCCGCCAGGCCCGGGGCGTTTGTCTTCTCCGTGGCAGGCCTGGAGCATGGGCATATTTACGGCATGACCGGCAGCCTGCTGAAGGCCGGAGCCACGCTGAAATACGTCTATGACGCCGACCCGGCCAAGGTGGCGGATTTCTGCCGGCGCTATCCCCAGGCCAGGGCAGCGCGATGCGAGGACGAAATCCTCGCGGATCGCCAGACCCGGCTTGTGGCCTGCGCCGCCGTCACCAGCGAACGCTGTCCCCTGGGATTGCGGGTAATGGCCGCCGGCAAGGACTTCTTTGTGGACAAGGGGCCCATGACCACCCTCGCCCAGCTGGCCGAAGCACGGCGGACGGCGCAGGCCACGGGCCGCAAATACATGGTTTACTATTCCGAGCGTCTCAGCTCCGAGGCCGCGACGCTGGCTGGGTATCTGGTACAGGCGGGCGAGATCGGCCGGGTAATCCACACCGAGGGCTTCGGGCCCCACCGCCTCAGCGCTCCCAGCCGCCCGGACTGGTTCTTTGACAAGGCGCGATACGGCGGCATCCTGTGCGACATAGGCAGCCATCAAATCGAGCAGTTCCTGTTCTTCACCGGCAATGAGGAAGCCACGGTAAACGCTGGCCGGGTGGATAATTACGCTCATCCCGAAACAACCGAGTTGGAGGACTTCGGAGACTGCTCGTTAACGGGGGCCAACGGCGCCACAGGCTACTGCCGGGTAGACTGGTTCACCCCGGACGTCCTTAAAGCCTTTGGGGATGGCCGAACCTTTCTGCTGGGCACCGAGGGCTACATCGAGCTGCGGAAGAATGTGGACATTACCACCGACCGAGGCGGCAATCAGCTGTACCTGGTCAACCGGCGGGGCGAGAGGCGCATTGACGCCACAGGCCTGACGGGCGCGCCTTTCTTCAGCCAGCTCATCCGCGACTGCCTAGATCGCACAGAGATCGCCATGACCCAGGCCCACGCCTTCAAGGCGGCGGAGCTGTGCCTTCAGGCCCAGGCGATGGCAGACCAGGCGCGGCAGCAACTGCATAACCGATAGGAAACGTCAAACGTCCGGCAGACCAGCGCCCATGGCGGTCAGGTCTGCCGGACGTTTGCATCGCGGCCTCCATTGCTTCCTTTTCCTTCGTCAAGACTTTCAAGAGCGCTCGGTATGTCCCCTGGCTGCTGTATCGGCAACAGAGCCTGCCATGAGAAAGAACGCGGCTGTACCATAGGACAGCGCTTGCGAAATGCCAACGGCGGCGATCCCCTGTGCGGCTGGAGCCTCCATGCCGTGCCTGCCGCCAAGCCCTGCCGCCCAAGCGCGCCTGCCTGCTCCCATGGCGGGACTGACCGCGCCGTCGGCCCACACGCCCATGTGGACGGCTCTCCAAGGATCAGCTGCCCGCAGCATTGCACAAGGCCGTTCCCACCATGCGGAACGGCCTTGTACTTGTTCACATCAATACTCAAACACGGTGATGACGCAGCCCATGTTGTCCAGAGAGGTAACGTAATCCCGGGCGCGGGAGGTCAGTTCCACCTGGAATGTGGCGTTGTCGTCCCCCACATACTGGCGGACAATCTCATAGCGCAGGTTTCCATCCTCAAACACCGCGATGTGGGGATGCTCCTGAAGGTACTCAATGTACTCCTCCAGGCACAGGTCAAGGGTATGCATCACCGCGGCATTACCCTTGCCCACATAACGGTAGGCCCGCAGGGTGGCGCTGACGCCGGTTTTGTAGCTCTTGTCCGAAGCGCCCTTGAGGGGATAATCCATCTTCGGGAATCGGAAGACCAAACCATAGCGCCAGCAGTTCTCGTTCATCCACATGCCGGCGGGGGTCTCCACATAAGCGGGCTGACCCACGGAGGCGTCCCCCCGCTTATACAGGCGCAGGGTGAAGGCCAGGCCGGAGTTGAACTCGCTGGTGCCGGGGTAGTTCACCTCACGCTTGGCGCGGGCGATCAGCTCGTCGCCGGAATAACGGCCGGCGAACTCGTCCATCTTTTTGTTGAAGAGCTCCTCCTGCCGCGCGTAGGTGCGGTAGGCCTCGTCCACCATGTAATATTCATGACCCGCCTGGGCGGCGGCGGCAACGGCCTCCTGCAGCGCGTCAATGGCGTCGGGGAAAAGCAGCAGGTTATAGTTGGATACCTGCACCTTGCCGCCGGTTCTGGTGCCGATGCTGGTCAGCTCTGTCTCGGAGAAGTCCTCCGGACGGGAATGCCACTCGTTGACCAGCAGCATGCCATTGTTCATTACCTCTTCCCGGCTCAGGGAAACGGTGGTGGCGCTCTCCAGCGGATAGCTGGTCAGGTCAACCACATCCCAGCCCTCCGCCTTGGGCAGGGGCCAGGCCAGATTGGCGCCGGACTGAGGCGTGGCCGCCTGAAATTCCGACAGCGCCTTGGCATACTCCTGATCGCGCTGCGCGTTGATCGCCTTGGCCTCCTCCTGCCGCTGGGCGAGGACGCTCTTTCGGTAACCGGCGATGCCGTTGCCGATCAACGTCGCCGCGGCAGCCAGAACCGTCAGGCATACGGTCAAAATCAGCATGATCTTAATGGGGTCGCGTTTGCTTTGCTTCTTCATATCGGTGGAAGCACCTGCCTTCCGCAAGGTCATTGGGTTTCCTATACAACGAACCATCTCTGCTATTTCTTTCATGAAAAGGGCAGGATACGCCGTATTCACCCATGCAATATTCTCTACGGGAAGCGAAAGTTCCTGCTAAGGGCGGCGGAAAAGTGTGATCATTGCCTGCTGCGGGAATATTTTTTTGCTTTTCTCCCATGCTAAAGACAGTTAAACAGCGATAGAAAGGATGAAACGGTATGAATAAGCGGCGGCGGCTGGCGCTGTGGCTTCTCCTGGCGTCCATGGCCTGTGCGTGCGCGGTGACGGCGGAGGAGCGCGTGGGGCAGGCGGAGGGCTATGGCGGAACGCTGAAGGTGATGGTGACCACCGATCAGGGAAAGCTGCAAAGCGTACAGGTCACCGAGCATCATGAAACGGACGGCGTGGGCACCCGGGCCATTGACGCGCTGCCTGACAGAATGGTTACAGCAGGCACCTGGGATGTGGATAGCGTCAGCGGCGCCACGCGCACCAGCGATGCTCTGCGTCAGGCCGTTCGCATGGCCCTGGGCGAGGATGAAGCCGCCCCCTCGCCCTCCGACGCGCCTTCGCCCTCCGGCGCGCCCGCGGCCCAGGACAAGACCCTTTCCGGCCTGGGCATGACCGCCACGGGCCGCGTGGGCCCCGGCAAGGATGACGCGGGCAACCCTGTGTACAGCTTCAATGTTGTGTTCGTCCACGGCCTGTTTGACGAGGGCGGACGGATTTTGCGCCTGGCCATCGACCAGCTGGAGGTCGCCACGCCCAACGCCAAGGATGCCGCTATGCCTCACTTCAGCGGCTTCCCGGGGCAGGGCGGCTTCACCCTGTGGGATGACGCCCAGGGGAAGACCGAGGGCCAAACCCCCGATACGGAGGAGAATTTTCTGGCGGAGATCGAGGCCTGGGAGAGCAAGACCCAGCGGGGCGATGCATATCGCCTGCCCGCGGGCAGCTGGCGGGAGCAGATGGACGCCTATCAGCGCCTGCTGACCGGCAAGACCGTGGAGGAGGCGGAGGCCTGGTTCGGGCAGTATTGCTCGGACGTAACGGGGCGTCCTCTTCAGCCGGAGGAGGAAAACGAGGCGGACGCGGCCAAGTACGGCGCGCTGACGGAAGCGGATCAGGCGATGCTGGCGGATGTGACCTCCTCGGCTACCATTTCCCTGCGAGACAGCCACGGGGACATCATCGGCGCCATCCGCAAGGCCTGGGAGGACGCGCAGAAAAGTCCCGCGGAATAAAGCCGCATCGTGTGACTAAGCGGCAGATGATTATGGTCAGTAAGGTCGGCTTTTCGCCGGCCTTTTTTCCATGATTTCGCTGGCGTTATGAAGGCGGCGGCACCTTGTCCAGAGCGCGCAGGGCCGCGCCCCATGCAGTCTGCCCTGAGCGGCGTGATCGGCCCAAGCGTTATCATGTCCTGCTGCCTGGGGCATACGCCTGCTTCGCCAGCAGCCATGCGCCCAGCACACCGCTGCTATCCCCCGTAACAATGTACTCCCGCAGCCCCGCCTCCACCGCCGTGTGGGCGATGGAGCCGTTGAACAGCGCCAAGGTTTTTTCATGAACCATTGGAAGCAGCCATTGCCGATGCATCACGCCGCCGCCCAGCATAATCTTCTCTGGCAATAAAGCCATCACCGCGTTCACACACATCTGCGCCAAATAGTCTGCTTCCGGCGCCAGGCAGGGTGAGTCTCCGGCAGCTCCTGCGCCGGTACGCCCCAGCGCTTCATCATCGCCGGGCCGGAGACCAACCCCTCCGGGCAGCGCTTGTGATCGGGACAGAACCCCTCCGGCGCAGGGGCGTTGGAAACAGGAGCCATCAGCTAATGTCCCAGTTCGGGGTGCATCAGGCCATGGATACATTGGTTATTCACAATCAAGCCGCCGCCCACGCCTGTGCCGACGGTTGCATACAGACAAGAACGCCGTCCTTTGGCAGCGCCCAGCTGATGCTCCGCCAGCGCGGCGGCGTTCACATCCGTGTCCGGCACAGCGGGAGCCCGAAGGGCTGGACAAGACCCGAACCAGCGGGGAGAAAAAAGAAACATCCTGTTGAAGGGCGGAAATAGTTTACACGGCTTAACCCCGTATTTCAACCGGTGTGAGGCCGTGTAAAGCATTACCATCTGCAACAAGGCTCTTCTTTTCGCTGTCCTTGCTTTCGGCGACAGTCCAAGTTGGACTAAGAAAAACGAGAATCCAAACGATAGCGGGGATAAGTAACCGACTATGGCAGCAGGAAAGGCATAAAAGGAAGATAAGTTAGGGCACGCCGAGTATTTTGACTTTCAGGTAATTCAAGTTAAACTGTATGCTAACAGCAATAAAGGCAAAGTTTTCAACCATCTGATTGAAATCATTGCATAACCCGAAAACATACGGCTGGCATACCGCAACAATATGTGAGGCGAAATCTCACGACCACAGCCATGGATTCCACCCGAACCGGAACCAACGGTACGCAATCGCCCAAGTTCACAAAGATATGCTGAGAAGCAATCTTCACTATGTTGTAGATATAGACATGAAGGATTTCTTCGACAACGTGAATAACGGAAAGCTGCTGAAGCAGTTGTGAGCAATGGGAATCCGTGACAAGAAGCTGCTTCTATCCGCTATGTTAATAGCGGATAGAAGAAGCTTCTTGTCACGGATTCCCAT
>CANOHT010000037.1 GCA_947565865.1 uncultured Clostridia bacterium
TCAATCAGCTTGGTTATCTTATCACTTGCCCCCCTCTTTTGTCAAGACCTTTTTTATCTTTTTTTGAAGTTTTTTTCATTGTTTTTTCAAAGGCGTACAGCTTTGTTTTGTCACGCAAAATCGTTCGTGTATTTGGCTGCATTTGGTATTTCATTCGCTTCGCAGACGCTACTTAGTTCGCCTGCATCCAGCACTGTTTCCACCACCGCTCCTCCCAGGCAGCGTTCTCCCTGATAGAGCACGGCGCTCTGGCCCGGCGTCACCGCCCGCTGCGGCGTCAGGGCATGAATCATCAGCCGCCCCGCCGTCAGCATAACCTCCACCGGCTGATCCGCCTGGCGATAGCGGAACTTGCACGCACAGCGCAAGGTCTCGCCCTCCGCCATCGGCGGCTCGCCAATCCACGTTGCCTCCGCGCCGACGCACCGGGAGGAATACAGCATGGGATGATCCTCCCCCTGAGCCACCAGCAGGCGATTCTTCGGCAAATCCTTGCCAATCACAAACCAGCTCCGGCCGTCGCCGCAGCCGCCGATGCCTAGCCCCCGGCGCTGGCCCAGGGTATAGTACATCAGCCCGTCATGACGGCCGACCACGCTTCCGTCAGGCGCCACCATGTCGCCGGGCTGAGCGGGCAGGAAGGAGGACAGAAACTGCTTGAAGTTCCGTTCGCCGATGAAGCACACGCCCGTGGAGTCCTTCTTCCGGCTGACAGGCAGCCCCCTGCTTTCCGCCAGCGCCCGAACCTCCGCCTTGGTCATGCCGCCCACGGGAAACATGGCCTTGCGCAGCTGGGCTTCCTTGAGCATATAAAGGAAGTAACTCTGATCCTTCCCGCCATCCGCCCCCCGAAGCAGCGCGCCCTGGCCATCCGTGCGGACAAAGTGACCCGTGGCAATCTTCGCCGCGCCAAGCTGCATGGCGAAGTCAAGAAAGGCGCGGAACTTGATTTCCCGGTTGCATAGCACGTCCGGGTTGGGGGTACGGCCCGCCCTGTACTCCCGCAAAAAGTAGCTGAACACCCGATCCCAGTACTCCCTGGCGAAGTTCACCGAATAGTACGGGATGCCGATCACATCGCAGACGTCCCGGACATCCTGCCAGTCGCGCTCGGCGGTGCATACGCCGCTTTCGTCCTGCTCCTCCCAATTTTTCATGAAGACGCCCACCACGTCGTATCCCTGCTCCTTGAGCAGCAGAGCCGCCACGGAGGAATCCACCCCGCCGGACATCCCCACCACGATCCGTTCTTTCACGCTTCCGCCTCCATCAGCCGCGCCAGCACCTGCCGCGCCGTCACCCGGCCGACCTCCTCCGGCGCCTTCGTCGCGTCCACCACAATAAAACGCGCTGGATCCCGGGCAATCATTTCCCGGTAGGCCGCCTCCGTGCGGGCATGGAAGCTGTCGTCCTCCCGTTCAATCCTGTCCAGGGCGGAGGCCGCGCTGCGCCTCATCAGGCTGACACGGTGGTCAATGTCCAGATAAACCGTGGCCATGGGCAGGGTGCCGTCCACCGCCGGAGCATTGATGTCCAGCACCTGCTGCACACCCAGCTGACGGCCGCCCCCCTGGTAGGCCACGGAGGAATCCACAAAACGGTCGCAAAGCAGCACCTTGCCCGCCGCGATAGCGGGACGGATGACCCTGCGCACATGCTGTGCCCTGGCGGCGGCATAAAGCAGCGCCTCCGTCTCCCGCTCCACCGGGGCCAGCTCCGGAGACAGCACCACCTGGCGAATGGCCTCGGCTACCCGATCTCCGCCCGGCTCCCGGCTGTGAACAACCTCAAAGCCAT
Source organism: uncultured Clostridia bacterium (assembly GCA_947565865.1). Classification (GTDB taxonomy): domain Bacteria; phylum Bacillota; class Clostridia; order Christensenellales; family Aristaeellaceae; genus UBA11524. Next base: position 1,798 of record CANOHT010000037.1, read on the forward strand.
AGCGCTCCAGCGCGTCGGTCAGCAGCCTGATCTGCGTGGTCTTGCCGCTGCCGTCCAAGCCCTCCATAGACAGAAAAGCCCCCTCCGGCGGCTGCGCCTCCGGGCACAGCAGATCAATGAGCGCCTGCACCGTGGAGACATAGGCGTCGCAGCCCGCCTGGCGAAGCTCCGCCTCGTCGCCGTAGCCATAGCCCACGCCCACGGTTCTGATGCCGACCCGCCTTCCGCCCTCCACGTCAAAGCGGCGGTCGCCCACCATCCAGGCCGAAGCGTAGCTGTCCGGCAGCGCCGCGCGTATGAGCGCTTCCTTATCCGCGCCATGGCTATCCCGCGGCCCCACCACCTTGTCGATCCACCGATCCAGGCCGAAATGGCGGAGAATCCTCTCCGAGGGCTCCTGGGGCTTGCCCGTGGCGACGCCTATGTAGCAGCCCTGCCGCTTCAGTGTGCGCAGCAGCCGGCGAATGCCCGGAAACACGCGGTTTTCAAACAGCCCCACCGTCTGATACCGCTCCCGGTAGGCTTCCACCGCCCTGTTCGCCATGGCATCGTCCATCCCCATATATTCCCGGAAGGACCAGCCCAGAGGCGGGCCGATAAACCTGCGCAGAATGTCCGCAGCCGGCACGGGAAAGCCCAGCTTCTCCGCCGCGTAGGCCACGCAGTTCCAGATCCCCTCCTCCGATTGGGTCAGCGTGCCGTCCAGATCAAAGATCACGCACTGCCCTTGACACATACGATGCCGTCTCCTTCCGTTCCAAATCTTCGTCGAGGTTCAGCCTCCGCCAAGCGCCGCGCCGTTTCCGCGGTAATCTCTTCTCCCGGGCACACCAAAGGAACCCCGGGCGGATACAGCCCAGCCGCAGCCGCGGCGATCCTGCCTGCCGCAGCCGCAAACGGCGCCGTCTCCGTTGCGGCCATGGCCGCAGCCCGCACCTCCATCCGCCTTGGCGGAAGAGCCGGCGGCTCAGGCATGGGCGGCAGCTCCGCCTTTTGCGGCGGCAGGCTTTCCAGCGCCCTTCGCAGCACCAGGAAATCCTCCGCCTCGTCCATGGCCGTGAGAATCAGCACCACCCGGCGCGCGTCGTTCATTTCCACGTCGATGCCCCTGGAGCGCAGTTCCTCCGCCAGCGCTTCGCCGCCCTGGGGCGCGTCGATAACCAGCCGGGTGGGGTCGAAGGCCAGCTGCCCGGAGACAATGTCCCGCCGCCATGCCCGATGCGCGTCCCCATAGCCCAGCGAGGGCAGCAGGGCGCGCAGTTCCTCCGCCCAGCCGATGACCCGGCGCAGCCTTTTCGCTCCCCGCGCCTGCATAAAGGCCCGGGCGTCGTCGATTCCCAGCATCAGCAGGAAGGAGGGGGAGGATGTCTGCTCCCGGCGCAAAAGCGTCATAGCCCGCCCCCGATCCGCCGCGCGGCGCAGGTGCAGTACCGCGCTGGCCGTGAATCCCGGCAGCGTCTTGTGGACGGACTGCACCCAGGCGTCCGCCCCGCATTCCCCGGCGGACGGCAGACCCGCCAGCCAGGGCAGGTGCGCACCGTGAGCCTCGTCCACCGCCACCCGGACGCCCATTGAATGAGCCCTTTGTATGATGGCTTCCAGCGGCATGCAGCCGCCGTAATAATCCGGCCTGGTCAGCAGCAGCACCCTGGCCTCGGGATAGGCCGCCAGGGCCGCCAGCACGTCCGCCTCCCGGACATAGCCGTAGCCGTCCGCCCGCCAGGTCACGGGAATCCACCGCACCCGCAGCCCCCCCAGGATGCAGGCGTTCACCGCCGAAAGGTGGGCGTTGCGAGGCAGCAGCGCTACCTCCCCCTCCCGTGCCCACAACTGCAGCATGGCGTGGATGCCCGCCGTCGCGCCGCCATGGAGGAACAGGGTTTCCGCCGCCCCCGCCGCCTCCGCGTAAAGCCGCTGTGCCCGGAGAAGCCCGCCCTCTGGGGCGTACAGATCGTCCGTATTGGGCAGCTCGGTGGTATCCAGGGCATAAAGGTCAAGGGAGCCAAAGGGCGCGCGGCCCTTATGGCCTGGCATATGAAAGGCCCGCCGTCCGCCGGCGGTCGCCAGCATATCGTATACCGGCCTTTCGATTGCCTCCGCAATGCGCTCCATGCCCCCGCCCCCCCTTTTGCCGCTTCAGTATATCAGCTTTTCCCCGGCGTGTCAAAAAGGACGGCGGCCTCCTCCTTGTGGAAGGGGCCCCCGTCCCCAGCCGAGTAACCGGCGCGCAGGCGCTCGACCTTCATCATCGTCCCGAAAGCGCCCTGCTCCCTGCCCTTTCGCCTCACTCCCGATATTTCAGCCGCAGAGGCGTAGTCTCGCATACCGCGTTTTTCTTGTGAACCCAGCCGTATACGCCGTCGGGGCGCATGGGGAAGGCCTGGGGCGTGTTGGGCTTGAAGACGAGCAGCCATCCGTCCTTCGACTCGCCCAGCACGGTCAGCACATCCTCGGACGTGGCGGTATATACCGCGCCTTCGCGCTCCTTCGCATTCCCGTCGGTCACCTCCACGCCCAGCGCCATCAGCGCCTCGGCCTCGGCCACCGTCGCTTCGTACAGCTGTGTGTTCTCGGTCACACGGCACACCGGCAGCGGCTCCCCGTTAATCATGGCCACAGGGTCATGGACATAGGCATCGCTGACAAAGCCTGTCTGGTTGCCGACAATAACATAGTGCCAAGTCATGTCGCTGTCCTTTCGCTCGGAGGCGAAAACGCTGATATCCCGCATGATGACGCCGTCGTTGAGCATGGCCAGGCTTTCGCTGTCGGTGGTGGGGCGCACGCGAAGATTCGCCCCGCTGCAGACAGCCATGCCGCTCATTCCCAGCAGCTGGCGGGCCTCCACATAGCGGCGCAGCTCCTCCAGGGTCGTAGGGAAGCTGTCGCCGTCAATGTCCTCCGCCAGCAGACTGGTATAGTAGCTGCGCCCTTCGCTGGCTCCGCCGCTGCTGATGACGATGGTTCCCGCGCTCAGTTCAGCGCTGAAGCCTTCGCCCCGCTGCTCATACCGCCACAGCTGCCAGGTTCCCCCCGCCGTGTAGCGCAGGCAAAGGGCGTCCTCATCATACCGGATGCCGAAGCTCAGCAGCCCATCCGTTTCCCGATCCACCGTGATGGCAAAGTCCTCATCTGTCCGCAAAAGCGTCTCGGACACCGGCTCGCACTGCCACTCTCCGGAGATCCGGCTAAAGCCGATCAGCATCACGCGCCCCTCGCGGCGCACCGCCGCCAGCGCTTGGCCCGAGCACTCGTTCATCTCCCCGTCAGCCTGCCGGATGGCCAGCGCCCCTTGAAGCACCTCATCCTCCGCAAAGGGCGAGGCCGCCAACGCCTCCATCAGCTCCTCCGGTAGCGTTTCCGTCCACGCCATGGTCGACCAAGCCTCGTCACCCGGCGCTTCGTATCCGGCATTGTGAATGATTTCCTCCGTCAGGTCGCCTGAAGCCCCTGCCGGTTCCGCCGCGAGCGCCAGCGCTTCGTCATGCCACTCCCGCAGGGCGGAAGACCAGCCCTCCTCCGTGCCGTAGCAGGCGCGGAAGAGCGCCGTCACCGCCTCCTTGGCGGTAATCGCCCCCGATGCGAGCCCCAGCGTCAGTTCCTCGCTGGCAGGAATCCGCGGATCGTTCTCCAGCAGCACGTGAAAGGACGTCATCGCGCCCGGGTTCCAATGGATCAGCCATTGCTGCTCCGCCGCCTGCCGCAGCGTCTCCCGGACACAGGCCTCTGCGGAACCATCCGCGTCCTCCGCCCCCCGGAAGGGGGATGCGCTGCGGGCGGCATCCCATTGCCCCTGCGTCCATACCTCACTGTACACCCAGGCGGGATGGGCCTGGGGATAATACAGCACCGTCAGTTCGCCGTCGTTATGCTCAAAGCGGCAGCCGAAGCGGGCCGCCTCCGCCTCGGTATAGCCGTAAACCTTCGTCAGGCGATCCTGCGCATGCAGCCACGCCTGTCGCTCCGCCTCCGTCAGCTGGGGCGCGGCGGTGGGCGTGGGCATTTCCGTTGGCTCGGCTGTGGGCGTTTGCGTCCCCTCCGCCGCAGGCACCACCACAGGCTTCAGCGGCTGGCTCAGCGTAGCCTCCGGGCCGATGGGCTGCTCGCTTCCCAGCATCCGCGGGAGGATGGCAGCCATGACGGTTCCCGCCATCAGCAAAACGCCCGCCACCGCCGCCGCAGTCAGGCGCGGTCTTACCTTGGCCCCCGTGCCCTGTCGGCTCTTGGCCAGCACCCGCATGGCCAGCCAGGGATCCTCCCGCAGCCCGCTCAGGGTTGTGTCAATGGCCTGGCGCATCAGCGCCCGATCCCGCCGCTCACTCATGGTCATACCCCCTTTCCAGCTCCTGCCGGAGTCTCTCCTTCGCCTTCTTCAGCCGAATGGATACGCTGGACTGGGCCAGCCCCAAAGCCTGACCGACCTCCTGCACCGTCATGCCCTGATAATAGTATAGCGTGATGACCTCCCGCTCCCGGGGCGGAAGCTGCATCACCGCCATGGTCAGCGCCAGATTGGATTCCCCGGGCCATGCCGTCTCCGGAAGATCCTCCGGGGTGATCCGCCGATCAACGTGCTTGAACCAGAACGACCGCCGCATATCCCGGCAGGTGTTCATGGCGATGCGCGTCAGCCAAGTCTGTTCGCTGCTTTCGCCCCGAAAACGCTCCAAGGCCCGGTATGCCTTCAGAAAGGTCTCCTGCACCGCGTCCCGCGCCAGCTCCTCGTCCTTGAGCATGAGGTAGCACATCCGCAAGAGCGGCCGTTGGTAGGTACCGACCATCTCAATCAGCCGCTGCTCCCGATCCTGCTGTGCCTCCATGACCCGCGCTGCCTCCATTTCCCGCACCTCGCTCCCTACACCTGTTAGACGCAGGAAGCATGGATTTTCATCGGTTGATGGGTCTTATTATAGCAAAAAAGGCAGAAAAAGAAAAAGGGGGCAGCCCGCGGCTTCCCCGATGATTGACAAGCAACCGTCTCCGTGGTATCTTCATGACGGTTCCATCCCTTACCCCCCAACGAAAGAGAGGATTAAGCTCATGATGCCCCAACCGCAGCTTATCGCCCGCATGGAAACCCGGCTCCGGCCTGTGATGGACGCCCTTGAGCCCATCGCGGGCCTGCCCGACATGTTCGCGCGGTGCTTCCTGAGTACCCTGGAAACCACCTGCCGGCAGGCTCCGGACGGCGGAGCGTTCATCATCACCGGCGATATTGAAGCCATGTGGCTCCGGGATTCCACCCAGCAGGTGCTGCATTATCTCCGCTTCGCGGCGGAGGACGACGAGCTGGCCGCCTGGCTCGAGGCGGTCATCGCCCGTCAGGCCGCGCTTGTCCGCATCGACCCCTACGCCAACGCCTTCAACAGTGCCCCGGATGGCCGCCATGGCTTTGAGGACAGGACGGAGGCCGGGCCATGGGTCTTTGAGCGCAAGTATGAGCTGGACTCTCTGTGCCATATGCTGCTGCTGGCCCTGCGCTATCACCAGGCCACCGGCCGCACCGTCCTGATGGATGACGCCTTTTTTCAGACGGTAGACGTCATCCTGACCGTCATCGCCCGGGAGCAGCGCCACGAGCAGGAGAGTCCCTACGCTTTCCAGCGGTTTGACTGCCCGCCCTCCGATACGCTGACCCGGGAGGGGCGCGGCGAGCCTGCGGGGTTCACAGGCATGTCCTGGTCGGGCTTCCGCCCCAGCGACGACGCCTGCCGCTTCGGCTACCTGATCCCCGCCAATCTGTTCGCCGCCGCCATGCTGACGGAGTTGGCTCCCCTGGCCGATCAGCTGGGGCGAAGCGCTGTCGCTCACAAGGCCCGGACCCTGGCGGCGGATATTCGCGAAGGAGTTCGGCGGTACGGCTTGGCCACGGTGGAGGGCGTCGGCGAAATTTATGCCTACGAGGCGGACGGCCTGGGCCATCAGCTGCTGATGGATGACGCCAACGTACCCAGCCTGCTGTCTCTGCCCTGCCTGGGCGTATGCAACCCGGAGGACCCGCTGTACCGGCGTACGCGGTCTTTCGTCCTCAGCGACAGAAATCCCATCTATTATCAGGGCGCCGCGGCGCAGGGCGTGGGCAGCCCTCATACGCCCCAGGGCTGGATTTGGCCCATCAGCCTTTGTGTGCAAGGGCTGACCGCCACCGACCCCGCCGAGCGCGTCACCCTGCTGCGCACCCTGCTGACTACCCACGCGGGAACCTCCCGGATGCACGAAAGCTTCGATAAGGACGATCCCGCCCGCTTTACCCGCCCCTGGTTCGCCTGGGCCAATTCCATGTTTGGCGAATTGGTGATGTCGATGTACGAGCGGGGCGAGCTGACCGAGGCCGTCGCCGCCCTGACGGCGGAGGGGCTGAGGCGGGTGGACTTCCCCGCCGGCTGAGGCTGACTGAAAAGCGCGTCGTTCCCGAGAAGAACAGGCAGACAACCTGAGCGAGACTGCCCCATACGAATAACGATATATAATTGGAGGTATCCCATATGGTCATTGGCATCATCGGCGAAAACTGCACCGGCAAATCAACCCTGGCTAACACGCTTCAGCACGCCGTCGCCGCGGAGATCATCACCGGCAAGGATTACCTTCGGCTCGCGAAATCCGCGTCTGAGGCAGCGGCGCTGTTCAAGGAAAAACTGCAAAAGGCCATAAGCGGCGCACATATCCTTTACGTTATTTCCGAACGGGAGCAGCTGGCGTTTCTCCCCTCCCAGGCCATCAAAGTGCTCGTTACGGCAGACCTGAGCGACATTAAAGAACGTTTCAGGGCGAGAATGCGCGGAAACCTGCCCGCTCCGGTGGAACAAATGCTTGAAAGTAACCACGGTATGTTTGACGGCGAGGCCTTCCACGTCCGTTATCACAGCGGCCATGACGACCTTGACGAGGCGGTGGCAGGGATTATCCGTTTACTGGCCCCGGCGGCTGAATGACAATGGAAAACGGCCCCTGCAAAGCCTTTGCCCTCACGGCCCCACCTCAGTCCCCGCCCCTGCGCAGCACCCAGTATCCCTGCCCGTTTCGCCCGTCCTGCCAGTGATAGCCCCGCAAGCCTCCCGGCGGCAGCGCCCCGGGCTGACCGGGGATGCCGTAGGCAGCGTCCGTCACCCGGCAGCCGCAGATTTTGATTCCCACCGCGCACCAGCTCGCCGGTTCCCGGGAAGGCAGCGGCACGCGAACGAAGCGCCAGCCAGGCATGTCAAAGGGCGCGAAAGGCGTCAGCGCGTCGAAATACACTGCCAGTTCCTCCAGGTCGGCAGGCCATTGCAGCGAGGGCAGGCGCAGCAGCGAGACGGCTTCCGGCGGCGCACACGGCTCCAGCGCAAGGGTGGGCCTGCGGTCGGCGGGAGCAGGCAGGGTCGGCTCCGGCTTGGGGGGCGGCGGCAGGGGTTCGGGCGTCTCCGTATCCCTGGCGGGAACGGTCAGATAATGGCGCAGCGCCTCCTGCAGCTGCCACAGCGTACAGGCAGGCGTGGGCGTCAGCCAGCCGTAAAGCACCAGCCGAGGCTCCGGCCAGTCCGTGCATAGCATCAGCGTGTGGCAGGCAGCATAGCTGGCCGGAAGTCCCTCCCTGTACAGGGAGCCCTGCCGCCGGTCGGACAGGGTCATCAGTCCCAGATCCATGACCGCGCCGCTTTCGATGTCCCCGGAGAGCAGCAGTGCCCGCAGCGCCTTGGCGGCCACCTGGTTCACCTGAATGGTTACGCAGCCGCGGCCGCGCCGGTTTTCCAGGCGCGCAAAGCCGCCCGCGCTGCCCTGCGCCGGACGCAGCATCACATACTGACGGGCGAAATTCACTCTCTGCACACGGAGGCACCTTCCTTTCGCCCAAGGATATGCGCGGGATGCGCAAGCCATGACGCCTTCCGGCGCAGGGAAATTGACGCCGCGCCTTTTCACCGGGCGAAAAATACGGTACAATAAAAGCTATGCGCAGCCGAACGCGCGCGGGGATAGGAGGACGGTCATGGACAAGCTGGAAACGCTTCGGCATTATTTCGGCCATGAGGGCTTCCGTCCGGGACAGGAACCGCTGGTGGACGCGCTGCTCCAAGGGCGGGACTGCCTGGGCATCATGCCCACAGGCGCCGGGAAAAGCATGTGCTACCAGATTCCCGCGTTGATGCGTCCCGGCGTCGCCCTGGTGATTTCACCGCTGATTTCACTGATGAAGGATCAGGTCGCCGCGCTGAAAAGCGCCGGTGTCCCAGCGGCGTACCTTAACAGCAGCCTGACGCCCAGGCAAATGGATTTGGCCATCGAGCGGGCCCGCATGGGGGCCTACCGCGTCATCTATGTGGCTCCCGAGCGGCTGGAAACCTCCGTCTTCCGCGCCTTTGCCCAGCATACGCCCCTGTCGCTGCTGGCGGTGGATGAGGCGCACTGCGTATCCCAGTGGGGCCAGGACTTCCGCCCGGATTACCGCAGAATCGCAGATTTTGTGGACAGCCTTCCCCAGCGGCCCCCGGTGGGCGCTTTCACCGCCACCGCCACCGATCGGGTACGGGAGGACATCATTCGCCTTTTGCGGCTGCAAGCCCCCGTTCTGTCCGCCACTGGCTTTGATCGGCCCAATCTGTACTTCGAGGTGCTTCGCCCCCAGCATCGGGACGAGACGCTCCGGGCCATCCTGGATACCAAGCGTTCGGAAAGCGGCATCATCTACTGCGCCACCCGCAAGGCGGTGGAGGAGATTTGCCAGCAGCTGAGGGCAGAGGGCTTCGCGGCGGGACGGTATCACGCCGGGCTTCCCGACGAGGAGCGGCGGCAGTGCCAGGAGGATTTTCAGTACGACCGGCTCCAGGTCATGGTCGCCACCAACGCCTTCGGCATGGGCATCGACAAAAGCAACGTGCGCTATGTGATTCATTACAACATGCCCCGCTCTATGGAGGCTTACTATCAGGAAGCCGGGCGGGCTGGCCGCGACGGCGAAAAGGCTGAGTGCATCCTGCTGTACAGCAAGCAGGACATCATAACCGCCAAGTGGATGCTGAACAATGCCGCTCCCAACCCCGACATGACCCCGGCGGAGCAGCAGGCTGTCCGACGGCAGGACTTTCAGCGGCTAAACGCCATGATCGACTACTGCGAGAACAGCAGCTGCCTGCGCCAGTTCATCCTGCGTTACTTTGGGGAAGCCCCCCGGGAGCATTGCCGCGACTGCTCCGGCTGCCTCGGCCCCCGCTATCGCGCCGCCCTGGACACCGAAAAGAAAAAAGCCAGGCGACCCCGCCTGCCCATGGACAGCGCCGACATGGCCTGCGACCAGCTGCAGCCAGTGCGCCTGAAGCTGCCCACCCCCGGCGCCAACAGCCTATTTGAACAGCTCCGTGCCTGCCGGATGCGTCTGGCCCAGCAGCACCGGGTGCCGCCGTATATCATCTGCGACGATAAAACCCTGACGGATCTGGTGCGCCGCAAGCCCCTGACGCCCGAAGGCCTGATGACCGTTCACGGTCTGGGCGCGGTCAAGGTCGGACGCTACGGCGACGCGTTTTTACAGGTCATCCGGGCGTATGGGCAGGAACAAAAGACCGTGGACGTGCGTCAAAGCCCGCCTTCCGCCTGGACAGAGACGGACAAGGCCCAGGCCCGGCAGGACTTCCTTTCCGGCGTGACGGTTGTCCAGATCGCCAAAAAGCTGCGCCATACCCCCGAGGAGGTACGGGCGCAGCTTCGGCTGATGGGATTCGTTGTGTAAACAGCGCAGCGCTGATTTTTTTCAAAGACGTCATCCTTGGGACGCCGCGGGCCCTTGGCCGGAAATCAGTGAAGCCCCTGCTTGCCGGTTATGCGCTTCTCATCTAAACCGTTTTCTTTGTACGGCCTGGCCACGCGAAAGCCCCTTTGCCGTTTGATCAGCAAGCCGTCGTTCCATAGCGTCAGCCGTGCGGCGTATGCCGCCTTGCTGACGCTTTATTTGGCTTCAGCCCAGTTGCCCCCCTGATGAACGTCCGCCTGCAAGGGCACCCGCAGGGCAATGACCTCCTCCATGGCGGTCTTCAGCAGACGGGCAGCGATTTCGATTTCCTCCGGCGGGCATTCCAGCAGCAGCTCATCGTGGACCTGGAGAATCAGCCGGCTTCGCAATCCCTCCCGGCGCAAGGCCTCGTCCACCCGTACCATGGCCAGCTTGATGATGTCCGCCGCCGTACCCTGGACGGGGGTGTTCATGGCGGCGCGCTTGCCGAACTCCCGCACCATGGCCCTGGAGGACTTCAGCTCCGGCAGGTAACGGCGGCGGCCCATCAGGGTCAGGGCATAGCCAGCCTGAAGACCATCCTCGGCACAGCTGTCCATGAAGCGCTTGACCCCGGGGTATTTGGCAAAATACCGGCTGATGAATTCCCGGGCCTCGGGCTGGCTGACGCCGGTGTTCCGGGCCAGGCCGAAGCCGCTGATGCCGTAGATCAGCCCGAAGTTGACCGCCTTGGCCCGGGAGCGAAGGGTGCCGTCCACCTGATCCAGCGGAACGTCGAAAATTTCGCTGGCTGTCCGGGCATGGACATCCTGACCGGTGCGGAAGGCCTCCACCAGGGCTGTGTCACCGGAGAAATGAGCCATCAGCCGCAACTCAATCTGGCTGTAATCCGCGTCCAGCAGCACCCAGCCCGGCTGCGGCAGGAACGCCCGGCGGATCTCCCGGCCCTCCTCGGTGCGCACGGGGATATTCTGCAGGTTCGGCTCCAAGGATGAAATGCGGCCTGTGGCGGTGGCTACCTGATCGAAGGTGGAATGCACCCGGCCTTCCCCGTCCGTCAGCCGCAGCAGCCCCTCCACATAGGTGGAGTTCAGCTTGGTCAGCTGCCGGTAGCGCAGGAGCGGGTCGATGATTTCCGGCGCAATGTCCCGCAGGCCCTCCAGAATCTCGGCAGAGGTGGAATAGCCCTTCTGCGTTTTTTTGCCGTGGGGCAGCTTGAGCTGCTCAAAAAGCACCTCGCCTAGCTGCTGGGTGCTGTTAAGATTGAAAGGCTTCACCCCGCAGGCGGCGAACACCCGGCCCTTCAGCGCCTCGATCTCCTGGATGTACTGCCTGCCCAGACTGCGAAGGAAGGCCGTATCCACGGTGAAGCCGGCGGTCTCCATGCGGTACAGCACCATTGAAAGAGGCATTTCCACATCCCGCATCAGATGCTCCATACCGTCCGCCGCGACGCGCCCCTTCTGCCAGTGGGCCAGAGACGCCAGGGCCCGGGCGTCCTCGGGCATATTGGGACACAGGGCGGCAAGGCTGTAGCTTTTCTCCTGGGGGTTGAGCAGGTACGCGCCCAGCATGGCGTCCCAGTCAAAGCCCTGGGGCTGAGGCAGACCCAGGCGGCGCAGCGTGTGCATCAGCCGCTTGCCGTCATGGATGATGGCGGGATGCGCCGTCAGCTCGGGCGCGACGGCGGACAGCACATCGCCGGGTTCCAGGCCAGGGGTGAGCAGGTCGCCCCCCAGGGTGACGGCAATGCAGCGGCCGTCCTGCCCCGCCAGGGACAGACTGCTGTCCGATGCGTAGAAGGCCAGGGGCCGGGCCTTGTCGGGGACGGCGTTCAGCCATGCGGTCAAGGCCTCGATGGATTCCGCCGCCGCCATCTCCGCAAAGGGCAGCGGCGTCAGGGGCGCGTCCGCGCTTTCTTCGCCGACGGTTTTCGTGGGCAACGCATCCCCTGTCAGACGGCGGATGAAGGCGTTCAGCTTCAGCTTTTTCAGCGCAGGCAGACCTTGGGTCATGTCAGGCAGCGCCACATCGCCCAGGGTGAAGGGCACAGGGGCGTCCCGGCGAATGGTGGCCAGCTCCCGGCACTGGCGAGCCAGGTCGGCGTTAGCGGCCAGCTTTTCGCCGAGCTTGCCCTTGACCTCGGAGGCATGGGCCAGAATGCTGTCCAGGCTGCCGTACTGCTGCAAAAGCTTCACGGCGGTCTTGTCGCCCACGCCGGGGATGCCGGGAATGTTGTCGCTGCTGTCCCCGGCCAGGCCCTTCCAGTCCGTCACCTGCTCCGGGGAGAAGCCATATTCCTCATACACGGCAGCAGGAGTGAAGCGGATGGTCTCACTGATGCCCTTGCGGGTGAACATCATCTCCACGCCGCCGCCCACCAGCTGCAGAGCGTCCCGGTCGCCGGTAAGAAGCAGGGGCGTGGCCCCGGCCGCGACGCCCTTCAGGGACAGCGTACCCAGCAGATCGTCCGCCTCCCAGCCCTGGAGGGCGTACCAGCGCACACCCATGTCCGTCAGCAGTCCGCGCACGGTCTCCAGCTGCTGGCGAAGCTCCGGAGGGGTGGCGCTGCGGCCCGCCTTGTAGTCGGGGTAGACGGTGTGGCGGAAGGTGGGGCCATGCTCGTCAAAACAGACGGCCAGGTAGCGGACGTCCTCCTCCCGGATCACCTTCAGCAGCATGTTCAGGAAGCCGTGGAGGGCGTTGGTATAGACGCCCTCGCCGTTGTCCATCACGGGCAGGGCATGGAAGGCGCGGTGCATCAGGCTGTTGCCGTCCACAATAAGGAAAATATCCTTCATGGTTGATGGCCTCCTTACAATCAAATCATGGATGTATCCGGGGGCGCGGGCGCATAGGCTGTACCCGGGGTGATGGCGATGATCGGGGGATTGGCGGCCATGATGGCGCTATTGCTGGCGCGGGCCCAGGTAGTCATGGCGGCGGCTTCGGCGGCCTGCCGTCTGTTTGTGTTCAGCGTGATGCCGGGGCTCCTGCCCTACATGATTCTGGCACTGATGCTGGTCAGCCGCGTGAGGGCGATGAACCCCGCGGTACTGGTGCTGCTGGGCTTCGGCGGAGGCAGCCCCACCGGCGGACGGCTGCTGCGGCTGTGCCCGCTGCTCAGCGAAAAGCAACGCGTCCGTCTGGCCGTCACCTGCTCCACCATGAGCCCCATGTTTCTGCTGGGCACCCTGGGCGGCTGGCTGAAGTCCCCTGAGACAGGGGTATGCATCCTTGTGGCGGTGCTGGCAGGGGGGCTGGCGGCGGGAGCGCTGGCAGCGCTTGTGCCCCGGAGGGAGCGGCCCGCGGCCACGCAGGCGGAAGCCGCCGCGGCGCTGCCCATGGGTGCGGCGGTGGAGCAGGCCAGCCGAACCATGCTGCTGGTCTGCGGCACCATGGTGATGCTGCGTGTCTTCGCGGATCTGGCGGAGGACATCACCGCCGCCCTGTGTCCTGCCCTGACCCTGCCGCTGACCACGCTGCTGGAGGTGACCACCGGCGTGGAGCGGATCGCGGCGCTGCCCCTTCCGCTGCCGCTGCGCACGGCGCTCATGGCGGGGGCCACGGGCTTTGGCGGCGTGGCGGTGATGATGCAGAACCGCGCCGTCTGGCCCGAGGGGATGCTGTCATTAGGGGAGCAGGCGCTCTGGCAGGCGGTTCACGGCGTGGCGTCGTTTTTGCTGGCCCTGGGGCTGATGCTGCTCCTGGGCTGAACTCACAGGAAGATCGGCAGGAACATAATGACCGCGCTGCCGACCATGGCCACCACCGCGCCGGCGCGCTCGGCCAGGATACCGGCATCCGACAATTCCGCGTGCTCATACTGCCAGCGGGACAGGAAGAAATGAGCCTGCTCCGGGTACAGGTAGGTCACGGCCCCCAGTATGTACAGCACCGCGCCCAGCAGCGCCATCCAGACCGAGCCTTGATGCTCCACGGCCCCAAAGGCCATGCGGGTCAGGGCGGCAGCCATGGCGTAGCGGCTCATAGGCGATGACTGGCCGTTGATGGTGATGATGACCTCGCCCACCCCCAGCGGCAGGCCGTTTTCGTCCAGCAGACGCTCACCGTCCCAGGCGCCGGTGAGGAACCCGCCGTCGCCCCATTCGACGGTGACCCGGTCGCCCTCCGCCGTCAGCAGCGCGGCCACCGTTTCCTGGCCGACGGCGCCCGTGAAGCGCCATGCGCCGTCCTGGGCCGTCATGGTCACGTTCCCGAACTGGCCGGAACCTTTGCGCGGCAGAAAACGATCCCCGGCATACACGCCGGTTCGCAGGTTCAGCCACAGGGACAGAGGCAGCAGGCACAAAATCGTCAAAGCCAGGATGATGCGGGCCTTTTTCATCGTGGGCGCTCCTTTCGTATCAAGACAGCTCCTCTCCCAGCAGCCGCCTTAGGAAGCCGTCGCGGCGGTTGATGAACATCTCCATTACCTGGTAACTGGCGGTGTCGCGGTAACCAACGGGGTGAACCGCGCCGTCGTCAAAGGACAGCAGCGCCGCCCCCGGCAGCCCCAGCAGGATGGGGGAATGGGTGGCGATGATGAACTGCGCCCCGGCCTTCGATAAGCGGTGCACCTCATACAGCAAGGTCAATTGGCGCTGGGGGGACAGCGCTGCCTCCGGCTCGTCCAGGAGGTACAGGCCGTCGGGGCCGAACTCCCCCTGCACCAGGCGAAGGAAGCCCTCGCCGTGAGATTGGTCGTGCAGGGAGCGGCCGCCGAAGCGGGCATAATAGTCCTCCTTGCTGCTGACGCCCAGGCCGGAAAGCCGGTATTCCTCTGCCTTGGTAGCTACGTTGTACAGGCTTTCCGCCCGAAGAAAGTAGCCCCGCCTGGGCTTGCGGACGCCGCGGATCAGCCGCACCGCGTCCCCCAGGCCCTCCGCCTCCTCATAGGTGAAGACCCGATGATGCAGGTTCCCGCCCTCCCGGCTGAAGCCCAGGGCGGCGGCGATGCCTTCCAGCAGCGTGGACTTGCCGCTGCCGTTTTCCCCCACCAGGCAGGTAACGGCGGAAGGCAGCGTCAGCGGGCCCTCAAACGTCAAGGCGGAAATGCCACGAACATAGGCATCCCTTGGAACGGCGTCCCAGTCGATGGCGACCGCCCGCAAAAAAAGCTGGTTCATGGGCCCCCCTCCCGAACGCCGATCAAGTGTCTATGCCACTTGGTCGAGTTATGCACTCACACGCTGATCGAACAGCTCTGCCGTTCTCCCGGCCGTTCGTTCGTGTTTTCGCCCGCCCCGTACCTTTGACACGTCGCGGGCAGCTGGCTGCCATCCAAGAATTGCAGCCCTCCATGATGAAGGAAGCAATTTATAACGAAATCGCGCAAAAACCACCGCGTAGGGGCTTCGCCCCGTTTAGCCGCCTCAAAGGGACTCGCTGGTTTTGTTTTCAATGAAGAGTCTGCCGACAGCGAGTTAGACATACCTCTTCAGAACTTTGCTGATGGTCTGGCGAGCCCCTTCCGGACGCTTCAGATCACTTCATCTCCTTGAGCATGCCGCCGTTTTTCGTAAAATATTCCACGCCGCTCCACAGGGTGATGACGATGGTCCAAAGCGTCAGCAGGCTGCTGACCAGGTAAGGGCCGGAGGAAGCGGGGCTTTCCGCCACCACAACCACCTGGGACGCCGCGTCGAACATCAGGCTGGTCACCACAGGCTGGCGCGTCACCATCAGCCAGAGGATCAGCACAATCTGGCTGACAGTTTTGACCTTGCCCAGCTTGCCCGCGGCAATCACCCGGCCCTTGGTCGCCGCCACCATGCGCAGGCCGTCCACGCTCAGCTCCCGGGCCAGGATGACCACCACCACCCAAGCCGGCATCAGGCCGCACTGCACCAGCATGATGAAGGCGGACAGGGTCAGCAGCTTGTCCGCCACCGGGTCGATGAACTTGCCGAAGTCCGTGACGATGTGGCGGGAGCGGGCGATGTGCCCGTCCAGAAAATCGGTGAAGGCGGCCAGGGCGAACACGGCGGCGGCCAGGTAATTGCAAAGGGCGGTGTTGGGCAGCATCAGCACGACCATCAGGGGAATCATGGCCACCCGGGCCAGGGACAGTTTGTTGGGCAGGTTCATACCATCTCTCCCATCAGGTCATAGGTATCGGCTTGGGTAATGCGGACAGGGACGAAGGCGCCGACTTCAGGGATATTCCGGGCGGTGAAGAGGATTTCTCCGTCCGTCTCGGGAGCCTCCCGCTGGCTGCGCCCCAGCACACGGCCGCTTTCGTCCTGGTCGGTGACCAGCACCTTTTCCACCGTGCCCACCCGGGCCTGGTTGCGCTTGAGGGAAATCCCCGCCTGCAGGGTCATCAGCCGGTCAAGGCGCTCCTGCTTGATCTCCTCGGGGATCTGATCGGGCATCCGGGCGGCGGGGGTATCCTCCTCGGCGGAGTAAGCAAAGGCCCCCAGCCGGTCGAATTCCGCCTCGGTCAGGAAGTCCAGAAGCTCTTCGAATTGCTCCTCCGTCTCCCCCGGGAAGCCCACGATGATGCTGGTGCGCAGCGTCAGTCCGCGCTCCCGGGCCAGGCGCAGGCAGCGGCGGATGTCCGCGGAGGTACCGCGCCGGTGCATCCGCCGAAGGATGGTGTCGTTGATATGCTGGATGGGCAGATCGAGGTACTTGCAGATGTTGTCCCCTTCGGCGATGACATCCAGCAATCGCTCGTCCGTCTCGTCGGGATAGCAGTACAATACGCGCAGCCAGTCCACGCCGTCGATGGCGGCTGCCTTGCGCATCAGCTCCGGCAGGGCGGTATGCTCCTGCCAGTCCGTGCCGTAGCGGGTGGTGTCCTGGGCCACCAGGATGTGCTCCCGTACGCCCTCCCCGGCCAGGGCTCGCATCTCCGCAAGGATTTCCGCCTCCCCCCGGGAGCGGTAGCGCCCCCGAATCAGGGGAATGGCGCAGAAGGTGCAGCGGTTGTCGCAGCCGTCTCCGATGCGTGTATAGGCGGTGTAGCGAGGCGTGGTCAGCACCCGGTCGTGCTCAAAGAAGTCAAACCTCTCCTGGCATAGGGATTGGCGCTTCCCCGTGGACAGCACCTGGTCGATGGCGTCGGCCAAACGCTCATACTGGTTGACGCCCATGAGCAGATCAATTTCGGGAATATCCGATAAAAGCGCCTGCTCATAGCGCTGGGCCAGGCAGCCGGTCACCGCCAGCAGCCTGCACCGGCCGGTTCTCTTATACTGGGCCATGTCCAGAATGGCCTCGATGGATTCCTCCTTGGCCGGGCCGATAAAGCCGCAGGTATTCACCATCAGCACATCCGCCTGGGCGGGATCGCTGGTCAATTCGTAGCCCCGGGCCTTCAGAAGCCCCAGGGCCAGCTCGGAATCCACCCGGTTCTTATTGCAGCCCAGGGAGATCATGCCAATCTTGCGTACTTGATTCATGGGTTTGCGTCCTTTCAGGCGCGGGATGCCGCCGCGCCGTCGCGCGGGCCTGTGCTTGCGCCGCATACGGTTTTATTATATCATAGGCATGGGGAATTGAAAAGACAACAGATTCCGCGCCGATGACCAGCATACACGCCGAACATGAAGGGAGGATGAACTTTTTGCGAAAGGCGCTCGTTTTTCTGCTGTGCCTGACCATGGCATGCCTTTCGGCCACGGCGCTGGCCGCGCCCAGGACGCCCTACGCGCCCGGAACCATGCTGCGCTACCTGGCTTTGACGCCCGCCCAGCAGGCGCTTTTCGATACGCTGTACGCCGCCGCCCTCCAGGGCGCGGAGGAGGTCGCCCTCCCCGAGGGCACCGCCTACGCTGACGCCGAGACCGCCCTGAACGCGCTGCTGACGGACTGTCCCGAGCTATGCGCCCTGGACGGACGCTACAGCGTGCGCTACATGCAGGATACGCCGGAGACAGCCGTGGCAGCCACGCTGTATTACGCGGCGCCCCTGTCCCAGCAGCAGGCGCTGCTCACGGCGGCCCAGGCGCTGGCGGCCCAAGCCCAGGGCGACAGCTATGCCCGTGAGCTGTTCCTCTACGACGCACTGTGTGCCGCCTGCGTGTATGATCCGGCCGCGCCCCACCCATCCTCCGCCTATGGCGCGCTGGCGGAGGGCCGGGCTACCTGCGAGGGCTATGCCAGGGCATTGGTGCTGCTGTGCCGGCTGGCGGGCATCCCCTGCGCCATGGTGACGGGCGAGGCCTGGGGCAGCGGCGGCACGGCCCTTCATGCCTGGTGTGTGCTGAACATTGGCGGCGAATTTGTCCTTTCCGACCCCACCTGGGACGATCAGGACGGCCTGGGCTTCGTCACCCACTGGTACTTCAATCTGTCGGAAAGGCAGATGGGCGCGGATCACCGGGCGGACGGCGGCCTTGCCCTGCCCCGCTGCGATGAGGAAACGTTGACCTGGCACGCGAAGGAAAACCGCCTCGTTCCGCGGGAGCAAGCCGCGGCCCAGGCGGTCATAGACGCGGCGCTGATGGATTTCGCGCTCAGCGGCCGAGCGGTGCAATTGCGCTTTGAAGCGCCGGAGGACGCGAAGGCTTTTGCGGAGAACCTCGAAGCAATCTTCACTCAGTACAACGCGCGGCATCCCGAGGCGGCGTTTTCCGGTGCGTACAGCGTCAGCTGGTCGGCGGCCCAGGGGTGCGTGGTGATTCAGCAGGGGGAATGATGGGAGGATGACCGCTATTTTGAAGGCTTGGAAAGTGAACGTCGTTTAAGGAATTGTGGTTCGGGAACCGGCTGTCAGGGTTGCTGCGCTCCCTGACCCGGACTGCCGAAAAAGCCCTGGGAGGTGTCGGAAGGCCCGCAGGCCTCTGACTCATGCTCGAAAGCCAGCGAGGCGATAAACAGGGGCGAAGCCCCTGTGCGGTGGTTTTCGTGCGATCTCGCAAGAGATCGCTTTCTCACACATACAAACCGCCGGGACATCGGCGTAGCTGTTCAACCAGTGAGTGAGTACAACATTCAGAAAAGTGGCAGATGCCACTCTGTTGACGCCTTGCATTGGGGTGCCTTGTCTCCCCAGCCCCGTCTGAGGGCCATTGTCCCTCAGACTCCCGTTTTTGCTTCGCGATGACGACTTGCAAGGTGTTTGCGGAGTCCTATGAGACCCACAATGTCCGCCGTCAGCCAGCCGATGGGGATGGACCACCAAATGGCCGGCAGCCCCCACACCGGGGCCAGCGCATAGGCCAGCAGAACACGCAGGCCCAGGGAAATCACCGTCAGCACCACGGACATGCCCGCCTTCTCCAGCCCCCGCCAGGTGGCGTAGAGCAGGAACAGCATACCGATGCCCATGTAGCACAGGCCCTCCGTGCGCAGATAGCCCACGCCGATGTCCAGCACCTGTGTGGCGGAGGGGTCGATGAACATCATCAGCAAGGGGCGGGCAAAAACCGCCACCAGCGCCGAGACCGCGCCGCAGAATCCCAGCGACATGGCGGAGGCCGCCAGGAAGCCCCGGCGCACCCGATCCCGTTTCCCCGCGCCCAGGTTCTGGGCCACATAGGTGGCGAAGCCTCCCGCGAAGTCCTGGGCGGGGGCGTAGGCGAAAGCGTCGATCTTGACCCCGGCGGCAAAGGCGGCCATCACCGGCACACCGAAGGAATTGACCAGGGACTGGATCATCAGAATGCCGAAATTCATGACCGACTGCTGTACGCTGGTGAGGACGGACACCGAGGCGATCCGCCGCACCAGGGGCCAGCGGGGGTTCAGGTGACGCCGGGCGGGGGCCATATCGCTCATGCGGGCCAGGAAGTACCAGCCGATCCCCAGGGCCGAGCCATACTGCGCGATCACCGTCGCCCAGGCCGCGCCGGGTACGCCCAGGCCCAGCACCGGCACCATCAGCAGATCCAGCGCAATGTTCAGGAGGGCCGAGGCCATCAGGAACCACAGGGGCGTGACGGAATTGCCGGCGCTGCGCATGACGGAGGCCAGATAGTTATACAAAAATGTGGCCGGAAGCCCGGCGAAGATGACGGTCAGGTAGCTTTTCAGCGGCGGAACGGCTTCCTCCGGGATGCGCATGAGCAGCATCAGCGGCTCCGTCAGCAGATAGGAGAGGATCGTCAGCAGCACCGTCACCCCGGCAATGAGCAGCAGCGCGTTGCCCGTAGCCAGCCGCATGCTCTCCCGATCACCCTGTCCATAAAACTGGCTGGTCACCACCCCGGCCCCCAGGCACAGCCCCAGGATGATGCTGGTCAAAAGCACCATCAGCGAGAAAGCGCTGCCCACGGCGGCCAGGGCCGTTTGACCCAGAAACCGGCCCACCACCCAGGTGTCCGCCAAGTTGTACATCTGCTGGAGCAGATTCCCCGCCATCAGCGGCAGGGAAAACAGAATCAGCCCGCGAACAACGGGCCCGCGGGTCAAATCGCGTTCCATGGCGTTGTATCCTTTCTTCCTGGCGGAAGGCTCTCCCGCCAGGGCGCAGTTTGCTCATAGCATAGCACAAGACGCGGGGTCTGCCAAGGGGGCGGAAGCCAAAAATCAGGGCTGTTCACCCGCGGTATATCATGGTATAATGGACAAAACTCATTCATTATCAGCGAAAGCGAGGTTTTTATCATGCGCAAGACCCTTTCCACCCCCAACGCACCCGCCGCCATCGGCCCCTATGCTCAGGGCGTACAGGCCGGCAATATGGTTTTTGTCAGCGGTCAGCTGCCCATTGTGCCTGCCACGGGCGCGCTCCATACCGGCCCCATCGGGGATCAGACCCGTCAGTGCATGGAGAACATCAGCAGCATTCTGGCGGAAGCCGGCTGCACCTTGCGGGATGTGGTCAAGACCACGATTTTCCTGAAGGATCTGGGAGACTTCGCGGAGGTCAACGCCGCCTACGCCGCCTTCTTCCCGGCGGAAGCGCCCGCCCGCGCCTGTGTGCAGGTAGCCAGGCTGCCCAAGGACGCGCAGGTGGAAATCGAGGTTATCGCGGTCAAGGAATAAGGGAAGCTCCATGGGAAAGCGCCCGGATGCGGAAAGCATTCGGGCGCTTTATCGTGCCTGAGCTCCTCGGGCGGTGCCGGCACATATACGGCTGCCATAGAGCTTCAGGGCTGGTCGAATCACCGGGGGATCATGATAAGACTGACCAGGATGATGCCGATCCAGCAGCACGCGCCCATCAGGATGGGCTTGCCGCCGGTTTTGACCAGCTTCACCAGGTCGGTGTTCAGGCCGATGGCGGCCATGGCCAGAATAATCAAAAACTTGCTCAGGGATTTGAACAATGCAAAGCTGCTTTCCGGCACGCCCAGGGCAGTGCAGAGGGTGGTCGCCACGCTGGCGGCAATGAACCACAGAATGAAGAAGGGGAAAATCTTCCTCAGGCTGATCTTCCGGCCGACGTCCTTCTGCCCCCGGGTGCGCAGGAAAGCCAACGCCAGGGTGATGGGAATGATGGCCAGGGTGCGGGTGAGCTTGACGGTAACGGCCTTGTCCAGGGTTGCGCTGCCCAGGCCGAACATGCTGTCCCAGGTGGCGGCGCAGGCCGTGACGGAGGATGTATCGTTCACCGCGGTGCCCGCAAACAGGCCGAAGCCGTCGCCGCTGACCATGGAGAAGCCCAGAGCCTGGCCCAGGTAAGGAAAGATAATGGCAGCCAGCACATTGAACAGGAATATGACGCTAATGGCCTGGGCCACCGCTTCGTCGTCCGCGTCAATGACCGAGGCCGTGGCCGCGATGGCGCTGCCGCCGCAAATGCTGCTGCCCACGCCCACCAGGGTACTGATGACGCCGGGAACCTTCAAAACCCTGTGCAGCGCGTAGGCAATGACGAGGCTGACGCTGATGGTACAAAGGATGATGGGCAGGCTCTGCGCGCCTGTTTGAAGCACCACGGAGAGATTCAGCCCGAAGCCCAGCAGCACCACCGCCCATTGGAGCACCTTTTTGCCGGTGAAGCGAATACCGGGAGCGCAGACGCCGTGGTCCTTCCAGACCAAAGAGATCAGCATCCCCGCCACAATGGCGATGACCGGGCCGCCTATGACGGGAAACAGCCGCCCCAGAAAATGACTGGGCACAGCAATGAGCAGGCACACCAGGATGCCCTGCCGGCCGGTCCGCAAATCCTTAAAAATGGTCTTCATTGGCATATGAACTCCTTTCAAGCGCGGTAAAAATCACCGCAACAAATGCATCAAGGAACATTCGCCGTCCGCCTGAACTTTCCTGCCGAAAGCGAAAAAAGAGGCTCCCCGAATCGGGAAGCCTCGGTCAGTTGATAAAGACCTGCAAGGCGTTAAAGGAAACACGATCCCACTGAACTTAAAATGACATCCGGCAGGGCCAGGCGCCATGAAGCCCGCTAAGCCGCCTCCCTTCACGCCCGCACGACCGGAAAAGCCGATGGCTTTTGCTCATTTCAAGTGTACGCGCGCTTGAGAAGCGGCAAAGCCTCTTTCCCGACGCCTGTTTACTGGTTAGGGCAGCACAGGTTCAGGGAAGGATTGTAGGCGTAGAAGTTCTTGCAGTTGAGGTTATCCTGAACAATGCCCAGGGCCTCCGCAAAGCGCTGATAGTGGACGATTTCGCGCTCCCGCAGGTAGCGCAGCACGTCGATGACATCCGGGTCGTCCGCCTGATGGAGCAGGTTCTCATAGGTCGTGCGGGCCTTCTGCTCTGCTGCAAGATCCTCATGCAGATCGGTAATGGGGTCGCCCTTAACCGCCAGGAAGGCCGTTGTGTTGGGCACTCCCGCCGCGGCCTGGGGATATACGCCGGCACCGTGATCGGTAAAGTAGGGCGCGAAGCCTCCGTCCATGATTTCCTGATGGGTCAGGGAGCGAGTCAGCTGATGCACCATGGCGCCGACGATTTCCAGGTGGCCAAGTTCTTCCGTGCCGATGTCCGTAAGAAGACCCTTGAGCTCCTTGTAGGGCATGGAGAAGCGCTGACTCAGATAGCGCAGGGATGCGCTGAGCTCGCCATCAGGGCCGCCGTACTGGCTGATAATCAGAGACGCCATCCGAGGGTCGGGCGTGGCGATTTTCACCGGATATTGCAGTTCCTTTTCATATACAAACATCCTTCGGTCACTCCCTTCCGTTATGGCAGCACTGGTATTCCCAAGGCCAGGGATCATCCAGCCAGCGCCAGCAATGGTCGGCAGGGCAGGACTTGGTGAACGCGCAGGCGTAGCTGGGGTCATCCAGCTCACGGCACTTCTGCCTGTACAGCTCCATGGCGCATTGGTCGTCAGGATGGGTGTTCAGATAAAGCCGAAGTTCCCAGGCAGCGAAGGCTGTCTGCTGCTGCTGGCTGGCGCAGGGGCAGGTGGGCATCCTGCAGCCGATTTCCATGGGCTTTACCAGATCGTGAAACAGCGTGCCCTCCGACAGCGCAGCTTCATCTGACAGCATGGGCGTCAAAGACTGATGCGCCGCATACACCATGGCAGCGGACGGCCGGTCGTGGTGGCAGTCACAGGGATCAGCCTGAGCGGCCTCGTCACAGCAGGGACGGCGGTCGCGGCAGCCGCAGTTGTCAGCCTGGGCGGCCTCGTCGCAGCAAGGGCGGCGGTCACGGCAGCCACAGCTATCGGCCTGAGCGGCCTCATTGCAGCAGGGACGGCGGTCACGGCAGCCGCAGCTATCAGCCTGGGCGGCCTCGTCGCAGCAGGGACGGCGGTCACGGCAGCCGCAATTGTCAGCCTGGGCGGCCTCGTTGCAGCAGGGGCGGCGGTCACGATCGCGGCAGCCGCAGTTATCGGCCTGAGCAGCCTCATTGCAGCAGGGGCGGCGCGTCTCGCGGCAGCCGCAATTGTCAGCCTGGGCGGCCTCATTGCAGCAGGAACGGCGGTCGCGGCAGCTGCAGTTGTCAGCCTGAGCGGCCTCATTGCAGCAGGGGCGGCGCGTCTCGCGGCAGCCGCAGTTATCGGCTTGAGCGGCCTCATTGCAGCAGGAACGGCGGTCGCGGCAGCCGCAGTTGTCAGCCTGAGCGGCCTCATTGCAGCAGGGGCGGCGCGTCTCGCGGCAGCTGCAGTTATCGGCCTGAGCGGCCTCGTTGCAGCAGGGACGGCGGTCACGGCAGCCGCAGTTGTCAGCCTGGGCGGCCTCATTGCAGCAGGGACGGCGCGTCTCGCGGC
>CANOHT010000038.1 GCA_947565865.1 uncultured Clostridia bacterium
CATACGATATCGTGATGTGACTGGAGTTCAGACGTGTGCTCTTCCGATCTGTCCATGTGCTTCCTCTGGCCTTTGCTTTCTGGTTGCTGAGCCGCATATTTTCCAATATTCAGCAAGGACAGATCTTTACCGAGCAAAACGCCTCCTATCTGCTGGGCTATGGGCTGCTTCAAATCTTTGCGGCCGTATTCGTTCCGGTCATCAAAGGGCTGATCTGCTGGCTTGTCAATCTTGTGTCTGATGGTCAGCTGTCCGTTTCCACAGGGCAGGCGATGTTCAAAACGCTTGTTCCCGGCATTGGCTTTCTTGTCGCGGCGTACATCATTCATTACGGCGTGTATTTGCAGGACGAGGTGGATCACACGCTATGATTATGATTCGGCTTGACCGGGTGCTGGCGGACAGAAAAATGCGGCTCAATGACTTAGCAGACCGGGTCGGTATATCCAATGTCAATCTTTCATACTTGAAAACTGGAAAAGTAAAGGCTGTCAGGTTCAGTACGCTGGATGCCATCTGCAAGGTTCTGAAATGTCAGCCAGGCGATATCCTCGAATATATTGAGGATGAGGTTTGAATAGCGCCCCCCGGCGGTGCCAATAAGCCTGGGGGGCCTCGCTGTTCGCGGACAGTCTTCCCAAAAGAAAAGCGTCCCCGGCCAATAAAAAGGGCAAGGCAAACCATAGCGGTCTGTCCTGCCCTGATTTTTCTGCGGCTCAGCCCTGGAGGCCCTGCTCCTGGCGCTCCATGTTCTCCACCACCACATCGTAGATTTCACCCAGGGAAGCGCAGTATTCCAGCACCTTCCAGGGCTCGTTGGTGTGGTAGTGAATCTTGATGAGCTCATCGTCGCCCACGGCCAGCAGGCAGTCGCCCTTGAAGTTCTGGGTGAAGTAATCGTTGATGGCGTCCTCGTCCAGGTCATGCCCCTCAATGAGAAGCTGGGTATCGAACTTGAATTCCAGCATGGCGTTCTACTCCTTTATCCGCAATTTAATGAAGCTGTTCCAAAGGTAACACTCAACCATTCGACAGCGATGCCGCCGATTCCTGCCTGGGAACGTGAAATCAGCCGCCCCCCACGCAAAGGCACGGAGCCTCTTCGCACACAACGGCACGCTCCTTTGCCTCGGTTCTGCTCTCCCTTGCACGGCTATGCGCAGATCAAGCGGCCTTGCGCCGCAGCCAAGGAAGCTGCAAATTCAAAAAGCGGCTTCCGCCGCTTTGCTGACGCGCGCCGCGCTTTACCGCCGCCTGTCCAGCTCTGTCCATACATCCTGGAGGGTCAGCCCCTGCTGGAACAGCAATACCGTCAGGTGATACAGCAGGTCAGCCGCCTCGTAGCACAGCTCCTCCCTGCTTCCCTTGATGGCGGCGATGATGGTCTCGCTGGCCTCCTCGCCTACCTTCTTGCAGATTTTTTCCACGCCCTTGTCCAGCAGGTAATTGGTGTAGCTGCCTTCCTGCGGGTGCAGCTTCCGCTCCGCTGCCGTGTCGTAGACATGCTGAAGCATAGCGGCGGTAGCGGGAGCGTCCTCGTCTGCCACCATAGCGTTGTGGAAGCAAGTTTTTTCGCCCGTGTGGCAGGCGGGGCCTGTCTGTTCTACCGACAGAAGGATCGCGTCGCCGTCGCAGTCGTAGCGGATGGCGCGGATTTTCTGCGTATGTCCTGAGGTCTCGCCCTTGCGCCACAGCTGCCGGCGGCTGCGGCTGAAGTATGTGGCGTATCCGCTGTCCAGCGTCGCCTGAAGGGACTCCCTGTTCATGTAGGCAAGCATCAGCACCTGCCCGGTCGCGGCGTCCTGGGCGATGGCGGGCACCAGGCCCTTGTCGTCAAACTTGATGTTGCTCAGATCCATATTTCCGCCTCCAATGGTTATGTGGATGAAGTCATGGCCGCGATGGCCTCGGGGAGGGTGAACGCGCCCTCGTACAGTGCTTTGCCCAGGATGGCTCCCGCGCAGCCCGCCTCGCGAAGGGCTGCCAAATCGTCCAGGCTGCTGACGCCGCCGGAGCCGATAATATCCAGCCCCGTGGCCTCCATCAGCGCCCTGGCGGCAGGAACGTTGGGCCCCTGCATCATGCCGTCCCGGCTGACATCGGTGTAAATAACAGTAGTTACCCCGGCATCCCGCATCCGAAGCGCCAGCTCAGTAGCGGTAAGGCTGGTGGCTTCCACCCAGCCCCGGGTGGCGACCATGCCGTTCTTCGCGTCAATGCCCACGGCGATCTGCCCCGGAAAGGCCCGGCAGGCTTCCCGCACCAGGTCAGGCTGCTCGGCAGCGGCGGTTCCCAGAATGCACCGGGTAATCCCCGCCTTCAGCCGAAGTTCGATGTCCGCCATGGTGCGCAAACCTCCGCCCAGTTCAACAGGGCCCTCAAAGGCGGCGGCAACCTCCTTCAGCAAAGGCAGATGAGCCGTTTTGCCCTCGAAGGCGGCGCACAAGTCCACCAGGTGGAGCCACTGTCCCCCCTGGGCGCGCCACTTCCGGGCCAGGGCAACGGGATCGCCATAGACGGTCGCATCCTCACGCCGCCCCTGGCGAAGGCGGACGGCCTGACCGTCCAGCAGGTCGATGGCGGGATACAGCTGCATGGGACAACCTCCTTTTATGGGGATGATTAGCAGGGAGCGCGGGGAGGAGACTCTTTCAGTCCAATGCGCCCTTGGTGGAGGGAACGCCTTTTACCCTCGGGTCGATGGCCGCCGCGTCCCGCAGGGCCAGCCCAAAGGCCTTGAACAGCGCCTCCAGCTTGTGGTGATCGTTTCGTCCGGCCAGCGCCTTCATATGCAGGGTCAATCCAGCGTTGACGCACAGGGCGCGAAAGAATTCCTCGGCCAGCTGGGTATCGAACGCGCCGACCATGGGCGCGGCAAAGTCCGCCTCCCAACTGAGATACGGGCGGCCGCTGATGTCCATGGCGGCGAAGGCCAAAGCCTCATCCATGGGCAGCCAGGCACTCCCGGCCCGGCGGATGCCCACCCGGTCGCCCAAGGACTCCCGCAGGGCGCGTCCCAGGCAGATGCCTACGTCCTCCACCGTGTGGTGAGCGTCCACGTTCAGGTCGCCCCGGCAGTTCAGCGTCAAGTCCAGCAGGCCGAAGCGGCAAAGGGCATCCAGCATGTGGTCAAAAAAGCCCACGCCGGTGTGAATATCCGTCTTTCCCTCGCCGTCCAGGCACAGGGTCAGGGCAATGTCGGTTTCCCGGGTCGTCCGGGTGATGGCGGCTGTGCGCATGGTATCTACTCCTCAGTCTATCCATGGTGGAGGCATTGTTTCTGTGCGGGACTTCGTAAGCTGCCGTTTTCACTACGGACGAACTGCGCGTCCGCTTGGAAACCGCGCTTTGCGTTCGATGGGTCTTGCCGGACTGCGCCCGAACCGCGCAGGGGCTTTGCCCCTGCACCCCACAAGGGGCATCGCCCCTTGACCCGCTTTCGCTGGCGCGATCGCTGCCGGTGGTGCTGCCGTTTTCACTGCGGACGAACTGCGCGTCCGCTTGGAAACCGCGCTTTGCGTTCGATGGGTCTTGCCGGACTGCGCCCGAACCGCGCAGGGGCTTTGCCCCTGCACCCCACAAGGGGCATCGCCCCTTGACCCGCTTTCGCTGGCGCGATCGCTGCCGGTGGTGCTGCCGTTTTCACTGCGGACGAACTGCGCGTCCGCTTGGAAACCGCGCTTTGCGTTCGATGGGTCTTGTCGGGCTGCGCCCGATCCTCACAGGGGCTTTGCCCCTGCACCCCACAAGGGGCATCGCCCCTTGACCCGTTTTCGCTGGCGCGATCGCTGCCGGTGGTGCTTCCGTTTTCGCTGCGAACGAACTGCGCGCCCGCTTGAGAACCGCGCTTTGCGTTGAATGGGTCTTGTCCGGCTGTGCCCGATCCGCGCAGGGGCTTTGCCCCTGCACCCCACAAGGGGCATCACCCCTTGACCCGTTTTCGCTGGCGCGATTCCTGCCGGTGGTGCTGCCGTTTTCACTGCGGACGAACTGCGCGCCCGCTTGGAAACCGCGCTTTGCGTTCGATGGGTCTTGCCGGACTGCGCCCGAACCGCGCAGGGGCTTTGCCCCTGCACCCCGCAAGGTGCATCGCCCCTTGACCCGTTTTCGCTGGCGTGATCGCTGCCGGTGGTGCTGCTGTTTTCACTACGGACGAACTGCGCGTCCGCTTGGAAACCGCGCTTTGCGTTGAATGGGTCTTGTCCGGCTGTGCCCGATCCTCGCAGGGGCTTTGCCCCTGCACCCCACAAGGGGCATCGCCCCTTGACCCGTTTTCGCTGGCGCGATTCCTGTCAAGAGTTATCGCTTTTTATTTTTCTTTGATCTCCTTGCCGAAGCGGATGGCCACGGCGTTGGCGTGGGCGTCCAGTCCCTCCTGCTGCGCCAGCAGGATCACCTGATCGGCCACCTTTTCCAGTTCATCCCGAGTGCAGCAGATGATGCTGGACTTCTTCACAAAATCATCCACCGACAGGGGCGAGAAGAACCGCGCCGTGCCGCTGGTGGGCAGGACATGGTTCGGCCCGGCCAGGTAGTCGCCCAGGGGCTCGGGAGAATAGTGGCCCAGGAAGATGGCTCCCGCGTTGTCGATCAGGGGCAGCAGAGCGTAGGGCTCCCGCACGGACAATTCGAGATGCTCCGGAGCAATCCGGTTGGCAATCTCCGCGCAGTCCGCCAGGGTGTCCGCCACCACGATGGTGCCGTAGGCGGACAGGCTTTTGCGCACGACCTCCTGCCGGGGAAGCAGCGCCGTTTGCCGCGTCAGCTCCGCCCGAACATTCTCCGCCAGGGCGGCGCTGTCCGTCACCATGATGGCGGCAGCCAGGGGATCGTGCTCCGCCTGGGACAGCAGGTCGGCCGCCACACAGCGGGGATCGGCGCTGTCATCAGCGATCACCAGCACCTCGCTGGGGCCGGCCACCATGTCGATGCCCACATGGCCGAAGACCTCCCGCTTGGCATTGGCCACATAAATGTTGCCGGGGCCTGTAATCTTGTCTACCCGGGGGATGCTCTGCGTTCCGAAGGCCAGGGCCGCGATGGCCTGCGCTCCGCCAACCTTGAAAATCTTGTCCACGCCGGCCATGTCCGCGGCCACCAAGGCCAGGGGATAGCTGACGCCCCCGTCCCGGCCCGGCGGAGTCACCATCACGATTTCCTTCACCCCCGCGACCTTGGCGGGAATCACGTTCATCAGCACCGAGGATGGATAGGCCGCCGTGCCGCCGGGAACATACACGCCCACTTTGCTCAAGGGCGTGATCTTCTGCCCCAGGGCAATACCCGGCTGGAAGTCCACCCAAGTGTTCTGCTTTTGCTTCTCATGGAAGGCGGCAATACGACGGACAGCCTCCCTCATGGCGTCAAGCCATTCGGGGGTGGCTGCGGCATAGGCGGCGTCGATCTCGGCACGGGTGACCTGCACCGTCTCGGCGGAAATCTCCGCCCGGTCGAAGCAGCGCGTGAACTCAAACAGCGCCGCGTCGCCCTCCGTGCGTACACGGGCCACGATGTCCTTGACCTGGGCGGCAATATCGTCCCGCTGCAGCTGGCTGCGCTCCATCACCCGTGCGCGGAGCGCCTCCCCGTCGGACGCGAAAAGAATCGGTATCATTGGCATGGCCTCCTTATCTCTCGTCTGCGGCCTCCGTCAGCCGCGCCACCTCTCGGGTCAGCCCGTCGATCAGCCAGCGGACGCGCTCCCGCTTGGTCTTCATGCTCACCCGATTGCATACCAAGCGGGCGGATACGTCGCAGACATCCTCCAA
The DNA here is from genome assembly GCA_947565865.1 of uncultured Clostridia bacterium. GTDB lineage: Bacteria > Bacillota > Clostridia > Christensenellales > Aristaeellaceae > UBA11524. Next base: position 5,769 of record CANOHT010000038.1, read on the forward strand.
CACCGTCAGGCCGTTGGCCCGCAGGGTGGAGCCGCTTTCCACAATGTCCAGGATCACGTCGCTCAATCCGATTACCGGGCCCAGCTCCACCGAGCCGTGAAGCTCAATGATCTCGATGGTTTGCCCCTTGCCGTCATAGTAGCTGCGGGCAACGTGAGGATACTTGGTCGCCACGCGGAAGGTCGCCCTTGTCACCTGGCTGTTATGGCTGTCAGGGTAGCCCGCGATGCACATCCGGCATCGGCCGAAGGTTAAATCCAGCACCTCGTACAGCGGACGGCCGGATTCCAGCAGGGTATCCTTGCCCACCACCCCCAGGTCGGCCACCCCGTGATCGACATAGGTCGGCACGTCGCTGGGCTTGACCAGAATAAAGCGGATATTGCTCGCCCGATCCCACAAGACCAGCTGACGGCCCGGATTGCGCGGCTCGGAGCAGTCGATGCCCATGCGCTCCAGCAGCGTGAAGGTCTTTTCCGCCAAACGCCCCTTGGCCAGGGCCAGCGTGATTACGTCCTGCATGGCTGCGCCTCCTTCTCCATCCGCCGTATGCCGTTCCTTCCAATATAGACAGCCGCGCCCGCCTGACCCAGCGCCACGCGCCGGGTCATTTCCTCCGGGCCCTGACCGTACTGCAGCGCCGCGCTGACGCCCTGGCCTCGCTGCATCCTCACATAGGCGATGGCATCGGCCAGACAGCCCTGCTCAAAGCCTACCAACTCGTCAGGCACGGGAGCAGCAAAGGTTGCGCCCTGCTTTTCAAGCGCCATCAGCAGCAGCTTTAGGTTGACGGCGAAGCCCGTAGCGGGCATTTCCCTGCCGTACCGGGCGGGCAGACCGTCATACCGGCCGCCAGAGAGCAGCGGCTGGCCCAGGTTCGTCGTCAGTCCCCGGAAGATCATCCCCGAATAATAGCCTGCCTGGTGCACCATGCCCAGGTCAATGCTGATGTACTGCTCCATACCGTAAGCGCGGAGAATATCCATCACCTGCCGCAGATTGCCAATAGCCTCCAGGCAGAGGGGATGTCGGGTCAGGCCCTCTGCTTCAGTCAGCACGTCCTCGTCACCGTAAAGGCTGGGGAGCCGCATCAGCTTATCCGCTACCTCCTGGCGCAGCGCCAGCTTGCTGAGATACATCTGCATTTCCAGGCTGTTCTTTTCCTCGGTCAGGCGGCGCATCACCCCGCACTGCTCCTCGGTCAGCCCAACCTCCTGCATAAAGCCGTTGAAGAAGGCCGCCTGGCCCAGCTCCAGCTGGAATTCCCGCAAATCGGACTGCCGTAGCGCCTCGATGGCCAGGGCAATGATCTCCGCGTCGGCTTCCGCGCCGCCCTCGCCCATCAATTCGATACCCGCCTGATCCTCCGCACAGAGCATGGACAGCGTATCCGTATGATAATGGGCGGCGGCCTGCACATAGCACAGCCGGAGGGGCAGGGGCTGATCCAGCAGGCGGCCCGAGGCCAGCCGCACCGCCGGAATAGTAGAATCCGGGCGGATGGCCAGCACCTGCCCCCGGCTGTCAAAGGTCTTCCAGACATGCTCGGGGCGGTAGCCGTAGGTGGGGTCGCTGAGGGCGTCGTAGTATTCCAGGATGGGGGTCTCAATCTCCTGATAGCCGCTGAGGGTGAACAGGCGGCGAAGCTCCCCTTCCAGGCGGCGCTTCCTGGCGCACTCGCCGGGAAGGGTATCCTGCATCCCGCTGGGTATCTGAAGCCTGCATCGCTCCATGGGGAACACCTCCGATGGTTTAGCGTGATAAAGTAGTGATGTGAAGGATTATACCACATCAGCGCAGAATGTCAAGGGGAAATTTCATATGCCGCTCCGTCCCATCATGCCTGCGGAAGGCGCCTTTGTCCGCAGCCAATCACATGCGTCTGCACATCGGCGGGCGATACGCTTCCCGATGCTGAAGGCCATCGAAAAAAACCGGCTGAATGGTTGAAAGAGCCTGCATGACGAAAAACGATGAATAAACCGCCACCCTGGAGGACAGTACGCCGGCCCGCCGAAAACGCCCGCCGGCAGCGCAGCCATCGCCCGGGCCGGGCGGCGCGGACGCGGCGGTTCTCATCATCCGCGCCTCCCTCGTCAAGCCGCCGGGCGGCATGACAATGGCATCAGCCCCTAAGCCTCCCGCGCAAGACCATGCTCCGGCGGACGCGCGCGGCGCGACTCTTTTTTTCGCGCCGCGTCACGGCCTGCGCCCTCCGGGTTGCGCACAGCGAAAACCTATGCTATAATAAATCAACAGTGCCTGCGTGACGGGCCCTGCGGTTTTTGTCGAACACAAACAATCAGGTGCAGGAGGTGAGCCGGCACTGCCGGAAACCATGCCCATGAAAGAACGAATGCTGATAACCGGCGGCAATCCCCTGGAGGGTGAGGTACGGGTCAGCGGCGGTAAAAACACAGCGGTGGCGGTAATTCCGGCCACGCTTTTATGCGACGAGCCCTGTACCGTAGAGAACCTGCCGGATATTGAGGACGTGCGGGCCCTGGTGGATATTCTTCGCGCGCTGGGGGCCAAGGTCACCTATGTTCCGGGCGAATTCATGACCGTGGATCCTCGTTCGGCCGAGGGAACCTCCGTCAGCTTCCGCTTGAGCCAGCGGCTTCGGGCCAGCTATTACCTGCTGGGCGCCCTGCTGGGGCGCTGCGGCCACGCATCCGTGGCTTATCCCGGCGGCTGCGAGATCGGTTCCCGCCCCATCGACCAGCACCTGAAGGGCTTCGCGGCCCTGGGGGTGGAGGCCGAAACGGTGGGCGGCGTCATCACCGCCAAAACACCGGAACTCAAGGGCGGCGACGTGTTCTTCGATATGGTCACGGTGGGCGGCACCATCAACGTGATGCTGGCCGCCGCCAAGGCCCACGGCACCACCATTATTTACAACGCCGCCAAGGAGCCCCACATCGTTGACCTGGCCAACTTTCTCAACAGCATGGGCGCCAAGGTCAAGGGCGCGGGCACGGACGTGATCCGTATCCGGGGCCAGCAATACCTGCACGGCGCCAACTACGCCGTCATCCCCGACCAGATCGAAACCGGCACCCTCATGATTGCCGCCGCCGCGACCCGGGGCGACGTGATCATCAACGGCTGCATTCCCACCCACATGGAGGCCCTGACCGCCAAGCTCCTGGAGATGGGCGTCCGCGTATCCGACAGTGACGACGCCATCCGCGTGCGTACCTTGGGCGGACATCGGGCGGTGAATATCAAGACCCAGGTGTACCCCGGTTTCCCCACCGACCTTCAGCAGCCCATGAGCGCGCTGCTGACCACGGCCCGGGGCACCAGCATCATACAGGAAACCATCTTCGAGCAGCGCTTCAAGCACCTGGATGAAATTGCCCGCATGGGCGCCCGCGTCCGGGTGGTGGATCGCACCGCCATCATTGAAGGCGTACCTCAGCTGTACGGCGCGCCTGTAACCACCACGGATCTCCGGGCCGGCGCGGCGCTGGTGGTAGCCGGCCTGATGGCCAAGGGCGTTACGGAGATTTATGAGCCCGAGTATATCGACCGGGGCTATGAGCATATCGAGCAGAAGCTGCGCGCCCTGGGCGCCGACATCCGCCGGGAGGTCGTGGACTGATCCACGCGCCCCAGCGTAGGAGGTGGATGGCATGAACAACCCCTTTGAGGTGCTGGGCCTTCCGTCCACCGCCGATACGGAGGAAGTGCGAGCCGCTTACCGGCATCTGGTGCGCCAATGCCATCCGGATCAGTTTCAGGAGGCGCAGGCGCGGGAAGCCGCCCAGGAAAAAATGATTGCCCTGAACCTGGCCTATGAGGCCGCCATGCGTCTGGCCGCCTCCCACAAGCCGGGCATGTACACCCGGGAGCTTCCAATGGCGGACGCCATACAGCTGGCCTGGAAAATGCTGCGCCAGCAAAACCCCGAAAGCGCCCTGCGCCAGCTGATGCGGGCGGATGTCAAGGACGCTCCCTGGTACGATCTGCAGGGACAAATCCTGATGCTGCTGCACCAGTATGAATCCGCCCACCAGTCCTTTCGGGAAGCCGTGAAGCGGGAGCCGGATAACATGAATTACCGCCGCGGCGCCCTGGACGCCGCCGTGGCCATGAAAAACGCCCGGACGCTGAAGGGCCGCATCAAGGAAATGCTGTGGCATAAGAAATGAATACCCTTGCTCCCCCGCGACCATGCTTCGCGGGGAGTTTTTGGTTGCAGCAGGTATTTTCTTCCATGGCATGGCCTTGGAGATGCAGGGAAAGCTTGCGAAGAATCGTCAATTGATGTACAATAGTTTTTCCGGAGGTGTGCCATGAAGAAGAGATTTCTGGCTTTCCTGATCCTGCTGACGCTGCTGGTCTTCCCCGCACTGAGTGAAAGCGTACCGTCAGCCTCCGCGCCCACCGTCACGGACTGCGGCCTTGATCTGGCGGGCAGCGGTGTCCATTATCCGCAGCTATCCGGTATGGCGAACGCCCAGCTGCAGGAATCCGTCAACGCCCGCATTCTGGCCGAGGGCCATGTGGAGACCTACCTGAACCGCCTGCCCCTGCTGATGCAGAATCCCACCGGCATGACCGTGGACTACGACGCTACCCTGACCGGGGACATTTTTTCCTGCGTCCTGTCCGCCGAGGGCGCGCTGACGGAGGGCCGTCCCACCCATGTATGGCACACGTTGAACATTGATCTGACCACCGGGGAGGATATCTCCCTGGCTGATCTGTTCCTTGACCCGGACGCCGCCCTGGAGGCCCTCACAGACTATCTGGACTGGACTGTGTCCCCGGCGCTGTCCGCCCATTTGCAAAACAGCAGCCTGACGCCTCTGCCGGAAGCCTTCGCCCTCAGCGCTGCCGGGCTGACGCTGTACTACCCCATCGGCCAGCTCTCCACCCTGTCCGACAGGGCGGGTGCAATCACCGTCCTGTGGTATGAGCTGCGGGAGCATCTGCGCCTGGGCGAGGGCTCCGTGCTGCGGCGCATCGGCGCGGAGGCCATGGTTGTCGCCCCGGCGGAAGGACGGCGCAGTGTCGCCGAGGCCTTGTCGGAAGGCGCTCTGCCGGGGATTCCCGTTTCCCTGGGCGGCTCCGTGAAGGATGCGGTGGACGCCCATCGGATGCTCACCGACGCCGACCTCTATCAGGATGGCCGCATGTTTGCCCTGGAGGACGCGGCCTTCCGCCAGGTGTGGCTGCTGACGGACGCCCTTACCGAGGGCTGGGAGCACAGCGTCATCTCAGGCATCCGAGCTGACCGCTTTAATCTGTGCGGTCTGTATCCCGGCCTTTCCTGGCCCCAGGTATCAGCCATCCTGGGCCAGCCTGACGCCGAGGTCGCCCTGGACCCCGAGCAGGCGGAGGCCTATCGGCTGGAGACGGGCGTCAGCCGCTACTACAGCCTGGGCGCCGTTCGCCTGCGGCTGCACTTTGATGAGGCCGAGGCGCTGACCAGCCTTTTCCTGTTCCCCACGCAATAATCACCCATACCATCATCCAAGGAGGATCACCATGGCTCAGAAAAGCAAGTCCACCAAAGCCAAACGCGCCCCCGCATATTCCGCCGATACCATGGCGCTGCATCTGGTGGTGGGGTTGGTTTTGATTGCCCTGGGCGTGATGATTTTCCTGGCGGTGGTGGCGGGCATGACCGGGGACATATTCTCCGGGATGCGTCAGGTCTGCCATGGTCTGGCGGGCAGCCTGGCCTTCCTGCTGCCGGTGCTTCCCATCTGGAGCGGCGCGCTGGTGCTGATGAGCGCCTATCGCCGGGCCCCGCTGCGGATTTTCCTGCTGACGGCCGCGCTCTATCTGCTGATGCTCAGCGCCATCAATCTCTTTGCTACCAGCGGTTCCCCGGCCATGCCGCTGATGGAGTACTTCCGCAGCCAAAACGTGGTCAAGGGACAGAGCGCTTCGGGCTTCGACGCCTTTCTTGCCCGCAGCTATGAGCTGGGCGCACGCTCCGCCATGGGCGGCGGTGTGCTGGGAATGCTCCTGGCCTGGCCCCTGTGGCAGCTGCTGGGCAACGCCGTGCTGGCCGCGATTCTCTGTCTGCTGATGGCGGCAGGAGTCATCCTGTTCATGGTACGGCTGGATATGAAGGGGCTGCTGGCGATGATACAAGGGAAGCAGAGCCGCCGTCAGGCCCGGCAGGAGCAGGAACAGCGCACCCTGGCCCAGCAGGAACTGGCCTGGCAGCAGCAAATGGCCCAGCGGCAGCAGTATCTTCCCCAGGGGGGCTGGCAGGAACCGCCCCGCCAGGAGCCCTATCCCGGCCAGCCAGCCCCTGGGTATTACCCTCAGCACCAGCCTTACCCGAATCAGCCCCGGCCCACGGCTCCCGCCAGCCTGCGCCGTCCCGTCCCCATGGCCCCGGAGGATGACCTGCCGCCCATGAAGCCCCTGCGCCCGGAAAGCGCCTCCGAGCAAAAGAACCGGGCCTCCCGGATTTTCGGCCGCAGGAAGGATGAGAACAGCCACAACGCCGAGACCAGGCCACGGAAGTCCTGGATTTTCTCCCGCCGGGAGGAGGATACGCCCCCGGAGCAGCCCGCCCAGCCCTCCCCGATATTTCAGCGGCGGGAGCAGCCCTCGGACGCTTTCATGCCTTCAGAAGGATATACTGCCTACGAGCAAGACGGTTTCGCGCCCTATTCTTACGAGGGGGAGCCTGTGCCCCCAGGGGCGTCCGACGCTCAGCCTGTCTATGCGCCGCCTGTCTACGAACAGCCCGTCTATGACGAGCCCGTGGAGGAACCCCGGCAGCGCACCGTCCGTACGCCCCGGGTGAGGCCGGAGCAGCCGGAGAGCATGACGAGCCGTCAGCATGCATACGCTTCCCAGGAGAGTCCGCGCGGCGCCGCCTGGGAGGAAGAGCCTGCCCAGCGCCGGGCCAGCTGGCGGGAGGATGGCTGGGATGAGGAGGCTGCCCCCGTGCCGCAGCGGCAGCGGAAGCCGTCGAAGCCCGCCGAAGCCCGCCAGGAGCCCACCCCCTCCTGGGCTGACGACACCCCGCCTTGGGAGGACGCGCCAGCACAGCCCTCCGCCGCGCCGGTTCGGCCGCCCAAGCTGCAGCAGGAGCCGCCCAAGGACGCCTGGAAGCCCGAATTGAAGCTGCCGCCCCGGAAGGCGGAGGCCACAGCCCAGCAGACCGAAATGGCGCTGTCCCCGCCCTATGTCTACCCCAGCATGAATCTGCTGGCCGCCGCCGAGCCTGCCTCCGGCATCAGCCCGGAGGAGGACGCCATGCGGTCTCAGCGACTGGAAGAAACGCTGCAGTCCTTCAAGGTGCCCGCCAAGGTGCGTCACGTTACCCACGGCCCTGCCATCAGCCGCTTTGAGCTGGAGCTGGCGGCGGGCATCAAGGTGACCAAGGTCACCGATCTGGGCAAGAACATCGCCATGAACATGGAGGTCAAGTCCGTCCGCATCGAGGCGCCCATTCCCGGCAAATCCCTGGTGGGCGTGGAGGTGCCCAATCGCAAGGTCTCCACCGTTACCCTCCGGGAGGTGCTGGAAAGCCCGCCCATGCGGGAGGCCAAGTCGCCCCTGGTGGTGGCCCTGGGCAAGGACATCGCCGGGACGCCCATCGTGTGCGATCTTGCCAGGATGCCCCATCTGCTCATTGCCGGCGCAACGGGTTCGGGCAAATCCGTGTGCATCAACACCATGATCAACAGCCTGCTCTACCGCTGCTCCCCTCGGGAGGTGCGGATGATCCTGGTTGATCCCAAGGTGGTGGAACTTCAGTGCTACAACGGCATCCCACACCTGCTGATTCCCGTGGTGTCCGATCCCCACAAGGCCGCCGGAGCCCTGGCCTGGGCCGTGGCGGAAATGATGGATCGCTACAAAAAGTTCCAGATCAAGGGTGTGCGGGCCATCGACGGCTATAACGCCAAGCTGGAGGATCACGAGGAATTCATGCCCCGCATCGTCATCATCATCGATGAGCTGGCCGATCTGATGATGACCTGCAAGCGCGAGGTGGAGGATCACATCTGCCGCCTGGCCCAGCTGGCCCGCGCAGCCGGCATCCACCTGGTAGTGGCCACCCAGCGCCCCTCCGTGGACGTCATCACCGGCCTTATCAAGGCCAATATTCCCAGCCGCATCGCCTTCAAGGTATCCAGCTTCATCGACAGCCGCACCATTCTGGACCGGGTGGGCGCGGAACAGCTGCTGGGCTGGGGCGATATGCTCTACCTGCCCACGGGCGAGTTCACCCCCATCCGCGTCCAGGGCTGCTTCCTGAGCGACAACGAGGTAAACCGCATCACTGACTTCATCCGCGAAAATTGCGAAGCAGATTACGATCCCGACGTACTGGAACAGCTGGAGCACCTGGAGCAGGAGGCCAACCCGGCTTCCGCCGACAGCGCCGAGGCCGCCGACAGCCTCTCCGGGGATTCTTCCCTTTTGGCTCAGTGCATCGAGATGGCCGTGAACGACGGCCAGGTCTCAACCAGTCTTTTGCAGCGCCGCCTCAAGGTCGGCTACGCCCGGGCCGGACGGCTGGTGGACGAGATGGAGCGCCGGGGCATCGTTTCCGCCAAGGACGGCGCGAAGCCCCGGATGTGCCTGATCTCCCGGGAGGAATTTGAGCAGATGAAGCAAAGCGGCGATTTGGAATAACCCAGGGCATCGGCAAAGCAGCTGCGCCGCTTAGCCGCATTTGCAGGGCTTCCCCGATCGCCGTGCCCGGCCATCCCCTGACATCAAGTCAAGCAATGGCTACCCGCGGGAATTGAACCATTGTTCTCGCCATTGGGGCAAAGCCGACCTCGAACGGCGCTCGCCGGGAAGCTCTGCAAGGAAGCTCTTTCTCATGAAGCAGTGCGGGAACCATCCCGTTTTCATGTCCCAAAGAGGGGTGCCGATGCCGGAATAAAGCCGAAGAGGCTGTGCCACCCCGAAATTGCCAATGGTCTGAATAACCCCTTTCATCCCCAAGGATGACGGATTTTCATGGAGGATCATGATGGCAAACATTCTTGATTACCTCACCTGGCGCGGCGAGCAGAGCTTTGCCGCCGTGCCCTGGACGCCCATTGACGCCCTGCTCCTGGCCAACCTCAGCTACAACGACCTTCCTGACGCAGCTGCCACCGAGCAAGGCGCGCTGCTGACGGACATCGCCGCCGACATGGATGAGGATTCCGTACCCGAAGGTGAATACGACGCCAAGTGGCATCAGTTGATTTTTACTATGGCGGATACGGTTCGCTTCGGCCACATCCGCCTGCATGATTTCGTCAACACGGTGGATGACGCCCGCGGCATTCAATTTTCCGCCGTCACCGCCGATTTGCCGGGCGGGCAGCGCTGCGTATGCTTCCGAGGCACGGACGCCACCCTGGTGGGCTGGCGCGAGGACTTCACCATGGCCTTTGAAAGCCCCGTTCCAGCACAGATGGAGGCGGTTACCTACCTGGAGCGGGCCGCTATCCGCGCCCCGGGCGGACTCTACGTCGTCGGCCACAGCAAGGGCGGCAACCTGGCTGCTTACGCGGCTGCCCATGCCTCTCCCGTCACCCAAAAGCAGCTGCTGGGCGTATACAGCTTTGACGGCCCGGGCCTGGACGCGGATACCATGGCCAGCCAAGGCTATGCCCGTATCCGTCCGGTGCTTCACGCCTTCATCCCCCAGTCCTCGGTGGTCGGCCTGCTGATTACCGATCACCCGGATTACACCGTGGTGCGCTCCGACGCCGTGGGGCTTTTGCAGCACGATTCCTTCAGCTGGCAGCTCGTCGGCCCCCGCTTTGATGAACTGGGTGAGGTGGACGCCGCCAGCCGCGTGATCGACGATACCCTGCATGCGTGGCTGAAGCAGAGCACCCCCGATCAGCGCCGGACATTCGTGGAAACGATTTTCTCTATCCTGGAGGCCACAGGAGCGGATACCCTGAGCGACATCAGCGCCGATAAGCTGAAAAGCGCCGCCGCCATGCTGGCCGCCGCCCGTGACATCGACCCGGAAACCGCCAAAATGATTGCCCGTATGGTCGGTCAATTGCTGACCATCGGCGCGGAAAACGTGCTGGATGAGGTGCTTCAGCACCCCATCGACTTCCTGCGCAACGCGCTCCATCCCGATGATTCCCAGCACACACAGGAGGAATGAACCATGGAGGAAGCTCTTCGTCAAGATATCAAGGAAGCCCTGACCCAGGCGGTGGACGCCCTGGCGGAGGCCGGACAGATTCAGCCCGGCGGACTGATTGTCCTGGGCTGCTCCACCAGCGAGGTGGCCGGCGCACGCATCGGCAAGGGCAGTGTGCCCGAGCTGGGCGAGGTCATCGCCCAAGCCATGCTGGACGCCTGCCAACGCCATGGCCTGGATGCGGCCTTCCAGTGCTGCGAGCATCTCAACCGCGCCATCGTCCTGGAGCAGCGGGTGCTGACGGCGGGGCGGCTGACCCAGGTTCGGGCCATCCCTCAGCCCAAGGCGGGCGGCAGTGTCCCCGCTGCGGCCTGGAAGCTGCTCCGGCAGCCAGTCCTGGCCATGAACGTTCAGGCCGACGCCGCCATCGACATCGGCGATACCCTGGTGGGCATGCACATCCGTCCCGTGGCGGTGCCCCTGCGCATCGACCGCCAGCGCGTGGGCCATGCTAACCTGGTCATGGCCTACAGCCGCCTGCCCTATATCGGCGGCAGCCGCGCGGTGTATGAATAAGGCGCCAGCAGGCGGTATCCCGCTTCGCGGCCTCAATGTGCTCTCTCCATAGAGATGATTGCGCCCTTGCAGGGCTGCCGCCCTTTTTGCGGAAAAAAGTTTTTCTCTTTGCCTTCCCCAAGGAGGAAGGCGTCACGGAGAGAGTAGCAAAGAGGTCTGGGGGCCGCCAAAGTTAACCTGCATGAGTGGCGGCCCCAGGCCCCCCATCGCTTAGCATGACATGCGGAGCCATAATCGGCTACCGGCTAATACCGCCTCCCAGGGGCGGTATTCCCACTCCATTAGAGCAAGCGAGTGTGCTTCAGCAGCAAAGCCGTTGTTTGGTTTAAGTATGTAGACCTGGTTGCACACGGGACTGGTACCGTTCGTAGTGGAAGGGTATTTCCCCTATGTGCAACTGGGTGCTTTTTGTTTGCGGGTTTTCGCGCTGTGGGGGCAACCAAAGGGCTTTCCGATCGCCCTGCGGAATCCTTCGAGGCCCGCCCCTATAAGGGAAATCCTATACCTATAGGATCGGGCCCCTTGTTTGATACTTGTTCCTATGGCACCAATGCAAAGCATAACCTTCTGACTCCAACGGTTCCAGTCCCATGTGCAACCGGGTCTACCGAGCCAGACCAAACGAAAGCCCTCAAGCACACTTGCCTGTTTCTTTGGAGTGGAAACACCGCCCCTGCGAGGCGCAATTAGCTGGTGACTGAAAATAGCCACGCGCTCCATGCTATGCCACGGAGGTTTGGGGGAACGGAGTACCGCGCCGCCAGTGGCAGATGAAGCAGTACGCAGTTCCAATGAGACACAGCGCGGGGACAGCGCCTGCGTCCCCGCGACATTGCCGAATGGTGGATCGGCTGCCCATGCAGGTTCAGCTCAGCCGCCCCCAATCCTCTTTGGTACTTTCTCCGAGGAGAAAGTACAACCAAGCATGCTCCGCTGCCCTGCCAAGGGCCTGTCCTTCTCCACAAGAAAGTATAGCCTGACAGCTCTCCCCCATCGCTTTATTCTCAGGATAATTCCATCTTATCTTCCAACTCAATAGCGCCGTGCTTTTCCTCAAAATCAACCAATACCGCCGCACCAGCCGAACCCAGTGCTGTTCATTGACCGGCCCTCATAACCAACCACATATTCCAGCTTTCGAAGGAACGCTTCATCCAGACGAAGGGACAGATGCCGCAGCTTTCGGATGCGACGATCATGAGGCATAGCGGCACCCCCTTCCATTTTTTCTTGCGTATATCACCCCTTATCATTCAGCATTGACATACACCGAGAAACTCGGTATATCAGAGCATTGGCAAATCGAAAGGAGCCTGCCCCCTTCACTCCCAGGGGACAGGCTCCTTTTCAGTCCGCAAAAACCAGCTTTTCTTACTTCAGGTTTTCCGGGTTCAGCGCCTTCAGGTCGTCAGGAACAAACAGGCCGTCCTTGCGGATCAGCTCGCCGTCAAAGTACATTTCTCCCCCGCCGTATTCCGGGGTCTGGATGCACACCAGATCCCAGTGGATGGCGGACTGATTGCCGTTATCGCACTCGTCATAGCAGCGGCCGGGGGTGAAATGGAAGCTCCCCGCGATCTTCTCGTCAAACAGCGTATCCTTGATGGCCTCGGTGATGTAGGGATTCACACCGATGGCGAATTCGCCCACCGCCCGGGCGCCGGGGTCGGTGTCCAGAATCTTGTTCAGACGCTCGCTGTCATTGCAGGAGGCCTCCACCACATAGCCATCCTTAAAGGTCAGGCGGATGTTCTCGAACACCTTGCCCTGGTAAAGGCTGGGGGTATTGTAGGTAATAACGCCGTTGATGGAGCCCACCACCGGCGCGGAAAACACCTCGCCGTCAGGAATGTTCAGCTTGCCGTCGCACTTAATGCCCGGCAGGCCCTTGATGGAGAAGGTCAGGTCGGTGCCCTTGCCGGTAATGTGCACCTGGTCGGCGTTGTTCATCCGCGTGACGAGGGCGTCCATGGCCCGGGACATCTTGGCATAGTCCAGGTTGCACACATTGAAGAAGTGCTCCTCAAAGGCCTCGGTGCTCATGCCCGCCTGCTGCGCCATGGAGGGCGTGGGATAGCGCAGCACCACCCACTTGGTCTGGGGAACGCGGATCTGACCATGCACCTTGGAGGAATACAGCTTGGCGTAGAGCCCGCTGCGCTCCGCGGGCACGTCGCCGGTCTCGTACATGTTGTCGCCGCCGCGCACACCGATATAGGCCCGGCACTCGCTCATGCGCTTGCCATCGCCCTCCGCCAACCAGGTGAGCTGCTCTTCCGAGTAGCCCATGCCCAGGGCGCGTTCCACCTTGGGATCCCGCAGGGTCACAAAGGGGATGCCACCCGCCTGATAGGTCTCCTCCACCAGCTGGGCAATGAACTCCGAGGGTATGCCGGTGCCCTCAATCCAGACCTTCTCACCGGGCTGGACAGCGCAGGAATAATTCACCAGATTATGGGCCAGGGTAACCATCCGGGGATCTTTCATGGTTGTTTTCCTCCGTTGATTTCGTTGATCGAACCAGCGTTTCAGCAGCCGCGCACAGGGCTTCTCCACCAGGTAGGTCACCAGGAAGGCCAGCAGCAGCGACAGTCCGAAGCACAGATAGGTATAGGGATATTGCCAAGCGGTCTCAGCGGCCATGTTGGGCGTGTCGCTGACGGAGGGCGGAATGCCCAGTCGCTTGAGGTGCACCGCCAGGTTCTGGTGGATAAGGTAATAATTCATCGACACCGCCGCCAATTCCTTCATCACCCGGTTGCCCATCAGGAAACGGATGGGGCGGATGGCGAAGGGCAGGCTCAGCATCAGCCCGGCAAGGCAAAGAGCGAAGAACGGACGGCGGAGCATCTGTCCTGCCTGGATGGCGGCATAGCCAGCCGAGGACGCCTGGGCCCTGAGCACGCGAATGGTCGCTGCCACGCACAGGCACACCGCCAGAGTAGCCAGCGCCTGCCACATGGCCCGCAGTCCCTTCTCCCGCAGCCGGTTGTAGGCGCGGACGCCCCGGACGTAGAGCATCGCCGCCAGCATTCCCAGGGCGTACACATCCAGGAAGGAGGGCAGCTGATTGACCACCATGGAGTAGTCCTTCAGCGCCCACAGGCACCAGCCGCGCCAGGCCCAGGCAGCGACGGTCATGGCCGTCAGGGTGAGGGCGGGGCGCTTCACCGCGGCGCGCGCCAGGAACGGATACAGCAGATACGCCTGCATCTCAATGGCCAGGGTCCAGCTGGCTACGCCAATGGGCGTGGCAATGTAGGTATCCGGCCAGAAGGTAAAGGTGAAGGTAAAATGGGTCGCCACATCCTTCACCATGGCCTGAGGCGTGGCGTACAGCCCCCAGGGCAGCGCCACGGCAAAGAGCATTACCAGGGTGATGAAATAAAAGCTGGGAACAATCCGCATGATCCGCCGCTGATAAAACGCCCGCCGATCCGGAAGCGGCGCGCCCTCCGTCATGCCCCGCGCATAGGACAGGAAAAGCAAAAACCCGCTGAGCAGGATGGTGCCGTCCACCGGCATATATCCTGAGCGCACCAGAAAATCCAGAGAGAAGCCGCCCACAGCGGGCGTCAGCCAGCTCTGCTGCCAGATATGATACCAGCTGACGATCAGCACCAGCAGCACCCGCAGTCCGTCCAGCTCCGGTATACGGCTGGCGGAAGGAATATAACGCTTCAACCGCAATCCATCACACTCCTTTGCATGGCTATACGCCATAGTATAGCAGAAATCAAACCCGCAGACAATATGGCAAACAAATTATAAAACATTTGTTCGTGTTCGCCTTGTGAAAAAAATCGGTTTGTGGTACACTATGGAGGCGGCCTGTCCCCTCCGGGATTCAGCCGATCATGGGCCGCAGGAGGAAAAGCATGAACGACAATCTTGTAATTCAGGGCGCGCGTGAGCATAACCTGCGCAACGTGAGCCTGACGGTTCCCCGGGACAAGCTGGTGGTGTTCACGGGGCTTTCCGGCTCCGGCAAAAGCTCCCTGGCCTTCGACACCATTTATGCCGAAGGCCAGCGGCGATATGTGGAAAGCCTGTCCAGTTATGCCCGGCAGTTCCTTGGCCAGATGGAAAAGCCCGATGTGGACAGCATCGAGGGCCTGTCCCCCGCCATCTCCATCGACCAGAAGACCACCAGCCGGAATCCTCGCTCCACCGTGGGCACCGTGACGGAAATCCATGATTATCTGCGCCTTTTGTGGGCGCGCATCGGCATCCCGCACTGTCCTCAGTGCGGGAAGGAGATTCGCCAGCAGACAGTGGATCAGATGGTGGACGCGGTGATGAAGTACCCCGAGGGAACCCGGCTGCAGGTGCTGGCCCCGGTGGTACGGGCCCGCAAGGGCGAGCACGCCAAGGTGCTGGAGGACGCTCGGAAAAGCGGCTTCGTCCGTGTGCGCATCGACGGCGAGCTCTGCGAATTGGACGACACCCCGGCGCTGGACAAAAAAAAGAAGCACGCCATCGAGCTGGTGGTGGATCGCCTGATCGTCCGGCCGGGGAAGGAGTTCCAGCAGCGGCTGGCCGATTCCATTGAGACCGCCACGGGCAGGGCGGGGGGCCTGGTCATTATCGACCTGTTCGACCAGGGAGAACTGCTTTTCTCCATGAATTACGCCTGCCCCGACTGCGGCGTATCCATTGAGGAGCTGACCCCCCGGATGTTCTCCTTCAACAGTCCCTTCGGCGCCTGTCCCAACTGCTCCGGCCTGGGTACGCTGATGAAGATCAGCCCGGACATTCTCTTCCCGGACAAGTCCCTGTCCCTGCGCAAGGGCGCGCTGAATGCCATGGGCTTTAACACCGCGGACACGTCGGGCATCGCGGCCCAGTATTTCACCGCCATGGGGGACAAATACGGCTTCACCCTGGATACGCCCGTTTCTGATTTTTCGGAGGAAGCCATGCAGGCCATCCTCTACGGCACGGGTAAGGAGAAGCTGACCATCGTCTATGAGAGCGCCCACGGGCAGGGAACCTACGCCACCCCCTTTGAGGGCGTAATCCCTACCCTGGAGCGGCGCTACCGGGAGACCTCCTCCGACGCCATGAAGCAGGCCTATGAGGAATACATGGCCGAGGAATCCTGTCCCGTCTGCCACGGACGGCGGCTGAAGCCCGAATCCCTGGCCGTGACGGTGAATGGCCGGAACCTGGCCGAGGTCTCCGACATGTCCATCACGGCGGCCCGCGCCTTCTTCTCCGGCCTGACGCTGACGGAAAAGGAGCGCATGATCGGCGCGCAGATTCTCAAGGAGATCGACGCCCGGCTGGGCTTCCTCATCGACGTGGGCCTGGGCTATCTGACGCTGTCCCGGGCGGCGGGTGGGCTATCCGGCGGCGAGGCCCAGCGCATCCGCCTGGCCACGCAGATCGGCTCCTCCCTGATGGGCGTACTCTACATACTTGACGAGCCCTCCATCGGACTGCACCAGCGGGACAATCAAAAGCTTATCAACACCCTGAAGCGCATGCGCGACCTGGGCAACACCCTCATCGTGGTGGAGCATGACGAGGATACCATGTACGCCGCGGACTGGATCGTGGACGTGGGCCCAGGCGCGGGCATCCATGGCGGCAGCATTGTGGCGGAGGGCACGGTGGATGACATCAAGGCCTGCAAGGAGAGCCTGACGGGCCAGTATCTTTCCGGCGCCAAGAAGATCGCCGTCCCCGCCTCCCGCCGAAAGCCCTCAGGCTTCCTGAGCATCAAGGGCGCGAAGGAGCATAACCTGAAAAACATCGATGTGCAGATCCCGCTGGGGCTGCTGTGCTGCGTCACAGGCGTCAGCGGTTCGGGCAAGTCCAGTCTGGTAAACGAGATCATCCACAAGCATCTGGCCAGAGAGCTCAACCGTGCCAAAACCCGTCCCGGCAAGTTCGGCAGTATGGAAGGCATTGAGCAGCTGGACAAGATCATTTGCATCGACCAGAGCCCCATCGGCCGCACCCCCCGTAGCAACCCCGCCACCTACACTGGCCTGTTCGACCTCATTCGCAGGATCTTCGCCATGAGCCCCGAGGCCAAGGCCCGGGGCTACAAGGAGAACCGCTTCTCCTTCAACGTCAAGGGCGGGCGGTGCGAGGCCTGCTCCGGCGACGGCCTGCTGAAAATCGAAATGCACTTCCTGCCGGACATCTATGTGCCCTGCGAGGTCTGCAAGGGTCGGCGCTACAACCGCGAAACCCTCGAAGTAACCTACAAGGGCAAAAACATCTACGAGGTGCTGGAAATGAACGTGGAGGAGGCTATGGCCTTCTTCGAAAACCACCAGCCCATCCTGCGCAAGCTGGAAACTCTTTACGATGTCGGCCTTGGCTATATGAAGCTGGGTCAGCCCTCCACCACCCTGTCCGGCGGCGAGGCCCAGCGGGTGAAGCTGGCCACAGAGCTTTCCCGCCGGGGCACCGGCAAGACCCTCTATCTCCTGGACGAGCCTACCACCGGCCTGCACATGGCGGATGTGGACAAGCTGATTCATGTGCTTCAGCGCCTGGCGGACGCGGGCAACAGCGTCCTGGTTATCGAGCATAATCTGGATGTCATCAAGGTGGCGGACTGGCTGATCGACCTGGGGCCTGAAGGCGGTGACCAGGGCGGCAAGGTGGTCTGCGCCGGCACGCCGGAAACCGTCGCCCGCTGCAATGGAAGCTACACCGGTCAGTTCCTCAGGCCTATGCTGGACAAGGGCTGACATCCCGAAAAATCCCCCCTCGCCCACGAAAATCCCGATTGACCAGCCCCGGCATCCGCGGTACAATGGGCGCAGAAGAAATCACAAGGAGGCTCTTTGCATGGCCATTACCACCAAGCCCTTCGGCGTGACCAAGGCGGGTCAGGCCGCTACCCTTTACACCATGACCAACCGAAGCGGCGCGTCTGTTACCGTGACGGACTTCGGCGCCATCACCGTTTCTATTATTGTTCCGGACAAGGACGGCCGGCTGGCCGATGTGGCCCTGGGCTTTGACACCCTGGATCGCTACGAGGGGCATCACGGCTCCATGGGCGACACCGTGGGCCGCTATGGCAATCGCATCGCCAAGGGACGCTTCACCCTGGACGGCGTGGACTATCAGCTGGAAACCAACAACGGCGTCAACCACCTGCATGGCGGCTTCCACGGCTTTTCCTCCTTCCTGTGGGAGGCCGCAACCACCCAGGCGGAGGGCGAGGACAGCGTGGCCTTCCACCGCCTCAGCCCTGACGGCGAGGGCCGCTATCCCGGCAACCTGGACGTCACCGTGACTTATACCTGGGACGATGACTGCAACCTCAGCATTCATTATGAGGCCACCACCGACAAGGCCACCCTGTGCAACCTAACCAACCATACCTATTTCAACCTGGCAGGGCACGACCATGGCACCATCCGCGACCACGGCGTGTACATTGACGCCGACGTCATCACCAAGGTGGACGCCGGACTGATCCCCACCGGGGCGTACATGCCCGTGAGCCAGACCCCCTTCGACATGCGCGAGGGCCTGCTGATGGCGGACGGTCTGGACGCCATGGACGCCTGTCCCCAGATGAAGCTGGCCGGCGGCTATGACCACAACTTTGTCCTGCGCAAGGGCGAGGCCATGGGCCTGTGCGCCTGCGTACATCACGAGGACTCCGGGCGCACCATGGAGGTCATCACCGACCAGCCCGCCATGCAGCTGTACTCCGCCTGCACCACCGACATCCAGGGCGGCAAGGGGGGCGCGCACTACGGCGTTTACAGCGCCATGTGTCTGGAAACTCAGCACTGCCCCGATTCGCCCAACCACCCGGAATTCCCCGGCACCACTGTGCTCCGCCCCGGCGAAAAGTACGATACCACAACGATCTATGCCTTCAGGGTGGATGCGTAAACGCAGCCGCAGGAAATTCTTGCATGACCGTTTTTGGAAGACGGCTTGCTGACCGATGATATCGTCAGGCTTGCGACGCTTTATCAGCAGCTGTCTGATATGGAAAAGGGCAGTGAGGACGGCGTTCATCCGTTCTTTTTCGCAGAAGGAACCCCGCCGGCCATTGACGGCGACGGTTCAGCAAGAACAAGCAGCATCAGTACATATGCCTGACGTTCACCGCAGACAGCATAGAAAGGCGTATCGACAGGCATTAGCGCTTAGCGCGAAGGGTGCTGAAGTCCCAGCCCCAATGCCAATGCCTTGGGGCGCTGTCAGCATAAGTCTTTATGACCCGGAGGATCATCTGATTTTTCTCGGAGCTGTCCTGGATGAAGCGCGGAACACGCGGGCGGCCTGCGCAGGGCGTTCCTGCAGAGCTGGCAGCATGTAAGCTGCGCCTTCTCCCGATCAAACGAACCAAAGACTGGCGGATGCTGACATGAACCTGCCCGCGCAGCGCGTCGCTGTTTCGCGTCGTACATGCGGACAGAATCGGCTGCACCGCTGGCTGGGTGGTCATCCCGTCACGCCACATGCGCATGCAGCACGGCAACTTGCGGCCAGGCCTTCCTTCGCGCGCGAAATATCGGCCGCCCATGAAATCGGCATGCTCGGCGCCGGGCGGGTCTGCTTTGCCATCATGCCTTTGGAAGCACGCGCCACGAGATTAACCAGATGTTTTGCCAGCCGCATCAGCGTAAAAAACCCGGTTGCATTCAGGACAAATACCGTTCTTCGACGGTATCCGTCCCTGTGCAGCCGGTTTTTTTATCCAAACCAGGAAGCGTTTTTGCTGCGAACGCCCGCCGCCCGCGACCCCCGCGGCGAACGGCCAAGCTAACGGCGGCCTATGGCTGTTCACAGGATGCGGGCCTCACTATGGTCGGACATGGCGCTTGTTCAATCGAGCCGCCCCATGATTAAGCAGGCACCATCGCCCAGCCCAAATCCTTAAAGGACAAAGCTCTGTGAAATCATGGTCACCGGCTAAGCCGGTGGTTTGACTAAGCCCTATAAGGGCTTGGTACCGGCAGCGCTAAAGCGCTCTGAAGACCCGCCAGCCGCGCCGGCACTGCTTGGCGGCACCGAAAGGGGCTTTGGTTTACTTGCCCTTTTCCACCGGCTC
>CANOHT010000039.1 GCA_947565865.1 uncultured Clostridia bacterium
AACCTGTGACCCTCTGCTTGTAAGGCAGATGCTCTCCCAGCTGAGCTATGCTCCCCTATGCCATGTCACCGCCCAACCTGTCATAGTCGCGGCGACTTGCTTATGATAGCGCATCTCCGAAAATTTGTCAAGTACTTTTCTTCATTTTTTCAGGACTTTTTCTCGCTGCCATTTTCAGGCGATTTGACGTATCTTTCGCTTTCTGATATAGTATATCATGGAAGGAAATTTCCAAGCCATCAGTAAGGAGACGAAACGTATGAAGTTTTTCTGGGATGTGCTCAAAGGCGCGGTCATTGGCCTGGCCAACATCATTCCCGGTGTGTCCGGCGGCACGATGATGGTGTCCATGGGCATCTACGATACGCTGATTTACTGCATTACGCATCTGTTCAAGGAATTCCGCCGCGCTGTCAGGACGCTGCTGCCCTACGCCATTGGTATGGCGGCGGCCATTGCCGGTCTGTCCTTCGCGCTGAAGTGGCTTTTCGCTCAATATCCGCTGCCCACCAATACCCTGTTCATCGGTTTGATCCTGGGCGGCCTGCCCGCCATGATAAAGAACGTCAAGGGCAGCCGGATCGGCGCGGGAGGATGGGGGCTGTTCGTGGCCTTTTTTGCGCTGATCGTGCTGCTGCAGGCCTTCCAGACGGAGCATGTGGCGGTGATCCGGCTTTCGCTGGCGGAGGTTGTGAAGCTGTTTCTAATCGGCGCGCTGGCCTCGGCTACCATGGTGATCCCCGGCGTCAGCGGCTCCATGATCCTGAAGCTGATCGGGTATTATGAGCCCATCGTCACCGGCGCAATCCCCGGCGCCATCAGCGCCTTGGCCAGCGGCGACTGGGGCGCGCTGATGGCCAATGTGGGCATCCTGCTGCCCTTTGGTCTGGGCATTGTGGTAGGTATCTTCGCCATTGCTAAACTGATTGAGATACTGCTGTCCAAGCAGAAGACGCTGACCTACTGCGCTATTTTGGGCCTGGTCGTGGCGTCGCCCGTAGCCATTTTGATGGGCTCCGACCTGTCCGGCGTAACCCTGATGACGATACTTGTCAGCCTGGTGACCTTCGCCCTGGGCTTCGCCGCGGCCATGCGCCTGGGCGGCGAAAGCGGCGAGGCCTGAACCGCAGGCAAAGCAAAACCCGGTGGATTTCCCGCTGTCTTGCGGGCTTCCACCGGGTTTTTGCTGTACGCGGATGTCAGCGGAACATACGTTTTTTGTACATCAGCACAAAGCTGGCGCCTGCCACCACCACAGAGATGCCCAGCACAATCCAAAAGCCGAAGGGCGAATTCTGGAAGGGGACGGGCACGTTCATGCCCCACAGGGAGGAGAAAATGGTGGGCACGGCCAGCAGCGCGGTGACGCTGGTCAGCACCTTCATGGTGATGTTCAGGTTGTTGCTGATGATGGAGGCGAAGGCGTCCATGGTGCCGGACATGATGTCCCGGTAGATGGCGCACATCTCCATGGCCTGCTTGTTCTCGATAATCACGTCTTCCAGCAGATCCGTATCCTCTGGAAACTGCTTAAGGATGGTGGTCTGCCGCATGAGCTTTTCCATGACCAGCTCGTTGCCCTTGAGGGAGGTGGAAAAGAACACCAGGGACTTTTCCAGCTTCATCATCTGCAGCAGCTCTTGGTTGCGGGAGGATTTTTCCAATTTGTCCTGTACATGCATGCTTGCCTTGTCAATCTGCTTGAGGTAGGACAGGAACCGGCCGGCATTGCGGTAGAGAATCTGCAGTATGAACCGGGTACGCTTGAAGGTCCAGAAGCCGCGCACCCGCTCCTCGGTGAAGTCGGTGATGATAGGCGTATCCCGGGTGCAGACGGTGATAATGATGTCATCCACCAGCACGATGCCAAGAGGCGTGGTGGAATACACATAGCCGCTGCCTTCCGCCTCCACATAGGGAACGTCTACCAGAATCAGCGTCTGCTGCTTGTCAGGATCAAACTCGATGCGGGCGCTTTCCTCCTCGTCCAGGGCGGCAGGAAGAAAGGTGGGGTCCAGGGCAAAGCGGGTCGTGAGGCCCTCCAGCTCCTCCTTGGTAGGATTCTCCAAGTGCACCCAGCAGCCCTTCTCCAGGGTTGTGCACTCGGTCATATGATCGTCAACGGTTTTGAAGATTCGCTTCATACACTACACTGTCCTTTCCTGCGGAGATACATCCGCCGGAGGTCAGCGTCCGTTTGAAGGCGCGGAACAATCAGCCTGAACCCATCAGGGTACAGGAACAAAGGGAAGCGGAGCTTTACCGTCTGCTTCCAAGGCGTCCGCGCACCCGAAAAGGAGCGCTGCCAGCCGGAGGCTGCAAGGTACTACTACCGTTAGGGTCGCCTTCCATGGACAATAGCCAGCTCCTTTCCTTTTTAGTCAAAGGTACGCGGACAGAAAACAGCGTCTATCCTGCCTTTTATCATAGCCATTTGCATGACAAATGTCAACGGTTTTTTTCAGCTGAGACCACGCGCTTCAGTCATCAGGTTTTTCCCAGACCCAGGAGAGGATTTTTCCGGCAGCGTCCAACTCAAATTCATAGCGGTCGCCGCCGTTCATCAGGGCTTCGCCCTCATAGGTCAGGGCCAGGGTGTCCTCGTCCAAGCTGATGTCCAGCTCCAGGAGCGTCATTTCGCCAAACTGCGCCCGGAGAACGTCTGCCGCGGCATCCGCCGTCAGCAGAGCGTCCGCCGCGCCGAAATACCGTTCAATGTCCAGCACCGCGCCGTCCTCCCGCAGGCAGGCTGAGACCAGCGCATCCTCTCCCTCCGTCAGGAAAAGGATCAGCAGCGCCGCACGGTCGTCTTTCTCCTCCACGGACAGATGAAGCTGCGCGTCTTCGCTGGTTTCAAGGGACGCGGCGGGAAAATGAAACTCGGTTTCCAGCTTGAGGGGCGTAAGATCGGATTTGCACAGCGTCACCTCATAATCAGCGGCGTCATCCCGAAACGCATAGGTGAGACACGCGCCGTCGCGCTCCTGCTCGACCAGCCGGGCACCGGTGGGCACAAGGGCCTGGGCGGCGCTCAGGGCCTCGTCTTCCGCCAGGCTGGGAGTCAGCGAAAGGGTCAGCAGCAGCGCCAGGATCGTTAACATGGCTTTTTTCATGGGGATCGCTCCTTTCCGCGTTGTCAGGATAAGTCCTTTTCTATCAAGCGCACGGCAGAAATATCCCAATATTTCTGGTAGACTCTGTCTGCCTGTCCGTCAAGGTTCAGCTGATACATCCTGAATGTGACCAGCATGTTTTTGGGCTGCCATTGTTCCTCATAGGAGTAGCGATATGTCATGCCGAGCTGCCGCATGACGCCGCCGCTTCTCGGATTGTTTCGGTCATGGGTCGCCGTGACATAAGGAACGCCGTCTTGCCTGAGCCGCTCAAGCAGCGCCCGGCCTGCCTCGGTGACGATGCCCTTGTGCCAGTATTCCCGGCGGATGGCATAGCCCAGATCGCGGCTTTCATCGGAGGAGAGCTTAATGTAGCCGATAGGCTCCTGTCCCTTGGGGCAGATGGCGAAGCTGTACGAACAGGACGCCAATCGTTCCTGGAAGAAAACCTTTGCCTCCGCCTGATCCCTGATCGGAAACCACGGCAGAAACGTGTTGACCTCCGGGTCCCTCAAAAGCTGATACAGCGCTTCAAGGTCGCCCTCATTAAATCTTCGGAGAATCAGTCGTTCGGTTTCCAAGATGGCACTGGTCATAGCGTCCCTCCATTGGTGCCTGAACCATGAAAACAAAAAAGTGGCCGCAGCCACTTTTTCGACATGCCAGGGGATTATTCCTCTTCTTCCTCCTCAGGAAGGTCGGCATTGTGATATACATTCTGCACGTCGTCGTTGTCCTCCAGCATTTCCAGCATCTTCTGGATCTTCAGGATGGTATCCTCATCGGCAACGGCCACGGTATTTTGCGGGATCTTATCGACCTCCGCGGAGAGGAAGGACAGGCCCTGGGCTTCCAGCGCCTCGCGCACGGCGGAAAAATCGTTGGGCGCGGTGTAGATCTCGAAAACGTCAGGCTCAGCCTTGACATCCTCAGCGCCGGCTTCCAGCGCCATCATCATCATCTCGTCCTCATCCGCGCCGGGTGTGCGCTCCACCACCAGTACGCCCTTCTCGTCGAACATGAAGCCCACCGAGCCGGTGGTGCCCAGATTGCCGCCGTACTTGGCGAAGCAGTGGCGCACATCGGAGGCGGTTCGGTTGCGGTTGTCGGTAATGGTATCGACAATGACCGCCACGCCGCCGGGAGCATAGCCTTCGTAGGTGATCTGTTCATAGGTCACATTGGACAACTCGCCGCTGGCCTTTTTGATGGACCGCTGAATGTTGTCGTTGGGCATGTTATTGGCCTTGGCCTTGGCGATGATGTCGCGCAGCTTGCCGTTGGAATCGGGGTTGGCGCCGCCGTCACGCACGGCAATGGCGATCTCACGGCCGATCTTGGTGAAAATCGCTCCGCGGGCCGCGTCAGCCTTGCCCTTCTTCGCCTGAATATTATGCCATTTGGAATGACCGGACATTGTATCCCTCCTGTATCGTCAAAACAAATATCGCATCGTCCCAACACTTTATTATACCATTGTTTGATGGGGAACGTCAAGACCGAGCACCGGCAAATACATGGCAAATTAACGTTTGACCGGTTTACGCCCTTCCCGCCTGCCCCAGGCGCCGCAGGGCGTTCAGGGCGGCGGCCTGTTCCGCCTGCTTTTTGGTTCGACCGCTGCCTCGGCCAAGCTCCTGACCGTCCCGGAAGACGGCGGCCTCAAACTGCCGGTCATGGGGCGGGCCGGACTGACCGATGGTCTCGTAGACGGGGGTGTTCCCGCCGTCCTGCTGGAGATATTCCTGCAGGGCGCCCTTGCTGTCCTGCATGGGGCGGTGGACATCCTCCGGCTTGGGCCAGCAGCGGAGCACCAGCTGCCGCGCCGCCTCCATGCCGCCGTCCAGGTAGATGGCGGCCAGCACGGCCTCCATGGCGTCACACAGCACGCTGGGCTTTTCCCGGCCGCCGGTGAGCTCCTCGCCCTTGTCCATCAGCATGGCCTTGCCGATGCCCAGCCCCGCGGCAACCTGGCTCAGCGCCGCCTCGCACACCAGCAGCGCCCGCAAATGAGTCAGCTGCCCCTCCTGACAATCCGGATGGGTGGCGTAAAGCACGTCGGACATGATGTATTGCAGCACAGCGTCACCCAAAAATTCCAGCCGCTGATTGTCGTTGCGGCCCATGGAGGGATGTGTCAGCGCCTGGCGAAGCAGCGCCGGATTCCTGAATTGATAGCCCAAAGCCTTCATCAATGCCTGCATGGATGCCTCCGTCATGATTGATGCGCGGACTGAACAGAAAGCACGGGCTGAGCGTATTCTCTGGTCAATCTGAGCGTAAGGGAAAACAGGAAATCCAGGAGGGAAATCAGCCCCTCCTGGAAATGACATGGTTTACTGATGGGCCTCGATATAATCCACCACGTCGCCCACAGTGCGCAGCTTCATGATCTGGTCGTCCTCCACCATGATGCCATACTTGTCCTCCAGATCCATGACCATGACCATCACGTTGGCGGAATCCGCCTTCAGATCCTCGATGAGACGGGACGCCCGGGTAATGGACGCCTCGTCCACCTTCAGCTGCTTGGCGATCATCGCCTTAACGGTATCAAAAATCATACTGACTCCTCCTCTTTTTTTCAATATGTATGCTCAACCCGCCGGCGCGGGATAAAGCCGTGGTTTATTTTACCTCGTCCGCCATGGACGCGACGCCCTTTTCGATGATCTCCACTACATGGCCGTCGATCATCTTGACGCACTGGGCAATGGCGCAGGCGATGGCGTGGCCGTTGCTGGAGCCGTGGGCCTTGACCACCGCGCCCTGGACGCCCAGCAGCGGCGCGCCGCCAACCTCGGTATAATCCATTACCTTCTTCACACGGCGGAAGGCGGGCTTCGCCATCAGCGCGCCCAGCTTGCTGCGGAAGTCGCCCAGCATTTCGCGCTTGATGATGTTCAGCATCGTCCCGGCGACGCCCTCCATGAATTTCAGCACGACGTTGCCCGTGAAGCCGTCTGCCACCAGAACATCCGCCACGTCGCCGGTGATGTCCCGGGCTTCCACGTTGCCGACGAAACGATAGGGAGCCTGCTCCATCAGGGGATAGACCGCTTTAACCAGCGCGTTGCCCTTTTCGGCCTCCGCGCCAATGTTAATCAGGCCCACGCGCGGCTCCTTCAGGCCCATGACGCCCTTCATGTACGCGTCGCCCATCACACCGAAGACCTGCAGATATTCCGGCTTGCAGTCCACGTTCGCGCCGCAGTCGATCAAAAGGAAATGTCCCTTGCCATTGGGCATGAGCGGCGCCAGAGCGGGGCGCTCCACGCCGTTGATCCGTCCCAAGCGGAACATGCCGCCCGCCAGCACCGCGCCGGTGGAGCCTGCCGACACAAAGCCGTCCGCCTGACGATCCCGCACCTGAAGCATTCCCAGCACAATGGCCGATTGCTTCTTGGCGCGGACAGCCATAACGGGGCTGTCGTGATTGGTGATGACCTCGGGGGCGTCCAGCAGCGTCAGCCGGTCGCGAACGTCATCGCAATCCTTGACCAGGGACGTCACCTGCTCAAGGGGCCCGGCCAGGGTGATTTCCAGCTCAGGAAAACGGCGCAGCGCCTCAATTGCGCCGGAGACAGGCGCTTGGGGCGCGTTGTCGCCGCCCATGGCGTCCAGAAAAATACGCATGGCATACCCTCCTTGGCGTCTTTCCGTAAAAAGACGCGCCAATCCGATAACTTTGATATTTTACCATAAACCCACGGCAGATTGCAAGAGCGCCGTTTTCTCCAAACAAAAAAGAGGCGAAGCGCGCCAAACGGGGGCTTCGTCTCCTTGGGACTTAGGACAGCCGCGACGCCGCGGCCTGATCCAGCAGCAGTATGGCGCTGGGGTGAAGGCGCAGGATGGACGCCTGCACCTGAGGGTCCACATCACCCTCCACGGCTCCGCGGACGGCCTCCGCCTTATCCGCCCCCGTGGCCAGCAGCAGCACCTGCCGGGCGCTCATAATGCTCCCGATACCCAAGCTGACAGCCTGGCGTGGAACTTCCGCCTCGCTGTTAAAAAAGCGGGTGTTGGCCTGGAGGGTGCTTTGACTCAGCGTGACCACATGACAGCCGTAAAGGAATGCGGGCCCCGGCTCATTGAAGCCGATGTGGCCGTTATGCCCAATGCCCAGCAGCTGAAGATCAATGCCGCCAGCCTGGCTGATGGCGCGGTCATAAGCGGCGGCCTCCGCAGCGAGGTCGGCGGCGTTGCCGTTGGGCAGATGGCGGCGTTCGGGCCGAAGATTGACATGGCTGAACAGATGCTCCGCCATGAAGCGGTGATAACTGCACGGATGATCCTCGGGAAGGCCCACATACTCATCCAGGTTGTAGGTCGTCACTTGGGAGAAGTCCAGCGCCCCGGCGCGGTGCAGGGCAATCAGCCGCTGGTAGGTGGCCACGGGGGTGGAGCCGGTAGCCAGTCCCAGCACGCTGTCAGGCTTGCGGGTGATTTGAGCGGCAATCAGGTTGGCGGCGGCCTCGCTGACCTGAGCGGCTGAAGCATAGATGCACAGCTGCATGGTTTTTCCTCCTCATCATGCGTGAAGGACGTCCCGGGATGCGGACGCCCAGCGAATACGTTCAATACATTATATATGATGAAAAGTCATTTTGTCAATTATATCAATCATTTCTTATCAAAAGAAATATAATACGTCTTATCGCGCAGAGTGTCGGGCGGCCTCGCTGTACCTTCTTCGTCCTTTGCTTGAAACCTGTCTCAAATTTTGTTATACTGATGCGGTGACGAAGAATTTCGGAAGGATATGATTGACTATGAAGCTGTGGGGCGGGCGCTTTGCCAAGGCTACGGACAACCTGGTGGACGATTTTCATTCCAGCATTTCCTTTGACCAACGGCTGGCGGAGCAGGACATCACCGGCTCTATCGCCCATGCCACCATGCTGGGGGAACAGGGGATTATTCCTCAGGCGGACGCAGATCGGATTGTGGAAGGCCTCCGGGGCATCCTTTCGGATGTCCAGGCAGGGAAAATCGAGTGGATGGTGGACGCCGAGGATATCCACATGAACGTGGAGACCATCCTGACCCAGCGCATCGGGGAGGCGGGCAAGCGGCTGCACACCGGCCGCAGCCGCAACGACCAGGTGGCGCTGGATGTGCGCATGTACGCCAAGCTGGCATGCCGTGAGACCGAGGCGATGCTGAACGATCTCCTGGATGCGCTGCTGGTCATTGCCCAGGAGCACCTGCACACCATCATGCCGGGCTACACCCATCTGCAGAAGGCCCAGCCCATCACTCTGGCCCACCACATGATGGCTTATTTTCAGATGTTCCTGCGGGATCGGAGGCGTTTCCGCCATGCTTATGAGGCGGCGGATGTCATGCCCCTGGGCTCCGGGGCGCTGGCGGGTACCACCTATCCTCTCAGCCGGGAACGAACGGCGGAGCTGCTGGGCTTTTCCGCCATCAGCCAGAACAGCCTGGACGGTGTGAGCGACCGGGATTTCCTGCTGGAATACCTGGCCGCAGCGTCCATCTGCATGATGCACCTGAGCCGCTTTTGTGAGGAGCTGATTCTGTGGAACACCGGGGAGTTCCGCTTTGTGGAGATGGATGATGCCTATGCCACCGGCTCCTCCATCATGCCCCAGAAGAAGAACCCCGACGTGGCGGAGCTTATCCGCGGCAAGACGGGCCGGGTCTACGGCGACCTGATGGCGCTGCTTACAGTGATGAAGGGCATCCCTCTGGCCTATAACAAGGACATGCAGGAGGATAAGGAGGCGTTTTTTGACGCCCGGGATACCCTGGTGAAGGGCCTGACGGTATTCACCGCCATGCTGCGTACCGTGACCTTCCGCACCGATGTGATGGCCCGGGGCGCTTCCGGCGGCTTCACCAACGCCACAGACTGTGCCGATTATCTGGTCAAGCACGGCGTGGCCTTCCGCGATGCCCATAAGGTGGTGGGCGAGTTGGTCGCGCATTGCCTCACGGAGGGCAAGGCGCTCCTGGATCTGAGCTTGGCCGAGCTGAAGGCCTTCCATCCGGCCTTTGAGCAGGATGTCTTTGACGATCTGTCCATGCTGGCATGCGTGGAGAAGCGCCGGATCCCCGGAGCCCCCGCGCCTGATATGGTGCAGCGGGCCATCGACGAGGGCCGCAGGGCGCTGAACGGCTGACGGCTTGACGGGTACTCAAAAACCATCCGCCTTTCAAAGACGGATGGTTTTGATTTGTCTGGACAGTTCGGCAGGAATCAGCGTTGAGGCAGCAAAGTCTACCTGATCCGATAGCTGTACCTGCGAACAGGAAGCGCCGGCAGATCGGAAAGCCAGGGGTCATGAATGTGCTCCAGGCGCTCCTGACCGTCCGCCCGGAAGCCTGCCTGTTCAAAGTGGAAGCGCATACGGAAATTGTCTTGCATGACCCACAGGTGAATGTCATCAAAAGCATTGGCAAGGCAATCCATGCCGCTGTGGATAAGCTGCTGACAGTCTATTGAGCTGCCTGAAGGAAGCAGCGCCACATCCCGGATGAGGCCGTGGCCGGGGTCTTCCTCATCGCTGCCGTAAACAATGAAGCCGACGATGCCATCCTGTCCTTCCAGCAGCGCGACGCTGAAGCTGTCGCTCCGAATCCAATCGGTCAGCTGCTGAAGGTAAGCGGAAGCGTCCAGCCGCTTCAGATAATCGGCGGCAAAATAACCACGGTACAACGCCCGAACATACCGGGCCTTGACGTCGGCAAGGAAGGGTACGTCCGACAGGACGGCCGGACGAATATTCATTTTTTCTTGCACCGTTACACCAGCCTGATCCCAGACGCTGTCTGTTCCTGATTGTAGCGGCGAAGCAGGGTGTGAATGCGGTCGGAAGGCGTCAGCAGCTTGCTCAGGGATCGGTCGTGGTTCAGCGTGGCAATGATATAGGAAATGAACTTGCTCATATCCGCCTGAATAAACCAGGGCGCTTCCTTCAGCTCAGGCGTACAGTAGGTAAGATTGGTGGAGATCACCCGGTCGATGAGCCCTTCTTCATAGGCCTTGTTGTACAGCTCCAGGCCGTTGGTAAACAAGGGGAAGGTGACGGCAGCGAAGATGCGGTTGGCCTTGCGCTTTTTCAGCTCGCGGGCTACGTCGATGATGGACTCGCCGGAGGAAAGAATATCGTCGGTGACGAAAACATCCTTGCCCTCCATGGTGTCCCCCATGTACTCGTGGGCGATGATCGGATTGCGGCCGTTGACGATACGGGTATAATCCCGGCGCTTATAGAACATGCCCATATCCAGCCCCAGCACGGAGGCATAGAAAATGTTGCGGTCGATGGCGCCCTCGTCAGGGGAAACGATCATGAGGTGATCCTTGTCGATGTGCAGGTTCTTTTCTCTGCGAAGCAGGGCCTTGAGAATCTGGTAGGAGGGCATGACGGATTCAAAGCCGTCCTCCGGGATGGCGTTTTGCACCCGGGGGTCATGGGCGTCGAAGGTGATGATGTTGCTCACGCCCATGCGGACAAGCTCCTGCAAAGCCATGGCACAGTCCAGGCTCTCACGGGAGGCGCGGCGATGCTGACGTCCGCCGTAGAGCATGGGCATGATCACGGTGATGCGCTTGGCCTTGCCGCCCACAGCGGCGATGGTGCGCTTGAGATCCATGTAATGATCGTCCGGGCTCATGGGTACTTTCTGCCCGTACATGTCGTAGGTGCAGTTGTACGCGCCCACGTCGCAGAGGATGTACAAATCCAGTCCGCGGACGCTCTCCTTGATGAGGCCCTTGCCTTCGCCGTTGCCAAAGCGGGGGCAGGCCGTTTCGATGAGGAAGTTGTCCCGGGCCATACCAGGGGTGGTGCTCATGTCGCCGGGGAGGGTCTCTTCCGTATGATCCCGCCAGCGCAGCAGCCATTGATTGACCTTGCTGCCCATTTCTTCTGTGCCGCGCATGGCAATGAGCCCCAGCGGGCCAACCGGGTAGGTCAGAAAGGACTCTTCATTCCAGGTGTTCACAAAATCAGTCACGCCATCAACCTCATTCCCCTTGATGTTGCGGCTCCATTATACAACATTTCATGCCATCTGAGAAGAGATTTTGCAAAAAAATGCGAACGATTAACCCTTCTGTTGAAAATTGGCAGGTAATCGGCCAGAAGGGACGGGCAATGGTCGGGTGCGCGGGCAGGATATGCTAAGAAAAGCCGGACATTCACTGGTATAGGGCGTATAGCGCCTTTGGCCCAGCCGACAGACCCGGAATTTTTCCCTTGTTCCCCTTGAAAACTGCCGTTGGGTATGATACGATAAGCCTGATACGAACAAACGGCCGCGGACAAGGCGGCGGTTTTATGATGAAGCAAAGGAAAGGAAGTGTTCACCATGGCGTCCAAGAAAGCGGCCAAGCCGGAAAAAGCGGCTCCCGCCACAACCCAGGAGGAAAAGCTCAAGGCCCTGGAGCACGCCCTGGCGGATCTTGATAAGCAGTACGGCAAAGGCGCGGTGATGAAGCTGGGGGAAAACGCTGGCAAGCAGGATATTCCCGTCGTCCCCACCGGCTGCCTGACGCTGGACGCTGCCCTGGGCGTGGGCGGCATTCCCAGGGGACGCATCGTGGAAATCTATGGCCCTGAGTCCTCCGGTAAGACCACCGTGGCCCTGCACATTGTGGCGGAGGCCCAGAAGGCCGGTGGCATTGCCGCCTTCGTAGACGCGGAGCACGCCCTGGACCCGTCCTATGCCAGGAAGCTGGGCGTGAATGTGGACGAACTGTATGTCTCCCAGCCGGATACCGGCGAGCAGGCCCTTGAAATTGCCGAAGCCCTGGTGCGCTCCGGCGCGCTGGACGTGGTGGTCATCGACTCGGTGGCAGCTCTGGTGCCCAAAGCGGAAATCGACGGCGAGATGGGCGATTCCTTCGTGGGTCTTCAGGCAAGACTGATGAGCCAGGCCCTGCGCAAGCTGGCGGGCATCATCAACAAGACGGGCTGCGTGGCGGTGTTCATCAACCAGCTGCGTGAAAAAGTTGGCGTCATGTACGGCAACCCCGAAACCACCCCCGGCGGCCGTGCGCTGAAGTTCTATGCCTCTGTACGCCTGGACGTGCGGCGGGGCGAGCAGCTGAAGAACGGCAACACCGTGGTGGGCAACCATACCAAGGTCAAGGTGGTCAAAAACAAGGTGGCCCCGCCCTTCCGCACGGCGGAATTCGACATTGTTTACGGCGAGGGCATCAGCAAGGAAGGCACGCTGCTGGATCTGGCTGTGGAAAAGGACATCATCCATAAGTCCGGCGCCTGGTTCTCCTACAAGGATCAGCGCATTGGCCAGGGGCGTGAGAATACCCGCCAGTACCTTCGGGATAATCCTGAGCTGACAGCGGAGATCGACGCGATTCTTCGCAAGGAGATTTTCTCCGCGCCCTTGCCGGCCATGGCGGAAGACGACGCCGCGGCCGTGGAGGAAGAGGATGATTTGGCCCTGCTGGAAAGCGACCTGGGAGACGAATAACAGGGCTATCAAAAAAGCTTCAGAGCTTTTGCGAGCCCTCCGAAGCCACCCATGGCTTTTTCGCCACGCTGGGGCTGTCTCATGAGAGACAGCCCCTTTTTAATGGGCGTCCTGGCGTTTGTTATACGATTGGGGGAGGCATTCAATGCTTTGTGGGCCTGCCGTCAGGGGACGCTTCGCTCCCTGACAGCGATCTGATTGCTTCGCCAGAGGAGACGCTGGGAGCCTTGCCCCCACTCCCCCACCTGAGGGCCATCGGCCCTCAGACTCCCGTTTTCGCTGCGCGAGGACGGGCTAAGCAGAATAAAACGCCGCCGCGGATACTGGTTCCGCGGCGGCGTTTCAGCTTGTCAAAAAAATCTTGGAAGGTGTCAGAGGGCCCGCAGGCCCTCTGACTGTCGACCGTATCCGCCCGGGTTCCCGGCGGGGCGGGGTTTTCTTGCTTTGGGCGAGAAATTTCCTTACAAATTCGCCGACCGGGAGCAGTGCGACCAGGCGAATTCACACCGCACGTAGACGGCTTCGTTCTTCAAAAAGTGGCCGCAGCCGCTTTTTTGCCCCTTATTCTTCGACCCGGATCACGCTCTCCAGCCGCGCGACCTCCGGGTTCAGGCGGCTCAGCGCCTTCTGCATGGCCTTTTCCGAGGCAGCGTGGGTGATGAAGATCAGCGGTACTCGACCGCTTTCCACCGCGCCCTTCTGCATCATGGTGGCGATGGATACATTTTCCTTGGCCAGACCGCCTGCAATTTCCGCCAGTACGCCAGGGGTATCGCTGGCAGACAGACGAATGAAGAAGCTGCTGTGCCAGTCGTCCGTGAAGGTGAGGCTGGCGTCAGCGTCAGCGGTATTGGCGAAGGAGGGATGTACATGCGCGTCCACCGTGGCGGCGTGGAGAATGTCGCCCACCACCGCGCTGGCCGTGGGCATGTCCCCCGCCCCGCGTCCCTGGAGCATCATTTCCTTGCAGGCGTGACCGAAAAGATACACCGCGTTGAAGCTGCCATTCACCTGCGCCAGGGGATGACGCTCCCGGATAAAGGTGGGATGCACCCGCACCTCAATGGTGTTGCCCTCCCTTTTGGCAATCGCCAGGAGCTTGAGCACATAGCCCATCTCCTTGCCCATGGCGATGTCCATGGCAGTCACATGGGTGATGCCCTCCCGATACACCTTGCTGTAAGGCACCCGGGCATGGAAGGCCAGGGAGGCCATAATGGACAGCTTGTACGCCGCGTCCATGCCCTCCACGTCATTGGCAGGATCAGGCTCCGCCAACCCCAGGCGCTGGGCGTCGGCCAGCACGGCGCTATAATCCTCGCCGTGCTCGTACATGCGGGAAAGGATATAGTTGGTGGTACCGTTGATGATGCCCATCAGCTGGCCGATCCGATTGGCCTGCAGGGGGCTCATCAGCGTGGAGATAATCGGAATCGCCCCGCAGACGCTGGCCTCATAATACAGCCCCGCATGATGCCGCTGCGCTTCCTCCTGAAGGCGGTGCCAGTTCAGCGCCACGGCCACCTTGTTGGCCGTCACCACCGTCTTGCCCTGACGCAGAGCCGCCAGCAGATAATCCGTAGCGGGCTGCTCGCCGCCCATGAACTCCGCCACCAGCGTAATTTCCGGGTCCTCCAGAATATCGGCGGGGTTGGTGGTCAGCACCTCCGGGGCCACCGAGCAGCTGCGGGCCTTGTCCAGGCTGCGCACCAGC
The DNA here is from genome assembly GCA_947565865.1 of uncultured Clostridia bacterium. GTDB lineage: Bacteria > Bacillota > Clostridia > Christensenellales > Aristaeellaceae > UBA11524. The sequence goes on from CANOHT010000039.1 coordinate 14,299, forward strand.
ACCTTCTTCACCCGGATGGCCACATGGTCGCGATGGGCGATTTCCGGCGCAAACCCGTGCAGCAGCTCCCATACGCCGCCGCCCACATTGCCGCAGCCTAAAAATCCAATAACAACTTCCTTCATTTGGCTTCCCGTCCTTCCTGGCTATTCCGTTCATAAATCAGCCGCAGGCCCTTGAGGGTCAGAAGGCCGTCCAGCTTGTCAATGACCTTGGACTCCTCGGCAATCATCACCGCCATGCCGCCGGTGGCTACCACCATGGCCTCCCTGCCCAGCTCCTGCTTTATCTTGCGCACAATGTTGCGCACCAATCCCACATAGCCGTAATACATGCCGGACTGCAGGTTGGTCAGCGTCGTCCGACCAATGACGCTCTCGGGACGGGTGAGGGCGAAGCGCGGCAGCTTGGCCGTGCCGGTAACCAGAGCCTCGCTGGCCAGCTTGATGCCCGGGCAAATGCATCCGCCCAGGAAAGCGCCGCTTTCGTCCACCACGCCGAAGGTGGTAGCCGTGCCGAAGTCGATGAAAATGCAGGGGCCGCCGTACTCCGCGTAAGCCGCGGCAGCGTTGGCAATGCGGTCGCTGCCCAGCTCCCGGGGATTCTCATAGCGGATGTTGACGCCTGTCTTCACCCCCGGCGCCACAAACATGGGCGTGAGGCCAAAGTAATTCTGACACATGTGCTCAATGGTAAAGTTGAAGGTCGGCACCACGCTGGAGATGCACACGCCCTCCACCTTGGACGGGTCAAGCCCCTCGTGCTTAAACAGGTTGATAAACAGGATACCGTACTCGTCGGAGGAGTACATTTTGTTGGTGGACACACGCCAATACTTGACCATTTCCTCCCCGTTGAACAGGGCGGTCTTGATGTTGGTGTTGCCGATATCCAGGGTGAGGATCATGCCGGGAACCTCCTTGGAATAGGATGATGCCGCCCCGGGGATTTCCGAGGCGGTCAGTGTATAGGCAAGCGGCAAGACCGCCTTGCCGAGGCTGCAGTTCGTCCATCACCATTCATCAGGTCAGGTAATGGCTGCGCTGGGCAATTGAACGATTGCGCACGATCGGCGGCTAAAGCCGACCCCGGACAACTCCCGGCCGGGAGGTTCCGTAAGGAAGGTTTTCTGACGAAAAAGTACGGAAATCGCCGTACAGGGACTTCGCTCCGTATGAACGCCCGATGAGGCTTACCGATATTTGATGACCGTCTGCCGACGGCGGCCTTGTCATTGCGATTGGGGCCTGCAGGCCCTCCGACACCGTCCGGGACTTTTTGACAATCCGGCCGCCCCGGCACAAAGCCGAGGCGGTGAAGTCTTGGCTATCTCCGCACACGCCACAGCGCGGCCAGCACGGGCGGGCAGATAAGCGCCGCGGCAATGGCCTCGCAGGGGCCAGCGCCTCCGGCGGTGGCGCCGATGGCCGTCAGCACCGCGGTGTTATCAATGCCCAGCGTGGTATAAAACACCAGCATCAGGCCCAGATACAGCACGGTATTGGTCAGGGAGCCGCACGCGGAGGCCACCGCCACCGCCACATGCTTCTGTTTGCCGCGCAGCAGGCGGTACACACCGGCAATGACCAGCGGTACACACAGCCGGGGCAGGAAGGACATCACAGCCACAGCCAGGGGCGACGCGCCCATCAGCGTACCAACCAGCACCGAGGGTCTGAGCAGCGCCGAGACAAAGCTGGTCGCGCCCAGCGCCAGGCCCAGGATCAGGCCGTTCCTGACGCCCATGTAAATGGTGCCGATGGCCACCGGGATCACCAGCAGCGTCACGTTGCACCAACCCAGGGGGATCATCCCCAGAGGTGTCTGACCCAGCAAAAAGATCAAAGCGACAAACAGGGCCAGCAGGACGAAATTGTTCAGTTGTTTCCGGGACATGAAAGTTACCTCCGTTCGGGTTCCGCAGGGATACCCGTCGATGAATTTCCGCTCTCCGCCAACCCGCGGCCATCCGGCGCAGACGCTGCCGGCAGCCGGTCAAGGGAGAACGGATGGTTTATTATACCTGGTTTTGGCAGGGTTGTAAAGCGACGCGCACACGGGGCAGACGGAAGAACAAAGAAAATCCTAAAACGGCAGGCTTGGTCAGGCCATGGCGTCCGCCAGGCGCTGAATGGCGAGAATCAGCCCGCCATCCGCCTCCTCAAAGGGCAGGAAGGGCGTCCCCGGCACATAGGCGTTGCCCTCCAGGGTGACGCCCCAAAGGGTTTTGGCCCACATGCAGCCCAGGGCGTATCGGCCATACAGGTAGTGCACATGGAAGCCGTCCCGGCAGACAGCGCGCTTCCCGTCAGCGAAATACGGCGTCGCCCGAAGGCGCTGCAGCATTTCCCCACTGGGAATCAGCGGCAGGCCGTGCTTATCCGCCATGGCCCGGTAGGCGTCCCGCACCCGGCAGAACATTTCCTGCTGATCCCGATGATAGCGCATAAAATTCGGATGGGTGCTGTCCGCCTCATAAGCCCAGGTTTCATGGAGGTACATTTTCGCCTCCGGGGCCTCCCGACGCAGTTCATCCAGCATCAGGCTCAGGAAGGGCTCGTAGGTATCCTGCCAGCCGCTGTCATGGCTGGCCTGCTGGGTCACGATGGCGTCCCAGCGGGTCTCCCTCAGGGCGTCCCTCACGGAAAGGTACCGCTCGGTCTTCACCCCGTTGTGCTGGAACTGATACTCCCGGGCGTTGCTCTCCATGTTGCGCCAGTGGCACTCGAGAGAACATCCGCCAATGTGCAGGTTCACCACCTGGTTCGGAATGCCCGCCGCCTCCCCGATCTGATGCAGGTAATAGGTGGCGTCCTCCGAGAAGCTGTTGCCGATGGCCAGCAAATGAAACATCAGGATCATCCTTTCCCGCTTGCGCCGCGCGCTTACACGATTCTCGCCGTCAGGGTAATGAGTGTCACCACCGGGCTATTAAAGACCCGCCCGCGCTGCCATGGGTAATAATCCGATGCGCCCAGGCCGGGGCTGATGTACTGGGGCAGGCCGCTCAAATAATCCAGGCCCTGAATCAGCCGATCCTCCGGGAACCAGCCATATTCCGGCACATAAATCGCGCCCTTGCCCGGAAGCCGCCACTGACCGCCGCAATAGTGCCCTGCCAGCACCAAGGAAGCATGGCGCAGGCTGAAGACCTCCTCCTTGCCCTTCCATTGCAGCATGGTGGACACATAGTCTCGGGTGAGAGGGGTATGGGTCAGAGCTACCTGAATGTCCTTGGCCGAGATGGTTTTTTTCACCTCCCGGATGCGGCCGATGCGCTCCACCTGATATTCCGCCACCCGTTTGTAAGCCGCCTCGTCAAAGGTAAGGGCATCCTTGGCAGCCAGGATGGCCAGCTGATCCCGATAAGCGCTCTCCATACCGTCGATATCCAGGCTGTACAGGTATTCAGGGATAAAGTAAATGCTGCTCTTTCCCCGGGTGAAGCGGATGGGCTCGTCCACCAGGGTAACGCCTGCGTCCTGAAGGCTCACGGCCCAATCCGCGTATACGGAAAGGCTGCCATGCGCCGAGGCATCCAGTATGTCCGGATCACTGTCGCCCGGAATATACAGCTTGGGCGTACCCGCCGGTAGCAGCGCCACCAGATCCAGGAAGGGCTGGATGTCCCCCTTCTCCCCGATCATGTCGCCGGTGAACACCACGCAGGAATAGGCCTGGCCGGAAATGGCCGAGGCGACGGCCGCCTGCTTGTCCCCCAATTCCCGTCCGTGAAGGTCGCTGAAGTGCAGAATGGTCCAGTTTTCCAGCTCCTCAGGCAGGTTCTGCACGGTCATTTTCTCGCGCGCGAAGACCACCTGATGGGTCATCACGAAATTGAGTGTGACCGTCGCCGCCGACGCCAGCAGCAGGAGCACCCCCAGCCAGCGCAGGATGCCCCGCCGACGCCCGCCGGGCCTTTCGGGAGCAAATATGTACTGATTCTTCCGCCGCCTGATTCTCATCGCTTTCCCTCCGGCGCTTTCCCTTATTTTGGCAGCAGCGCGCAGCCATTGACTTTCTCTATTGATTATAAAGGCTTATCAGGCGGAATGCAAGGCGCGCAGCATCCTTCCTGTGTAAAAGTTCCTATCCTCGCCAGAATGTCCGGCGCTCCCGCCCAGAAAAGCCATCGTCATTCCCACCAAAAAGAAGGCCGAAATTTTTCAGGCCAGTCGGCACAAGGGATTGCGGTCATTGTCGGTTTATGACACGAAAAATGACCAGATGCTGTATTGACAACCGAGGCGAAAGTCCCTATAATGGGCAATGCTGCGCAACCATCCAACCACAAGATATAGATGCATGCGCCATGGTTACTACAATCACTGGCCATCTGTCCATTCCGTGTGACGGGCAGAAGCGCCACGCTATCGATAGCTTATCACATCAGGCAGGAGGAACTTCCATGAGCATCCAATCCATCCGCAAACGCGACGGCCGCACCGTAACCTTCGACCGCGATAAAATCGAGAACGCTATTTTCCGCGCCTTCCAGGCCTCCGGCAGCGCCAAGGGTCATGAGACGGCGGAAGGCCTGACCGACCGGGTCATGCAGGAATTGGAGAACAACGAGGCCATTTCCGGCGTCCCCACCGTGGAGCAGGTGCAGGACACCGTGGAGCGTGTGCTCATTGAGAAGGGCTTTGTCCGCTCCGCCAAGAGCTACATCCTCTACCGGGCCGAGCGCAGCCGTGTGCGCGAGATGAACACCCGCCTGATGAAGACCTTTGAGGACATCACCTTCAAGGACGCCATCGACTCCGACATCAAGCGCGAAAATGCCAACATCAACGGCGATACCGCGATGGGCTCCATGCTGAAGTTCGGCTCCGAGGGCGCGAAGCAGTTCTACGATATGTATGTGCTGGACCCCCGCTTCGCCACCGCCCACCGGGAGGGCGATATCCACATCCATGACCTGGATTTTTACACCCTGACCACCACCTGCTGCCAAATCGAGTTGACCAGCCTGTTCCAGAACGGCTTTTCCACAGGCCATGGCTACCTGCGGGAGCCCCAGGACATTTCCAGCTACGCGGCGCTGTGCTGCATCGCCATCCAGGCCAACCAGAACGATCAGCACGGCGGCCAGTCCGTGGTGGACTTTGACTACGGCATGGCCCCCGGCGTCAAGAAGACCTTCGTCAAGCGCTATCGCCTGAATCTGGCCCGCGCCCTAGAGCTTCTGCTGAATGACGAGGCTGCCGGGGAAACCGCCGCCGCCCTGGAAGCTCAGCTGAAGGATCGCGGCCTTCTGCCCACGCTGTCCGAGAACGCGGAGCATCGCGCCGCCCTGCGGGTTCTTTTGGCCGAAAAAACTGACGAGGCTATGGCCGACCGCATCCTGGACTTTGCCCAGCGCCATGCCGCCAAGGAGACGGACAAGGCCACCTTCCAGGCCATGGAGGCCCTGGTGCACAATCTTAACACCATGAACAGCCGCGCCGGCGCGCAGGTGCCTTTCTCTTCCATCAATTATGGCATGGATACCTCCCCGGAGGGCCGTCTGGTGGTCAAGAACGTGCTCCACGCCACGGAAGCCGGCCTGGGCGGCGGCGAGACTCCCATCTTCCCCATTCAGATTTTCCGCGTCAAGGAGGGCGTCTCCTATAATCCCGGCGACCCCAATTATGACCTGTACCGCCTGGCCATCCGTACCAGCGCCAAGCGACTTTTCCCCAACTTCTCCTTTGTGGACGCGCCCTTTAACCTGCAGTATTACAAGCCCGGCCATCCCGAAACAGAGATTGCCTACATGGGCTGCCGCACCCGCGTCATGGGCAATGTTTACGATCCTGACCGGGAGGTCGCGCCCCGCCGCGGCAACCTGTCCTTCACCTCCATCAATCTGCCCCGCATCGCCATCAAGGCCAATGGGGACATCCAGTGGTTCTTTGAGGAGCTGGAACGCAAGATGGCGCTTGTTACCGAGCAGCTGGACGAGCGTCTGGCCATCATCAGCAAAAAGAAGGTGCGCAACTTCCCCTTCCTGATGGGCGAGGGCGTATGGATTGACTCCGAGAACCTGGATTGGAACGATTCCGTGGCGGAAGTGCTCAAGCATGGCACGCTGACCATCGGCTTCATTGGTCTGGCGGAGGCCCTGAAGGCCCTGCGCGGCGCTCACCACGGCGAGAGCGAGGAAAGCCAGAACCTGGGTCTGGAAATCGTCGGCGCCATGCGCGCCTACACCGACCGTCTCTCCCGTGAGCGCGGGCTGAATTACAGCCTCATCGCCACCCCCGCCGAGGGCCTGTCCGGCCGCTTCATCCGTTTGGACAAGGAACGCTTCGGCATCCTCCCCGGCATCACCGACCGCGACTACTACACCAACTCCTTCCATGTGCCGGTGTACTATTCCTGCTCTGCCTTCCACAAGCTGTCCACCGAGGCTCCCTACCACGCCCTCACCAACGGCGGCCACATCTCCTATGTGGAAATGGACGGCGACCCCCTTCAGAATCTGGACGCCTTTGAGAAGATCGTCCGCTTCATGCACGACCAGGGAATCGGCTACGGCTCCATCAATCACCCCGTAGACCGCGACCCCGTATGCGGCTATAACGGCATCATCGGCGACGAATGTCCCTGCTGCCACCGCACCGAGACCGGCAGACCCTTTGAGCGCATTCGCCGGATCACCGGCTATTTGGTGGGTACGCTGGATCGCTTCAACAACGCCAAGCGCGCCGAGGAGCATGACCGCGTGAAGCACGGCGTGGACGTGAACGAGTGATTTGACAGCACGAGCGAAAGGCGCGGCCACCCTCAGCAGGCCGCGCCTTTTATTCATGTCATTGGGTAAAAGGAGGATAAACCATGGACATCCGCATCGCCGGCACCGTCAACGATTCCATCGTCGACGGGCCGGGCTACCGCTACACGGTCTTCACCCAAGGCTGCCCACACCATTGCCCCGGGTGCCACAATCCTCAGAGCCACGACTTCGAGGCAGGCCGCGCGGTGGATATCAAGGTCATTCTGCGGCAGATCCGGGAAAACCCCATGCTGGACGGCATCACCCTTTCCGGCGGGGAGCCCTTCTGTCAGCCGGAGGCCTGCCGCGCCCTGGCGGAAGCCGCCCGCGCCATGAGGCTGACGGTGTGGTGCTACACCGGCTACACCTATGACGCCCTGCTGGCGGAAGGCGACCCGGCTCGGCTTGCATTGCTGGATGCCGTGGACGTGCTGGTGGACGGCCCATTCATCCAGAGCCAGAAAAGCCTGGAGCTGAAATTCTGCGGCAGCCGCAATCAGCGCCTAATTGATATGAAACAAACCCGCGCGCAGGGAAGCATGGTGCTGTGGCATCCGCCGACCTGGGATGTGGAGTGAGAGGAAGCCGCTCAAGAAAGCCATATAAGGGGGCCTTGTTCGGCTTTTGGGGTTCATGGAGCGGATTGCGGCCTTGCAGGGCGTCACTTTCTCCACGGAGATCGATTGCGGCCTTGCAGGGCTGCGGGCAATTACGGCGGTGTTTTCTCCTCGGAGAAAGCACCAAAGCGGATTGAGGGCGGCTGAAGATAGCCTGCATGGGCAGCAGCCCCCACCCCCATGGCATAGTGTGCTGCGCGTAGACATAAGCAGGCATCGGCTAATACCGCCTCGCAGGGGCAGTCGACCCACTCTATTGGAACAGGTGAATGTGCTTCAGCAGTAAAGCCGTCGTTTCAAATAATAAAAAAACCCAGTTGCACATAGGACTGGCACCGTTCGCTCCAGAACGGCGCTTGTCCTTTTGTACAACCGGGTTCTTTTATTTCCGGGGTTTCGCGCTGCGGCGCAACCAAAGATCTTCTCCAGCTTATCTGGAATAGACTCCCGTGGTAATCTCCGTCACATACGCCTCCCGAAAGGGCAGACCGTCATCCGCCATGGCGATGGCCACCGCGGCCTGGTTATCGTAGGGTACAGACAGGATGGACATCATCAGCGGCGCAGAGGCAGCGCTGTCCCTTTCGCCTTCCAGCAGCAGCGCATGGGCCCGCGGTACCCCCATGCTGTTGCCCACGCTGCCGGTATTCACCAGATAACCCTCCTGCAGGGTGCGCAAAAAGGGCCGATGGCTGTCCGCGAAAATTACCCCGCCAAAGTCCCCCAGCTCCGTATGGAAGGCCGCTCCCAGCTTGCGCTTGTCATCCTGCACCACCATCAGCTCCGTCACAGGGCGGCCATGGAACAGCCTAAACCGTACGCCGCTGACCGTGACTTCCGCCTCCCTGGGAAGGCCGTTGAGCCACGCCATGCGCTCCGGGCCCAGCTGATTCCAGTAGTAGCCGTCGGCCGGAAACTGCTTGCCGCCGATGCCATAGTCCCAGTTGCCGCCCACGCAAAGAGCGCAGCGCTGGCGCACCCAGTCGCAGGTCTGGGCGTTGCTGGGGCCCTTGCCCACAGCGTCTCCCAAGAACCAGATTTCCTCCACCCCAAGGCTGTCCAGGGCCTGGCTGATAGCCTGGGTCGCAGGCCAATTGCCGTGCAGATCAGCGACCAGTGCAATGCGCATGGGCTCGTCCTCCTGTCAATGGCGATAGATCATGGTATCGGGGGTACAGGCATCCAACACGGTGAGGTAAGCCTTGGCTTCCGCCCTTGCACCGGGCAGGTCATGCTCCAAATAGTTGCCGCATTCCACCCGAGCGGCACCAGGAATATCGCCCTCAAAATCCGCCGCGAAGGCAAAAGCCTCCCGGGTCAGGTCAATGGCGTCCGCTTTGGACACGCTGTCCCGGAGGATCATGTAAAAGCCCGTGCGGCAGCCCATGGGGCCGAAATACACTACGCTGTCCGACCAGGGAGAGGAACGAACATAGGTAGCAATGAGATGCTCCAAGGTATGCAGTGGCTTCTGCGCCAGATAATCCCCCTGGTTGGGGTACTTCATTCGCAGATCGTAGGTGACGCAGTCGCCGTCCATCCGGGAAACATACATCCCCGGTGTCAGCAGGTCATGGTTGATGGTGAAGGACGCGATTTTTCGCAGCATAGGGAGTTCCTCCTTGCCTCAGGCAATCTGCTCCCCCGCCGGATACAGCCGATGGCGAAGCTTTTTCATGATGTGGAAATAACATGGGAAAAGGAAAGCGTCCGCGAAAATCCAGGCCGCGGGATTGGCCCAGCAGGCAGCGTCAAAGCCGAAGACGGGCACCAGGCACATCGCCACCAGGGTACGGGCGATCATCTCCGCCACCCCGGCAAATACGGCAACCCGCGTGAAGCCCATGCCTTGGATGGCGAAGCGCACCAGGTTCACAAACAGCAGCGGAATGTACATCACGCCGTTGACCACCATGAACTGATACGCCCGCTCAATGACCTGGTCATCCGCCGCATCCACAAACAGACTGACCATAGCCCTGCCCAGCAGCAGAATCACCACCAGGGCCGCCACTGAATAAATCATACCAATAATGCTCGCGGATTTCAAGCCCTGATGAATACGATTCAGCTTTTTCGCGCCCATATTCTGTCCGGCAAAGGTGGCGATGGTGGTGGCCAGCGCATCATAGACGCAGCTGAACAGCTGGCTGACCTTACCGCCCGCCGCCACAGCTGCCACGGCCACCGTGCCCAGACCGTTAACAGCCGTCTGCACCACCACGGAGCCGACAGCCGTAATCGAATACTGCAGGCCCATGGGAATGCCCATGTTCATAAGCCGGACTGCGTAAGCCGGACGGAAGGCGCGGTCGCCCGGGCGCAGCCGCAGAATGGGAAAGCGCCTCATCAGCACCAGCAGGCAGCCCGCGCCAGCGAAGAGCTGACTGACCACCGTAGCAACGGCCGCGCCTTGGACGCCCATGCGGCACCAGAGGATCAGCGCCAAATCCAGCGCGATATTCACCAGGGAAGCCAAGGCCAGGAAGTACACCGGCGTCTTGCTGTCGCCCAGGGAGCGCATGACGCCGCTGCTCATATTGTACAAAACCGTCACCGGGATGGCCATAAAAATCAATTGAAGATAACCGACGGCATCCTCCATAATATCCTCAGGGGTGTTGGTCAGCCGCAAGAGCGCAGGGCACAGCAGCGAAAAGGCCACCGCCATCACCGCCGCGATGGCCGCGCCCACATAAACGCAGTGGACTGCGCAGCGGCGCAGATCCTCCTCGTCCTTCGCGCCAAAGGCCTGGGCCACAGGAATGGCACAGCCCGAGCAGATACCCATGCAGAAGCCCAGGATCAGAAAATTCAGCGAGCCTGTGGAACCCACCGCCGCCAGTGCCTCTGAGCCCAGATAGCGGCCCACGATGGCTGTATCCACAAAGCTGTACAGCTGCTGAAATACAATGCCGAACAGCAGCGGCGCGGTAAACTGCAGCACCAGCCGCATGGGACTTCCGGCTGTCAGATCCTTCACGGTGGATCGCGCCATCGCATGGTCGCTCCTTTGTATCGCCGCTTCAGCGGCTTGCTTGCGCTACCATTTTGCCACGGCGCGGCGCCTGGCGCAAGAGGGAAATATGGCGCGTATTGCACCAGAAAATCAGGGCGGCATAGATCAAGGGAGAAATCATGGCCACCGGCTAAGCCGGTGGTTTGACTAAGCCCTATAAAGGCATGGTATCGGCAGCGCTAAAGCGCACTGAAGATCCGCCAGCCGCATCGGTACTGCTTGGCGGCACCGAAAGGGGCTTTGGTTTACTTGCCCTTTTCCACCGGCTC
>CANOHT010000040.1 GCA_947565865.1 uncultured Clostridia bacterium
GCCGCCCCCAATCCTCTTTGGTACTTTCTCCGAGGAGAAAGTACAACCAAACATGTTCCGCCGCCCTGCCAAGGGCAAGCCCATCCACACCCCCAACGGTACCAGTCCCATGTGCAACCGGGTTTCCAAGCCATGCCAGACGAAATAGTTGTTGCTGAAGCACACTTGCCGTCTCCAATGGAGGTGGAACACCGCCCCTGCGAGGCGGTGTTAGCTGGTGACTGCCTATGTCTACACATCATATGCTATGCCACGGGGGGCCTGGGGGCGGCTGCCCACGCAGGTTCAATTCAGCCGCCCCCAGACCTCTTTGCTACTTTCTCCGTGGAGAAAGTAGGGCTAAACAAGCTCCGCCGCCCTGCCAAGGGCGCAACTACTATTATACCAAAAGCAAAACAATATGGATGTATCATGATTAGTCTATTGAAATAAAACAGACAACAGCCCCGCCCCCAAGGCCTCAGCTGCACCTATGAAAAAACAGACAGCATCCGCCCCGCCCCGGCCGCGGCCATCACCGCCATAACAAACAGCGGCAGCCCCTGACGGGGCTGCCGCGATCGTCCTGCGAGGGGGCCAGCAACCTTACAGCCGCCTGCACCTTTGGTTCAGCTCCCGCAGGCGCTGAACCAGCGCGTCCGAGAGCGCGGCGGGCTCCATGCGCCACAGCCAATTGCCGCCGATGGCGCCGGGGAGGTTCATCCGGGCCGTGCCGTCCAGGCCGAGAATATCCTGCATGGGGATCACGCAGTCCCGGCAGACGGAGGCCATGGCGGCTTCCACGAAGGCGGCGGGGCCGTCGGACAGCGCCTCGAACTTCAGCAGCTTTTGCGCTTCCTTCACGGTGGCCTCGTCGCTGGACTGCAGCCAGCCCAGCACGGTGTCGTTATCGTGGGTGCCGGTGTAGCAGACGCAGTTTTCCGTCCAATTTTGAAGGGCGTGGGGGTTGCCGTCACCGCCGCCGATGCCGAAGGACAGCACCTTCATGCCGGGGTAGCCCACGAAGCGCAGCAGATCCGCCACACGCTCGTTCAGCACACCCAGATCCTCCGCGACGACGTTCAGGCCGGGGAGCTCCCGTCCCAGGGCGATGAACAGCTTCTTCCCGGGCCCGGCGATCCAGCGGCCATCCCGGGCGGTGGGGGCGCCGTAGGGGATGGCATAATAATTCGCGAAGCCAATGAAATGGTCTACGCGAATGATGTCGTACATCTCCGCCATGCCGCGCATGCGCTCCACCCACCAGTCGTAGCCGCGGGTCTGCAGGAAGCTCCAGCGGTAGAGGGGGTTGCCCCAGCGCTGGCCGTCCTCGGAAAAGAGGTCCGGCGGAACGCCCGCCACCTGCTTGGGCACACGGTTCTCGTCCAGCTGGAAGACCTCGGGGCGCGTCCAGGTGTCGGCGGAATCCTCGGCCACATAGATGGGCATGTCACCGAAAAGCTGGATGCCGCGGTCGTTGCAGTAGCGCTTGAGGGCGAACCACTGCCTGCGGAACAGATACTGGCAGAAGACGTGGTAGCGGACTTCGCCGTCCAGCTCACGGCGATAGCGGGCCAGGGCCTCGGGTTCGCGGAGGCGGATGGCGGCGTCAGGCCACTTCGTCCACATGGCGTTGCCGAAATGCTGCTTGACGGCGGTGAACAGGGCGAAGTCCTCCACCCAGGGATTCTGCGCGATGAAGCGGCGCAGCTCGTCCTGGAGGACGTATTCCGACTGACGGAAGCAGCGGCGCAGCAGCTTCTCCCTGGACTGCTGGGCGGGAGCGTACTGAACGGCGCTGAGGGTGTCGGGCACAAATTCCTCCGCGTCATCGTAGTCCAGCAGGCCCTCGTCCCGCAGGGTGCGGGTGGAGATCACCAGGGGATTGCCTGCGAAAACGCTGGAGGACTGATAGGGCGACTCGCCATAGCCGGTGGGGCCCATGGGAAGCACCTGCCACAGCTTCATGCCGCAGGCGTGGAGGAAATCAGCGAAGGCGTAGGCCTCCCGGCCCAGACTGCCCACACCGCCGGGGCCGGGGAGGGAGGTGACGTGCAGCAGAATACCGCTTCGGCGCATTGGTATCGCGTCCTTTCGTTGGTTCCGTCCCGTCGAAAGCAGCGGGCGGATCGGGTGGGGCGGGGTCATTCCGCCCGGAGCAGCGCGCAGGAGACGGGGGGAAGGGCGAGGGCGGAGCCGTCGAAGACGGGCTGGCCGCAGCCGTTCACATAGACGGCGTTTAGCGCGTCCAGGGCAACGGAGCGGGTGTCCGTCTGGCTCAGGTTCATCAGGATGACGACCGCGCCCTCGCCGTCCGCCACACGGTAGCAGGCCAGGTCAGGCTCGCCCAGGTCGATGGCGGTCATGACGCCGCGAAGCAGCTCCGGGGCCTGACGGCGCAGGGCGATCACCTGCCGATACCAGCTGAGCAGGCTGTCGGGGTCGGCAGCCTGGACGTCCGCGCCCTCCTTCAGGCGCTGCTTCTGGTCGGCGGCCGCGGGGGGACTGCACAGGGCCGCGCCTTCCGCGGTGCTCCACAGCATGGGCAGGCGCTTGTTCTCGTCCAGGCCGGAGCCGGTCATGCCCAGCTCCTCGCCGTAGTACACCGTGGGGCGGCCGGGCATCAGCAGATACAGCATGGCGGCGGCCTTCTCGAAGGGGGCCTTCAGGCGGAGCATCCCGGCGGCGCGGTTGAGGTCGTGGTTGGTGAGGAAGGGCGCGTCCACCGAGGCGGGGGAGGCCTCGCGGAGCTGGGCGTTCCAGTCCGCCATCAGCCGCGCCGCCGCCGCGCCCTTGCCGCCCAGCGCTGCCTGGACGAAGACGCCGGTGCTGTCCGCCGCGGGGAAGTTGAACAGGCTGTCCACTCCGCTGCCGTACAGGGTGAGGATGGCGGAGGCGTCCGTCCAGGCTTCGCCCACGAGATAGCAGTCGGGGTCGGCGGCCTTGGCGGCGTCGGTGAGGAAGCGGAGGAAGTCGCGGCTGGCTAGGGGCGCGCCGGTATAGTAGCTGGTCACGGCGTCCAGGCGGAAGCCGCAGACCCCCCGGGCTTGCCAGAAGGCGATGACGCGGGCGATTTCCGCACGAACGTCGGGGCTGTCCAGGTTGAGGTCGGGCATGTGGGGGCCGAACTGGCCCTCGTAGTACCAGTCGGTGCCGGGAACGGGATGCATTCCCTGGCCCTGGGTGAAATTGTACCAGCCGACATACGGGCTGTCAACCTGGTTTTGCAGGGCCTCGCAGGCCTGACGGAACCAGGGGTGGCCTTCGCCGGTGTGGTTGACCACTAGATCGAGCATCACGCCGATGCCCCGCTCCCGGCAGGCGGCCACAAGGCGGTCGAAGTCCTCCAGCGTACCGAAGTCGGGATCGACGGCCTCGTAGTTGAGCACGTCGTATTTGTGGTAGCTGACGGAGGGGTGGATGGGGGAGAGCCAGAGACGATCCACCCCCAGGGCCGCGATGTAGTCCAGCTGGTCAATGATCCCCTGCAGATCGCCTATGCCGTCGCCGTCGCTGTCCTGGAAGGAGCCGACGAAGACCTGGTAGGTTACGTTGGCGGGGGCCAGGGCTTCCTCGGCCACGGAGCAGGCGCAGGTGGTTGTCAGCAGGATGAGGCTGATGAGGAAAAGCAGTTTGCGCATAGGCTGTATCTCCTGTTTTGTGTGGTTAAAGGCAGGCGCGCGCAACCTGCAGGGAAGCTTTCTGCTGCGGCGCGAAACGGGAGGTGCAGGAGGGGCAGGTGCCCCTCCTGCCAGGGCCCGGGGCAGCGCCCCGAAGCCATTCACGCGCACATAACTTGCAGGGAAACTTTCTGCTGCGGCGCGAAATGGGAGGTGCAGGAGGGGCAGGCGCCCCTCCTGCCGGGGTCCAGGGGCAGAGCCCCGCATACCTTCACGCGCATGCAATATGGAAGGAACAACTCCGCCGCATCGCGAAACGGGAGGTGCAGGAGGGGCAAGCGCCCCTCCTGCCGGGGCCCGGGGCAGCGCCCCGAAGCCATTCACGCGCACATAACTTGCAGGGAAACTTTCTGCTGCGGCGCGAAATGGGAGGTGCAGGAGGGGCAAGCGCCCCTCCTGCCGGGGTCCAGGGGCAGAGCCCCTGGTCAGCCCTTCACGGAACCGCCAGTAATGCCTTCAACGTAGAATTTCTGCATGATGATGAAGAGAATGGAGATCGGGATGGAAACAATAACGCCGCCGGCGCAGAACTGGGCAAAGTAGTTGTTGCGGTTGACCTTATCCACCATGGAGAACAGGCCCAGGGCCACGGTCTTCTGGGCGGAAACGCCGGAGTTGAGCATGAGCGAGGCGAGAACGAAGTCCATCCAGGGGGCCAGGAAGGCGTTGATGACCGTGTAGACCACAATGGGCTTGGACAGGGGGATGATGATCTTCCAGAACACGGTAAATTCGTTGGCGCCCTCCAGGTAGGCGGACTCGCGCAGAGACTTGCTGATGGTGTCAAAGAAGCCCTTGGCGATGAGGTAGCCCAGGCCGGAGCCCGCCGAGTAAACGATGACCATGCCGGTCATGGAGTTGGTCAGGCCGATTTCCTTCATGATGAAGTAGACCGCCACCATGGACAGGAAGCCGGGGAAAAGGTTGAGGATGATGGCGAAGTTCATCAGGGGCTTGCGGGCCTTGAAGCGCATGCAGGACATGGCGTAGGCGACCATGAGCACAAACAGCGTGGAAATGATGCACACGAAGACGGCGATGGTGAAGGTGTTCATGAACCACTGGGGGAACTGGTTTACGCTGTCGCCGCCAGGGGTGAGGATGGCCTTGTAATGCGCCAGGGTGTAGGCCTTGGGGAAGAAGGTGGACAGGTTCGGCCCCTTGTCCACGCCGAAGGAGGTAACCACCAGCCACAGGATGGGAATCAGCCAGAAGCCCGCCAGCAGGGCCAGCACAATGTGGCGAAGGATAACGCGAATCGTCTTGGTTTTCACTGGAAGCTCTCCTCCTTATCGCCCTTGGTCATGTTGGTGAAGGCCACCAGGGTCAGGACGGCGCAGACGACGAACACCAGAATGCCGATGACCGAGGCCATCTTGTAGTTGCTCTGATCCTGCGTCAGGCGGTACAGCCAGGTAACCAGCAGGTCAACCTCGTTGGCGTTGGCGTTGGCCATCAGCTGATCGGAGGTGGTGTACACGTCGCGGCTGAGGAGCCAGATGACGTTGAAGTTGTTGATGTTGGCGACCACCGAGTTCACCAGCGAGGGGCCGGTGATGAAGAGGATGTAGGGCATGGTGATGTTGCGGAAGGACTGCCAGGCGTTGGCGCCGTCAATCTTGGCGGCCTCCAGCAGCTCGCCGGGGATGTTCATCAGAATGCCCGTGGCAATCAGCATCTGATAGGGCACACCGACCCAGATGTTGATGAGGATAATCATAGGCCTTGCCCAGGCCGGATGGGTCAGGAAGGGGATGTAGTTGGCCGTGGGGATGGCGTGGATGGAATACAGCCAGTCGGTGATGCCGGCGCTTTTGCACATGGTGTTGACGATGCCGGCGTCCGCGAAGAAGTTGCGCACCAGCAGCAGGGAAACGAACTGGGGCACGGCCATGGCGACCATGAAGCAGATGCGCCAGAATTTCTTGCCGCGGGTGTTCTTGTTGTTAATGAACATGGCCATCAGGATGCCGCCGATGTAGCAGGTGAAGGTAGCCACCACGGCCCAGATCAGCGTCCAGGTGAGGACGCGGGCGAAGGCGTAGGCGAAGGTGGAATCAGCGGCGGTGGAGACGAGGCTGGAAAAGTTGTTCAGCCCCACCCAGGTGAAAAGCTTGCTGGGCACAAGATGATTTCGGTCATAATTGGTGAAGGCGATGAGAATCATCACGATCAGGGGGACGACGGTGAAGAGGAACACGCCCAGCACCGGCAGGGACAGCAGGGTGCGATGGAACTTGACGCCCAAGCAGTCCTGAAGATCCTGCGCGAAGGTGTTGACATGTCTGCCAGCCTTGGCGGCGCGCTCCACCTCGCGGGCGGCGCGGAGGTTGCGCATCCACAGGATGACGGCCAGCGCCACGACCATGACGCCAAGGGCGCCAAAGAGCAGGATGAGGAAGGAGTTGTCATAATTGTTCCAGACGTTTTTTCGGGTGACGGGATCAAAGGTGCGGGCAGCTTCCACCGTGCCCAGGGTGTTCAGCTTGGCCATGTAGGGCCAGAAAAAGCTGGGGATGATATAGAGAATAAAGGCTTCCGCCAGCGTCAGCAGGAGGCCCTTGATATACTGCTTGCGGGCGAAGCAGCTTGCGCCGCAGACGAGCGCGGACAGCTTGACCCAGATGTCGCCTTCAGCGAACGAACGGACGGTACCGGCAAAGAAATCTCCGATGGCTGCGAAAAATCGGACGATGCCCGGCTGCCGGGCCGGGACGGCGGCTTTGCTTTTTTCCATAGCTCCCGCGCTCCTTATGTGAAAAATCGGGGGATTACCACCAGGATATGCCGAGTGTCAGGGAAAGAAAACCGCCCCGCGCCGCGAGGCACAGGGCGGCACAGCGTGTCGAAAAGCCCGCGATGACACCAAAGGACAAGTGCAGATAAAGCTGCGCCTCTTGGGAGGTGTCGGAGGGCCAGCAGGCCCTCTGACGGTCATCGTATCCGGCGGCTTTGCCGACGGGGCGGGTCTGCTATTTGCAAGGCAAATAGCTACCTTACACGTCCTCATGGCCGGGAGAGCGGTAAAGCCGCTCGACCAGTGAGGACGTGCAAGACCTCGTCCAAGCGGTTATGCCGCTTGGACGAAGTAAAGCGAAGCTTACTGCAGGCCCACGGCGGTGATGCCGGCGACGCAGTTGTCCAGCAGCTCCTGCAGGGGGATGTTGTCGGGGTTGCCGTTGACGATGATCTTGCCCAGGGCAGCGGCGCTCTCCCAGTAGGCCTGGCCGACGCGCTGCACATCAGCGAAGCCGGCCTGAGCGGCCAGCGCGGCGATGGCGGGATTGGACTGCACGGCCTCGGAGGCGGCGGCATTGATGTTGGAGGGACCCTGGGAGCGCAGCTCGAAGCGCAGGGCCTGGGACTGCTCGTTGGTCATGAAGGCGGCGAAGTCCATGGCGTCGCCCACGTTCTCGGAGTAGGCGTTCACGCCCACCATCTTGAAGCCGGCGAAGGAGGCCATCTGCACCTGCTCGCCGTTGACGGTGAAGGTGGGCAGCTTGGTGGCGGCGTAGTTCTCGCCCCACACCTCGGCGGCCACGTTGGCGTTCCAGGTGCCGGACACACCGGCGATGATGGAGCCATCCTTCACACCGGCGACGAAGGGATCGGAGTCAGCTTCCTTGAAGCCGGGGTTGGCGGTGATGGCCAGCAGGGCCTCGACCACCTGCACACCGGTGATGGGGGTGTCGGTGGCGTTCCAGTTGCAGGCGTTGGTCACGCCGTCCTCGGTCACATGCATGTCCAGACCGGCGCCCTTGAACCAGGAGTAGAAGTACCAGGCGTTGGACATGGGGAAGCCCACATACTTGCCGGCTTCAGCCGCCTTGGCGAGCATGGCGTCCAGGGTCAGCACGTCCTCCTTGGAGAAGTACTCCTTGTTGTAGAACATGAAGTAGCCGTTGTCGGCGGTGGCGGGGTAGGCGTACAGGTTGCCGTCAATGCCCGTCACGGCTTCCACGGAGGTGGGCACGTTGTTGGCCGCGACGGCCTCGGGGTCGATCATCACCTGCTGCAGCGCGTCGGCGTTGTACAGGCTGTTGAACTGGTCGTCCGCGAAGGTGAAGACATCCGCCGCGGCGGTGGGGTCGGCCAGAACGACCTTGGAGCAGTCGCCCTCGCCCTGGACGCCCACCTCGATGGTGTAGACCTTTTCGGGATAGGCGGCCTTGAAGTTTTCGATGACCTGATTGATCCACTCCACGTCGGCGTTGTCACCGACCCAGACGCGCAGGGAAACCTGCTCCGCCATGGCGCAGGATGCGAACATGGTCAGCATCATGGTCAGGGCGAGCACCATTGCCAGGAACTTCTTCATGGAAAGATTCCTCCTTGAATATATCTCACGCGGGGTGAACCGCGCGGAGTACGGTGTCGCGCGCCGCACATCCGCCGGGCAGAAGGTAGCCTGCCCCGAATTCGCGGCGCCTATGAGGCGCGGATGGGCGTAAAAGCGTTATCGGACGGAATCGCGAAGGCGCAGCCCGGCCTTCAGCACCACGTTTTGCGGCGGCGCGCCGCGCTCCATCATGTCGGCCAGGACGCGCAGGCTTTCCCGGGCGATGGCCGCCACGGGCTGCTCCACGGTGGTCAGCCGGGGGATGAAGTACTTGCCCATCTCCGTGCCGTCAAAGCCGAAAACGCTCACGTCCTGGGGGACGTCGCGGCCCAGATCCTTCAGCGCGCGGATGACGCCCAGGGCCATGGCGTCCGACATGCAGAAGACCGCCGTGGTATCGGGCCGCTGACGGAAAAAGGTCTTGGCCGCTTCAAACGCGCCCTCCATGGAAAACCTGGTTTCCACATAGCGGGTTTCGTCGAAGGTCTGGCCGATTCGGCGGAAGGCGTCCAGCACACCCAGGTAGCGCAGGGAGAGGTTATCGCCCTCCATGCGGCTGCCCCCGAAGACCGCCACACGCCGATGCCCGCTCTGAAGCAGGTAGGCCATCGCCTGGCAGGCCATGGCCCGGTCATCAATGGAGACGGAGGAGGCGCGGGGGAGTCGGTTCAGCCCCACGTCCACCGTGGCGAAGACCATGGGCACGTCCACGCCCCTGAGCACGGCGGCCCGCTCGTCAATGCGGCTGCCCACAAAGATCAGCCCGCCGACCCGCTTTTCATGCAAAAGCCGAAGGGCCGCCTGAAATTCATCCGCCTTCTCGTCGATAAACTCCAGCAGGAGAGCGGCCTTGCCGTCCCGGCCGATGGTCATCATCGCTTCGGCCAGCGCGGCGAGGAACGGATTTTGATGGCCGCGCAGTATCACCGCCACCACGTCCGCGTCCAGCTGCTTGAGGCCCCGGGCGTTGGCGTTGCCCACAAAGTGGCACTCCGCCATCACGCGCTCCACCTTCTCCCTGGTTTCGCGGCTGACATCCGGCCGGTGGTTCAGCACCCGGGAAACGGTGGTCACGCTGACACCGGCCTTGCGGGCGATGTCCCTGATGGTGTAAATCTTCACTTGGACACCTCCCTTTCAGCGGCGCTCCATGGCGAGAGGCTTTTCGGCATCGTTTCCGATAACGTTTTCATTGGCAAGGTCAGAATATCACGCCCTTTGGTTGTTGTCAATAGTGTAATTGGTATTTTATTAGAAAAACTTGACGAATCGAGCCAAAAAGGCATGACGGAGAGTCAGCGCTGCTGTTCTGTGGGAAGGGGAGGAGCGTGGCAAGCGTAGGATGCCTGGCTCCCTCATAGACTGTATGGCAGCCCCGGCTGACCAGGCCGCTTGCAAGTCGGGAGAAATATGGTATAATGAGCATAAGGCAGGCCGAGGTCTCGGCTGACCGGCATGACGGCATGGAAGGGAGCGAGCGCCCGTGAGCGAGCAGAGGAATGTCAGCAAGCCTGTCCAGCTGTGGAACAGCGCGGTCAAGGCGGTCAAGGGCGAGAACACCGGCGCCCTGGTGGAGCAGTTCACCGCGGAGATGACCCTGGTGGCCGAGGGCCTGTGCGAGGATCAGGCCCGGCTGCGTCAGGCGGTGGAGGAAGTCCGCCGGGAGGCGGACGCGGCCCGGCAGAGCCTGCGCAGCGAGCAGCAGGCCATCGACAGAACCATCCAGGAAAACCAGCGGGACATCGACCGCCGTCTGGATGACATCGACCGCCGCCTGGGCGCCCTGGAGGCCCGCAAGGCGCCCTCCGCCAAGATTAAAAACAAGGGCCTGATGGGTCAGGCCATCATTCTGGCAGGCATCATCTGCGGCACATGGCTGGCCGTCACGATCCTGAACCTGCTGCGATAAAGGGTGAAGGCACGGATGAAAACCTATGAGGAAATGGTGGCGGAGTACCGCCGCCGCCAGCATGACACGGTGGTGGACGCCATCGCCACGGGGCTGACCTACATGGACGAAATGGCCGTGGAGGCGGGGCTGCTGGAGGAAGCGGGGCTGATGACGGAGCTTTCCGAGTCCGTCTGCACGGCGCTGCCCTTCGTGATGATCGCCGCCACGGAGGGGAGCAAGGTGCTTCTGGGGCGCAAGCCCGGCAAAACCGGCGTGATGGACGGCGCTTACCGCATGGTCAAGACCGGCGCTGCCCTGAGCGTGGGCGGCGCGGTGGCTTCCATGGCGGGCTTCTGGGCCGCGCTGCCGGTGACGATGGGGGTTCGCGCGCTGTTTGACCGCTACCGTTCCAAGGCCCTGACCGGGCTCAGGGTGCAGGGGCGCATCGGCCGCCTTCAGGAGCTGAACAGCTTCCTGCGCAAGGCGGACGCCGTGACCACGGCCGTGAAGACGCCCGCGGAGGGTATGGTGGTGCAGGCACCCGCCATGGTGGAGTAAGGCGGTGCGGACGAGGGGGACATTGGCCCAGGGTGCTGCCAGCGCTGTCAAGGCGCGCTTGCGTGTATGATGGGTGAACGGCGAGGACATAGGCCACTGGGTTTTGCCAGCGCTGCCAAGGCGCGCGGTGCGTGTATGATGGGGACATGGCCGGGACATAGGCCCCAGGGTGCTGCCAGCGCTGTCAAGGCGCGCTTGCGTGTATGATGGGTGAACAGCGAGGACAGCGCCCCACGGGTGTTGCCAGCGCTGTCAAGGTGCGCTGTGCGTGTATGATGGGTGAACGGCGGGGACAGCGGTCCACGGGTGTTGCCAGCGCTGTCAAGGTGCGCCCGCATGATCGGTTTGCCGCGCTGTCGGCCTGCGTGAACGGCAGCATCCATGAATTGAAGACGAGAAGCGCCGGGAGCCTGTCGAGGGTTTCCCGGCGCTTTTGTCGATGGAGCGATCTTCAAAGAGGTCGGTGGCTTTATGGCCGGGGGCAGATGGGCTTCCCATTCCCACGAGGAGCCTTTGCGAACCGGGCCGCAGGCAAGGGATGAGCGGAGGTGATGTCATTCCAGGCGTGACGGAGGGGCAGCAGTCATGAGACGGACGGGCATCGGCATCCGCCCCCCAGCATGTCAGGCGGGAGCACAGTCAGGAGGCAAGCAAGTATAAGCGACCGCCCCACCTGGTCAGACGAGCGGGAGCGAAGCCATGAAATAAGTGAGCATAGGTGACCACCATCCCCAGCCTGTCAGGCGGGAGCACAGTCAGGAGGCAAGCAAGTATAAGCGACCGGCCACCTGGTCAAACGAGCGGGAGCGAAGCCATGAAATAAGTGAGCACAGGTGCCCAACATCCCTGGCCTGGCCGGGCGGGAGCACAGCCGAGAGGCAAGCAGGCATAAGCGACCGCCCTACCTGGTCAGACGAGCGGGAGCGTAGCCATGGAATAGGTGAGCATAGGTGACCCCATTCCCGGCCTGGCGGGTGGGAGCACATACCATGAGCCGGGCAGGCATGGGTATCCGCCATCCCCCGGTCAGGTGAATGGGGCCGCAGCATGAGCCACGCAAGGGGAGGGGGCAGCCATCCCCAGCCTGTCGGCGGGAACACAGCCAGAAGGCAAGCAGGCATAAGCGACCGCCCCACCTGGTCAGACGAGCGGAAGCGAAGCCATGAAATAAGTGAGCATAGGTGACCCCATCCCCAGCCTGTCGACGGGAGCACAGCCGAGAGGCAAGCAAGTATAAGCGACCGCCCCACCTGGTCAGACGAGCGGGAGCGTAGCCATGAAATAGGTGAGCATAGGTGCCCACCATCCCTGGCCTGGCCGGGCGGGAGCACATACCATGAGTCGGGCAGGCATTGCTATCCGCCATCCCCCGGTCAGGTGAATGGGGCCGCAGCATGAGCCACGCAAGGGGAGGGGGCAGCCATCCCCAGCCTGTCGGCGGGAACACAGCCAGAAGGCAAGCAGGGCGGAGGTGCCGCCAACTTTAGCAAGATGGGCAGGAACACAGCCATTAGCTGGGCAAGCGTAGGCGACGCCATTCCCGGCTTGGTCGATGGGATTGTATACCAAGAGCCGAGCGGAAAACAGCGCCTCCAACCCCGGCAAAACGGGTGGAACCGCAGGCATGAGCCGCGCAAGGGGGCTGCTACCCCAGCCTGGCGGGCGGGAGCACATATCATGAGCCGAGCAGGCATTGCCATCCGCCATCCCCCGGTCAGGTGAATGGGGCCGCAGCATGAGCCACGCAAGGGGAGGGGGCAGCCATCCCCAGCCTGTCGGTGGGAACACAGTCAGGAGGCAAGCAGGCATAAGTGACCGCCCTACCTGGTCAGACGAGCGGGAGCGTAGCCATGGAATAGGTGAGCATAAGCGCCCAACATCCCTGGCCTGGCGGGCGGGAGCACAGCCAGGAGGCAAGCAGGGCGGGGGTACCGCCATCCCGGGCAAGACGTGCAGGAGCGAAGCCATGAAATAAGTGAGCATAGGTGACCCCATCCCCAGTCCGTCGGCGGGAGCACAGCCGCGAGGCAAGCAAGTATAAGCGACCGCCCCACCTGGTCAGACGAGCGGGAGCGTAGCCATGAAATAGGTGAGCATAGGTGCCCACCATCCCTGGCTTGGCGGGCGGGAACACAGCCAGGAGGCAAGCAGGCATAAGCGACCGCCCTACCTGGTCAGACGAGCGGGAGCGTAGCCATGGAATAGGTGAGCATAGGTGACCCCATTCCCGGCCTGGCGGGTGGGAGCACATACCATGAGCCGGGCAGGCATGGGTATCCGCCATCCCCCGGTCAGGTGAATGGGGCCGCAGCATGAGCCACGCAAGGGGAGGGGGCAGCCATCCCCAGCCTGTCGGCGGGAACACAGCCAGAAGGCAAGCAGGGCGGAGGTGCCGCCAACTTTAGCAAGATGGGCAGGAACACAGCCATTAGCTGGGCAAGCGTAGGCGACGCCATTCCCGGCTTGGTCGATGGGATTGTATACCAAGAGCCGAGCGGAAAACAGCGCCTCCAACCCCGGCAAAACGGGTGGAACCGCAGGCATGAGCCGCGCAAGGGGGCTGCTACCCCAGCCTGGCGGGCGGGCGCACATACCATGAACCGCAGGCATGGGCATCCGCCATCCCCGCCCTGACAGACAGGCGCGCGCAGCCCAAAGCCAAGGATCAGATCATCAGTGACGCCCCCACGGCCCTTCCAACTCTTCCTGCGGCCATGACAAGGCCGGCCTTAGGGGCGCGGCGGGGTGGACGGAGCCGGGGCGGGGAAGGGGCGGCTGCCTATTTCGAGGGCATGCAAAAAAGCGACCCTTTGCAGGATCGCTTTTCGTGGCTCAAATAGGATTCGAACCTATGACACTTCGGGTATGAACCGAATGCTCTGGCCAACTGAGCTATTGAGCCAAGATGGTTGCGGGGGCAGGACTTGAACCTGCGACCTCCGGGTTATGAGCCCGACGAGCTACCAAACTGCTCTACCCCGCGTCATTGTCACCTCGGCGGCGACAAAAGTTATTTTACACCATCTTGTCCAGGTTGTCAATAGCTTTTCAAAGATTTCTTTCGCTTATTTTGTCAGGGCTTCGGGAAAGCGGAAAGCATCGGGGGAATCACGGGACGTCCTGCTTCCAGCGGGCGATTTCCTGCTCCACCAGATCGGCGGCCCGGATGACGCCGCCTTCCAGCCGCATCCGTTCTGCCAATTCCTGGGCGGCCACCTGGTATTTGCGGTTGGTGGTCAGGTGGACCAGGCCCTGGGTCAGCCGCTGCACGGTCAATCTGTCGCGGGCGATGGGCTTGGGGCCGCAGCCCAGGGCGTAGACCCGGTTGCCCCAGAAGGGCTGATCCCCGCCGAAGGGAACCACCAGCGTGGGCTTGCCCGCCCTCAGCCCGGCGGCAGTGGTGCCCGCGCCGCCATGGTGCACCACCGCGGACACCCGGGGGAACAGCCAGTCGTGGGGCACATAATCGGCGATGTAGACCCGTTTGCTGCTGTGGACGCCGATGCTGCCGCCCCAGCCCATGCTGATGACGGCCCGCACCTTGGCCGCCCGCACGGCCCGGAGCACGGTGGTGAAGGTCTTGTTCATGTTGCCGCTGACCATGGAGCCGAAGCCGATGTAAATGGGCGGCTCCCCGGCGGCCATGAAGTCCGCCAGAGCCTGGGGAGGCGTCCAGTCGCAGGGCGTCTCGTCGTACCAGAAGCCCGTGAGATGGATGTGCTCGTCCCATGCCTTGGGCCGGGGGAACACCAGGGGGCTCATGGCGTAAATCACCGGGACGGTATGGCCGCCCACGCGGTAGTTCGGCTTGGTCTGGATTTTGCGCAGGGTCATGCCGTTGTCCCTGCGCCATTGGGTCAGGTAGCGCTTCTCCAGCACGCCGATGAGCATGTAGCCCAGCCGGTAGGACGCCTTGTTCCACGTCTTGCCCCACTTCTGCCCCGGGGCGGAGGAAATGGGCGTGATGTCGTTGGGGTCCATGGGGTAGTAGTGGGTCTGGATGCAGGGGATGCGGTACTTTTCCGCGATGGAATAGTACAGGC
Source organism: uncultured Clostridia bacterium (assembly GCA_947565865.1). Taxonomy (GTDB): domain Bacteria; phylum Bacillota; class Clostridia; order Christensenellales; family Aristaeellaceae; genus UBA11524. The sequence goes on from CANOHT010000040.1 coordinate 14,491, forward strand.
TGCCGAAGTAGGTACACAGCAAGGCGTCGGCGTCGGCGCAGGCGCGGGTCAGATCCTCCAGCACCGCCGGGGCGATGTCGCGGATGGACTTTTCCACCTGCCACAGGTAGGAGACGCCCTTGGCCCCCGGCTTCATCAGGTTTGCCATGATGGCGACCACATCCCCCGCCAGGGGCTGAAAGCGAAGCCCCGCGTCCTCCACCATGGCCTGAAAGGAAGCGAAGGAGGCGATGGTGATATCATGGCCCCGCCGGCGCAGCTCCCGGCCCAGAAGCATGTAGGGCCGCACATCGCCCGTGGAGCCCAGGGCGATCATGGTGATTTTCATGTTGCATCCTCCTTCCTTGCCTTCAGGAGAAGCTCCCGGCTGAGGCTGCCGTTGGCGCGCTCGCGGGAGAACCAGGCGCTGTAACAGGGATCGTGCATACCGCCGTGGGCCTTGCGGAAGGCGGCCTCGTCCTCCCGATCCCGGTCGCTGGTCAGGAGCAGCCAGGCGCGGCTTTGGCACAGCGCCCCGGCATGGGGCGTGAAGACATGGCGCAGGCCCTTTTCGCCCAGGCGCAGGCACCAGTCAACGGCGCCCAGGCCCCCGTGATACCGCTCGTCAAAGGGGATGAAGTGATCCCGGCGGATCATCAGGCACAGCGCCGATACCGCGGCGACATTGTGGCTCTGACGCATCAGCAGATGCCAGCCCCCCGCTCTGCGCGGAAGGCCGCGCTCCCTGCACACGGCCGCGCCCTTCATGCCCACCGCGAAGCCGCCGTGGGTAATGCGCCCCCGCCGGTTCCACATCACGGGCGTCACAGCCCCCACGTCGTCCCGCTGGGCGTACATCATCAGCTCGGTCATCCAGCCCGGGGTTCGCGGGAGCACCGTTTCATCCACAAACAGTAGCATGTCGCCCCTGGCCCTGGCGGCGGCCTGATTCATGGCGGCGTAGCGGTTCGCCGCGACGTCCGCCGTCAGCCATTCGGCGTCCTCCGGGGCGGAGGCGGCCAGGGCCTCGCGGCACTTGTCCGTCTTTCTGCCCATCAGGATGACGCTGATCCGGGGCTGCCCCTTGATGGCGTAATGAAGGCGGAGCATGCCGTCCTCCACCGTCACGTCCGCGGGCCAGCCGATGCGCCGGGTGTGCTCCTCAACGGCGCGGCGGGCGGCCTGAATACATTTTTCCAGGTTCTGGTGGCTGGCTGACGAGCCCACCGTCCGCCAATGATACAGGATGCGCGGAAGATGGACAATGCTGTCCGTGTGCTCCGCGATGCGCAGGGCCAGGTCGTGATCCTGCGAGCCGTCGAAGGCGGGCCGGAGCCCCCCCACGGCGTCGAGCAGGCTTCGCCGCATGGCCATCAGGTGGCAGATGTAGTTGCCGGAGCGCAGATTGTCGGGGCAGAAGTCCGGCTTGAAATGGGGGTCCGTGTGCCTGGCGCCGTCCTCCGTCACCTTGTCCTCATCGGAATAGATCATGTCCGGCTGATGGGCGAGGATGGCCTCGGCCACCCGGTACAGGGCGTCGGGGGTCAGCAGATCGTCATGGTCGCAAAGAACGATCCAGTCGCCCCTGGCCATGTCAAGGGCCAGGTTGGTATTGCCCGAAATGCCCTCGTTGCGCTGGCCATGCAGGACGCGGATGCGGGGATCGAGGGCCGCGAGGGCATCCAGCGCCTCGATGGTGTCCGCGCGGCTGGACATACCGTCGTACAGGCAGGCCTCCCAGTGGGGGTAGGTCTGGGCCAGGAAGGAATCCGCCAGGGCGCTCAGCAGCTCCGGCCGGGTGTTGTAAATGGGCACCACGATGCTGATAAGCCCCGCGTCAATCGGCTTTTCCCGCTGACGGCTAAGCTCCTCCTCCGTTGGCTGAATGCGCCGCCACGCCCGGTCATAGACGCGGAACACCCGCTCCCATGCCTTTTCCGCCGTGTGACGCAGCATGTAGGCCAGGCCGTACCGCCTGATGTAATCCTGAACCCGCCGAATCAAGCCGGGCATTCCGCTCACTTCCTTCCTGTGTGCCTGTTTGTTATTTTATCATTTTTCTGTCGTTTCGTAAAGAGCGAAAGCGCCGGGAGGGAAGCGCGCGAAAAGGGGCCCCTTCCCCTATCGAAGGAGCCCCGGGGCGGCGGCGGGGCGGGGGTGCGGAACACCCAGGCGGCCGTCGGCGGCATTCAACGAACAATCGGTGAATCCCTTTGGGGGCGCTGAAGCGGGACGGCTTTCGTGCCCCTGTGTGAGAAAAAGCGTCCTTGACCGATTTTCCTGGCCGGGAGCCGCTTTGCCGCGCCGCTTATACCATCTGTTCCATCACGCCCCCATAGCGGCTGATGATCTCCCGGGCGGCCTCCTCGGTCAGGTGCTGGATGGTCACGCGCCACAGCGGCGCGTTCTGGCTGTTCAGCAGCGCCGTCCAGGTGGCCGGGCCGATCACGCCGTCAACCCGAAGGCCGCGGTCGGCCTGGAATTGCCGGACAGCCCGCTCCGTTTCCGCGCCGAAGGAGCCGTCGGCCCCATAGCGGGGCAGGTCATAGCCCACGTCCATCAGCAGCTGCTGGGCCATGCGCACCGTCTCGCCCTGGTCGCCGGGGCGCAGGGTCGGCAGGGGTTCCACGGGCGCGGGGGAGGGCGAGCCGTCGATCAGGGTCAGCCAGCCCTTGTAGGACCAGCCGCTCAGAGTGGTGTCCACCCGAATGCCTGGGGTGGTGCAGTTGACGATCCGCAAAGGCGACACGGAGCGCACCACGCCCACATGATAGTAATCCAGCCGGTCGGGGTCTTTGTCGTAGCGTGAGGGCAGGTCATAGCCCTTCTGGCCGGGCCTTCGGGTCTTGTACACCAGGTCGCCCACCCGCAGGCTGTCCACGCCGCTGATGGGCGAGAGATTGGCCGTCAGGTTCCGCGCTGTCCAATTGCTGCCATGGATGCCGGGCCAGCGCAGCCCGCACCGGCGGACGGCCCCGATGATGAGCCCGATGCAGTCGCAGGTTCCGTTGGAGCCGTCGCCGCCCAGCTGATACCGGGGATTTTCCGCCTCGATGGCGCGGATGGCTTGAAGAAAATCTTGCACGGTCATTGCTTACACCTCCCAGATACAGCGTATGCGCAGGGCCGGGGCATGTGCGCGAAAAAGGGCGAAGGCTGTCGAAGCCGCAGACCCGATAACGAAGCGCGGCCCCCTGTGAGAGGCTCCCAGGGCGTCGGAAACGCCGGGACAGCGCAGGGGCCGCAGGGCAGAGGACGCCATCCAAAACGGCGCTTATGCCGACGGTGCGGGTCTGTCCTTTGCGTCAGGGGCGGCCGGAAGTCCCGCCGGCAGAAGGCGGCCTGCCTTACCAGCATTCCAGATCAGCTTCGCCAAGCCTCCGGGGAAGCCCGGCAGCCTCGGCAAGGCGGCGCGAGCCGCGATGGCGATGACTTGTCGAGTTTGCATATAAACGATCAGCAAAAAGTGCTTGAAAAATCAAACTTTTTCGGCATCAAGTTTATATTTGCCTACCGTTTTGCCTACAATACAGCAAGTTTTCTACCTGAGAAATAGCTTGACTGGTTCGGAATTCCGTCACATGGTCATAGATGCGGAGAATCATTTTTTCGTCGGCATGGCCCATCCATTGCATGGCCATTTTGAGGTCAACACCGCTATCGCGTAGCATGGTACAGAAACTGTGACGCATGTCATGCGTACGAACCAAGAATGTTTTCCAATCCCTGAAGCGAAGCGCTTCTGCCTCTTGCTTCTTACCCGCTTTCATAAGATTGCTTATTTGCTTATGCAATTCGGGGTTCTCCATGGCATCCTGCTTGGTGGAGTGATGCCATCGCTTTTTGTGCCCATTGATGATTGTCTCAACATCACGCAAATAAGTGATCCACCTTGCGCGAAAGGTGGAAATTTTGATGATGCCGTTTGATGTTCCGTCCGTAAACAAAAGGCCGTGGTGACCGCGTAATTCATTTTCCAGAACCGAGAAGAGCGGGACGTCGCGCACACCGGCTTCCGTTTTGGGGCTTTTTAATTTTGGCATGTCCGAATCGAACTGCACCGCGTGGCGAACGTGGATGATGTGATGCTCAAAGTCTACATCCCTGTCAATATCCAGCGCCAGGGCCTCGCCGCGACGAAGGCCGGCATAGAGCATCACCATAACGAGCAAGCGCATGGGGTGCTGCACCTGGTGGATGATTGCCCGCTCTTCGTCCGTGATCGCTCGATGTGTTCCGCTGTATCCTTTGGGTGCTTTGACGATCTTAGAGCGACATGGATTCGTTCGGCAATACCCGTCCTCAACCGCAGAATCAAAGATGCTGCGGAAAAGGGTGCGGGCTTTCTGGATGCTGCTTTGGCTCATACCCTGGTAATGGATATACACGGCCTGAATGTCAGACGGCGTGACATCGACAACGCGCTGGTCGCCAATGGCATCGACAAGAAAATTGATTTGCTTCGCGTAGTGGTTATAGGTCGCATTATTGACATGACTTCTATGGATAGGCAGCCATCGGGCAGCATACTCCCGGACGGTCATATGGTCGGCGTCCTTTTTCATGCCCTGCTTTAGCTGGAGTTTATAGGCTTCCCTGGCTTCCAGCACTTCCGTTTCGGTATCGCCCATAAACCACTTGTCCTTGTAGCGGCAGGCATACCGACCGTCTTTGCGGCGCTTTAGGTGTTGTCGGGGCATGGCTCACCCTCCTGAATACATCTTGCTACGTGGATGATTTGGCCAAGCGGTACAGCAGTGGTATGCACCCCTTCTGCTTTAACTTCAATATCTATTCTTGACTATCTTCAACAAATTGCCACGTAAATCCGCCTGCCGTTCTCTGTACGCCGTTGGCTGCGTCGCGGATGCACTTGACGTTTACTCCACATGCCGCGCTTGCATCTGCAACACTTGAATATTCAGCTACGATGGTTCCATCAAGGTTAAGACGAAGAACTCTTCTCTTTGGCTTCGCAGAATTTTCCTTTTGCTCATTTCGTTCAGCTCTGGCGATGCGTTGAGCGGCCCGCTGCTCTTTCTTCCGGGCCTTTTCTTCTTCCTGCTGCTGTTTGGCCTTCATTGCATCCGCATAGCGGCAGAAGCATCCGTTCGCCATCGGGTCGCGCATCAAGTCAAGGAATTGCTGCGGATCCAGAATGCTAATAGCCTCGCCCTGCTCAATCAGTTCAAGTGCGGTCTTTTTCTTGCCTGAAACATAGTCATCTGGATAATCGGTATAAATACCGGCAATCAAGAACTGTGTCCTTTTCGATACGCTGGACGTAAGTCTCCCGCCGTGCCGCTCGATCAAAGCCTGCACCTGTTCCCGGTCCATGCCGGGAACGTCGCCGGTAATGCAGAATTTGCATCCCAGCAGCGCATTGTCTACCGGTTCGATTGGTTCCGTGCTGGGATACCCTTCTATCGCCCACATTGGTATGCCTATCGTTGTACCTATCGACTTCTTCGCCTTTTCTTCCTTCGGCTTAAAGCTATTCGTCAGCGTATTCTTGGATACAAGGCCACGAACGATCAACTCATCGAAGCCGTGAAAGCCAAACTCCTTGCATAGCGCGTTCACAACAGCGACGATGGCAAGGGCATCTTCCTGAGCATGGTGATGGCGGAACGTGAAGCCTGCCCATTCCGCACAGGTTTCCAGTCGATGATTCGGCAGGTCAGACAGGAATTGTTCAAAAATCGGGAGGGTATCTATATAATCAATGCCCGGATCGTCGATGCTGGCATACTTCAGCGCCTGTTCTGTGGCGCTGATGTCAAAGGCGGCGCTATGTGCGATAATGACACTGCTTTCCATATGTTTTTTCAATGTGCTTTCCCAGTATTCGCCGAATGTAGGCGCGTTTTGAACATCCTTTTCAGTCAGCCCATGAACCCTCGTATTATAAGGAGAGAAGTGCATATTGGGATTGATGAGAGAATAGCCGCTATCAACAACTTCATCACCATCCAAACAGGCCCAGCCGACAGCACAAATGGAACCGACATCGCGGTTCGCGGTTTCGACATCATACATCAAAAATTTCATCCTATGCACCTCCCAATATGTATCTGCTGTATGCTTTATATGGCTTCAGTCGATGTTGCGGTTTTTCCCGTAGAAGATTCTTCCTTCCTCCAGGTTCTTTCTGTAAATGCAGCCATTATAAAATCTTTCATGCGGGTGGAGACATGCTTTTGCGTCCGAACACTTTACAAAATCGTTGCAGCACCCGAATTCTTCTTCGATCAGCTGGCGGAATAAACTATTCTTTGTTTCGCGCAGCGCTTTTATCATGACGCGCAGCTGATCCTCGCTAAGATAGTCATGACTATACAATTTGCTGCTGTCAACATCTTCTTTTCCGCTTACCATGGCGTCAATGGAACCTAACAGCGACAGGCGAAGCCCTCCGCTTTTTTTAGGCGTCGCCTTTGCAACAACTTTGCCATACACAAAGTAAGAACGACCACCATCTTTTGTTTCGTTCGAGGTAAAGGCGTCTTCATCATCGGTTTCTTCGCAGACGTATGCGCGGTATAACTGTTCAAATTCTTCTACCGTCTGAGGAAAAGAAAGAACCTCCACACTGATCGCCTCCATTCTTTCTACTTTCAAATGTTCATACCAGACTGCCGATGGCCTGATATGTTTCCACGGCGCACCTGACAAACGTCTCCGGCAGTTCCAGCGCCTCCGCGATTTCAAACAGGCCGTTGGCTCCTGCCGCAACGGCAGCCTTGATGGCACCTGGCGGGCACAGACGCATGAAGGCCCACTTGTTGGCACGGTATTCAATGCGGCTACGGGTGCGGAGCGGCGTTTGTTCTTTGTACAATCCCGCGTACTGGGTATGCCCCAGTTCATGAGCCAGGTGGCTTTTCCGCTCACGCGCTGACAGGCGAGACGATAGGCCGATATGGTATGCTCCATCCAGTTCCACCGTCATGGCTTCGTTTTCGCATAGAGCAATGTCATGCAGCGTCACGCCGTTGTTTTGAGCGATGGCCTCCAGGTCTTCACTTTTGGTCACGCGATCTGACATAAGCGGCAAAGCGTTTCACCTCTTCCAGCTGCGCGTCGGTGATGTTGCCATCGCCAAAAAGGGCAAACTTGAGATCGGCGTCGGATGATTCATGATCCGAGCTATTTCGCCCCATCAATGTATCAATACTAACGTCAAAATAGTCGGCCATTTTGCACAGCAATTCATAGTCTGGTTGACGTTTGCCTGTTTCATAGAGAGAAATGCTGCTTACCGATATTCCGAAAATTGCAGCCATCTGCTTCAACGTTAGGCTTTTTGACTTTCTCAAATCGCGAAGCTTTAGCATCATGAACCACCTCTTTCAAAACACATTATAATATTTACAGATTGCAAAGTCTATATATTTTGCAAATTGAAAAAAACGCTATAATTGTCTTGACAAAATGCAAAAGTATGTTATAATGAACACGAAACTTGACAAAATGCAAAAATGGAGATGAAACAATTGACACTAAAAGAAATCAGAGCAGAAAAGGGATAGACAATGCGCGAAGTTGCGCAGCAGTGCGGCATCAAAGAATCCACCTATTGCCTGATTGAGCATGGGAAACGCACCCCGTCCGTGAAAACCGCCAAGAAGATCGCGGAGGTTCTCGATTTTGACTGGACTGCGTTTTTCTGATTTGGAAAGGAGGCCCTAATAAACCCGCACCTTGAAAACCACACACAGGAGAGATTCGCCGAGTTAGAGCAGATTTTTCAGCGACGTTACCGCCGCTGGAGGCGATGAGGTCACCTCACTCATGGGATTTACTTCAATATCGTCAAGCAGAGAACGAATGCTGTCGGTAGTGTTGATCTTGACGCTGTTTCTGAAGTTAGTAATGGAATCGGCCAGGCTGCTGTTATTGAAGTTGATTTGATCCATCCAAAGCTGTTACTCCGCCCATCGGCGTGGCGCTGTCGTTTCCGCAGCGCTCCATATGTCACCATATGGTTCAGACTATGTCTTCACCCGGTTTTAGCCGGGGCTGCCCGTATAGTCGTTACACCTTCCCGCTTTAGCGGGCTTGGCTCGGCGTTGTCTCCTGTGTGCGGTTTTCAAGGTGCGAAAAAGCAACTATAAGTATTGTACACAACCCTGCAGGATTTGTCAATTTTTTGCCGGCGAAAGGAGGCCCCACCCATGAAGAACATCAACAAATCTACCTCCGAAAGCAACGCCCAGGAGAGCGAGCAGCGAGTAAGCGCTACGCAAGTCGAAGCAGATCAGCAGAAATATCGTCTGTCTGATAAGTGTTTGGCTTTACTGGCTTTTATCGACACTGGCCTTATTCAGGAAGGCCCTGATGGTTACAACATTGCCGAATTCAACGCCTTCTGGGATAAATACGAGGAACGAAAGCACCGCTGCCAGCTGAAAATCCAGGAGGATGCCTACCACCTTCAACGAAGGATCGAAAATGCCAGCCTTGCCATTGCTCTTTTGTGCTTGATTGCCGCATTGATTATGCTTGCTATTGTGATTTCATAAGAGCGATGATGGAAACGATCAGTGCAGCAGCCGCAATGCCTGTTGTGATCCAGAACTGGATCCATGAGCGGCGATTCTCTTGACGGTGAAGCTTCTCCTGCTTTTCCTCCTGCTCTCGCTCTCGGTGCTCTAACGCCTCAAAACGCTGCTTTTCCTCAGCTCTGTCCAGCAAGAAGTCAAGACAATCTTGACTAAGGCGAAAACGATTAAACTGCGTACCCGGAACAGG
>CANOHT010000041.1 GCA_947565865.1 uncultured Clostridia bacterium
TAGCCGCCCCCAATCCTCTTTGGTACTTTCTCCGAGGAGAAAGTACAACCAAACAAGCTCCACTGCCCTGCCAAGGGCAAGCCCATCCACAACATCAACGGTACCAGTCCCATGTGCAACCGGGTTTCAAAACCAAACCAGACAGCAGCTTTGCAGCGGATGCCAACTTGCTTGCTCCTATGGAGGTAGAACACCGCCCCTGCGAGGCGGTATTAGCTGGTAGCTGTTTATGGATCCGCTCAACATGCTATGCCACGGGGGGGTTGGGGGGAACGAAGTACCGCGCCGCCAGTGGCGGATGTAGCGGTACGCAGTTCCAATGAGGCACAGAGCGGGGACAGCGCCTGCGTCCCCGCGACATTGCCGAATTGTGGATGGCTACGGTGCTTGTTCAATTTAGCCGCCCCCAATCCTCTTTGGTACTTTCTCCGAGGAGAAAGTACAACCAAACAAGCTCCACTGCCCTGCCAAGGGCAAGCCCATCCACAACATCAACGGTACCAGTCCCATGTGCAACCGGGTTTCAAAACCAAACCAGACAGCAGCTTTGCAGCGGATGCCAACTTGCTTGCTTCAATGGAGGTGGAACACCGCCCCTGCGAGGCGGTATTAGCTGGTGACCCGTCTATGGCTACACACAACACGCTATGCCACGGGGGGTTTGGGGGAACGAAGTACCGCGCCGCCAGTGGCGGATGAAGCGGTACGCAGTTCCAATGAGGCTCAGAGCGGGGACAGCGCCTGCGTCCCCGCGACATTGCCGATTGGTGGATGGCTACGGAGCATGTTGACTTTAGCCGCCCCCAATCCTCTTTGGTACTTTCTCCGAGGAGAAAGTACCACCCAACAGCACCATTGTCCGGCCAAGGGTAAAGCATCTTTAGCAAAAGAACTTTTCATCAAGCAGGGGATTCCGCCCTGCGGGCGGCCAAAAAATCCCCCTTTCCCGCAAGGGATTCCCCCCTCCAACGTCGAATATACCAGGGAAAAGTCAAAACAGAACAAAGGACGGCACCGCCATGAAATCCATGACATCGCAGGAGCGCACCCATATGATGCTCCATCAGCCGGTCAGCCGGGTCATTTCCCGGCTGGCCGTTCCCACGATTATTTCCATGCTCATTACCAATATCTACAACATGGCCGATACCTTCTTCGTCAGCCAGCTGGGCACCTCGGCTTCCGGCGCGGTGGGCGTTGTTTTTTCCGCTATGGCCATGATTCAGGCCCTGGCCTTCACCATCGGTCAGGGCGGCGGCATCAACGTCAGCCATGCCCTGGGCTCGGGCCACGACGAGGACGCCAGGCGCTTTTGCTCCACGGCCATCGTCACCGCCTTTACCCTGGGCGCGGTGCTGGCGGTGCTGGCGCTGTGCAACCTGGATGGCCTGGTGCGCTTCCTGGGCGCCACGGAGACCATCGTCCCCTACGCCATGGACTACGCCACCTACATTTTCTACGCCGCGCCCTTCATGATGGCCTCCCTGGCAATGAACAACCTCCTGCGCTTCCAGGGGCTGGCGGTTTACGGCATGGTGGGCGTCACCACCGGCGGCGTGCTGAACATGATCCTGGATCCCATCCTGATTTTCGGCTTCAACCTGGGGGCTTCCGGCGCGGCCATCGCCACCGCCCTTTCCCAGGCGGTGAGCTTCTTCATCCTGCTGATTATGTGCAACACACGGCCCGACGCCATCTCCATCCGCCTGTGGGATTTCGCCTTCAGCGGACGCATCTACGGCCGAATCTTCTACAACGGCGTACCCTCCCTGGGCCGCCAGGGCATCGCGGCCATCGCCACGGTAGTGCTCAACACCGCCGCCGGGATATACGGCGACGCCGCCATTGCCGCCCTGTCCATTGTCAATCGGTTCGTGATGTTCATCAACTCCGCCGTCATCGGCTTCGGCCAGGGCTTTCAGCCGGTATGCGGCTTCAACTTCGGCGCCGGACAGTACAGCCGGGTAAGGGAGGCCTTCCGCTTTGCCGTCAAGGTAACGACCATCCTGCTTGTGTGCCTGGTGGGCGTCACGATGCTCCTGGCTCAGCCCATTATCACCGTCTTCCGCCCGGACGACCCAGACGTCATCCGCATCGGCACCCTGGCCCTTCGCCTGCAGCTGCTGACCATGCCGCTGTGGGGCTTCATCACCATAAGCAACATGTTCACCCAGTCCATCGGCTACGGGGTGAGGGCCACCATCATATCCGCGGCGCGACAGGGCTTCTGCCTGATCCCCATGCTGCTGATCCTGCCGTCCTTTCTGGACCTGCTGGGCTTGCAGATGGCCCAGCCCATCGCGGACATCATCACCTTTATCCTGGCGCTGGCCATTGTCGGCGGCATCCTCAGCCGGATGAAGGCCCAGCCCGATCAGGAGGTCGCCTGACATGGAAGCCTATCGTCATCTGATCCATTACTACGAGACCGACCGCATGGGCATTGTCCACCATACCAACTACATTCGCTGGATGGAGGAGGCCCGGGTGGACTGGCTGAAGTCCGTAGGCTGGAGCTATGACCGTCTGGAGTCCCTGGGCATCTTCTCCCCGGTAACGGCGGTGGAGTGCCGCTTTGTCGCCTCCACCACCTTCGCGGAGACCGTCTCCATCGCCCTGGCGCTGGAAAGTTTCAATGGCGTGACGCTGCGCATTGCCTATGAGATGCGCAAGGCGGACGGCACGGTATGCTGCACAGGCCGCACCGAGCACTGCTTCCTCAGCCGGGATGGGCGGTTCCTGCGGCTGAAGCGGGACTTCCCGGATTTTCACGCCATGCTGATGGCGCATCTCTCCGGCGCGGCGGAGGATCAGCCATGAGCCGTGTGCTGGATGAGCGGCTGATCTACGAGGTGCTTTCCGCTGTGGCGGAGATCCCGCCGGGACGAGTGGCCACCTATGGGCAGATCGCCCGGCTGATCGGTCGGGAGCGCAACGCCCGCCTGGTAGGCCGGGTGCTGAGCATGGCAGAATACTACGGCCAGTACCCCTGCCATCGGGTGGTGAATCACGCGGGCAGGCTGGTCCCCGGCTGGCATGAACAGGGGCCGCTGCTGCTTGCGGAGGGCGTCTCCCTGAAGGACGCCTGCCATGTCGACCTCCGCCTGTGCCAGTGGGACTGCGCCGGGGCTTGACAAGGCCTCGCGGGGCGTCTGAGCCCCCTCCTGCCCGCTGACCGCTCATCATGCTCCCGAGGACGGAGCCGTCAGAATGCCGACTGTGCGCGGCCCTGTGCGCCCGTTGAAGTGACTTTGCCGCTTGATCGCCCGCTCCCCATGGGTCTTGCTCCTTCACGGCAAGTATGGTACACTATACATGCTGCGATACGCATATTTCCGGGGGATCTCCCCGCTGAAAAGAGGAAGGGCATATGAGCGAGGACAAAAAGGGCGGTCTGTTTTCCCGCCTGTTCAAAGGCCTGAGCAAGACCCGGGGCAACCTGACCGACAAGGTGGATGATCTGGTGCGGGAAACCCGCAAAATTGACGAGGATTTCTACGAGGAGCTGGAGGACATTCTGGTCATGGCAGACTGCGGCGTGAAGGCCGTCACCGCCATCATGGACGAGCTGCGCGCGCGGGTAAAGGCCCAAAATGTCAAGGATGCCGCCACGGCCCGGGAGATGCTCAAGGCTATCATGATCGAGCAGATGGACATCCCCCGTCCGCCGCTGAAATGGCCCATGGTCATGCTGATGGTGGGCGTCAACGGCGTGGGCAAGACCACCACCATCGGCAAGCTGGCGCTGCGGTTCCAGTCCATCGGCCGCCGGGTGATGCTCTGCGCGGGGGATACCTTCCGCGCCGCCGCCGCCGAGCAGCTGACCGTCTGGGCGGAGCGGGCCCGGGTGCCCATCGTCCGGCATGAGGAGGGGGCCGACCCCGCCGCCGTGGTATTCGACGCCGTGAAGTCCGCCAAGGCCCAGGGCGCCGATCTTCTGCTGGTGGACACCGCAGGACGCCTTCACAACAAGAAAAACCTCATGGATGAACTGAACAAGATGCGCCGTGTGCTGGATCGGGAATATCCCGAGGCCGACGTGCGCTGCATCCTGGTGCTGGACGCCACCACCGGCCAGAACGGTCTGGCTCAGGCCAGGGCCTTCAAGGAGGTGGCGGAGATCGGCGGCATCATCCTCACCAAGCTGGACGGTACGGCCAAGGGCGGCATTGCCCTGGCTATCCGCCAGGAGCTGGAGGTGCCCGTTTGGTATATCGGCGTGGGCGAAGGCATCGACGATCTGCAGCCCTTCAGCGCCAAGGACTTTGTGGAGGCGCTGATGTAACCCAGCCCATGAAAGGAGATCCCCATGCCCTCTTTATCCCCCTACCGCGCCGAGCTGGACTACGCTTATGCCCCCGGGGCCTTCCCGGCCATGGAATGTCTTTTGCATCGGCCAAGCGTCGCTCGCCGGGTGCTGCTGCATAGCAAGGCGGAGGGCGCTGAAGCCGCGGAAAAGCTCACCGACCTGGCCCGGCAGCTGAACATCCGCGTCGAAATCGCGGACAAGGCCCTGGCCCGCATCTCCGGCAGGGAAAACTGCTTCGCGGCGGCGGTGTTCGGCAAGTTTGAAGACGCCCTGGCCGAGGCACGTCCCCATGTGGTGCTCCATCACCCGTCGGACTGCGGCAACGTGGGCACCATCCTGCGCACCGCCCTGGGGTTCGGCGTGGAGGACGTGGCGCTGATCCGCCCCTGTGTGGATGTGTTTGACCCCCGAACTGTCCGGGCCAGCATGGGCAGCCTGTTTTCCCTGCGTGTGCATACCTACAACAGCTTTGACGCCTATCAGGCGGAGCATCCCCATCGGGCGCTGTACCCCTTTATGCTGGACGGCTCCCGTTCCCTGCCGGAGGTGCTGGCCGAACCCCTTCCGCCCCGGTGGACGCTGGTATTCGGCAACGAGGGCAGCGGCCTTCCGCCGGTGTTCAGCCAGATGGGCCAGCCCGTGCGCATTCCCAGCAATCAGCGGGTGGACTCCCTCAACCTATCCATCGCCGCGGCCATCGGTATTTATGGGTTTGCGCAGAAGGGCGGATTATGACGCGCGTCACGCCACATCAATCCATTGAGTTATTTATGTGGAAATGCACGATGCCTTTGCGGTGCTTTGCATCATCATGGCTCTACTTTCTCCACGGAGAAAGCAGCAAAGAGGTCTGAGGGCGGCTGAGTTCAACCTGCATGGCCAGCCGCCCCCAGGCCCCCCGTGGCATAGCGTGGTGCGCGTAGCCATAGGCAACTACCAGCTAAAACCGCCTCGCAGGGGCGGTCATCCACCTCCATTGGAACAAGTGAGTGTCCAGCAGGCGGCGGAGTTCTCGTCTGGTATGGCTTTGCGGCGTGGTAGTACATGGGACTGGTACCGGTGTGCAAGCCCATCAGCCTGGTGTCCGAAGATTTCAATAGATTCTGCTCCATCTCCCGATGGGGCGCAGACTGTCTAAAACTCCCGGGAGGTGTCGGAGGGCTCGCAGGCCCGCCGGCTTTCAATCGAAAACCAGCGACATGTGCGGTGGTTTTCGTGCCTTTCGCAAGAAAAAGCTTCCTTACACGAACGACCGGGAGAACGGCAACGCCGTTCGACCAGTGAGTGAGTGCATAACTCGGCAAAGTGGCATGAGCCACTTTGCCGATGGCCTGCGCCCTATCACCCGATAGGGCCCTTTTCAGTCACACAAGCCCCCACCGACCATACCAGCAACAGGAGGTATGCCCATGACAATTTTCTGGGACTGGAACGGCACCATCGTGGCAGACGTGCCCCTGGTGGTTCAGGTGAATAACCTGATCTTTGCCAAGCACGGCTACCGCGACACCAACGAGGAGGAATACCGTCGGATTTTCCGCTTCCCCGTTCGGGAATACTACCGGGAGCTGGGCGTTTCCGACGAGGACTTCCCCATCATCGCCAAGGAATGGAACGAGGGCTATGTGGCCCATTTCGACCAGGCGGCGCTGGCTCCCGGCGTGCTGGAAACGCTGCGGCGCTTTCAGGCGGCAGGTTTCCGGCAAGTGATTCTTTCCGCCAGCCAGCGGGATCAGCTACGGGAGCAGGTTCGCCATTTCCCGGAATTGACGGGCCTGTTCGATGAAGTCCTGGGCCTTGGCGACGTCTACGGCGCCAGCAAGGTTCAGCTGGCCCTGGACTTCATGGCCCGGGACGGCGCCGACCCGGCGAACGCCGTATTCCTGGGCGACACCACCCATGACGCCGAGGTAGCCAGGGCCATCGGCTGCCGCTGCTACCTCATCGACGGCGGACATCAGCAGCGCTCCGTGCTGGAAACGGCCGGCGTACCCGTGCTGGATCGCCTCGCCGATCTGCCGGCGCTGCTGGGACTTTGACGGCCGGCAAAGGAAAATCATTCATACTTTGTTCATGAAGTTCTAAAGGAACTTTCATGACATCGGGGCGCTTTGGTAGTATACTGGCAGCACGCACACATGATGGAGGCGAGTATGCAAGAGCAGCTTTCAATCCCCACGGCGCTGCCGGAGGACTTTACCCCAACGCCGGACACAGGCCTGACGGAAGCCGAGGCTCAGCGCCGCCGCGAGCAGGGCCTCGGCAATGAAGTCACCGCCGACCCGGGCAAATCCGTGGGCCAGATTTTTCGCGAAAACCTACTGACGCTGTTCAACCTGCTCAATGCGGCCCTGGCCGTTTGCCTGGCGCTGGTGGGCAGCTGGCGGAACATGCTGTTCCTGGGCGTGGTGGCGTCCAACGCGCTGATTGGCACCGTGCAGGAATTGCGGGCGCGCAAAACCATCCGCCGCCTGCAGGTGCTGAACGCGCCCACCGCTCATGTGCTGCGGGAGGGCATCGAGCGCGACTGCGCCATGAGCGAGCTGGTGAAGGGCGACCTGGTGATCCTTCGGGCGGGAGATCAGGTCGTGGCGGACGCGGTGGTGATGGACGGTCACGGCGCTGCCGATGAATCCCTGCTCACCGGGGAGAGCGACGCGGTGGGCAAGCATAACGGCGACTGGCTGATGTCCGGCAGCTTCATCAGCGAGGGCAGGCTGACGGCCCAGCTGGTTCATGTGGGCGACGACAGCTATGCCGCCCGGCTGACCCATTCCGCCCGGGAGATCAAGCGCCCCAAGTCCGCCCTGATGACGGAGCTGAACAAGCTGATCCGCCTGGTCAGCGTGCTGCTTTTGCCTTTGGGCATCCTTTTGTTCTGCAAGCAGTTTTTTCTCCAGCATTTGCCCCTGTCCAGCGCGGTGCCCTCCTCCGTTGCGGCGATGATCGGCATGATCCCCGAGGGGCTGGTGCTTTTGACCAGCGTAGCCATGGCCGTTGGCGTAGTGAAGCTTGGACGGCGCAAGACCCTGGTGCAGGAGCTTTACGGCATTGAGACCCTGGCTCGGGCGGACGTTTTGTGTCTGGACAAGACCGGCACCATTACCACCGGAGAAATGGCGCTGGACAGTCTGATTCCGCTGGAAGCGGACGAGCAGGCCATGAAGGCGGCGCTTGCCCGCTTCCTGGGCGCCTTCGACCATTCCTCCGGTACGCTGGACGCCCTCAGGGAGGCAATTCCCGCCAGCGAAGAACCCGCCCTTGCCGTGCTCCCTTTTTCCTCCGCGCGAAAGAAATCCGCCGCTTCCTTCGCTGACGGCGTGACCCTGATTCTGGGCGCCCCCGCCTTTGTCCTGGGAGACGCTTACGCGGGCAAGGTGCGCGAGCGTGTGGAAGCCTACGCGGCCCAGGGTGTCCGGGTGCTTGCGCTGGCGGAGGCGCAGGGCTGCGTGACCGAAACCGAGGCGCCCGCCGTCAGCCGAACGATGGGGCTATGTCTGCTTACCGACCAGGTGCGCGACCGGGCCGAGGAAACCCTGCGCTACTTCCGTGAGCAGGGCGTTCAGGTAAAGGTCATCAGCGGCGACGATCCCCGGACGGTCTCCGCCATTGCCCGCCGTGTGGCACTGCCCGACGGCGAGCGCTGGGTGGACGCCTCCACCCTCACGGATGACCAGCTGATTGAAGCTTGTGAAACCGCAGCCGTTTTCGGCCGGGTAACGCCTGCGCAGAAAAAGCTTCTGGTGGAAGCGCTGAAGCAGGCGGGCCACAGCGTGGCCATGACCGGCGACGGCGTGAACGACATTCCGGCCCTGAAGGCAGCGGATTGCTCCATCGCCATGGCCGGCGGCTCCGACGCCGCCAAGCACACGGCCCAGCTGACCCTGCTGGACGCTGACTTTTCCGCCATGCCGGACATCGTGCTGGAAGGCAGGCGGGTGGTCAACAACATCACCCGAGCGGCCAGCCTGTTCCTGGTGAAGACCCTGTACTCCTTCGCGCTGGCACTTTTGCTGCTGGCGCTTCCGGCGGCATATCCCTTCCAGCCGATTCAGCTGACGCTCATCAGCAGCCTGACCATTGGCATCCCCTCCTTCTTCCTGGCCCTGGAGCCCAACCGGGAGCGCATCCGCGGCGGCTTCCTGGAAACGGTTCTGCGCCGGGCTATCCCCGGTGCGGCAGGAGTTACGGTATGCGCCGTCATCGCCATGATGACCGTGCGCTTCGGCTGGCCCCAGGCGGTGGGCTCTACCCTGGCTACCCTGTCGGCGGGCGCCATAGGTTTGGGCATCCTTCTGCGCGTGTGCCGCCCCTTCAACCTGCTGCGGGGAACGCTTTGGCTGGTGATGACCCTATGCTTCATCGGCAACGTACTGGTGCTGGGAAAGGTGTATTTTCTGGTGACGCTGACGCTCGAACAATGTTTGGCCCTGACCGGCATGGTGATCGCTGGCGGCGCGACAGCGCTGGGCGTCTCCCGGGCCATGGCCCGCTGGCAGCGGCGGCATGGGTGACAGCGGCCAAGACCCGATCAGGCAAGGCTCCCGCAAGGACACCGTCCTGATTGCTCTTTCCTTCAGCCAACTCGGCCAATCAGACCATTCTGCCATTTTCTATGAAAATGGCTTTTTTAGCGCTCACAGGGCCGGAGAAGCCCGGCGTTCTGGGAGCGCAAGGACGTTCTATCTCATGGGAAATAGGGAATGCTTTTTCTAACAAAATCATGCTTGACATTGACGCTGCGTCAAGCTGTATCATTCGAGTGAGGGAGGGATGTGCATGACTTACACCATTCGGGCGCTGGCGGAGCTGGCCGGCGTGTCCACCCGAACACTGCGCTGGTATGACCAGGTGGGCCTGCTGTCGCCCAGCGGCAGGCTGGAAAACGGCTATCGGCTATACACCGGCGCTGAGGTCAACCGGCTGCAGCAAATCCTGTATTACCGTGCGCTGGGGCTGGGGCTTGCGCAGATCCGGCAGGTGCTGGAGAATCCCGCCTTCGACAGACTGACCGCGCTGCGGGGTCAGCTGACGGCGCTGGAAAGGGAGCGAACACGCATGGACGCGCTGATCGCGGCCCTTCGGCGCACCATAGACGCAGAGGAAAGGAAGGAACCCCTGATGGATCAGGAAAAGTTTGAGGTCCTCAAGCGAAACACCGTGTCCGAAAACGAGGCCCGCTACGGCGCGGAGAGCCGCCGTCAATACGGCGATCATGCGGTGGACGCATCCAATGCCCGGCTGATGAACATGACCCCGGAGGCTTATGACGCCTGGAACGCCACCGGCGACGCTATCCGCGCCCGATTGGAGGCGGCGGTGATGGGCGGCAAAGCCCCCAGCGGCGCGGAAGGCCAGGCTATCGCCGCCCTGCACCGCCAATGGCTGGGCTATACCTGGGCAACCTATACGCCCGAGGCCCATGCCGGGCTGGCGGAGATGTATGTGCAGGACGAACGCTTTCTGTCCTACTATGACTGCAATGTGCCCGGATGCGCGGCTTTCCTGCGGGACGCGGTGAAGGCAATGGTGGGATAATGAGCTAATATGGCTGCCAGGCCTTTGCTCATTTTAGCACAGGGTTATACATTTAGACTCATAGCTATAAGCTTCCCTGTACCCCCGCTCGAAGCGGGGGGTTTTCATGATACAAAAAGGCAGCCGTGCGGAGGGAAACCCGCACAGCCGCTTTGGTGGTAGGGGAATGACTAAACCCTGGAACCTAAAATTTCCCAAACAAGTGCCAGAAAATCTTTTACTTCCCCCGCTGAGCGAAACCTCACCTGATACGCGCACTACACCCGAAGACTGATCGTCGTTGCTCGAACAATATCCCGAGAAGTGAACACCTCTGGCAAAGGTGGCTGCACCGCGCCCGAACCTCCGTTACCCCCCCTCCAGCGCCTGCCGGAAGTCCTCAATCAAGTCCTCGGCGTCCTCCAGGCCGCAGGAGATGCGGATCAGCCCGGCGGGAACGCCCGCGGCGACCAATTGCTCCTCGGTCATCTGACGATGGGTGGTGGACGCGGGATTCAGGCAGCAGGTGCGCGCGTCAGCCACATGGGTCTCGATGGCAGCCAGCTTCAGGCGGCCCATGAAGGCTTCCGCCGCTTTCCGGCCGCCGCGCAGCTCAAAGGAGACCACGCCGCAGCCGCCGTTGGGCAGGTATTTCCGGGCCAGGGAGTAGTAGCGGTCAGAGGGCAGCCCGGGGTAGCTGACGAAGCTGACCTCCGGCCTCCCTTCCAGAAATTCCGCCACCGCCTGACCGTTGGTCACATGGCGGGGCATCCGCACATGGAGGCTCTCCAGCCCCAGATTCAGGTAAAAGGCGTTTTGCGGGGATTGAACGCAGCCCAGATCGCGCATAAGCTGGCTGGTGCATTTGGTGATGAAGGCGCCTTCCATGCCGAATTTTTCCGCGTAGGTGACGCCGTGGTAGCTTTCGTCCGGCGTGGTCAGGCCAGGGAACTTGTCCGCGTGGGCCATCCAGTCGAAGCGCCCGCCGTCCACAATGCAGCCGCCCAGGGCCGCGCCGTGACCGTCCATATATTTGGTGGTGGAGTGGGTCACGATGTCCGCCCCCCATTCGATAGGCCGGCAGTTGATGGGCGTGGGGAAGGTGTTGTCCACCAGCAGCGGCACACCGTGGCGATGGGCCGCGGCGGCGAATTTCTCAATGTCCAGCACCGTGAGGGCAGGATTGGCGATGGTCTCCCCGAAGACGGCCCGGGTGTTGTCCCGGAAGGCCGCATCCAGCTCCTCGTCGGTGGCGTCGGGGGAAACGAAGGTAGCCTGAACACCCATCTTGGCCATGGTGATGGCAATGAGGTTGAAGGTGCCGCCATAGATGGATGAGGAGGCCACGATGTGGCTTCCGGCTTCGCAGACGTTGAACAGCGCCATGAAGTTGGCCGCCTGCCCTGAGGCGGTCAGCATGGCGGCGCTTCCGCCCTCCAGCGCGGCGATCTTGGCGGCCACGGCGTCGCAGGTGGGGTTTTGCAGCCGGGAGTAAAAGTAGCCGGAGGCCTCCAGATCAAACAGTCTGCCCATGGCCTCGCTGGTCTCATAGCGGAAGGTGGTGGACTGGATAATGGGAATCTGCCGAGGTTCGCCGTCGCCGGGGGTGTAACCCGCCTGAACACAGCGGGTGCCAAGCTGATGATCGGGCATATGCATCAGACCTTTCTGTTATTTTGTAGGGAATGAGCAGCTCCATGGAAGCCGGAAGGGCGGCGAACAGAAGCGCGGCGCATGAAAGCCCTTGCCGGAGACGGCCCGGTGAAGACCGTCTGTGCGGCCTCAGCGGTCCCGTGGATCGCCCCCTTCCTCCCGGGAGGCGGATTACGGGACGCGTTCATCCTTCATCACCGGCAGCCGACCATCCCGGAGGGTAGCAGCGCAGCCCCGGATGTTCAGCCCCTCCTCCGCCAAGAGGAAGGGCGACCCCGTCAGTCATCCACCCCGTCCACCCGGGCAGCGGAAACAAGCACCGGGTATTCGCTGGCGGTATCGAACTCCGACGCGCCAATCATGACGGCCATCACGTTGCGGTGCTGATCCCGCAGGTAGAGGATCACGCCCTCGGTGGGGATGCCGGGCTGGCCGCCGACAGGCTCGGCACGGATGATGGTCTTGCCAGTGAGATTATCGTTGAGGGTGGCAGGGTCCACCACCTTCCAGTCCAGGGTAGCGAAAGTATTCTCGTCAAGATGCGCCATGATGGTTATCCTCCTTGTATTCATCCAATTGCGCCCAGGCGGCGGGGTCTTTACGCACCGCCGCGAAGCGCCAGGCATGGGAACTTCTGAGGGCTATTTCGGCGTGGCACAGGGCAATGCCCAGATCAAGCTGAGCGCGTTCACCGGCATCCACGCAGAAGCGTCCGGGGGCAACGGTCATTTCCCAGGGCTGCAGGTTCAGGGCGGAGGGCGCCATCAGCACGGCTCTGGCCGCACGGACAAGCTCCTCCGGCCAAGCGTGGACATCGCCCTTGCAAAGCTTTTCCAGGGGCTTGCGGCGGCGGTTGCCCGGCTGAAGCACGCCTTCAGCCGGATGACCCAGGGCAATGACGCCCATGATGGCCTCGCCAGGCTGAAGCGGGACGCTCAGCTGTTTCTTGCGGTAGGTGCCGGTAATCCAGCAGGAGGCCAGATTCATGGCGGCGGCCTCCAGGCACAGGGCCTCGCCCAGAATACCCGCGTGAAGCCTGGCACGGGGGATGGAGGAAGACGCGACGACCACCGCCACAGCCTGACAGCCCGTTACCCGACCGGGCCCCAGCAGGGTGCCGGTGAACAGGCTTTCCTCCACCCGGGTCAGGTACAGGCGGGCGCCGGGGAGCTGATAACGCCCGGCCAGGTAGCTCACGGCGGCCCAGTCGGCGGTGGACAGCGGGGCGGCAAAACCGCGGCAGGATACCCGCCTGGCAATAACGGGATACAGCCGGTCTTTGTCGCCGGGATGAAACAGCCTTTCAAGCGCGGGCATGGTCAAGCCTCCTTGGACAGGGTGATGGCGGAGAGCACCTCTCCGACCTTGCCGCGAATGACCAGGTCGGCCAGATGATCCATGGGTGTTGCGTCCCGGTTGATGAGCACCAGATACCGCCCCCGGAAGTCATGCACAAGCCCCGCGGCGGGATAGACCGTCAGGCTGGTGCCGGCAACGATAAGGGTATCCGCCTGGCGGATGGCCCGCAGGGAAGCGCTGATGGTTTGCTCGTTCAGCCCCTCCTCATAGAGCACCACATCGGGCTTAACCACGCCGCCGCAGGCGCACAGCGGCACGGGACAGGGATCATCCCGGATGAACTCCGGCGGATAAAACCTGCCGCACCTGACGCAGTAATTGCGGTGAATGCTGCCGTGGAGCTCCAAGACGCAGCCGCTTCCGGCCTTTTGATGCAGGCCGTCGATGTTCTGGGTGATGACGGCGGTCAGCAGTCCCCTGCGCTCCCAGGCCGCCAGACGAAGATGGGCGGCGTTGGGCTGAGCCTCCAGTGGGAGCATCTTCTGGCGGTAAAAGCGGAAGAAGGTCTCCGGGCGACGGATGAAGCAGCTGTGGGACAGGATGGATTCGGGCGGAGCGTCATATTGCTGATGGTACAGGCCGTCCACGCCGCGAAAGTCGGGGATGCCGCTCTCGGTGGAGACGCCCGCCCCGCCGAAGAAGACAAGTCGCTTGGTTCGTTCAAGAATCGCCTGCAGGGTCATGGCGGCCTCCTTTCAAGGTATCATTGAAGCGGCTGTCGCCACTTCGGCAAGGGGCTTTGCCCTGTTTCACTGCACTCGCCCACTGGTCGAACGGGCAAGCCTTTCTCCCGGCCGTTCGCTCGCGTAAGGAAGTGATCTCTCATCAGATCGCGCGATAACCGCCGCGCAGGGGGCTTCGTCCCGTTTAACCGCCCCGAAGGGGGCTCGGGGTTGTCGGTTTACAGTGTGCCGACGGCAAGTCAGGCATGCCCTGCTCGGACTTTGCTGATGGTCTGTGTCAGAGCCGATACAGAGCGGAGAACTTCTTTCGCAGGTAGGCGGTGTAGCACAGGGGATCGAAGTCCGCGCCCATGGTATTGCGCAGCAGCCGCTCCGGGGTCAGCAGCCTGCCGTAGCGGTGCAGCCTGTCGCCCAGCCATGCGGTGATAGGCGTCAGATCGCTCCGCTCCACCGCGGGCCAAACCTCCACATCTTTCTCCATGGCGGCAAGCATCTGTACGCCATAAGCACTGCCCAGGGCATAGCTGGGGAAGTAGCCGAAGGAGCCGCCGGACCAGTGGCTGTCCTGGAGGATGCCCCGACGGTCGTCCGGCACGTCCACCCCCAGGTACTCCTTGTACATTTGGTTCCACAGCGCCGGAAGCTCATCCACCTTCACATCCCCCGCCATCATCAGCTTTTCCATTTCATAGCGGATCATGACATGGGTCGCATAGGTCAGCTCGGCCGCCTCGGTACGGATGAGTGAGGGCTCGGCCTTGTTGACGGCGGCGTAAAGGGCCTCGGGCGTCACGCCCGCCATCTGCCGGGGGAAGAGCTCGGCCATCACCGGCAGCACGGCCCGGCAGAAGGGCAGGCTCCGGCCGATGAGGTTCTCATAGAAGCGGCTCTGGCTCTCATGCAGGCCCATGGTGGCGCCGGTGGCCAGGGCGGTGAACTGGATGTCATCCCCGGTACCCAATTCATACAGGGCGTGGCCGCCCTCATGGATGACGCTGTACATGCTGGAGGCCACGTCATCCTGCTGGTAATGGGTGGTGATGCGCACATCCCACTTGTTGAAGTTGGTGGTGAAGGGATGCTCCGTCTCCGCGATGCCGCAGCGGGCGCGGTCGATGCCCATCATCGCCATCAGCCGGTCGGAGAAGACCCGCTGCTGCTGAATGGGGAAATCCCCATGGAGGAAGTCGGTGCGGGGGGCGGGACAATCCTTCACGGCCAGAATCACCGGCGTCAGCTCCCGGCGCAATGTGGCAAAAAAGGGATCCAGCGTGGCCGTGGAGGCGCCCTTTTCGTAGGTGTCCAGCAGCACGTCATAGGCGGGCATCGTATCGTCACGGTAGGCGGCGAAGCGGCGCTCGGTGTCGATCAGCCGGGCCAGGTAGGGCGCGAACATGGGATAGTCGCTCTTCTGCTTGGCCTCGTGCCACACGGCGCCGGCGTCGGTCAGCAGGGCCTGATAGGCGGTGTATTCCGCCAGAGGAATGCGGGTCAGCCGGTCGTAGTCCTCCTTGAGCAGCTCGGCCTGACGGCGAACAGCGGGGCTGACACGGTCGCCCGAGGCCAGCAGGGTCTCCAGGCAATCCCGGATACGGTCGTTCACCAGCAGCTGATAGCTGACGCCGGAGAGATAGGCCATGGTTTGGCCCCGCCCCTTGTAGGAGGCGGAGGGCGCGGCGGTGTCTCCGTCCAGGGAAAGGACGCCCATGGCATGCTCATAGGCATGGGCGGCTTCGCTGTATTCCCGGAGGATATCGACGGCTTGGTTCAGGTTCATGGAGCGACCTTCTTTCATCAGGATTTTTTATTCAGCCTCCCGCAATTCAGCGGGCAGGCGGCGCTTCCAGCGGCCCTGGCGATAAACAATCACGGACATCACCATGCCCATCACCCAGGAGAACAGCAGGCTGCCGAAGATGGCGTCGGGGTGGCCGTTGGGATAATCCGCCGAGCGGGTGAGGAAGGCCAGCAGATACGCCAGGGGCATCCGCAAAAGCACGGTGCAGATGATGGAAATCCACATGGGCAGCATGGTTTCCCCTGCGCCGCGCATATTGCCCTGCAGAACCTGGGTCACCGCGAAGCAGATATAGCCCAGCGCCAGCCAGCGCAGCGCGCGGATGCCGATCTCCAGGGTAAGCGGGGTGTTGGTGAACATGTTCAGCAGCTGTTGACCAAAGAGCAGGATGCACAAAACCAGCACGGCGGACGTACCCAGAGCCAGGCCCATCAGATCCTTGGTGCCCTGCTTAAGGCGATCCACCCGGCGGGCGCCGATGTTCTGCCCGGCAAAGGTGGTGGCGGCGGTGCCGAAGGTGAAGTTGGGCATCATGGCGAAGCCGTCCACACGCATCACGGCGGTGCTGGCCGCCATGACCGCCTCGCCCATGGAATTGGTGAGGCTCTGCACCACGATGGCGGACATGGAGAAAATGGCCTGGGTGATGCCGGCGGGCAGGCCCAGCAGGCAAAGCTTTTTGGTCAGGGGGCCGTCGGGCCGCAGGGTGTGACGATTCACATCGCATACATCGCGCATGGTGCAGAGGCGGACAAAACAAAGTACGCCGGAAATGGCCTGGGCAATGATGGTGGCCCAGGCGACGCCCGCGATGCCCATGCCGAAGCTGGCCACGAACACCACATCCAGCACGATGTTCAGCAGGCTGGCCAGCACCAGGAAGATCAGCGGGAAAACGCTGTCCCCCAGCCCGCGCATTACGCCGGACAGAATGTTGTACAGCGCGCAGCCCAGGATGCCCAGAAAAATAATCTGCAGATAGGCGACGGCGCCGATGGCTACGTTTTCCGGCGGGCGCACCATGGCGATCAGCGCGGGGGAAGCAAAATAGCCCACCACCATCATCAGCAGGCCGCAGGCGACGGTCAGGGAAATGGCACTGCCCACCACCTTGTTCAGCGTGGGGCGATCCTTCGCGCCGAAAAACTGGGCGGACAGGATGCTCGCGCCGGTGGACACGCCCATAAACAGCACCAGCAGCAGGTTCAGGATGGGGCCGGAGGTACCCACGGCAGCCAGGGCGGTATCCCCGATATACTGGCCCACGACAATGGAATCCACGGTGTTGTACAATTGCTGGGCCAGGTTGCCGATGAGCAGCGGCACAGCGAATTTGACCAGCCCCGTCATGGGCTTGCCTTTGGTCATGTCCTGGACGCTGAAAAAGGAGCGGAGCCGGGCGGTGACATTCATGGTACGTTCATCCTCACATCAAAATATTACCTGTCTATTGTAGCAGTTTTCAAGGGATTTCGCAACGACCTTTGATGGAGAAGCAAACGTTATTGCTGTGAATTGGAATAGATAGGCTGAGTTCTTTTAGAAGCAAATCGGTACATAAAGCTCATACATTTTTAACTAATGTTAACAAAAATATACTTTACATTTCCTTTCTAATATGGTATGATAAATACATCATAAGAAGCGCTTTCGTATTACTGCTCAATAAAGGCTTGATCGACCGACCTTTCGTTCCGTAAAGGAGGCGATACCGTTGAACATTTGAGAAGGACTGAATAAACGGAGTGTGAAGCGGAAAATCGAAAGGAGAATGACCATGATGAAACGGCTGTTGGCAATCGTGATGGTACTGGTTTGCGTATGCTCCTTTGCGTTGGCGGATGATGATGTGACGATTCCTGCGGACAAGACATCCAAAGCAGGGACTACACTGACGAAGCAGGATAAGTCGGCACAGCCGCAGCTTGACGTTTACAAGATTGATCCGGGGGCGACGATTAAATTCTGGATCTATCGGAATGGGTTGGCGCAAGTAACGAGGACGTATGAAGTTTCAACAGGAAACGATTGGAAAATTGAATATAATAATAGCGGCAATATGGTGAAAGGTGCAAAATACCATAGTGTGTGGAAAAAAACTACACAAGGCAATGTAGCAACTTATATCCATTTTGCATTTGTGCCTTGATACAAGGCGGGGGCTTCCTCATGCAGGAAGTCCCCATTGCCTTTTGTTAGTTCTGTTTTGATGAAAGTGAGGAATATGGGCATGAAGAAGCAATGGACAATGGTGATTGTGTTTATGACAATCTTCCTCTTGTTCCTCGTAGGTGCAAATGCGGAAACGATATGCAGAGTAAGCGAGACAGAAAGCATCGCAGGAATCTATACAGACCAGAACAACGGTGTTTACATTTTGACCAGCGAAGCACTGTACCATTGGGATGCGGAAAAAAGTCAAAGCGAATGTGAACTGGTCACAGCGGATGTTGATCATATAGCGGTGCTGGTCGCCGCTGCAGATAGGCTTTATGCGGTTCAGACAGATCACGGGATCGTTTACTGGGCGGGCGATGCGTGGGCGACACTCCGCGAATCGCAGCCAGACAAGCCGAAATTGAGAAACGGCAAAGCGGATGCCGTACCTGATCGGCTATTTTATACATACCGCGATGAAAATGATCGTATTTACTTGCAATCTTTCGAATTTTCCACAGGGAACGTTGAGGAGCAGGCCGATTTCCCGCAAAAGCAGTTTTGCTATGATGCTCAGTGTGATCGACTGGTCTGCGTGAGCGATGAACAGAGTGAAGAAGGGGAGATGCAACTGCTCTCCTATGATTACCATACAGGGAACGTGGATGGGATTTACCCAATACGGGGGCTGAATGACAATATCAAAGCATGGGCTTACAATACAAAGGAAGGTATGTACTATTTCAGCACACGCGACCGGGTCTACCAATACACCTTGAATGGGGCAGCAGAAGTGTTTTGCAATGAACAAAGCGGAATCATGGCCGCCTTTGGCAAAGCACAGCTTGCCCTTGTGACTTTCCATGACGGCTGGGAAGTGCAGATTTGTGGCGCTCACAGAGCTGAAATAGAGTTGGTCATGCTGAACCATTATACGATCCATGCCGACGAGTTCACCCGCCAAACAGGCATCCAGGTCGTGAGCCAAAATGTTCAGGGCGAATCCGCCATGTGGGATATTTCGCAGCTGATGTCCACACAAGACCCCTCCGTGGATATTTTTGCTTTTTACATGGACGAGGGGTTAGAATTTGTAAAGCGCAAGGGTTATTTTGTTCCGCTGGACGGCAGCGCCGTGCTGACCCAGGCGGAGGATGAATTGCTCCCCGCCATCGCCCGGCACCTGCGCACGGAGGCCGGCGCCCTGGCGGTCTGGCCGGTCTATGGTGAAATCCTTTACCGCATGACCGATACGGCCATGCTGAACAAGTATGGCTTTGAAGCTCCCACCACCTTTGACGAGCTGCTGGATCTTATCCCACAGATCCTGGAGAGCGATCTGCTTCGAACGGAGGAATATGTGCTGTTCGACACCATGGCCTATACACGGACGGACATGTTTGCCTATCTGGTGCAGAATTACATGCTTACCTGCATGACCAAGGGCGTGCAGGTCGACTTTAACACAGACACCTTCCGTCATTTGGCACAGCGTGTCCTGACGGAGCCGGGAGACACCGATCCCTGTCCCCGGGGCGAGGAAGGAACGGAGGAGGCGCTCTTTGCCCTCACCTGTGGCTGTAACGTGATTACGCCCAATATACTCCCGCCCTTGCAGCTGTCCGGGGAGGACGGCGGCATTCTGACGGATGTGACGGTGCTGGCCGTCAACCCCTACTCCGAGCATCAGCAAGAGGCCATGGCCTTCCTGGAATTCATGGCCACCAAGCGCACCGCCGAGGATTACAGCCTCTACGCGGCCATGACCGAGCCTCTGGCGTACCCCGGCGCTCAGGAAAACCTGGATGATCTTCGCGCCCAGGAAAGCGCGCTGCTTGCCCAGTCGGACGTGAAGGATGAGCAGGCCCGGCAGGACACGCTGGAAGTCCTTCGGCTGAAAATCGCGGACGCGGAGGCCAGCCTGTACCAGGTTTCGCCGGAGACCATCGCCAATTATCACAGGCTGTCAGAGCAATTTGTCGTCCTGGAAGAAGCCATGGCAGTGGACGGCCAGCGCCTTCAAGGGCTGATCGCCATGACGGCGGAGGGCGACTTCCCCCTGGAGGACTTCATCCGCCAGGCCAACGAATACGTCTGGATGGTAGAAGCCGAGCAGGGCGGCAACTGAAGGCTGACCCCTTTACGCGGCGGGAAAAATCGTTTATAATGGAGGCATCATCATCGCGGAGGGATCATTATGCGCTGCCAATACTGCAACTGCACGGAAAGCAAGGTCATCGACTCCCGCCCCACGGAAGAGGGCAACAGCATCCGCCGCCGCCGGGAGTGCGTGAACTGCGGCCGGCGCTTCACGACCTATGAGAAGATCGAGCTGCTTCCGCTGATGGTGGTCAAGCGAGATGGCCGGCGGGAGGCCTTCGACGCCACGAAGATCAAGGGCGGTATCCTCCATGCCTGCGAAAAGCTTCCTGTGTCCATGCAGCAGGTGAATGACATGACCACCCGCATCGAGCAGGCGGCCTATGCCGTCATGGAAGGAGAAATCTCCAGCCAGCGTCTGGGCGACATGGTGATGAACGAGCTCAAGGCCACCAACGACGTGGCGTATGTGCGCTTCGCCGCCGTCTACCGAAAGTTCACTGATCTTGGCACCTTTATGGACGAATTGCAGAAGCTGGTGAACGAGTCCAAGCAGGAAGCGGAGTAAGGCGCGGGGAAAGCGTATGCCGCCCGGGCTTCCTGGACAGCATAGCGCAGAGAAAGGCACGTCTTCAGCGGAAGAACGAAGGGCCGACTGTTCGGTAAAGGAGCGGATGATATGCGAATCGCAGTGACCTATGAGGATGGACAGATTTTTCAGCATTTTGGCCATACGGCGCAGTTCAAGCTTTACGATACGGCCGACGGCGCGGTGACGGCCTCCCGCGTGGTGGATACGGAGGGCGCCGGCCACGGAGCGCTGGCGGACTTCCTGCAAAAGCATGGGGCGAATGCCGTCATCTGCGGCGGCATTGGCGGCGGCGCTCGGGCCGCGCTGGGGCAGGCAGGCATTCTGGTCTACGGCGGCGTCCAAGGCGAAGCGGACGCGGCGGTGGCAGCGTACCTGCGCAATGAGCTGGCCTATGACCCCAACGCCAAATGTGATCATCATGACCATGCGCATGGCGAAGGCCATACCTGCGGCAGCCACGGCTGCGGCGAGCATGGCTGTCACTGAGCGTGTAAAAAGAAGCGACCCCGGCTGCGTGTGAACAGCGGGGTCGCTTTTGTATGGCAATGGGTTGACTTTTGTGTCAATGCGAGATGATCGGAACCGGCCCCCAGGTTTCGCGGCGCGAGGGGGCCTGCTATTGGGAATCGACCCATGTAGCAGCATTGACAACCTGCCAAAGAGCAGCTGCGTAAATCGCCGTCTGCAAGACTGTCACCGGATCCGCCAGCGGGGAGCTTTTCTTTTCAAAATGAAATGATGCAAATAAAGCATTCCTCAGCTTGTCTCAGCAAAGTCTGTGCCCCTTGATCGACTTTCTTTTAGGGCCTTGCCCCCCAACCTCTGCCTGAGAGCCGTCAGCCCTCAGCTCCTTTTTTCGCCGCGCGCTCCAATGCTTGTTGGCACCAATGGAAGAGCAATGTAAAGGCTTCCTCAAAGGCATGATTGTCCCACGACCCCATGGCCCGCTTCAGCACCGCCTGATCCGCGCTGGCAAGCAGCGGCAGCAGCATCGCCTTGGTAGGAATGAACTCGCCATGCTCCAGGTAATACAGGTTCTGCAGGATAAAGAAAACCCCTTTGTACGCCCCGGGCAGCTGCCGGGCGCACTGCTCCCGTCCAGCGTGGATGTAGCTGTGGCAAAGGGCGTGGTAGAGGTTATTCACGCTGAGCTGCACAAAGCGGCAGACATCAGCGGACGTATAGGAAGGCACAAGAGGCCCCAAGGCATGGTAGTAATCCTTGGTGGTGTGGAGCAGATGGGCGATCTCCAGGGGATTCCACCTTTCCAGGTCGGCCCTGCCGCAAATAAAGCCGCAGGAGAGGTCAGGTCTTTCCAGGGACGCGATGATGGCGCGGTAAGCGTCCAGGTCGTCAATGGTCAGGCCGTCCACAACCACCATGATGTCCAGGTCGCTGGTTTCGTTGGCCTCTCCCCGCAAATAGCTGCCCTGAAGGCCGACATAAATCAGCCGCTCCCCATACCGGGCCTTCAGCAGAGGGATGAGCCGGGACATGTAGCTTTCGACGTTCAGCATAGCGATCTCCTTTCTATCATCAGGCAGTACCCAACAAAAACACGGCGCGTTTGCAGTCTGAAGCCCCGGAGCATGTCGGAGGGCTTGGCGACGCTCCGTGTTCTATCCCATCCCGCGGTCTTTCCATTTTTCCCCAAGCCTACATTTTACTCTTGACGAAGTCCATGGACCGCGCCGCCCAGGCATTCCCGCGGAGCAATCCCCGTAAAGCCGCAGATCCGAATAGGCGACCGCCAGGAATAGGCGCGCGCCCCAACAAACAGGAACCAAATACTTACGCGAACCAAGCATACGCAGCCTGCTGACCTTGTGTCAGGAGACGGGCGTCCGCTTGGCCTCCTGACACGCCCGAACGGCCAAAAAGGCGGCGCCATTCAACCCTTCAGGTGAGCCAGGCGTTGTTCAAGGTCGCAGCTATCAGGATGAAATAAAAAAAGCGGCGTCAGCCACTTATAAAATGGAGCGGGTGACGGGAATCGGACCCGCGTAGCCAGCTTGGAAGGCTGGAACTCTGCCATTGAGTTACACCCGCAAAAAAATTTGGAGCGGTAGACGGGGCTCGGACCCGCGACCTCCACCTTGGCAAGGTGGCGCTCTACCAACTGAGCTACTACCGCATATCATATGGAATTGCAGGGAGGCCTCACCAAGGAAACCGTGCGGACGAAGAGACTCGAACTCTTACGCCCAAGGACACCAGATCCTAAGTCTGGCGCGTCTGCCATTCCGCCACGTCCGCACATCAGCCGCCAACATGGCAGGATGGGATGTGACCCATTGGAGATTCGAACTCCAGACACCTTGATTAAAAGTCAAGTGCTCTGCCAACTGAGCTAATGGGTCATACATGCTGGGGTGGCAGGGCTCGAACCTGCGAATGCGGGAGTCAAAGTCCCGTGCCTTACCACTTG
>CANOHT010000042.1 GCA_947565865.1 uncultured Clostridia bacterium
TACTTGGCCTTCCGGCTTTTCAAGCGGTATTCTCTCATTCGGAATTACTGTCTCTTTTTCGCGTTTGCTCTGTATCGTTTTCAAGGTTCAGCGCTCATTGCCCTTGCGGTCAATCAGCTTGGTTATCTTATCACTTGCCCCCCTCTTTTGTCAAGACCTTTTTTGAATTTTTTCAGCATAATTTTAAAACTTTTTCAAAATATGAACAATGCTCCTGTAACATTCTTTTAGTGTTCGTGTCTGTCTGTTCGTTTTGCTACTCCATTGTATTTTTGTTCGCCTGCATTTCAAACGTTGGCCAGCAAAAAAGCCCCAGCACAAGGCCGGGGCTCTCGATCAGGACAGCGTATGAGTCGAAATTGGGAGATGCTGGTCGAACAGCTCATCCATCATGGGCGTGCGCATCCTCATGGTATAGCCGGTATTGTTCTCCAAGTAGTCCGCAAAGGTGCGCTTACCATAAATGATCTGCGTCAGCACAGATACAGGCAGCTGCATATCCCAGTCGCGGTCGGTCTCCACAACCGTCTTCCGCCCCTGCTTGCAGGTGATCTGCCAGCGTCGGTTATTCCGCTCCACGATTTCGTCCGTGACTTCCAACACAAAGCTGCCTTCCTTCCTGGGACAGGGCAGTTGGTCGATAACCCGACGGGCGTCCACGATCCTGGCCATGGCCTCGGTGGCACGCCAGCGACGGGAGGGCACCTTGAGCTTCTGCCAAGCGTCGGAATTGTCACAGAGCATGTATCCCAGATCAGCCATAGCGATAGGCCGCGCCGTCCGCACGACAGATACGGTAACGCCCTCCCGATACATTGCCTTCAGGCCCTCGGCCGTGCCCTCGCTGCCAGTGCGCAGCTTGGCATACCACAACGCCAGCACCACACCGGCGCCTGCCGAGCAGCCCTGAACCATCAGCGTCAGCCAGCGCAGACGCAGCAGCTCAGGTGTGCGCAGCTCCCGCATCACGGCAGGCAGCTGCCATACCTTCCAGAAGGCATCGGCAATGTCCTCCCACTCTACCAGAATCGCAGGAATCCACTCCGTAAAGGTATACACGGGCTGGATGATCTCGTTCATCACCAGCGCACCCAAAAGCGCAGCCGCGCCATAGCCCATGACGAACAGGAGGATGGCGCCAATCAGCTCCGGCAGCAGCTGCGCCGCGTACTTCATCCGAAGCTGCTGGCGATAACGGCGTCCGTAGTAGCTGACGCGATGGTTCAGCCAGCGGATGAAGCGCAGAAGCGCCGTCATGCCTACCAAAAAGCCCAGAACCCGCAGCCATAGCGCCGCGGCCATGCCCTCTTTCCCCAGGTCGATGACCGTGCCTCCCTGCTGCCAGTTCTTTACGGTATTGCTGAAGGAGACCGCCGCCCCCACGCCCGGCAGAGGCTCCGCCTCCACCTGAAGGGCGTCCAAAGCAAACGTTGTGTCAATGACGCTGTTCAGCGGAATGTAAGCGCCGTAATCCGTCAGATCGCCCACCTGCTTGCTGTGACGGATGACGCCTACCACCCGGTATTTGACGCCGCTCAGCTCAACCTCCCAATCAATGGGATCAGAAATACGAAAGAGCTTGAGCGCCAGCTGCTCGTCCAGGAGAATCACCTTATCGCCCCTGCGCAGCTCTTCCGGGAGAAAGATTCTGCCGCAGCGCAGATAGAGCGGATGAAGCAGCTGGCCGTTGTCGCCCATCAGATACAGCCGCCCCTGAACGGCGTCGCTGCTGCCGGAAAAATCAGCCCGCTCAATAACGCCGTCCAGCGTCCAGCGGCGCATCATGCCCTGCCATTCCTCCGTAACGCTGGCAAAAGACTCCTGCAGCTCCGCGATGGCCTGATTCGGCTTCACCGGCTCGCCTGTATCCCCCTCCCCTCCGGAGGACTGATCCTGAACCGGCGCGGGAGCAGGAAAGACGTACTGCAGGTGATTCCCCACAGCGTCGATCTGCCAGGCGGCAAAGCACAGCGCCGCCCCGAAGGCCAGCAGCAGCACAATTTGCCACCAGGTAACTTTCTTCTTCATGCGTGACCGTCCTTCCGCCGTCAGTTCACATACTCCATCACCTTCTGGCCATCGGTCAGGGCGCGATCCTCGCGATCCGCCACGTCCTGATAGCTCAGATCCTCAGCGATGGAAACGACCTTGTCGCCGCGCTCCAGCACGGTGACGCGGGTCTTTACCACCTTCATGCTGCTGCCGGACATAAAGCCGCCCCAGTCGCGCTGCACCAGGTAAACGTAATCCTGTCCCTGGCCCTCGCTGCGAACGGCGCTGGGCGGCAGCAGGGTGGTGGACTGGCGGGCCCGATAGGTAATGGTCACATCCACGCCTCCGTCCGACACGATGCGGCGGATGGCGGAGGCATTTCCCTCCAGGTAGCTGGAGGGCATGGTCAGGTGCAGATACTTGCCGCCCTCGGCATTGATGACGGTTTCCTGTACAGAGGAAGCCTCCGTGCCGTAGACTTCATTCTTGACCTCCGCCTTTGTGCCATCGGCAATGGCGCGGTCATCGCTGGACACCGGCGCCCGCAGGATGGGCAGGGTGCCTTCCTTGTTCATTTTGTAGGCGGCCTTCACGCCGTCATAATTTTCGCCCTCCGTCACGCCAAGCGAAACGATATAGCCGTCCCGGGGCGCGCGAACCTCCGTCACGGCCTTGGCTCTGGCGCTGAGCTCCACCATCTCCTGGGCAATCTCGTCCATCACCTTCAGCAGGGCGTCACGGTTCTTGATGTACTCGAACACATCGTCCTTCACCCGCATTTTGCGGTCTTCCATCAGCGAATCAAAGGCCGATTTCGCCGCGTCGCAGGCGGACTTGGCCGTTTCCGCCGCCGTGACGGCTTTGGTCACGGCCTCCGGTACGTCATCCCCCACCAGGGCCAGCTGCTTGCGCCATTCAGCCACATCGCCCACCAGAATGATCCCGGCCTCCACAGCGGCCATGCGCGCGTTCATACTCTTCTCCGTCAGAGCATTCTGCGCCTCCACCATGGCGTTGTACAGATCGTTCTGCCGGCTCTCCTTGGAGGATTTGCGGTTCTTGACGTCCAAATCCAGCAGTTCGCTGCTCTTGGAGTTATACTGCTCCCGAAGCTCCTTCATTTTCGCCGCGCTGTCCCCGGCCTCGGCAGTAAAGATGATGTCCCCGGCCTGCACCTGATGGCCAGGCTTCACATACACCCGCTTCACCACCACACCCAGCTCCTTGGCCTCGGGCACGATGATTTCCTCGTCCTCGGGGAAGAAGACCTCCGCGCGGAACTTCATCTTCTCCTCATAGCGGCCGGAGGAACCGGTCACCAGCTGCACCTTGGGCGTGGTGATGGTCTGCACCGTCCGGGCAAAGAACATGCACAGCGCCACTGCCACCGCCAGGAAAATCAGGCCTCGCAGGGCGAATTTCTTCAGTCTCATACACCATTCCTCCGTATTACTTCAATTCGCTGAGCTGAATGCCCGCCACAATGTCCTCCTGGCAATACAGGTAGATCAGCAGCGTGGGCAGGATATACAGCGCCGAGCCCGCAAAGGCCACGTCCGCGCCCTCGGTAGAAATCTGGTTGAACATCACCGACAGGGGCTGCAGCTCCGTCCGCCCTGCCAGATATACCAGGGGCTGCTCCACCATGTTCCAGCAATCGGCAAAGGACAGAGCCGCCGCCGCGAAAATGATGGGCTTGCACACCGGAAGGATCACATGAACGAAGCCGCGGATCGGCCCCACGCCGTCCACCATGCCCGCCTCCAGCAGCTCGTTGGGAATGCCCACCATAAACTGCCGCATCAGGAATATGTAGAAAGGCGAAAAGCACATGGGCAGAATCACCGCCCAGACGGTGTTCATCAGCCCCAGCCAGCGCAGCATGATGACGCTGGGCGCCATCGTCACCTGGAAGGGCAGGATCATCAGAATCAGCACACAGAAGAAAATGGCGTCCCTGCCGCGGAAGGCAAAGCGGCTCAGGGCGTAGGCCGTCAGCGGCACCACCACCGCCTGGCCCAGCAGTATACCGGCTGTGTACATGGCGGAGTTGCAGAACAGCTTCAGGTAGGTGGGATCTTCAATAAAAATTTTATAATACTGCCTGAGGGACACCACCGCCGGGGAGTAGAGCACATCCAGCCAATGGGTGGCGTCGTAGTTGCCGCGCCCGCCCAGATATGTCTCGATTTCCCCTTTGGGAAAGAAGGAATACAGGAAGGTGAAAACAATTGGTATCAGAATCAGCACAGACAGCGCGATCAGGAGGATCAGGCAGATCATTCCGCCAAAACCCAGGCCGCGCCGATAGCCACGTCTTGCCATGGGCAGTCCTCCTTACGCTTCCGACGGCGACCGAACGGCCTTGCTGGCGTACATCAGCGCAAACAGCGCCATGACTCCTATGGCGAAAATATACGCCGCCGTGGTCACGTCCTGATAGTCCAGCTTCGCGAATTTGTTGTTCATAAAATGCTGAAGGGTGTAGATGGCCTGAGACGGATAGGACCCGCCGATGAAGTACACCTCCTTGAAAATTTTGAAGGCGTTGACCCAGGCCAGCACGAACACCAGGAAAGCCGTGGGCAGAATCTGCGGCAGGGTGATGCGGAAGGCCTGCGTCCACCAGCCCGCGCCCTCCAGGGAGGCAAACTCGTACAGCGACGGATGCACCGCAGAGAGGGCCGAGGCAAACAGCACCACCGAGAAGCCCAGATTCTTCCACACATACAAAAGCACGATCGGGAAGCGCAGCGCGTCCTCCTCCAGCCACAGCACCCGCTCAAAACCCAAGGCCGTCACCAGCCGATTGATAACGCCGCCGTAGTCGAACATCAGCGTCCAAATCAGCAGCAGCGCCGAGGAGGGCATCAGGTAGGGCAGGAGCAGAATGTTGCGGAAAGCCGTGGATCGCTCCTTGAGAGTCTTGAGCATGGCCGAAAGGACGAAAGCCATCAGCCAAATGACAGGCGCGCAGAGCAGCGAAAGCTCCCATGTGTTCTTCAGGCCCATCTGGAACATGGGGTTTCGCGCCACGTCAATGTAATTGTCCATGCCCACAAAGCGGTTTTCAAAGCTGCCGTCCGTGACGGAGAAATAGATGCCCCCGAAAAAAGGCACCACATAAAACATCATCAGGCCGATCAGACCCGGCAGCAGCAATAGCCACACTATTTTCTTGCGTTTGAACAAGGTGCGCCTCCATCCATCAGGTCACAGCGACGGCGGATGGCCTTGCCGAACCATCCGCCCGATTGCGAAGGTGCGTCCCGGGACGCCGCCATCCGCATGATCGCTGACCGTCAATAATCTTCCATTTGCATCATCATAACCTTGCCGTCCATATCCTTGATGAACTGATCCAGCTTGATCTGTCCCTGGATGTAGCGCTCCATCAGCGTGGACAAATCGCCGGAACGCTCCTCGTTCATCAGGGTCGGCCGCTTCACATATACATATGGAACAACCTCGTCAAGATAGTACCTGATCGCGCCTTCGCTGATTTGATAGCGGTGCTGGGGCATGGACTTCTCCATCCATTCCTTCTGCCAGTCGATCTGTTCCTGAATGTTGCGCTTATCCGCATCGTCAGCCTTTTCCAGCGACTTCTCCAGCTGCGCCAGATACTTCTCCTCCTGCTCGACCATGTCATCATAATACTCGTTGGGCACAGGGTCTGTTTTGTCCGCCATCAGCGTGCTGAGCGTGTATTTGTCCATATTCTCCTCGCTGATCTTGTACTTCAGCAGGTTAAGGGTGGACTGGATGTTCTTGCTGCGGGGATTGATAAACATGATCTCCAATTCCGCGCCGATCACATAATCCGTATCCTTCGTCAGCGTCATGGGGATGCAAATGCTGTCCGTGTTCAGCTCGGGGTCGCTGAAGCTGCCCACCAGGGAGGCATAGTTGTTCAGCAGCCCCATGCGGTAGTTGGTCTCATCCTCATTGGGCAGGTTCGCGCCCTCGTTGAGATCATCCACCCGCATGCCCTCGATGGCCTCCATCAGCGCCCGGAACTCCGGCGTGTTGAACCGCAGCTCAAGGCCCTTGGCCTGATAGTAGTCAATGTAGCTCTGCATCACAAGGTAGAAAAGCTGCTGTTTGTAGTCCTCCGTATAGTTGATGAGCGTATAGGAGGGAAATTCCTCCACCCACTCGTCATTCCAGCGGGTGGCAAAAGCGCACAGATCCAGGAAGTTGGTAGGAATGTCCTCAATGGTCAGCCCCATTTCCTCCATCACCTGGCGGTTCACCGTCCAGCTGCCGTAGCTGTAAGCGCTCATGGGCACGGCATATACCTTGCCATCCTTGGTCACCGAATCCCGGTAAACGGGATGCAGCCGGTTGATATAGGCCATGATTTCCGCCTCGCCGGACAGATCGGCGCAGTAGCCCTTCTCCATCAGGCGGTAAAAGTCGGAATAGGTGGTTCCCAGCCGCAGCAGGTCGATGGTGCTGTCGCCGGTCACCAATGCCTGGCTGAGTGCCTCCGCGCTGTCAAAATACTCGCTGTACATGTAAATCGGCACCTGGGGGTAGGCGTCCGAAAAGCTCTGCTCAGCGCTTCCGAACCAGCCGCCGTATACCGTCACGGACTCCTCGGTGCTGAAGTCGGGGGTCACGGTGCGCAGAATCACTCGCTCATCATTGGCAAAAACCAGACTGTCACCCAGCATGGTCATGCTCCGGGCATAATTATCCGGCAGATAGCCGTACTGCTCCAGCGTGGTCAGATGGGTCAAACCCATCAGGCGCGTCTCGTCCAGATAGAGCAGCGCGTCATGCGCGCTGTCATAGCATATTTGGCCGTTGATATAATCACGCTGCCAGGTGCCCACAGTCTCGACCTCATCGGCGGCAGGATCATACACGGACAGGGTGAAGGGGTAAAAAGCGTTCTTCTCCTCGTCCCATTCCTTTTGCAGGTCGCGGCTGGCCATCAGCAGCTTGCCGTCCTTATAGGGCGTGACAGCCTGCGCGTAGCCCGCCTTGGCCTGCTTGACCTCGCCCGTGCTCAGATCCACCAGCAGGCCCTTATACACCGACTCGCCCGTGCTGTCGTTCCAGTCGTAAGCGCTGATGTACAGCTTGTTCCCAGCCACCGCCGACTGCTCCATGCCTGTGTAATACCGATAAGCGTCCTCGCCATCCCCGCTCACATGGGTCAGCTCCGTCATATCCATGACGCACACATCCTCGAAGACGGGCTTCCCGCTCTCCCCAGTGATGGTAAAGATCCGCCCATTCAGGGGATTGAGGAAAAGCAGCCGCTCGCCGTCCGACCACATGCCGTCGGCCACGCCATAAACCGGGTCGCCAATGACCGGGTCCTGCTCGCCGCCTTCCTCCTTGGCCGCCAGAGCCATTTCAAGGGTATCGAACCGGCGGGCATAGCACAGTTCTCCGGCCACCAGCTCCGGCTCGGCCATGCCGAGCTTCCACCGATACAGCTCCATGGACACAGGCTCATTCCGGCGCATCAGGATATACAGCGTATCCCCCACGGTCTGCACACCGGTCACATAGCGCGAGCCTTCCTCGTCCTCATTGCGCCTGAACACCGTCGCGTCCGCGGCCAGCGCCGAAGCCGCCACGCATAGCGCCAGCGTCAGGCTGATAAACGCCGCCAGCCATTTCTTCATTGTCATCATCGCGCTCCCCTTCCTGATCGTTGGTTTGATCAATCACATTCTTTCAAACGATCAAGATTCGCTTTTTCTTCCAGCACATGACGCAATTTACATATTTTCTTGAAAATTTTAATCCAGGGCAGCCATGGCGGTCACAAGGCTTTCCAGCGCCCCGGTCAGGGCGGTCTGCTGGTCGCCGGTGACCATGCCGGTCGTCAGACGGTTCAGGTAATCGTCCATGATCGCGTACAGATTGTCGAACTCGCTTTCCGGCACCAGGTAACGCCCTCCCAGGCTGAAGCTGAGGTCGTTGAGGATATCGGCGGCGTAGACGCGGCTGCGAATCTGGCCCAGGGTGGACGAAGAACTCGCCCCCGCCGTCCGCGAAAGACTCTGGGTGTAGGAATAAGCGTTGCCGCACTCCGCCCGCATCCGCTCGATCAGGGTTTGTTGGGCTGTTTCCCGATAACGGATCGCCGGTATGCCCATTACTGACAGGGTAATCACCGCCGCCGTCAGCAGCACGAACACCGCGGCGCGCAGGCCCTTCCATACTTTTCCACCCTCCGACTGTGCACCGCCGGTACGGGATGTATATCGCTGATACATGGTTTCCACCTCCAACCTCAGTTGTATGCTGTACCGTACCCATTGTATCACTTTTTCCATGGGCCGTAAAGGCGAACATCGTCATTGCTCCTTTTCTGCCAACTTCTGCATAGTCCTTGCCTGCTCCGGGCATGATGACCTCCATACGAACCGGAGGTGAATCTGCCTTGCTGAAACCCCTTCTGTGCCTGCTTCTGGCACTTTCCGCCTGCCTGAGCCAGCCCGCGCCCCGCGCCGCCCTGGGCATGAAGACAGGCATCCTTTTGCGCATGCATGTCATCGCCCAGGATGACACGGCTGCCATGCAGGCCGTCAAGGCTCCCGTCAGGGATGCCGTGCGCGCTGCTTATGACGCCCGCGCCGACCGTGCGTCCGCCGTCGCCATGCTCACCCAGGCCCAGGCGCTTCTGCCCGACCTCACCCGTGCCGCCCGGGAGGCGGCGAAGGAGGCGGGCTTCACCGAAAGCGTTACCGTGACCATCGAGCAGCTCCCCTTCGACACCCGTCAGCTGGAGGGTCTGACCATTCCTGAAGGCGTCTACCCCGCGCTGGTCATCCGCCTGGGCAAGGCGGAAGGCCGGAATTGGTGGGGCCTTCTGGACCCGGAGGCGGCGCTGGCCGCAGCGTCTCTTCCCGGAAGCGCCGACGGCGTCATCTGGGACTGGAGCCTGGCCGGCCTTTGGGCCGCCCTGACGCATTTGCCCTTTCTTGAAAGCAGGTGATGACCATGAAAAAGCGTTGCGTTCTTCTTGCGCTGCTAATGGCGCTTGCGTTCACCGCCGCGCCCGGCGACGCGGCGGTGCTGGCCTGGGGCAGCCGGGGCGAACAGGTCGCCCTGGCCCAGCAGCGGCTTCGGCAGTTCGGCTACCTTTCCTCAGAGGCGGACGGCGTGTTCGGCCAGGCCACCTACGACGCGGTTGTGGCCTTTCAGCGTAAAAACGGTCTGATCGCCGACGGCCGCCTGGGCCGCGCCACCGCCGAGGCCCTGGGCATCAGTCTGGAGGGCGGCGTACTCTCTGCCGAGCTATGGCAGGAAACAGAGCTTGCGCTGCTGGCCCGGCTGGTCAGCGGCGAGGCCCGGGGCGAGCCTTATGTAGGTCAGGTTGCCGTGGCTGCCGTGGTGCTCAACCGGGTTCGGCATGACGCCTTCCCTGATACCATCAGCGGCGTAATCTTCCAGGCAGGGGCCTTCGACGCGGTCTGGGACGGCCAGTTTGACCAGACGCCCACCGACTCCGCCCGCCGCGCCGCCCGGGACGCCATGAACGGCTGGGACCCCACCGGCGGCTGCGTTTATTACTACAACCCCGTTACCGCCACCAATCCCTGGATCTGGACAAGGCAGGTGCAGCTGACCATCGGCGAGCACGCCTTCGCCATATGAGGTGCCGCCCATGAGAAAGCATCTGCTTCCCGCCGCCCTTTCCCTGCTGCTGCTCATCACCGCCGCCTTTGCCGCCCTGCAAACGGATCGGCTGAACCGGGCTCACCGCACCCTGGAGGAGACCTATCTCTCCGCCCTGAACGCCTCCGCCGAGGGGCTGCAGCAACTGACGTTGACGCTGGAAAAGCTGCTGATGTCCCAGGATGCCGCCCAGCAGGCCGCGCTGATCCACGCCGTCAGCCAGACCTCCGGCGAGGTGCGCCACTGTCTGGCCTCGCTTCCTCTGTCTCATCGCGCCATGGCGCCGACCCTGGCCTTCCTCACCGCCCTGACCTCAAGCGCCGATCAACTGCTGCCGTCGCTGATGGAGCAGCCGCTGCAGGAGGAGGCTCGTCAGGAGCTTTCCACCCGTCTGGCCGCGTGTACGCGCCTTTCGGGACAATGGGCGCTGGCCCGCCGCGCCATGGCCGAAAACGGCGCGACGCTGTTAAGCAACACAAGCGTTTTCATCGAGGAACCCTCCCCCCAGCGGAATCCCCTGGAAAGCATCGGCGCCCTGGACGACCTGACCGACGCCGGGGAAGCCGCCGCACCCATGGCCCGGGGACTGCCGAGCAATCAGGTAACCCGGGAGGAAGCCCGGGCCCTTGCCCGCACGCTGGCGGACGATCAGCAAATCATCAGCGTTTCGGACGCGCCGGATACCACCGGAGCCATGCCGGCCTACGGCTTTGCCCTGCAAACAGAGGACGTGCAGCTCAATGTGGAGATGACCGTCAGCGGCGGCCGGCCGCTGTGGATGATGCCCGAAACCGCAGCCTTTGCCGTCACCCGCGCCCCGGAGGAATGCGAGGCAGCCGCCCTGCGCTATTTGGAGCGCCATGGTTTTGGCCCGGCGGAAGCCGTCCACCGGCAAAGCTATGACGGGCTGTATGTGGTGACCTTGGCGCCGCTGCTGGACGGCGTGCTCCTGTATCCCGACCTCATCACCCTGCAGGTGCGCATGGATACCCTGGCCGTGGTGGGGCTGGAGGCCCGCTCCTACTGGCAGAACCACGGCTCCCGGTCGCTTCCTCAGCCCAGCGTCACCGCCGAACAGGCCCGGGCATGGGCAGGGGAAGACATCCTGACCGAGGAGCCCCGACTTTGCCTCATTCCCTGGCAGGGTGAGGAACGGCTTTGCTGGCAGCTGGCAGCGGCCTCTGGCGGCGATACCTATCTGATCTATCTTGACAGCCATACCGGCCGGGAAGTCACCATCCGCAAGCTCATCCCCCTGGAAAACGGCGATACCGCCGCGTGACAGGCTCAGCAGCAAGGCCAAGGGCGGATGGCTTCCCCGCCAAGGGAGCATGGGAGTCCCGCAGCGTCATGCCAGCGGCATAGCGCTTTGATGATTGCCGCATGAGCGGGAGGCTTTCCGGCCATACTGACGGCGAAGGGAGCGTATCGCATGATCTACTGTCAGCTGCACAACCGCGCCAGCCTGTCCATGGGCCAGTCCCTGACCCTGGGCGATGTGGCCCGTACCATCGCCCCCAAACCGCTGGACAAGGTTTCTCTGCCCTGCCCGAAAGAAGCCGGGGTGTGGCGCGTATCCGCCATCGACGTAACGCAGGCCATCGCCAGAGCCTGTCCCGGGGAGGATGTCAGCCTCCTGGGGCCCGACGCCTGCTATGTTCACCGGGTTCGCCGGGAAGGCAACGGCTTTCTTCGCCTGCTGCGCACCGGCGCAGCCTTCCTGATCCTGCTGCTGGGCGGCGCGCTGGGGCTGGCCTGGTTCCACAGCGACGTGGATATGCCCAAGGCGCAGATGATGGTTTACGAAACCATCGTCGGCCATGAGCCCGAGGATCCCCGGCAGGTGAATATTCCCTACGTCGTGGGCGTGGTGCTGGGTGTGTCCGTTTTCTACGCGTTGCCCTCCCGCAGCCGTTCCACCCCCATGGAGGTCAAGCTCAACGCCTACCTTCAGGACATGGAACAAACCGAAGGAAAGGATGTCAACGATGACGCTTGATCCCCTGGCCATCGCCATCGGGCTGATTACCGGCGCCACCATGTCCGTGGCCGTAAGCAGCGTGTGGGTGGTGCTCATGATTCCCGCCCGGGTGCAGGATCGCTTCAGCGTCCGCTCCTCCCGGCTGATGACCTGGGCCATCGCCCT
The DNA here is from genome assembly GCA_947565865.1 of uncultured Clostridia bacterium. GTDB lineage: Bacteria > Bacillota > Clostridia > Christensenellales > Aristaeellaceae > UBA11524. The sequence goes on from CANOHT010000042.1 coordinate 11,786, forward strand.
GGGGCTGCTTTTGTCGGCCCTAGGCAACAGCCTCGACTTCAGCCTGCGCCTGCCCGCCGTCTTCGGCTCCCTGGCCCTGGTGGCCTCCGGCATGTTTGTGGGAATGCTCGCCTCCGCCCTGGGTGAAATCCTGGAGGTCGCTCCGGTGCTGATGCGCCGCTTCCGCCTGGGGGACGTATCCCTGGGCATCCGCTGGACCATCATGCTGGGCAAGGGGCTGGGCGCGGTGCTGGCCTGCCTCGTCTTTACGCTATAAAACAAGGAGGTCCTGCCTTGTGGAAAAGGATCGCTTCGCCACCCTTCCCTACATTTTGGAACCTCAGCCGTCCCCCGGCCAGCGGGAAAGCCGCTTTCCCATCCCCCGGGACCGCAGCATGAACCACCCGCGAAAGGAGCAAGACCATGTTTGACAAAAACGCCAAGCCCTCACCCAAACGCCAAGCCCAGCTGGATCGCTACGCGCAGCTGGTCGAACGCTTCTCCCCTAAGTCCGAAATGACCAAGGGGCTTCTGCGCGCCTTCTGGGTCGGAGGCGCGATCTGCGCCCTGGGCCAGGTCATGCTGGAAATCGGCCGCGGCCCCCTGGACATGACCAACGCCGCCGCCAGCACCTTTGCCTCCACGGTCATCGTCTTCCTGACCGCGCTGGTCACCGGCCTGGGCGTCTTCGACAAGATCGGCCAGTATGCCGGCGCGGGGGCCTTCGTGCCCATCAGCGGCTTCGCCAACGCCATGGTTTCCCCGGCCATGGAGTTCCGCCGGGAGGGCATGGTGCTGGGCCTGGGCGCGAAGCTGTTCACCATCGCGGGGCCCGTTCTGGTTTGGGGCGTCAGCGCCTCGGTAATCGTGGGTATCCTCTACGCCCTGTTCCCCTGGTAAGTATGCCACCGCCGCGCGTTCGGTTCAAGCCGACGCAGATGAGAAATTCATGAAAACCTTTTAACTTTATCCACTGAAGGAGGCATTCCATGGTGATTCACCGCATGGGGGAGGGAACCGTCGTCTTCCCCAACCGTCCCAAAATCATCGCAGGAGCCGCCATCGCCGGCAAAAAAGAGGGCGAAGGCCCCCTGGGCAAGGAATTTGACGCCGTGATCCAGGATGATCTTTTTGGCGAGGAGACCTGGGAGAAGGCTGAAAGCCGCTTTTACTACACCGCCGCGAAGACCTGTCTGACCAAGGCCGGCGTGGAGGAAGATCAGGTAGACGCGCTCCTGGGCGGCGACCTGCTCAATCAGATCATGTCCGCTTCCATGGCGGCGCGGGAGCTGCGGATCCCCTTCCTGGGACTCTACGGCGCCTGCTCCACCATGGCGGAAAGCCTGTGCGTGGGCGCTATGCTGGTGGACGGCGGATATTTGCGCAACGCGCTGTGCGCCGTCAGCAGCCACTTCTGCTCGGCAGAGCGGCAGTACCGTTTCCCATTGGAATACGGCAACCAGCGCACCCCCACCGCTCAGTGGACCGTTACCGGGGCGGGCGCGTCCTTCCTGACCCTGGATGAAAAAGCTCCCGCCATTTGCCGCTGTACGCATGCTACCATCGGCCGTATCCAGGATATGGGCGTGATCGACGCCAACAACATGGGCGCGGCCATGGCCCCCGCCGCCGCCGATACCCTGGCGCGGCACCTGCGGGACACGGGCCGCTCCCCGGAGGATTATGACCTGATTATTACCGGCGACCTGGGGCGCGTCGGCCACGACATCCTCCTGGAATTGATGAAGGAACGCCGCCTGCCGCTGAATCCCGACCACTACCTGGACTGCGGTCTGGCCGTCTTCGCCCCCGGGCAGGATACCCACTGCGGCGGCTCAGGCTGCGGCTGCTCCGCCGTTACCCTGAACAGCCTGATTCTCCATCGTTTTCAGGAGCGCACCATCCGCCGGGTTCTGTTCATGGCCACCGGCGCGCTGCTCTCCACTACCACCAGCCAGCAGGGGGCGACCATCCCCGGCATCGCCCATGCCATTGTATTGGAGGCGGACGCGTAATGGGTACCATTCTTCTGGGCCTGCTGAAGGCCTTCCTCATCGGCGGCCTGATCTGCATGATCGGCGAGATTCTCGTGCTGAAGACCAAGCTGACGCCCGCACGCATCCTGGTGGGCTACATCGTGGCCGGCGTCATTCTCAGCGCCGTGGGGCTCTACGGCCCCCTGGCCCAATTTGCCGAAGCCGGAGCCACCATTCCCCTGACGGGCTTTGGCCATGCGCTGGTGACGGGCGTCAAGCGCGCCATTCAGGAAATCGGCTTCATGGGCGCGTTCACCGGCGGACTGACCAACACCGCGGCGGGCATCGCGGCGGCGGTGTTTTTCGGCGCGCTGGCCGCCATGGTCTTTAAGCCCAAGGCCAAGTCGTAAGCATGGAACCAAAAAAGTGGCATGTGCCACTTTTTTTGAGTTGCGCACGGCCTCACCGATCAAACGGCCGCGCCGCTGTCACGGCCGTTTGGTCATGCACGGAGGCTTAGCGTACTCAAAAGCACGAAAAACTGCCGCGCATATCGCCCATTTTCGATTCGCGGTCTGCCGACGGCAAGCTTGGCCTTCCTCACTTCGACTGTTCCGGTACCCCGCGGCGCCTCCCGGGGCTTCCCCCGCCATCAGCGTTCCTCCCTGTTATTTACGATAGGAAGGTATTTTTTTCGCATCAATTCCTCAATAAAGAACATTAGAATTTGCTTCGCGGGCCTCATCCTCTTGCAATTTGCGGTCGTTCCATGTACAATAAGGATGATTCAGCCGTCATATCATTATTCTACCATCATCGTGGCGGCATTCAAGGAGGCCAGTCCAATGGAGCAAAACTACATTCTCATGACCGACAGCGACAGCGATCTCCCCTACGAGCTGAAGGTACGCTATGACATCCCGGTGGTGTCCATGCCCTATACCCTGGATGGCAAGGAATACTTCGACGACCTGGGCCAGACCCTCGATTACAAGGCGTTCTTTGACAAAATGCGCGCCGGCGCTCAGCCTTCCACCTCCGCGCTGAATGAGACCGTGTACCTGGAATACTTCGAGCCCATCCTCGCCGGGGGCAAGGATCTGCTTTTCCTCGCCTTCTCCAGCCAGCTGTCTGCCACCATTCAGGCCATTTACGCCGCCCGTGAAACCCTCCTGGCCAAATACCCGGAGCGCGCCTTCACCGTGGTGGATACCCTGTCCATCTCAGCGCCCCAGACCATCCTGGTGCTCAAGGCTCATGAGATGTACCGCGCTGGCAAAAGCATGGAAGAGGTTGCACAGTGGGTGGAGGACAACAAGCTCCGCGCCCAGGCCTGGTTTACCGTGGATGACCTGAAATACCTCAAGCGCGGCGGACGTATTTCCCCCGCGGCCGCCGCCGTGGGCACCCTGCTGGATCTCAAGCCGATCCTCGTTGAGACCCTGGAAGGCAAGCTGGCCGCCGCCGACAAGGTGCGCGGACGCCGCAAGGCCATGGCCTACATTGTGGACAAGGCGATAGAAAACGTGGCGGACCAGAAGGAAGCCATGGGCATCATTCTTCAGGCCGACGCCATGGAGGATGCCCAGAAGCTTCAGAACATGCTGAAGGAAAAGCTGCCCGAGATGGATATCGTGATCCACGCCATCGGCCCGGTCATAGGCGCCCACGCAGGCCCCGGCGCGCTGGCGTTCTGCTTCCTGGGCAAAAAAAGGCCGCAGTAACCGCGTTTCGTCCAAGCGGCTTGCGCCGCTTGGACGAATTTGTACGACTGCCCTGGTCGCTTGCCTCACAAGCTCCCGGTCGCGCAGTCCTGTAAGGAAGCTATTTCGCTTGGCAAAATGGCCAACCCGCCCCGCCGGGAAACCCGGCGGATACGAATGAAGTCGAAGGGGCCGCGGCCACTCCGATGCCACCCGTGAGGTGTTTTTGATTAGCCGTCGTATTTAAAGATGCGGCGGCTCTTTCTATTGGCAGTCATCCGGCTTATCGTCCCAGCTCCCGCTGATAGCGCTTGCCCGCGGGGGTAAGCTCCTGTTCCACCAGCCAGTATTGGCCGTTGGTGGACAGGTGGATCACGCCCCAGGTGGCAAAGCCAAAATCCACGCCGCTGGCCTTCAGCTGACCCTGGGCCGCCTTGGTGTTTTTGCTCCCGTGGGTGAAGACGGCATATTCCGGCGATACCGCCGCCAGAAATTCCTTGGCCAGCCGTCCCAGGCCATGATGCGGATATTTCAGGATGTCTGCCCGCAAATCTTCCTGGGTCAGGGCCAGTTCCCGCTGCGCCTCCGCCGTGACATCCGCCGCCAGCAGCAGCCGGCATTCCCCATAACGCACCAGCAGCATGCAGGAGCGCGGATTCACCAGGCTGCCCTCATTCAAACGAATCACCCGCGCTTCCGCCTCTCCCAGATACAGGCCGTCGCCGTTGTCCATGCGGATGACCTTGACCCCCGCCGCCGCCAGGGCCGCCATGGTCTCCCGCTGGATGACGCTCTTCCCTCGCTTCAAGTCCTCCGGGAAGCCCGTGACAAAAAAGCCGAAGCTGTACCTTTTCAGCAGCTCGGGGAGCGCGCCCACATGATCGTCATGGGGATGGGTATTGAAAGCCACGTTGATATGCTCGACCCCCAAGCTGTCCAGTACCGCCATAATCTCATCCGCCTGATGATCCTTGCCCATGTCCACCAGCATCACCTGCTCTCCCTGGATCAGCACCATGGCGTCCGCGCCCAGCAACGGACAAATATAGACATGCAGCAGCGCTTCCTCCGGCGCGAAGGGCTCCGCCTCTCCCGCCATGAAGACCCGGCCCTCCGCCCGAGCCGCGCCCGCCGTCAGCATCGTCAGCAGCGTCAGCAGCGCAGCCATCCAGATCATCCTCCGTGTCATCCCGCGCATTTTTCTCACTCCCCGTCCGTAAAGCACTTAGCCTCCTGCCAGGGTTTCATGGCAGGGCAATTTTTTCTTGACATCCGCCCGCGCCCCGCTTATAGTGGACGCGGGAGATGATACCATGACCCGTTTGCTTTTCCTGGGCTCCACCGTGGCGGATGTCGTGATCCGCACGCCCGCCCTGCCCGCGCCGGGAGACGATCTTCATATCCGCCAGCAGGCAAGCCTTGGAGGCTGCGCCTTCAACGCCTTCCGGGCTGCCCAGGCCACGGGCACGGCGCAATGTCTGCTGGCCAGCCCTGTCGGCGGCGGCATATGGGGCGATTTTGTCCGCGCAGCCCTAAGCGCCCGCGGCATCACCTCCGCCGTTCCCCCTGCCCCCGGGGATAACGGCTGCTGCTACTGCCTGGTCACGCCGGATGGCGAGCGCTCCTTCCTGTGCGAGCACGGGGCGGAATACCGCTTCCGCCGGGAATGGCTGGACGCCCTGCCCACCGACGCCGACGGCGTGTATCTCTGCGGCCTGGAATTGGAGGAATCCACCGGCCCTGTGCTGCTGGACTGGCTGGAGGCCCACCCGCCCCGGCGGCTGTACTTCGCCCCCGGCCCACGCCTGACCCGTCTGCATCCCACGCTGATGGCCCGGGCAGTAGCGCTGTCCCCGCTGTTCCACCTCAGCGAGGTGGAAGCAGCCCAATTCACCCGCCAGGACAACCCTGCCAGGGCCGCAGCGATGATCCGTCAGCTGACCCTGGGGGATGTGGTCATCACCCTGGGCTCTCGCGGCGCGTATGTCCTCACGGAGGAGGGCGGGACGCTGCTTCCCGCCTGCCCCGCCCTGGTGCGGGATACCGTGGGCGCGGGGGACAGCCACATCGGCGCCATCATGGCCGGGACGGCGGAAGGCCTGCCCCTGCCCCAGGCGGTTCGTCGGGCCAACCTGGCCGCCGCGGCGGTGGTCAGCCAGGATGGCGGCGAGCTGACCCGCGCAGCCTGGGATATTCAGCTTGCCGCCCACCAAGCATGGATGGAGGAAACACCATGAGCATTGAGCATGTCCGTCACTATCTGCAAGCCTTTGGCGCCGCGGACCGTGTACTGGAATTTGACGTCTCCAGCGCCACCGTGGAGCTGGCCGCCGCGGCTCTTTCCTGCGAGCCGGGCCGCATCGCCAAAACCCTGTCCTTTATGGCTGGCGGCCAGCCCATGCTGATCGTCTTCGCCGGGGACGCACGTGTGGACAACGGCAAATTCAAGGCCCGCTTCAGCGCCAAGCCACGGATGATGACCGCTGAGGAGCTGGACGCCTGCACCGGACTGCGGTTCGGCGGCGTCTGCCCCTTCGGCATCCCCGAGGCGGTACCTGTCTACCTGGATGAAAGCCTGCGCCGCTTCGACCCGGTGTACCCTGCCTGCGGCTCCTCCAACAGCGCCATCCGCATCAGCCTGGAAGAGCTGGAGCGCTTCTCCCGGGCTGCCGGGTGGGTGGATGTGGCGAAGCTGCCGACAAATTCTCCATCATGAGAAAAGTCTCACCCTTTTCTAATCTTTTCTGCCTTGGCAGCGGAATTCCTCCCTGCTATACTGAAAGCGTAGGAGGTACAAAACCATGTTGGATTTGATTCGGTTGCCCTTTGAGCTTGCGTTTACGGCCATTCGCGCCGCATTTCACTTTGTCGGCAGCATGATTTCCATGGCTTTTTCCATCCTGGGGGGCTTTCTGTCGATGTTCATCGGCCTGGGTTCCTTTGTGCTGATCGCCGGGCTCATTGCCGCCCTGCTCCACCGCCGCCGCGCCTGCAGGCGCCCCGCCCCGGAGGAAGAAGACTTCGTCAGCTTCTACGCCCAGGACGGCAGGGTTGAATAAGCCGCGTTGACAGGCTCCTGCCGCCATGCTATACTTCAAAGTGTCGCCAAAGTATCAAAGCTGCTTTGGCGAGGAATGCTGAGGAATGCCTTCCGCAGTCGGCCATCACCGCGCAAAAGTGGGGCGACACCGCCCAGCGGATGCGATTGCGGTCTTGCAGACGGCAACTGACTCAGCTATTCTTCAGTGCCTTTATAACAGTCTGATGCTTTTTTCAGGCGGACAGTCTGTCCAAGGATGTGAAGCAGTGCGCAGGCCCGCTGGCGGTTCGTCGGCGGGCTTCTCTGTGCCGCTCCGTTCATTTCCCCATACATCCATCGTCAAGGAGGCGGCTTCATCATGGCTCCCTTATTGTCCAAATGGCACCGCGAGCTGGAATTGTTCACGTCGGTCAAGCCCCTGATTGTTTTGGAGGGCAATGTGCTGGATCAGCAGCGCTACCCCCTTGGCGGCTCCATCCCGGAGGATGAGCTGGTACCCCTGCCCCGCTACCTTCAGGGCTTCCTCCGCGACGGCGGCTGGCAGCAGGTGGTGTTCTACTCCAACCTCATCGGCTTTATGAATCCCTATGCCCCGGGCATGGTGGAGCAGTTCGCCCGGCAAAACGGCGGCAAGGTCATCCAGGGTGTGATCCCCGCGGAATTCAAGGGCAACAGCGCAGACACCGCCCCTAACCTCATCCGCCGGGCCATGGCGCAGCAGAAAACCGCCACCGCCGTGGTGCTGGAATTAGCCAGCCATTATATCGTCACGCCGGAGCGGATGGATCAGCAGGATGTGAACAGCTTCAACCTGCTGATGCAGTCCGCCCTGTCCGCCGCCACGGTTTCTACGCCCCAGGGACGGCGTCGGAATCTGCTGATCCTGCTGGTTAACAAGCTCAACGACCTGCCCGCCTGGTTCTACCTGAACACGCCGGTGTGCAAGGTCATCCATCTGGAAGCCCCCGACCGGGACGAGCGGCTCCGGCTCATCAGCGGCCCCGCCTTCCCCTCCTTTTTCGACAGCACCGTGTACCGCACGGATATGCCCTATTATCAGCAGCATCCGCAGGAACTCACCCGGCTTCGGGAGAAGTTCGTCGGCCTTACCGAGGGCATGACCTTCACCGAGCTGGACGCCCTGCGCCTCCTGAGCAAGCAGTCCTGCACCCCCATGCGCGACCTGTGCCGGGTGGTGGATCTGTACAAATACGGCATTCGGGAGAATCCCTGGGAGGCGCTCTCCATGGCCAGCCTGCGCACCGCCAAGGAGGACTTCCAGCGGCGGATCAAGGGGCAGAACGCCGCCCTGGAACGTACGCTGGACGTGGTGAAGCGCGCTGTCACCGGGCTCAACGGCCTGCAGGCCTCCTCCACTGCCAAGCCCAAGGGTGTGCTGTTCTTCGCCGGCCCCACCGGCACCGGCAAAACCGAGACCGCCAAGGCCCTGGCCGAAAAGCTCTTCGGGGATGAATCCGCCTGCATTCGCTTCGATATGAGCGAGTACAGCCAATCTCACGCCGACCAGAAGCTGCTGGGCGCACCGCCCGGTTATGTGGGCTATGAGGCCGGGGGCCAGCTGACCAACGCCGTCAAGCGCAACCCCTTCGCCATCCTGCTCTTTGACGAGATCGAGAAGGCCCATCCCTCCATCTTCGATAAGTTCCTGCAAATTCTTGAGGACGGCCGCCTCACCGACGGGCAGGGTGACACAGTCTACTTCTCCGAGACCATTATCATCTTCACCAGCAACCTGGGCATGTACGTCAAGGACGCGCTGGGGCAGCGTCACGCCAACGTCACCATGGATATGCCCTATCCCGAGGTGGAGCAGCGGCTGCGCCAGGCCGTGGATGAGTATTTCAAGCTGGAACTGGGCCGTCCGGAAATCCTCAACCGCATGGGCGAGAACATTGTGATCTTCGACTTCATCCGTCAAGAGGCGGGCGAGGCCATCCTGCGGGCCCAGGTGGACAAAATCATCCGGCGGATGGCGGAGCAGAAGAGCATCCGCCTGACCCTCACCGATGCCGCCTACGACCAGCTGCGTCAGGCCGCTCTGGCGGATCTGTCCGGCGGGGGCCGCGGCATCGGCAACCAGGTGGAAGCCCTGCTCATCAATCCGCTGGCCCGCTGGCTGTTCGACCATGCCGTGCTGGCGGACGCCGAGGTGACCATCGAGGCCTTCCGGCTGGATGAGCGCCCCCCGGCCATCAGCTGCGCCACAAAGGAGGATTCGCCCCATGCCTGACCGCATAACCTTGCACCGCAACAGCGCCGGAATGCTCCATGGCATGTCCGCCATCGTCAATGACCTATGGGGGCCGTCGGCGCCCGCCGCGTCGCCTGCCGCCCCGGCAAAGGCCCCTGTCTTTCCCCCCTTTGACCAGCTTTGGGTTCGGGTGGATGACACCGTGGACTGGACGAAAGCCCTGGTGCGCGCCGACCCGCCCGACGGTCTGACGCCGCCCGACCGCTGGCAGCTGTACCGGCGCTATGCCAGCCAGGTTCTTTCAGGCGACGTGGCCGCCTACCTGGATGTCCTTCGCGCAGTCGCGCCCCTGGCGGACCTCTCCCCCTGGGCCGCTTCCTTCGACGTGACCGCTCACAGCGCCGACCACCTGGCAGCGGCCTTCGAGGCCCTTCCCGCCCCCATGGCTGCCGATGAAGCCGAAGCGCGCCGCTACCTTTGCGGCATGAGCCTGCGCATCGCCCGGGATTTGTTCGCTCTGCTACCCGTCCTCACCGTGACCGTTGAAGCCCAGCGCGATGGCCGAACGCTGCTGGATGTCACCTTCCGCAAGGCTGATTTGGTGCGGGTACGCTTCGCCTATGTGGACCCTGTGGCTTATGTGGCGCAGTGCGGCGGACAGGTGGAGCTGTCGTGAAATAGCATAGACCGCAGACTGACGGAGGTTGGTCTGCGGCCTGTTTTTGTGGAAATATCTCCGCCTTGGACAGGAGTGCCCAAAGGATTCCATAAGGCGCTCTTCGGATCGCAGAACGAAAGCCTGCAGGGGAATTTACCCTTTGCAGGGCATCAGATCATCATGGCTGTACTTTTTCTTCAGAGCAAGTACCAGAAGAAGATTTGGGGCAAGGCGGACAAGGTTAACCTGCATGAAGGATGGTCAACCACCTCCATCACGGCAGATCCCCGCTCTGTGCCTCATTGGAACTGCGTACCGCTTCATCCGCCACTGGCGGCG
>CANOHT010000043.1 GCA_947565865.1 uncultured Clostridia bacterium
ATCAACAAGATCATGATCGATGGTAAAAGAGGGACTTCCAATATTATATTATGTTGATTCTGGAAAAGGGCAAATATATTTTGCCATGGCTAAGAAAACTGGTCAATTATTTCCCTTCCGACGAATGAGGAGGTTGTCGATGCGCTTTTGTACGATGGTATTTTTACTCATATTGCTTTTTGCTGAACCAGCCAGGGCCGAGGTTTCATAGGCAGATATATCATTGGCGCCCGCTACTCTTAGTGAACAAGAAGCGACTTTTGATCCTATTTTAAGAGTGACGCCTTTGAATACTATAGATGACCTTACAATAGGAGATATAGTATTCGTTGACGTTGTTGATACTACGCTTTTGATCGCTGTAGAGTATCATGATAAAGTAACTCAATTATGGGTTTGGGATATATTGGATGGATTTGAGCGTGGCTATGAAATCGTATTAAGTTATCCCCTAATTCGCGCAATCTATCGTTCTTTCTGCTTATCCCCCGATGGAACAATTCTCTACTATGTAGGGAAAGGAGGTGCAATTCTTGGATTAAGCGGATCGAACGAAGACATTAAAATGGCAGTGTATTCAAAGCCGTTACATTTTGAAGAATATAGCCGTCCATCCCGTTCAGAATATCAATGTGTATCCCATCGCGATGGGTCTGTCATTGTATCCACGACGACCGGAGAATCCTTAACCGTCTTTGACTTTTCTCCGGAATATAGTGAATACCGCGCTAATTACAACAGCAAACTTCTCCCTTTTACGCTTCTATACATCGCCATTCTTATACTATTCCTACTTTTAATAGCTTGGCTAATTCGTAATAACATTTCCTATAATCCTCATATAAAGCATTAACTCGTACTGTACACGGGACCAAAGTTTCTTTAGAAGCTTTGCTCCCATATTATGATGAATACCATGTTGCTCCCCAAAAATCGCCTAACTGACAGGGAGAATTCTATGAAAATTTTTGATTGGTTGTATTCAGTTGAGAACAAGATCGTGTTCGTTATAGGTTCGAATTCGCTAAGGGATTTGCATATCGCAATCAATGGCTTCTATGAAGCACAGCGCTACTTATGCAACATTGACGAGAATCTGCTTTACCCAGGGTTCCAGCGATATGTTGAAAATACATATGGTGTGTGTAAAGCAACATCCAAAGGTTGGGATGTACTTATTACGGAGCACTCACCTAATGCAGAGCAAGCCCTGGATACATTCTACGCTCTTCTTCGTAAATATCACATATCTTTACTAAGTACTTAATACTCTGGCAGAGCTTCTACGGAAGCTCTGCTTTTCTTATATATCGCAGTATAGAGGATTTCATCAGTAAACCAATATGTACTTCATAGCAAAATGTAGACAATAAAAGCAGGGGCAGGCAATAGCCCCGCTTCTACTACGACGCGCAGAACAAGCCCGCGGTGGCGCTCTACGATGGCATTGCCTATGCCTGCATGTACAACCTCCAGGGCGACGTGATTGCGCTGGTGAACGCCAGCGGTACCAAGGTAGGGGAGTACAAGTACGATGCCTGGGGCAAACCGCTAAGCAAAAACTGGCACCTTGGCAACTACATTGGGTACGCTGAATCCCTTCCGCTATCGTGGGTATGTGTACGATGAGGAGACAGGGCTGTATTACCTCAGGAGCAGGTATTATAATCCGGTTTGGAGTCGGTTTGTCAATTGTGACGCCCAGTGTGGGGCTCTTGGCGAGCCATTTACACACAATGTATTTGCTTATTGTGTAAATTCTCCAGTCGGTCTTATAGACCAGGATGGTTGTGTATGGGTTCAGGGCGCTTATGCACCGTATTATGGATTTTACCATGCCCTAGTCCAGCAATGGCTTGTTGCCCATAATCCGGGGCTTGAAATGGAAGTAATGACAAGTACGGGACGAATCGATTTGTATAACCGACAGACGCATCAAATGTATGAGGTTAAGCCGGATAATACCGCTACTATTGCACAAGGCAGAGAACAACTCCGACGTTATGCAAGAGGTACCCTGCCTGTATCTCCGCATCCAACGAAATTGGTTCTGCCTGCTGACGGGGCAATAACGCACGAATATCCCAATACAGTTGTATATGTAAAAATAAGACAGCAAGGGCGGATGATTATTAAAAAAATCAATGCATGTGGCCCTAATAATAGTTTTGTTACCCTTTTTCTCCCTTTCCGATGTCCATCATTAGATCTGAACACTCCATTTTCCAAATACTCTTGCACACTTCTGAACAGATGAGTTGGTCATTTGAATATCAGCGAATATGGTCTAAAAGGCAAGAAATAAGCGGTTTTTCTCGCTTTATTTCTCTACTCTTGATATTAATACTACGCACTCCACATGCTCCGTCCCCGGGAACATATCCACCGGCACGGCTTTGATGGTCTGATAGCCGCCCTTTACCAGGAAGGCGGCGTCCCGGGCCAGGGTCTCGGGGTTGCAAGAGACGTAGACGATGCGGGGCGGCGCCAGGGTCAGCAGGGAGCGCAGGAAGGGCTCGTCGGAGCCCGATCGGGGCGGATCCATCATGACCACGTCCGGCACGAAGCCCTCCTTCGCCATCCGCACCATGAAGCGACCCGCGTCGTCACAGTAGAAGGCGGCGTTGCGCACCTGGTTGCGGCGGGCGTTTTCTCGGGCATCCTTGACGGCGTTGGCGTTCAGCTCCACGCCGATCAGCCGTGCGATATGATCCGAGGCGCAAAGGCCGATGGTGCCGGTGCCGCAGTAGGCGTCCAGCAGGGTCTCGCGGCCGGTGAGGCCCGCCAGGTCAATGGCCGTGCGGTAGAGCGTCTCGGTCTGGCGGGCGTTGACCTGATAGAACGATTGGGGCGATATACGGAAGGTCTTCCCGCACAGCTCGTCTTCCATGAAGCCCTCGCCGTAGAGAATGATTTCTTTTTTCCCCAGCACCATGCTGGTTTCCCGCTGGTTGAGGTTGAGCACGATGGTGGTGATTTCCGGGTGCTTTTCCAGCAGCGCGGCCACAAATGCCTTCCGGCCGGGGAATTCCAGGCTGGCCGCCACCAGCACCACCATGATCTGGCCGGTATGGTGACCGGTGCGGATGACCACATGCCTCAGAAAGCCCCGATGCGTGTATTCATTGTATACCCGGAGTCGGAAGGGCTTAAGCAGGCTGACAATGGTCTGAATGATTCGGTCTGCCCGGGTGTCCTCTATCAGGCAGCGCTTCACCGGGACGACCCGATGCGTACCGGCCGCGTAAACGCCGCTGACGGCGTCGCCCCGCCTGTCCGTCGCCAGCACCGCGTGAACCTTGTTGCGGTAATGGAAGGGATGTTCCATGCCAATGATAGGCTCCACCGGGCATAGGGAACCCAACAGCTCCTGTACCCGGCGCTGCTTCCATTGAAGCTGCTCCCGGTAACTCAGACGGGTCAGCTGACAGCCACCGCAGCGCGCGGCCACGGGACAGTTGAAGCGAATATCCCGGGAGGGCGGAGAAACGGTATATTCAGGCATGGTCATGCTCCTTTTGTGATGGTAAGCGTCATATCATTATATCGCGCCGCTGTTACAGTGTCAATGCAACGCCCTTGCGTCCTTTGGAAAACATGCTATAATAGGGCGTGACCGATGGCCGGAAATCGCCGCCCGCTCATGACAGACACGGGGCGACGCCCTTCCGGCGCGGCGGAGGAGGTTTACGGTGAGCAGACCGGAAGCGATCAATCAGTATGCCTACGCGCTGAAGCAGGGCCAGCGGTACTACCGCAGCTGCGTTATTCGCGGCAGCTATCCCTATCCCCAGGTGCTGGATGAGATTTTCAGCGAGGAAATGTGCGCCGGCCGGTCCTATGTCGGTCTGGTGGACATCCCCATGGATCAGATTGTGGGCACCACCACGGCAGGGCGAAAGTCGGCCTTCGCGGGGAATTTCATGCCCCTGCTGGAGATGGGGACAGAGTTTGCGGAAAAGTGGATCAACCTGTGCACCGCTCACCTGGATACCATCGGGATCAAGGATCCCATTATTTGCAGCGAGTACATGGGGCGGTTTTACGTTACCGAGGGCAACAAGCGGGTCAGTGTGCTGAAAAGCTATGGCGCGGAAACCATTCCCGGCATCGTCACCCGGCTGATCCCCGCCTACGCCAACAGCCAGGAAGTCCAGATTTATTATGAATTCATGGCCTTCTACCAGCTAAGCAGGCTGTATGATGTGAGCTTTACCCTCCGGGGCAGCTATGTCAGGCTGCAGGCGGCATTGGGCTATTCGCCCGAGCATGCCTGGACGGAGGATGAGCGTAAAAGGTTCCTGCAAGCCTATCGTCCCTTCCGGGAGGCCTTTGATAAGGCCAATACCGAGGCCCTGCCTTTGGCAGCCGGCGACGCGCTGCTGGCCTGGCTGCAGGTCTACACGATGGCTGATCTGGAACGGATGACGGCGGCGGAGGTAAGCAAGAGCCTGACGGCGATCTGGCCTGATCTGCGGGTGCTGGCCCGGGGAACGCCCATCGCCGTCAGCACCGACCCCACAGATGAGAAGGAAAAACCCGGCTTGCTGCAGGCTTTGGGCCTAAGCAAGCCCCAGCGGCTGAGCATCGCCTTCTTCCATACCTTTGATCCCCGGAAGAGCAGTTGGACGGCGGCTCACGACCTGGGGCGAAAGCATCTGGAAGCCGCAATGGGGGAGCGCGTCAGCGTCAGCAGCTGCGTCTGCTCACCGCAAAACGCCGTGGAAGCCATGGAGGAGGCTGTGAGCGGGGGCGCTCAGGTCATCTTTGCCACCACGCCGCCGCTGATGGACGCCTGCCGTCAAATCGCCGCGCGCCATCCCGGCATCAAGGTGATGAACTGCGCCCTGTCCATGCCCTACACCGGGGTGCGCACCTATTACAGCCGCATGTATGAGGCCAAGTTTATCATCGGCGCCATCGCGGGAGCCATGGCCAAGGGAAACCGAATTGGCTTCGTGGCCAATTATCCCATCGCGGGCGTCAGCGCCAGCATCAACGCCTTTGCCCTGGGCGCGCGGATGGTGAACCCTGATGTGCGCATTGCCCTGCGGTGGTCGTGTCTGCCGGGGGATCATGTGGCGGAGCTGCTGGCCGAGGGCGTCAACGTGATCTCCAACAGGGAGACCGCCGCCGGAGAGGGGCTGAATTTCGCCTGGGAATGGGGCGCGTACCGCATTGACAGCCAGGGCGAGCTGCAGCCCCTGGCGTCCCCCCTGTGGAACTGGGGCAGCTTCTACGAGAAGGTGGTGCGCAGCATTTTCAGCGGCGGCTGGGAAGCCCTGAGCGCCAAGGATGCCGATCAGGCGGTGAACTACTGGTGGGGCATGAACAGCGGCGTGATAGACGTTTACCTCAGCGACGCGCTGCCCGCGGGTGTGCGTCAGCTGGCGGATATTCTGAAAAGCGGCATTGTCAGCGGCACGTTCGCGCCCTTCCACTGCGCCATACGCGATCAGGCGGGCGTTGTGCGCAACGACGGCTCCGCCTGGCTCAGCCCGGAGGAAATCATGAACATGGATTGGCTTTGCGATCATGTGGACGGCGAAATCCCCGCCTTTGAACAGCTGTTGCCCGCCTCCCGTCAGCTGGTGCGGCTGCTGGGCCTTCACCGGGATCAGCTTCCGCCGGAAACGGAGGCCGCGCCATGAAGATTCTGCTGATTTCCGACGAGGAGTCGGACTATCTGTGGGAATACTACCAGCCCGGTCGGCTGGACGGCATCGACATCATCATCTCCTGCGGGGATCTGGATCCGGCCTATCTCCGCTTTCTGGTGACCATGAGCCGGGCACGGCTGCTGTATGTCCACGGCAACCATGACGGCAAGTACGAGCGCAATCCCCCGGAGGGCTGCGAGTGCATTGAGGATCGTGTGGTGAACATCGGCGGGCTGCGGATTATGGGGCTGGGGGGCTCGCTGCGGTATAGCCCCGGCCCGCACCAGTACACCGAAAGCCAGATGATGACCCGCATCATGAAATTGCGCTGGCAGCTGATGCTCCACAAGGGCGTGGATATCGTGGTCAGCCACGCCCCGGTGCGGAGCATAGGCGACGAGGAAAACGTCACCCATCGCGGCTTCGAGGCCTTTCAATATGTGCTGAAGCGCTACAAGCCACGCTACTGGGCCTTCGGCCATGTCCACCTGCGCTACGGCGGACAGAAGGATCGGGTATATCACAGCGGAGAAACCCTGCTCATCAACGCCTGCGGGCGGTTCTTGCTGGATTTTGAGCCATGAAAACCCGGATACCAATGCAAGTCAAGGAAGGCGGGAGCGGATGAATCAGCTTATGTATCTGGTGATGCTTAAAAAATCAAAAACCTTTAACAGGCTGACGAAAAAGATCGTCGAGGAGCATGTGGAAAACATCAGGAGGCTGGATGACGAGGGAAAGCTTGAATTATGCGGTGTGTTCAAGGGCTACCCTGGCATGGCTGGCATGTACATTTTGAAAGTCGAAACCCGCGAGGAGGCGGAAGCGCTGTGTCAGCGGGAGCCCCTGGTGGCGGGCGGTTACGCCGCCTATCAGTTGGCAGGCTTGGAGCTGGCGCATCGAGGAAATAACTACCTGCTTTAATGCCGGAACGTGAATTCCCGGAGCGTCACGGCGGTGAGCAAGGTGATGATTATTCATAACGCCTGGATTGACAAAGCAATGTCAGTCCGGGCGTTTTCAATGGACATCAAAGCTGCGCAGCCGCAAAACCGTCATCGCGCAGCCGCTGAGCCAGCGCTTCCTGCCCGGGCTGAGCGACCAGCAGGCTGATCCGGTGCGCGGCCATGATGGATGGCAGGTCGCCTTCGCGGGCGGGCAGCACCAGATCCACAGCGCGCAGGGCCTCCAGATCAGCGCGGCGCTGGCGGAAGGGGCAACGGCCCTCCTCCCTCAAGGCGACGGCCAGATAATCGCCCTGGGCCTTGGCCCGGCCCAGGAAGGCGATCGTCTCGCTGGTCAGGCTGTCGAAGCCGCCCCAGACCAGCACACGCCTGCCTTCGCCCTGACCGCGGCTGCGCAAAAGGGCGGACTCGAAGCGGACGGCCATCTCCGATGGGGAGACCTCGCTGGTCTTGTCCCGGGTCATCAGCATCAGGGCCATATCCGCGGGAGAGATTGTCCCGCGCACCACGGCATCCACCCCGGTCACAATGGGCATACTGACCTGATAGCGCCGCGCTAACTGCATGGCGGCGGGCAGCGCGTTGACGCCCTCCACCACCATGCCCACCTGGCGCACCGCCTCATCCGGCGAGACGCCCTGCCCGATCAGCTTGCCGCAGCGGTTATTGCGGCTGTGCTGGGAAGTGGCGGTAACGATCAGATCGCCGATGCCCGCCAGACCATTGAAGGTCTGCTCGGCGCACCCCATGGCCAACCCCAGGCGGGAAATCTCTGCCATGCCCCGGGTAATCAGCGCGGCGCGGGTATTGTCGCCATAGCCCATGCCCGCAGCGATGCCCGACGCCAGGGCGATGATGTTCTTCAGCGCGCCGCACAGCTCTACCCCCAGCACATCGGTATTGGTGTAGGTGCGCATACAGGAGTTCATGAAGGCGTCCTGTACGGTTTCCGCCACGGCCATGTCGGTGCAGGCGGAAACGATGGAGGTGGGCAGATCCATGGCGACCTCCTCGGCATGGGTGGGGCCGGACAGCGCCACCAGACGAAGGCCGGCATGCCGACCGTCCCGGTTCAGCTCGTCCCAGATGACGCCGCTCATGGTCAGCAGGCTGTCGGGCTCGATACCCTTGGCCACATCCACGATGATCTGTCCATCAGGGATGTAGGGGCGGGCTTGGTTCGCTGTTGCCCGGACATATACCGAGGGCACGGCAAAAAGCAGCAGCGCCTTTCCCCGGCAGACCTCCTCCAGGCTCTTGGTAAAGCGGATAGCCTCGGGGATCGCCATATCCGGCAGGTTTGGATGGCGTCGGGTAGCCTGAAGCTCGTCGATCTCCCTGGCGATGGCTGACCATACGGTGACCTCGTGCCCGTTGCGGTGAAGCAGCCGGGCCAGGGCGATGCCCCAGGTACCGGCGCCCAGCACGCCGACGCGGGAAGCGGTTGCCTTCATGCTCGTTCCTCCTTATGGAAAACCGTTCATAACGGTAGTGCGTCTATGCCTGCTGATAGGTTCGCCCCTGATGGCGGAAACTCCTTCCCATCATCGAAAGTCGCCATGGCGGACAGAGCGGAGCATATCGAAAAATGCTGATGCTTTAATCAATTTGTCGAAGGGCCGCGACAGCCTGCGCGGGCGCGTTATTGACAGATAATAGCGGTTATGTTATGATTGCTAACGTGGAAAGGTATTTGCATGAGGTGAGTGAGATGGACTACGCTTCCTGCGCGAAAGAGATGCTGCAGCTGTTTGCCGAGGCCCGTTGGACAGAAGCGGGCCGAGCCGTACATCAAGGCATGAGCGGCGAGGCGGCCGTACTTTATGACCTGCGGGAGCATGAGGGCCAGGCGCACCCCCGGGAACTGAGCCAGCGGCTGGGGGTCAGCACTGCGCGGGTGGCGGCCATTCTGGGACACCTGGAGGAGGCCGGCCTGATTACCCGGCAGCGGCAGAGCGATGACAAGCGGCAAATCCTGGTGGAGCTGACGGTAACGGGCGCCAGATCGCTGGAGGAATACATCGCTCGGATGCAGGAGCGCTTCCGGCTGATGTTCGAGGCCTTTGGCGAGGAGGACACCCTGGCCTATATCCGCCTTCAGCGCAAGATGATGGCCTACTTTCAGCAGCGCCATTCATGACATGCATCCCTCATGCCGCGCCTTTTGGGAGCGGCGCGAACTATACAATCATTCCACACAGACAGAAGGAGGCGAGTCATCTTTGGAAAAGCGTTATTCGGACATCACCCCCTACATTCACGAGCTGGCTGACATGTCCAACAGCAATCACCTGATTGAGCCGGCCATGTATGAAAAGCATCATGTGCAGCGGGGCCTTCGGGATATCAACGGCAATGGTGTGGTGGCGGGGCTGACGGAAATTTCCTGCATCAAGGCAAAGGAGACGCTGCCGGACGGCACCAAGGTGCCTTGCGACGGCCAGCTGTTCTACCGCGGCGTCAACGTCAGGGATCTGGTGAACGGCTTCATGAAGGATGGCCGCTATGGCTTTGAGGAAGCGGCGTATCTGCTGCTGATGGGCGAATTGCCCAGCCAGGAGCGGCTTACCGCCTTCAGCCGTGCCCTGGGCGAATACCGCAGTCTGCCCTCCTCCTTCGTGCGGGATATGATTCTCAAGGCGCCGGGGCGGGACATGATGAACATCATTTCCCGGTGCGTTTTGGCGCTGTATACCTACGACGATCAGCCGGATGATATTTCCGTGCCCAACGTTTTGCGGCAGTCCCTGCAGCTGATTGCCAACTTCCCGCTGCTGGCGGTGTACAGTTATCAGGCTTATCTATATTATCATAACAACCGAAGCCTCTACATCCAGATGCCCAAGCCCGAGCTCTCCACAGCGGAGAACCTTCTGCACCTGATGCGCGGCGGAGACAAATATACCGAGCTGGAGGCCCGCATCCTGGATCTGGCCCTGGTGCTCCACGCTGAGCACGGCGGCGGCAACAATTCCTCCTTTACCATGCATGTGGTGACGTCCTCCGGCACGGATACCTATTCGGCGGTGGCGGCGGCCCTGGGCTCCCTCCGGGGCCCCCGGCACGGCGGCGCGAACATCAAGGTGGTGCGGATGTTCGACGATATGAAGCAGTCCGTCGACATCCGCGATAAGGGCGCCATTAAGGACTATCTGGTGAAGCTGCTGCGCAAGGAGGCCTTCGACCGCTCGGGCCTGATCTACGGCATGGGCCACGCGGTCTACTCCAAGTCTGATCCCCGGGCGGACATTCTTCGCAGCGCGGCCAAGTCTCTCTCGGTGGAGGAAAACCTTCCCGAGGAATATGAGCTTTACGAAACCGTGGCGGAGCTGGCGCCGCAGATCATCGCGGAAACCCGGAAAATCTACAAGGGCGTCAGCGCCAACGTGGACTTCTATTCCGGGCTGGTATACCGGATGCTGGGCATCCCGGACGAGATGTTCACCCCCATCTTCGCCATCGCCCGCATTGCCGGGTGGAGCGCCCACCGCATTGAGGAAATCCAGTGCGCGGGCAAGATCATCCGCCCGGGTTATACCAGCGTGAAGGACGCGGTGGATTATGTGCCGCTGGAGGCGCGGTAAGCAGGACATACAAGAGCCCCGGACAGCGTTTCTTGCCGCTGTCCGGGGTTCTTGCGTATCCGGCAGATTGGTCTGACGTCAGCCCTTGACGGAACCCATGGTCAGGCCGCTCATGAAGTACTTTTGCAGGAAGGGATAAACGCACAGGATGGGCAGCGCGCCCAGGAAAATCTGCGCCGCCTTGAAGGTGCGCTCGGAAATTTCGGACATCACCAATTCCTCGCTGGAGGTCATCGACTGGAGATCCGGGTTGATGATGATGGTCCGCAGGTAGCTTTGCAGCGGATAGTTGTAGGTATGGTTCATGTAGATGATGCCGTCGAACCAGCTGTTCCAGTGATTGACGATGACAAACAGGCTCACCGTGGCCAGCGAGGGCAGGGACAGCGGCAAATAAATCCGCACAAGCGTTTTGAAATGTCCCGCGCCGTCAATGAATGCGGCTTCCTCAATCTCATGGGGGATGGATCGGAAGAAGTTCATCATCAGCACCACGTTGAAAATGGGTACCGCGCCAGGCAGCACCAGGGCCCAGATGGTATCCAGCATACCCAGGTAGCGAATGGTCATGTAGGTGGGGATGAGGCCGCCGCTGAACATCATTGTGACGATGAAGACCCAGGCGTACTTCCCGCGGGCGCGGAAGGTGTTCTTCTCTTTGGAGAGCGGATAGGCCGTCAGGATGATGGCGGCCATGGTAATGACATACCCCAGCGCCACGCGCTTGACGGAAATCAGGAAGGCCTGAAGGAACTGGGGCTTGGTCAGCGCGTATTCGTAGGAGGAAAAAGTAAATTCCACCGGCCATAGCTTCACAAAGCCGGCCGCCGCCGCGTTGGATGAGGATAATGAAACCGCCAGCACGTTGATCAGCGGCAGCAGGCAGATCAGCGCCGCGCCGGTGAGAAACAGATAATCCACCGCCAGGAAAAGCCTGCGCCCCGGAGACATTTTGATATGCGTACCGGACAATCCATCAAGTCGCTTCATATCTCCGCCTCCTTAGAATACGCGGTAGTTGGCGAACCGGCCCGCCAGGTATTTGGACAGGGACACCATGATGACCGAAATCACTGACTTGAACAGCCCCACCGCCGTGGACACGCTGAACTGCGCCTGCTCCAGACCCAGGCGATACACAAAGGTGTCAATGATATCGCCGGTGGAGTAAACCGACGGGCTGTACAGGTTGAAAATCTGGTCGAAGCCCGCGTTGAGGATGTTGCCCAGGTTCAGCACGCCCATCAGCGTGACGATGGGCAGAATGCCGGGCAGCGTCACATGCCAGGTCTGCTTCATGCGGTTCGCGCCGTCAATGGCTGCCGCCTCATATAGGTTGCGATCCACATTGGTCAGCGCGGCCAGGTACACGATGGTATCATAGCCGAAGTTTTTCCACACGGCGGTTATCACCATGGTGTAGGGGAACCAGGTCTTGTTGCCCAAAAAATAGATGGGGGCGCCGCCAAGGAGGCGTATGACGTCGTTGATGATGCCCGAGGAGGGCGACAGCACATCCATCAGCACGCCGCCAAGGATGACCCAGGAAAGAAAATGAGGAAAATACACGATGGTCTGCACCGAGCGTTTGAAGCCCTTGTGACCGATCTCGTTGAGCATCAGCGCCACAAAGATGGGCACAATCATCCCCACGATGATTTTCAGCACGGCGATGAAGACCGTATTGTACAGCACGCTGCCCATGTTGGGCAGCTTCGCCATATAGATGAAATTTTCCAGTCCTACCCATTTGGAGCCGAAAAAGCCCTTGGCCGGCTTGAAATTCTGAAAAGCCATGATGATGCCGAACATGGGCACATAGCTGAAGATCAGAATCAGGACAAGGCCAGGGATCAGCATCAGATGCAGCGGCAGCTCCCGCAGGCGCTTCTGGATGCGCGGCGACGTGGTCACGGCATCAACCCCCTTGTAATGGGCCCCCTGCCGGAGAAACGCGCGGCAGGGGGCCGGTCATGGCTGAAAGGATCGCGGGAAATTACTTGACGGTATTGTACCAGTCGTTCACTTCCTTGGTGATCTCGGTGCCGCCCAGCTTGTAGAAGTCTTCCACATACTTGTCAAAGGCGCTGATGTCCTCGCCCATGATGATGCTGGTGAAGGTCTCGGCTTCCATGGCCTCCAGGGTGGACATGTACTTGTTCATGGAATCGGTGGGGGTGCCGTAGAACTTGTTGGTGATGTAGTTGCCACTGTTTACATACTGCTCGATGACGGCGAAGCTGCTCTTCTCACCGAAGATGCGATCCTGGGTCCAGCCATCGGGGTTCTTGTCGTTGCGCCAGGTCAGGATACGGTCGTAATAACCGCGCTCTTCGGTGTTCAGGGCAGAGGGATCGCCGGTCTCAAAGGCAGTGCGGATTTTCTTGAAGGCGTTCAGGTTCTTGCCGGGGTTCTCGTCGCCGATAACGTTGTACTGCCACACGGCGATGCCGGACTCGGAAATGGACAGGGAGTTGTCAGCCTGTTCGCCATAGGCGCTCTGATGGCTCCAGTTCAGCAGCTTGATGATGGCCTCGGGATGCTCGCAGTCAGCGCTGACGGCGTAGTAGCGGGACACGGGCATCTTGGTGATGGGCATGGCTGCCTCGCTGTCCGCGGACAGAACGGGGAAGGCCTTCCAGTCGGCGTTCGGATCGTTGGCGACGCTGGCGTCCAGGAATGCGCCCGCGGAGGACATGGTGCCGTACACGACGCCCACCTTGCCGGCGGAAACAGTTTCCTTCACCTTGGCCTTGTCCTTCACGCCGAACTCCGGGTCGATCAGGCCCTCCTTGTACCAGGCCTGGAGCCTGAGCAGCGCGTCGCGCATTTCAGGCTGTACAGAGCCATAGGCCAGCGTGCCGTCATCCAGCTCAATCCAGCTCATGGGATAGGCATGGTAGCCGTAGAACAGACCCACCGCGGTGGCGTGGGCATGCCGGTAGAAATCCTTTTGCAGCGCCAGCCCATAGGTATCGTTCACGCCGTTGCCGTCGGGATCCTGGGTAGCGAAAGCGCGGATGATGGTTTCCAGCTCATCCAGATTGGTGGGTTCCGCCAAATTGAGCTTATCCAGCCAGTCCGTGCGGATGAACAGCACGCCCAGGGCGTCAAAGGAAGAGGCGGTATGGGGAATGGCGTACAGGCGGCCGTTGACCTTGGCGGTCTCAAACTGCTTCATGTCCATCATCAGGGTATCCTTGGCATATTGATTGGCGTACTGGTCGAACAGGTCGGTCAGATCGTACAGATCGCCCTCCTGGGCCAATTCCTTCAGCTGCGCCGCCTTGAGCCACATCAGATCCGGCAGGTCGCCCGAAGCGATGGATACGTTCATCTTCTGGTCGAACTGCTCCTCGGCCACGACCCAGTCGTAGGTCAGCTTGATGCCCAGGTCGCTCAGGAAGCGGTCAATGTAGATATTGTCCTCAATGGTATCGCCGTTCTCAAACTGAATGGCGGAGGACAGGAAGCGCCACGCGGTCAGCTCGATGGCAGGATCGTACCTGGCGTCAATTTCCTCCTGCGTTGCCTCGGCCAATGCGCCGCAGACGGTTGCCAGCAGACACAGGGACAAAAGAATGGACAGCCATTTCTTCATGAAAGGATCCCTCCAATGTGCGTATTCGGAATAGAACCACTCCGTTAATGTTATTTTAGACGCTTTTGAGACCATTGTGTACATTCATTTCTTTACAAACCATTCCGCGCTTTACCTCTTGGGATGACAAAACAGCCTCCTTCCTATATAATACAATGGAGGTGGACAGTGATGAAGCGCTTTGAGGGCCATCTGGATATTCGCAGGTGGATGCGGTCGATCCTGGGCCGCTCCATCCTGTTCACGTTGAGTTTGCTGCTGCTGACCCTGTTTGTGGCCATCATGGTAACCAACAGCAGTCAGAACGCGCTGCGCCGTGAAATTGTTGTCCGCAGCGGCGCGCAGGCCGACGCCGTAGCCGAGCAGCTGGCTATTTCGCTGGACAAGACCATGGACATGCATCGGGAGCTGCTTTACGACAAGGACATCAACCGCCTGGGCGTAACGCCGGGATACTACACCCAGGCCCAGCAAACCCTCGCCATGCTGCGGGTCATGGATCGCATGTTCATGCTGACCAGCTCCTCCCCGCTGATTCAGCAGGCCTTCCTCTTGGCGCCTTCCATCGGCAAGACCATCACAGCGGACGGCGTGGATGACCTTGACCCCGAATATTTCAACCGCTTGAATGATCTGTGCGTCCATCAGACGCAGGCGCTGATCGAAATGGATGGCTGCTTTTACATCATGATGGCATACCCCACCTACAATTATTATCTCAAAGAGAATGGCGCTTCCTACATGCTGTGCCTGCAGCTGGATCAAGGGGCCATTGCTTCCTTCCTGGCAGCCCATGGCTCACTGGAAAGCGGCGCGCTTTTTCTTTTCAGCGATGACGGCAGGGTGATCGCCAGCGTCAATCGGGATCAGGCCCAGGTGGATGTCGATACCCTGTTTTCCCTGGCGCGGAAACAGCCCTCCTTTGATTTCCCCGGCGAGGACGGGGAGCGTTATCTTGTTTCCGTCGCGGTCAACACCACCACAACCAAAACGCTTTACCTTGTTGATTTGCGGCCATCCAGCCAGGCTTTTTCCGTGCTGAATTTGCAGGGCAGCTTTTTCATGGCCCTGGTGGTGCTGCTGATTCTGGCCAACCTGGCTTATATCCTCCACATGTGGCATGTGATTCACAAGCCGCTGAACAAGCTGGCGGAAGCGTTTCAGCAGGTGGAGCAGGGCGACTTTTCCCTGCGCATTCACCACACCCGGGACGACGATTTTTCGGACATGTACCACCGCTTCAACCTCATGAACCAGCGCCTGGGCAATCTGATTGAGCAGGTGTACATGCAGACCATTCGCACCCAGCGGGCCGAGCTCAAGCAGCTGCAGTCCCAGATCAATCCTCATTTCCTGTACAACAATTTGTTTACCATCCGTTCCCTGGCCCAGCTGAAGGATACGGATACCATTGAAGTACTTTCCGCCGAGCTGGGGGAATACTTCCGCTACATGACCCGGCTGGGCAAGCAGGAGGTTACGCTGCTGGAGGAAGTCGCCCACGGGCGCAATTACGCCATGATCCAGGACATGCGCTTTTCCGCGCGCATCGTCCTTTCCTTCCCTGAATTGCCGCGGAACTTTCATGCCGTAGCCGTCCCCAGGCTGATTTTGCAGCCCATCCTCGAAAACGCTTATGAGCATGGCCTTCGGCAGACCGCCGCCGACGGCCGCCTGCGGATCAGCTATACCCGCGAGGGCGAAGACGCGCTGATTCTGGTGGAGGACAGCGGGAACACCCTGACGGACAGTACGATTCAGGCAATGACGATGAGTCTGTCCGGCGCCGACCACCTGCAGGAAACCACCGGCCTGATCAACATCCATCGTCGTCTCCGCCTGCGTTTTGGCGACGGATACGGTCTGACCTTCGGGCGCAGCGACCTTGGCGGGCTGAAGGTGACGATGCGCATTCCCATGAGCGAAAGGAGCGATTCCCATACGCAGAATCCTGATTGTTGACGATGAGCCCATCATCGTTCAGGGCTTGCTGTCCGTGCTGGGCGAATGCGGGTTGGACGTGGATCTTTACAGCGCGTACAGCGGCAGCGACGCGCTGGCGCTGCTGTCCGAGACACGCATGGATATTGTTATCTCCGACGTGGCCATGCCGGGCATGGACGGCTTGGAGCTGATGGGGCGCATCCACGCGGATTGGCCGGAATGCCGGGTTATCTTTCTTTCCGGCCACAGCGAATTTGACATGATTTACCGCGCCATACAGGGGGAAGCGGTGACCTTCCTGCTCAAAACGGAGGGCTTTGACAAGATCATCAGCACCTTGCGGGAGACCATCACCGACCTGGAGCGCACCCAGCGCCAGCGGGAAACGCAGGCGCTGCTGTCCGATCAGCAGGAAGTGACGCGGCAGCTGCTTCAGCGGGAGGCCCTGACCGCTCTGGTCCGGGGCCGAAGCCGCAAGATCTATGCCGCCGCGCTGGAAATCAACCTGGATCAGCCGCTGCTCCCCCTTTATGCTTATATTGAGAGCGGCACGATGTCGCTCACTTTGGAGGAGCTGCATGAAAAGCTGCTGCTGATCGACCGAGCCCTGCGCCGTCAGCTGGCGATCTACCCCATCCAGATCGCGTTTTGGAACCACCATGAGGATATCCTGTGGCTGCTGCAGCCGGCCCGGTCGCTGGACATGCGGCGCTGCATGCTCTATGTCCGCGAAAACATTGAGCTGATTCAGGAGGTCGTGCGGCATGAGGCCGGGATGACGCTGGCTTTCGCGCTGCATACTTCGGCGGTATCCGCCGAGCAGCTGGCCGATGCGTACCAGGCCCTGCGCCGGCGCATCTGCCAGGGGATGGGCGTCCCCGGCATGATTGCCCTGCAGCCCTTCACGCCCCGGGCTGCCGCCGCGCCTCTGCTGACGGACTCGCTCACCAGCAGGCTCAAGGATGCCATGGAGCATATGAACCGCAAGGAATTTCTCAGCCTGCTGGAAAAGGCGACGGATCTGCTCCGCGTCTCGGACAGCATGGAAAACCCCTATGCCCTGGAAGCCTTCATGACCCTGAGCAGGCTGTTTCTTGCCTATATCAACCGCTGGAAACTCCACGACAGCGTGCAGTTCCCCGGCGGACTGACCGGATTGACCTCCATTACCGGCTTTACCTCCTGGAGTCAGGCGGCGGACGCCTTCATGGAGCTCGGGCGGATGCTTTTCCGCCTCAGCGAGGGCGACCAGGGCAGCCGAAGTCAGGCCATCGTGATGAAGATCCGCGAGCACGTTGAGCGCCATCTGGATAGACCGGAAGAGCTCAGCTTATCGCGGATGGCGGAAATTACTTATTTCAACCCCACCTACCTGTCCCGGCTGTTCCATCAGATCATGGGGGAAACGCTGTCGGACTATGTCAGCGGCGCCCGCATCCGTCGGGCCAATCAGCTGCTGCGGGACAGCGGCAACCGCATCAGTGACGTCAGCGAGGCGGTGGGCTTTTCCTCTTCCGCGAATTTTTCACGCTTTTACCGCAAGATGACCGGCAGCTCCCCCCAGGAATACCGAGACGGGCTGGCCCGAAGCTCCTTGCAGGCCAATGACGGACGTACCGACCAGGCATAGAACGCCGCCGCGGATGAACCGCCCTGGAGCAAAAGAAAACCGCTTCCTTCAAAAGGAAGCGGTATCCGCCTCAGTCCTGGCGGATCAGTCGGCCGCCATGCTCGGCGACGCGGTGGAAGACCGGCCGTTCCTCCAGCTTGGTATTGGGGCTGTGCAGCGTGAGATACAGCTGTCCATCCAGCGCCCGGAAGACCATGCCGTGGCCGCCGTCATCCATGAACAACGGTTCCGCTTGGGTGAAATGGCCACCCAAGTCGCCGTTATCCGACACGGCCACGCCCTGGGTATAACCGCCCTGGGAGAAGCTGGCCCACAGGCAAAGCAGTGTGCCGTCCGCCGTGCGCCAGAAGAAGGGGCCGTCCGTGACGCAGCCCTCCACACCGGTGGAATGGCGCATCACCCTGCACCACGGCGCATCCGAGGCGCGGAACAGCAGCCTTGGCTCCCCTGCGGGCGCGGACAGATCGTCAGTCAGGGCAATGGCGCACACCTCGCCGTCACCCGCCTGAACCCACTCGTGGCAGAAGACCATGAAGGGCTTTCCTTCCCGGCTGATGCAGAGCGTACCGTCCAGGCATTCCCAGTCTTTGGGGGTAACGCAGCCCGCCGAGTGAGGCCGGAAGGGCCCCAGGGGGCTTTCTGCCCGGAGGATGGCCGTTCCCCGGCACACGCTGGGATGCTTGAAGCTGGCGAACATATAAAACGCGCCCTGATGGGCATAGACCTCCGGGGCCCAGTAATTGCGGTCGGCCCAGAAGCTGCCGTCGTTATGGAAGCAGACATGCGGCTCCGACCAGTTTTCCAGGTCATCACTGACATAGACATCAAAGCCATCCGCCGGTCCCCAGCAGGTAGCGCCGCGGGTGCCGTAGAGATAGTACTTCCCCTGATGCACCAGCACAAAGGGATCCCGAATGTTGATCTCAGCGCGCTTCATAAACATCCTCCGCCGTTTTTCTTTATTGTAGCATGAAAAATTCATTTGAACAACCCAGTCACGCTCAAGGAGGCTTTGCTGTGAATCCTGTCACCCGTGTATCCTTCCATACCGAGGACGCTGTCCTGCAGAAGCTGTTTGACACCGCCTGCCATAAATGTCTGAACAATCTGGCCTTTTTCGGCTCTGATCAGGTGCTGGTGGAAGGCGGCGGCTATGAAAAAATCTGGTTGGAGACCCAGCCCATGGGCGGTGAAATGTACGCCAAGCACAATCTGATCGCCGCGATGAACAACCAGCTTTTGTTCATGCGCCATCAGCGGGCGGACGGGCGGCTCCCCGGCTCCATTCAGGGGTTCCCGGACGGGACGGTAGAAGCCCAGTTCAAC
This sequence comes from uncultured Clostridia bacterium, assembly GCA_947565865.1. Taxonomy (GTDB): domain Bacteria; phylum Bacillota; class Clostridia; order Christensenellales; family Aristaeellaceae; genus UBA11524. Next base: position 18,711 of record CANOHT010000043.1, read on the forward strand.
AAATTCCAGGGCTTTTGCTTTCCCTGGCCCGCACTGAACATGTACTACTGGATGGGCGAGGATCGAAGCTATCTGGACGCGCTGGCGGATTGTCTGGAGCGCTTCGATGACTATTTGTGGCGGGTAAGAGATTCCGACGGCGACGGTCTCCTGGAAAGCTGGTGTGTCTACGATACGGGCGAGGATCACGCGGTTCGCTACGGTGACGCGCCTGTATACTGCGCGGAAGATACGCCCCCGGAGGGCTCGACGGTTGTACCCATGGCCTCCATGGACGTAATGTCCTTCTCCTATGCGTGCAGGGACACCCTGGGGGACATCAGCCGAATCCGCCGCGACGGCCGGGAAACCCAGTGGCGTCAGGCCTCGGAGGAGGTCGCTTCCGCCATCCGCGAAAGGCTTTGGGACGACAGGCGCGGCGCGTGCTTTGACCGGGACAGGCATGGCGGCGTGATTGACGTGCTGTGCCACAACAGCCTGCGATGCATGTATTGGGGCAGCTTTTCCCAGTCGATGGCGGATCGGTTTGTCCGGGAGCATCTGCTAAACCCGGATGAATTCTGGACGCCCCTGCCGCTGCCTTCCGTCGCCGCGAATGATCCCGCCTTCCGCAATGCCGTGGAGAACAATTGGTCCGGCCAATGCGAGGGGCTGACTTATCAGCGGGCGATCCTGGCCCTGGAGCGCTATGGCTATGAAAAGCTTGTGACCGCGCTGGGCAAAAAGCTCTTGCGGGCTGTGGCGGATGGCGGATATGTCTTTACCCAGCAGTTCGATCCCTTTACCGGCGCGCCCAGCTGTGTGTCTCCCGTCACCAAGGAGCCTCTTCCTCCGACTTCCGACGAGCCCTTCCAGGACTCCTACGGGCCTACGCTCCTTGCGGTGCTGGAATACATTGCTCACATTTGGGGCGTCACCATGGTGCGCGGACAGATGTGGTTTAGCCTGGGCGGCGGCGCGCCCTATGTCTACGAGCAGCAATGGGGCATCACAAACTATCGCATCGAAAGCGACGGCAAGACCGCCAGGATTTTGATTGATGGACAGGAACGCTTCCGCCGCCCCTGCGGTGTGCGAATGATAACCAACAGGCAGGGAAATCTTTTATCTGTTCGGGAAATTGAATAGCGCGCTGCGGTAACAGGCAGACAGCCTGACAAGTATCTGTAATCCAACCAAATAGCTTTCCCACGAAAGGCAGGCCTTCCGCTACGCTGTGTATCCGGCGCGGCGGAAGGCCTGCTGTTTCTTGGGGGCAGCGATGCTTTCGGTATTGTTGATAACATTGTATTGAGATTTGCCGCGGGGAGACAAAGCGAACGGAAAGAGGTATTTGCGGTATGGCGATGCAAGCGAAGCCAGGCGGCAGTAGCCATGGCATAGCAAAGCTCCGAACGATGATTCGTTCGGAGCCGATGGTACCCCACGGCAATCCAAATCCGAACCGGAACCCTGTTCAGAAAGCGCTTCCTTGAGGGTATCGAAAGAAATGGTCTGCATGCCCTCCTTGGAGTTGAAAGTGATGACCATCTTATCGTCGTACAGGAAAATGACGTTGATAAAGGCGTCGATCAGCATCTTGCGATGGGATTTCTGCTTTATATCCAGCTTGCGGAAGCGGTGCAGCCAGAAGGTCATGAATTCTGCGCTGATCTTCGGTTTTGCCAGCTTTTCGCAGGTTATGCGGTTTTCTAGTTCGTCCCTTGCTGCTTCCAATTCTTCAAGGTGCGCTTTGGTGGACTTGGTCAGGATTCCCTGCTGGATAGTGTTGAGCATATTCTGTATGCCTGTTTCGGCTTCCTGAAGCTGCCTTTCATACAGGGGAAGGTTGATATTTTCTCTATCCTGCATCTCCATCAGCTTCGATACAATCGCTTCGACGGCAGCGTCGTCCATTACCAGTTTCATGGTTTCGTTTACAACGAGATCTTCGATCCAGTCTTTTCTGACCGGTTTCTTGTGACACTCCGTCCGCTTTTTCTTTACGGAAACGCATTTGTAGTAATGATGCACAACGCCTGTTCGGCTGGTGCCGCTTTCACCGCACAGATAGGCTCCGCAATAGCCGCAAAACAGCTTGGTTGTTAGCAGATAGTCATCCTCTGCCTTGTGTCTGGCAGGAGCCTTTTTGTTTTGCCAATTTCTCCCGCACCCGATCAAAGAGGGCATTCGGAACCAATGCCGGAATGCCGTCCGGTACGACGACATCTCTGTAACTGTATTCGCCGATGTATCGACGATTGTTCAGAAGGTGCTGGATATTGTTGTAAGTAAACGCCTGACCGCGGGATTTTTTTCACACTTTGCGAGTTGAGCCAGTCGCGGATCTGCGTCATGGTCGCGCCTTCGTCGTAGCGCTGGTACGCCTCCAGAATGAACGGCGCAGTCAGCGAGTCGGACTGAAAATACTGATCCTGATCGATGATATAGCCCATCGGTCGGGTGCCGCCGTTGTACTTGCATTTTAGGGCGTTTTCCGTCATGCCGCGCACGACCTTTTCGGACAGATCGGCGGAGTAGTATTCCGCGTAACCTTCCAGCACCGACTCCAGAATGATGCCCTCCGCGCCTTCGGAGATAACCTCAGTAGCAGAAACCACCTTGACGCCGTTCTTCTTTAGCGCGGCCTTGTATCGTGCGCTGCCATAGCGGTTGCGGGCGAATCTGTCCAGCTTCCAGACGATAATCATATCGAACAGCTTTTTTCCGCTGTCCTTGATCATGTTCTGGAACTCCGGGCGGTTATCTGTTCTGGCGGAGAAAGCGCGATCTATGTAGTGCCGGAGAACGGTGATGCCGTTCTTCTCTGCAAAAGCGGTACATTCGCGCAGCTGCCCCTCAATGCTTTCCTCACGCTGATTGTCAGAGGAATAC
>CANOHT010000044.1 GCA_947565865.1 uncultured Clostridia bacterium
CGGAGGGGCCGGGATTGACAGGCTCCAGGATGTCGGGCGGGACGATGGGGGGCAGTGGGATGACGGGGATCTGGCCGGGATCGGAGGGGCCGGGAGAGGCAGGCCCCTCGATGTCGGGGTCGCCCACAATGGGCGGCAGAGGAATGACAGGAATCTGACCGGGATCGGTGATTCTGCCGGAGGGCTGCTGGGCCGATGCGTCTGGCTGGGCAGCGTCGGAAGCGGCAGCCATAACGGCGGCGGAAGCAATGGCTTGGCTGGGCAGGCAGATTTCCGTTCCTGCGGGAAGGGTGCTGAAGTTTAGCCCAGGATTCGCTGAGCGGATCATCTGATCCGGGACGCCGGTTCTTCTGGCCAGCGCGGTCAATGTATCGCCGGACTGCCAGCGGTAGTAGCTGGCGCCTCGAGGACAGGCGCGCCCCACGGGATCGCGGTTCTGGTTTTCCATGATGGGAGCCTCCTTTACCAGTTTTGTCGATTTACTCCGTCAGCAATCTATGCTATAATGAAGGATGGGTGCATGGGGCTCGAGCCTGAGGCCGAAGGTTTGCCTTCAGGAAGGGCCGGACATGCTTACTCTCGCCGCATGGCTCCGGCGGCGGGAGCTGCGTCCCATTGGACAGGAGCGGCGCGCATGCGACGGAAAGGCGGAATCAGCAATCATGAGGCATTTGTTGAAGCTGATGGATTTATCAGCGGAGGAAATCACCCAGCTGCTTGACCTGGCGGACAGGCTGAAGGCCGAGAACAAGGCGGGGGTGGCGCATCCGCTGCTCAAGGGCAAAACCCTTGGCATGATCTTTGAAAAGTCATCGACCCGAACCCGCGTCAGCTTTGAGACAGGCATGGTGCAATTGGGCGGTCACGCGCTGTTCCTTTCAAGCCGTGATCTGCAAATTGGCCGAGGGGAGCCTGTGGAGGATACCGCCCGTGTGCTGTCGCGCTATTTGGACGGCATTATGATCCGCACCTTCGCCCAGGAAGAGGTGGAGGCGCTGGCTCGCTACGGCTCCATCCCGATCATCAATGGCCTGACGGATCTGTGCCATCCCTGCCAGGTGTTGGCGGACTTGCAGACCGTCCGGGAGCACAAGGGCCGGCTGGCGGGGCTGAACATGTGCTACATCGGCGACGGCAACAACATGGCCAACAGCCTCATCGTGGGCTTCCTGAAGATGGGCTGCCATGTGGCTGTCGCCTGCCCGAAGGCTTATCAGCCCGACGATGGCGTTCTGGCCTTCACCCAGGATTATCCCGGCATGTTCATGATGACGGATGAGCCTCTTGAGGCCGCCCGGAACGCCGACGTTATCTTTACCGATGTGTGGGCTTCCATGGGCCAGGAGGAGGAGAAGGCCATTCGGGAAAAGGCCTTCGCGGGCTATCAGGTCAACGCCGAAACGCTGGCCGTCGCTCATGAGGGCTGCATGGTACAGCATTGCCTGCCGGCCCATCGGGGAGAGGAAATCACGGCGGAGGTCTTCGAGGCCCATGCCGACGAAATTTTTGATGAGGCGGAGAATCGTCTCCACGCGCAGAAGGCCGTGATGGTGACCCTGATGGCTGATCCGGAACGGAAAGCCTGATACCGCATCGACACAGACAGGAGCGAGAAACATGAGCAAAAAGGGCTATCTGCTGCTGGCCAACGGCCAGCTGTTTGAGGGAAGGCTGAGAGGCGCGGAAAAGTCGGTGATGGCGGAGCTGGTGTTCAACACGGCGATGACTGGCTACATGGAAACCCTCACCGATCCCAGCTACGCGGGCCAGATTGTGATTCAGACCTTTCCGGCCATTGGCAACTACGGTGTGATTCCCCCGGATTTTGAGTCCGACGCGCCCCGGCTGTCCGGCTACATCGTCAGGGAGCTTTGCGACGAGCCCAACAATTTCCGCTGCGTCGGCAAACTGAACGACTTCCTGGTGGAGCGCGGCATCCCCTGCCTGACGGGCGTGGACACCCGGGCGCTGACCCGCATCCTCCGCAGCGAGGGCGTGATGAACGCCGCCATCCTCACGGAGAAACCGGAAAACCTCGACGAGGTGACGGCTCAGCTGAAGGCGCTGGCCTTCCATCCCTCCGTTCAGGCGGCCACCTGCAAGGAAGTGCTGCCCGCCAAGGGGCAGGGCCGCTACCATGTGGTGCTGTGGGATTTCGGCGCCAAGGCCAATATTGAGCGGGAGCTGGAAAAGCGCGGCTGCGCCGTCACCTGCGTTCCCGCGGATACCACCTGCGAGGAGATTCTCAGCCTGAACCCGGACGGCGTGATGATTTCCAACGGCCCTGGCGATCCCCAGGACAACGTAGCTGCCATCAGCGAGCTGCAGGCCCTGTGCCGCCATGGGATTCCGCTCTTCGGCATCTGCCTGGGCCATCAGCTGATGGCGCTGAGCCAGGGCGGCGCGACGGTCAAGCTGAAATACGGCCATCGCGGCGGCAATCAGCCTGCCAAGGACGTGAAAACCGGCCTGAGCTATATGACCAGCCAGAACCACGGCTTCGCGGTGGATCTGGACAGCCTGCCGGAAAACGCCTCGCTGCGTTTCATCAACGGCAACGACGGCACCTGCGAGGGCATCGACTATGTGGACATGCCAGCCTTTTCCGTGCAGTTCCATCCCGAAGCCTGCGGCGGGCCGCTGGATACCCGCTTCCTCTTCGACCGTTTCATTGCTTTGATGGGAGGTAACAAAGGATGCCGCTGAATCCCGAATTGCGCAAGGTCATGATTATTGGCTCCGGCCCGATCGTTATCGGTCAGGCCGCGGAATTTGACTACGCCGGCTCTCAGGCCTGCCGTGCGCTGAAGGACGCCGGCCTGGAGGTGGTGCTGGTCAACCCCAATCCCGCGACCATCATGACCGACCATACCTCCGCCGATCATATTTATATCGAGCCCCTGTCCCTGGAGGTGCTGCGCCGCATCATCATCAAGGAGAAGCCGGATTCGCTGCTTTCCACCCTGGGCGGCCAGAGCGGTCTGACCCTGTCCATGCAGCTGGCCAAGGAAGGCTTCCTGGAGCAGCACGGTGTGAAGCTCCTGGGCGCCAAGTGCGAGACCATCGAAAAGGCGGAGGATCGCCAGCAGTTCAAGGATACCATGCAGGCCATTCACCAGCCTTGTATTCCCTCCGAGGTGGTGGAAACGGTGGAGGCCGCTCTGGACTTCGCCAGAACCATCGGCTATCCCGTCATCGTCCGTCCCGCCTATACGCTGGGCGGCACCGGCGGCGGTATCTGCCAGGACGAGAAGGAGCTGGAGGAGATCGCGGCCAATGGCCTTCGCCTTTCGCCCATCACCCAGATTCTGGTGGAAAAGTGCGTTTCCGGCTGGAAGGAGATTGAGTTCGAGGTTATCCGGGACAAGAAGGGCAACACCATTGCCGTGTGCTCCATGGAGAACATCGACCCCGTGGGCGTGCATACCGGCGATTCCATCGTGGTGGCTCCCGCGCTGACCCTGGCGGATCGGGAGTATCAGATGCTTCGCCGCGCGGCGCTGGACATTGTGAATGCCTTGGAGGTGGAAGGCGGCTGCAACTGCCAGTTCGCCCTGCACCCGGATTCCTTCGAGTACGCTGTCATCGAGGTCAATCCCCGCGTGAGCCGTTCCTCGGCGCTGGCCTCCAAGGCCACGGGCTATCCCATTGCCAAGTGCGCTGCGCAGATCGCCATTGGCTTCACCCTGGACGAGATGCAGAATGCCGTTACCGGCAAAACCTGCGCCTGCTTTGAGCCCTCGGTGGACTATATCGTGGCCAAGGTGCCCAAGTGGCCCTTTGACAAGTTTGTGTACGGCAAGCGTACCCTGGGCACCCAGATGAAGGCCACGGGCGAGGTGATGTCCATCGGCGTCAGCGTGGAGCAGGCGCTGATGAAGGCGGTGCGCGGCGCGGAAATCGGCTGCGACACCCTGCGGATGAAGGCCATGGCCGAGCTGGGCGACGAGGAGCTGCTGGCCCTTATCGGCAAATGCACCGATCAGCGGATGTTCGCGGTATATGAGGCCATCGGCCGGGGCATCACCCTCGAAAAACTCCATGAGATCACCATGATCGACATGTTCTTCCTCAACAAGTTCAAGAACCTGCTGGACATGGAGAACCGCCTGAAGGCCGGCGGCGTGGACGAGGAAACCTACCTGGCCGCCAAGCGCATGGGCTATCCCGACCAGGCCATCGAGCGCCTGTCCGGCGCGAAGGTGCCTTGCCACCGCGATCCCGTTTACAAGATGGTGGATACCTGCGCCGCGGAGTTCCCGGCCGAGACCCCCTATTTCTATGCCACCTATGACGATGAAAACGAGGCGGCGGAATTCCTGGCGGAGCGCCCCAAGAAGCCCTGCGTGGTGGTGCTGGGCTCCGGTCCCATCCGCATCGGTCAGGGCATTGAGTTCGACTATGCCTCCGTGCACTGCGTTTGGATGCTCAAGCAGGCGGGCTACGACGTGGTGATGATTAACAACAACCCCGAGACCGTTTCCACGGACTTTGATACGGCGGATCGCCTGTACTTCGAACCCCTGACGCCGGAGGACGTGCTGGGCGTCATCGCCACCGAGCAGCCGGTGGGCGTGGTGGCGGCCTTCGGCGGACAGACGGCCATCAAGCTGACGCGGGCCCTGGAAAGCGCCGGTGTGCGCATCCTGGGCACCTCCGCCGATATGATCGACGCCGCCGAGGATCGCGAGCGCTTCGACGCGGCCATGGAAAAGTACGGCATCAAGCGGCCCCAGGGCTCCACCGTGATGACCACGGAGGAGGCTCTCGCGGCGGCCAACGCCCTGGGCTATCCCGTGCTGGTGCGCCCCTCCTATGTGCTGGGCGGCCAGAACATGATTATTGCCTATCAAGACAGCGACATCGTCGAGTACATGAAAATCATCCTGTCCCAGGGCATCGAAAACCCCATCCTGATCGACCAGTACCTCAAGGGCATTGAGGCGGAGGCCGACGCCATTTGTGACGGCGAGGATGTGCTGATCCCCGGCATCATGGAGCATGTGGAAAGCTCCGGCGTCCACAGCGGCGATTCCATTGCCGTCTACCCCGCCTGGAACCTCACCGGTGCCATGACCCAGCGTCTGATCGAAGTTACCCGCCAGATCGCCCTTGAATTGGGTACGGTAGGCCTCATCAATATCCAGTACATCGTATACCACAACGAGGTCTACGTCATCGAGGCCAATCCCCGGGCCAGCCGCACGGTGCCTTATATCAGCAAGGTGACGGGCGTGCCCATGGTGGATCTGGCGGTGCGGGCCATGCTGGGCGAGAAAATCCGCGATATGGGCTACGGAACGGGCCTGTATCGGCAGAGCCCGTACTTCGCTGTGAAGGTGCCCTGCTTCTCCTTTGAGAAGCTGGCCGACGTGGATACCCACCTGGGCCCGGAAATGAAGTCCACCGGCGAGGTGCTGGGTCTGGGTTCCAATCTCCAGGAGGCCATTTACAAGGGCCTGGTGGCCGCCGGGTACAAGATGAGCCATCAGGGCGGGCTGCTGGTGTCCGTGCGGGACAAGGACAAGGCGGAGGCTGCCGACGTTGCCCGCAAGTTCGCCCAGCTGGGCTTCAACCTCTTCGCGACCCCCGGCACGGCCAAGGCACTGCTGGAGCATGGCCTTTACGCAGCCACGGTGCGCCACAATGCCATGGAGCGGATGCTGGAAATGAATCAGGTGCAGTATGTGATCTCCACCTCTGTCAAGGGCCGCAGCCCGCTGCTGGAGTCCGTGCGGATGCGCCGCAAGGCCGTGGAGCGCGGCATTCCGTTGTTCACCAGCTTGGATACCGCCAACGCCCTGGTGGATGCCCTGACCAGCCGCTACACCCTGCAAAATGTGGAGCTGGTGGACATCAACAACATGCGCGCCGAGCGCACCAAGCTGCGCTTTGTGAAAATGCGCGGCACCGGCAATGACTACCTGTACTTTGACTGCTTTGACCAGACGGTGGAAAGCCCCAAGTCCTTGGCGGTGCGCCTGTCCAACCGCCGCACGGGGGTGGGCTCCGACGGTATTGTGCTCATCCTGCCCAGCGAGCGGGCGGACGCCAAGATGCGCATGTTCAACGCCGACGGCAGCGAGGGCTATGTATCCGGCAACGCCATCCGCTGCGTGGCCAAATATCTCTATGAATCCGGGCGGGTGCGCAAGGATGCCATGAGCCTGGAAACGGGCAGCGGCGTCAAGAGCGCCCAGCTGTTCATCCGGGAGGACATCGTGTTCTCCGTGCTGGTGGATATGGGCTGTCCCTCCTTCCGCCCGGCGGAAATCCCGGTGAAGCTGGACGGCGACCGGGTGATGGAGCGCAAGGTCTTCCTGGCGGGGGAGGAGCGCGTCATCAGCTGCGTGAGCATGGGCAATCCCCATGTGGTCATGTTTGTGGAGGACGTGGATCGCATCCTCATGGAGCAGGTGGGCCCGCAGATTGAGCAGGCCAGCATCTTCCCCCAGCGGGTGAACGTCTCCTTCGCCCAGGTGATTGACCGCAACAGCATCAAAATGCGCGTGTGGGAGCGGGGCATCGGTGAGACCGCCGCCTGCGGTACCGGCGCCTGCGCGGTGGCGGTGGCCGCCGTGGAAACCGGCCTGTGCGGCCGCGACGCGGACATCGACCTGCGCCTGCCCGGCGGCATCCTGGTGGTGCGCTATGAGCAGGACGGCCGCGTGTGGCTCACCGGCGACGCGGTGACGGACTTCGAAGGTACGATTCAGATTTAAAGCGGGCCAAAGGCGCTGCCTTGAATCATTGACTCTTTCCCCATCCGTTCAAAAGCATATGAAATGGCGTGGAAGCCTGCCTGATGGGTAGCTTCCACGCCTTTGCTATGATGACAATGGTTTTCACGCAAACCGTTATAAAATATTTTGGAACAATTCCAGGAAAAGCTCCTGCTGCTTTTCCGTCAAAGAGGCCCAGCGATCCAGGAGCTCTTTTTGCTCGGAAGTAGGGCTTATCACATCATCAATTTCAGTAAGAAATTGGGACAAAGAGATTCATACCCTTGGTGTGCTTTATCACAAATTGAATTGTCGGCGTGCGATTTTTCCGATATCATGTTGAAATGGTCGACTGTGACAGGTTTGAGAGAACGGCCAATTCATATTCATACCAGTTGCGCTCCAAGCGAAGCCAAACGGCATTTTTCGCGTCTATGCTATGACGGGAAAAGCAAACAGATCATAGATTTTGAATGACAGCTTGTCTAGTGTGCATGCTTTTGAGCAGATCCAGGATGATTTGTTGCTGCTGCTGATTCAGCGCAGACCAATGATCCAGCATCTCTTTTTGCTCTGAAGTGAGCGATATAGCTTCCTCTCCTTCAGCGAAAAATTGAGATAATGTAATCCCAAATCCATGGCATACCTTATCCAACGTTAGGATCGTAGGCATTTGCTTTTTTCGATACCAAGTGGAAATTGTCGACTGGGATATTCCAGCATGTTTGGATAAATCATATTCGGACCAGTTTCGTTCCATACGAAGCCTTATAATCTCATCAAGCACGTTTTTCATCATCATACCCGCCTTATCTTACTTCGTTATAACGAAAATTATACTTCGACATAGAATTGATTTTTAGTTGGTTGAGACGTATAATTGCTGCGTCTTAACACATCAGTCAGAGAAGTGTACACAGCACAAGAAAGAAGCTTTTATTGAGTTCGGGCTGCGCTGATGCCCTCCATAACAGTGCGCGCTATCATTTCACTTCTGCTGTTGATGATCGTGAGCGCCGCCGGGGAGGCAAAGGGCACCCTGAAGTCAGGAGGCCGCAAGCAAAACAGTAAAGTACAGTCCATGTTCCAATGCAGCGTGTACATTGCCTGGGTTTATCCGAAGGTTCCTGCAATATGGAAAAGCGGCGTGGCATCCTGCCGATCAGGCAAGAAGTCCACGCCGGATATGAGCTTTGGCTGGCTGCGATATTTCCTGATGGAAGGTATCGCCGTCAATCATCAGCTTACTTCGTGTTCTTGATCTCCATCCACATGGCTTCGTATACGCCGCGGAAGCTGTCCTCGATGTCCTGGAAGAACTCGCAGTTGGCCACGGTTTCCTCCGTTGGGTTCATAACGGTGTTGGCGGTGTATTCCTCGCCCATCAGTTCAATGGCGCCCTTGTTGGGGGAGGAGTAACGGATGTATTCGCAGTTCATCTGGGCGATGTCGGGGCGGCAGAGGAAGTTGATGAACTTCTCGGCGTTTTCCTTATTGCGGGCGGCCTTGGGGATGACCATGGGATCCACCCATACGTTGGAGCCTTCCTTGGGCACGACGTAGGCCAGATCCTCATTGAGGTCGATGGCGTACTGGGCGTCGCCAGACCACATCAGGGCCAGGGCGGCCTCGCCAGCCACCATCTTGTCCTTGGTCTCGTCCACCTGATAGGCCTTCACCATGCCGGACTGCTTCTGCTCGATGAGCTTCTGCTTGGCGGCCATCAGGGAGGGCACGTCGCGGGTGTTCATGGAGTAACCCAGGTACTTCAGCGTGATGCCCATGGAATCACGAATGGAATCCAGCATGAAGACGTTGTTCTGGTACTTGCTATCCCACAGGATGGCCCAGGAATCCACCGGCTCATCCACCATGGTGGTGTTGTACAGGATACCCACCGTGCCCCACATGTACGGGACGGAATAAGCGTTGGTGGGGTCATAAGAGGGGTTCAGGAGGTTCTCCATGGTGTAAACCATATTGGGCACGTTGTCGAAGTTGATCTGTGCCAGCATATCCTTGGCCAGCATCCGCTCGACAATATAATCGGAGGGGAAGCACAGGTCAAAGGCGCCGGGATTGGCTTCCACCTGGACGATCATGTCCTCGTTGGTGGTGAAGTTCATGTAATTTACCTTGATGCCCGTTTCCTCCTGGAAGAGCTGGATGACGGCCTCGTCAATGTAGTCCTCCCAGTTGAAGACGTTGACCACTTCCTCGGCGGAAGCGCTCAGGGGGAACAGCAGGATGGCGAAAAGGATGCACAGCAGCTTTTTCATGGGGAAAACCTCCTATCACAGTTGATTGCTCATTCAAACGCCGCGTAGGCGATGAGGCCACAGGGTTATTTGGATTCAGCCGTGCGGCGATTGACGATGATGAGCAGCACCAGCAGCGCCACGAACATCAGCGCCGACAGCGCGTTCAGGGAAGGTTCGATGCCCTTGCGGGCGGAGGAATAGATGAGGGTGGAAAGGTTCTGCACCAGGGGAGAGGTGGTGAAGTAGCTGATGGTGAAGTCATCCAGGGACAGGGTGAAGGCCAGCATGGCGCCGGTGATGATACCGCTTTTGCACTCCGGGATGATGACGTGGGTAAGGGCGTAGGTGGGTGTGGCGCCCAGATCCAGCGCGGCCTCATAGGTGTGCTTGTTCATCTGCTTGAGCTTGGGCAGCACCGACAGAATCACATAGGGCGTATCGAAGGTAATGTGCGCCAGCAGCATGGTGAAGTAGCCCCGATCCACCTTGGTAAAGAGGAAAAGCAGCATCAGGGAGATGCCCGTCACAATGTCCGGCATGGTGTTGGGCAGGTTGGTGAGGGTCATCATCATGGCCTGGGGGCGTTTCTTCATGCTGTAAATGCCGATGGCCGCCAGGGTGCCCAGGATGGTGGCGACGATCATCGCCAGCACGGCGATGGACAGGGTGACGTACAGGGCGTTGAGGATGCGGGCGTCGCTGAAAAGCTCGCCGTACCACCGCAGGGAGAAGCCCTCCCACTTGGCCCGGCTTTTGCCCGCGTTGAAGGACTGGACAATCAGCACCAGGATGGGGACATAGAGGAAAACGAGGATGGCGGCCAGGTAAAACCGCTTGAAAAACTTCTTCATGCGATGCCGCCTCCTTCACCGTTGGGGTCCGCCTTGCGCAGGATGCTCAGGGAGATCAGGATCAGTACCATCATGATGAGCGAGAGCGCGCTGCCCACATTCCAGTTGCCTTCCACCAGGAACTTGCTTTCGATCAGGTCGCCAAACATCATGGTGTTGCCGCCGCCCAGCATGCGGGGGATGAAGAAGGTGGTCACCGAGGGCATGAACACCATGGTGATGCCGCTGATGACCCCGGGGATGGACAGGGGCATGGTGACCTTGTACAGGGTTTTCCAGCCGTTGCAGCCCAGGTCGGCGGCGGCCTCGGACAGGCGGTGATCCATCTTGCTCAGCACCGTGTAGATCGGGAAAACCATAAAGGGCAGGAAGTTGTAGACCATGCCCAGCAGCACCGCCCCGGAGTTGTACATCAGCCTGACGCCCTCAAAGCCCAGGAAGCGCAGGAAGGTGTTGATGAGGCCGCTGTCCTCCAGCAGGCTCATCCAGGCGATGGTGCGCAGGAGGAAATTCATCCACATGGGGATGATGAACAATACCACCAGCGTGGGGCCCAGCTTCATCTCGCGGTCAGCCATGAACAGCGCGGCGGGATAGCCCAGCACCAGGCAGATGACGGTGCACTCAAAGGCCATCCACAGGGAGTAGATCAGCGTATCCACATTGACCGTGCCCCGGGAGATGTACTGTGCCCCCTCCTCACCCATGGCCTGAAGAATAATCCTGTTGGATTCGTAATTGCTGTCCCAGAAGCTGCGGAAGTTATCCAGGGTGAAGGCGCCGCTGGCATCGGTGAAGGCGTAATAGCCGATCAGCAGCACCGGCAGGATGGTGAAAAGCATCATCCACAGGGCGTAGGGGGAGGCGAAGAGGGAGCGCTTGACGCCCCCGTTGCGCCGGACGGAAACGACCACCATAGCGCCGAAGCCGATGAGCCCCAGCGCCATCAGCAGCCAGGACCACCAGGGCAGGGCGATGTCACGAATCATGCCTTTACGCCTCCTCCGCCATGGGCTTCATGATGTGGATGTTGAAGGGCACGATGTTCAGGCCCACCCGGCTGCCCTGGGGCTGCATGGTGGTGGAGTGAACCTTTAGGGTCACGCTGCCGGTATCAATCATCATTTCATAATGGACGCCCTTGAACAGCACGGATTTGATGGTGCCAACCAGCTGGCCCACATCCTCGCCCACCAGCATGATGTCCTCCGGGCGCACCACCACGTCCACCGGGGCGTTTTCGCCAAAGCCGAAGTCCACGCAGGGGAACTCGCACCCCGCGAAGGCCACCAGCTCATCCCGTACCATCACGCCGCGCATGATGTTGCTCTCCCCGATGAAGTCCGCCACAAAGGCGTTGGCCGGCTCATCGTAGATGGACTTGGGGTCGCCAATTTGAAGGATTTTGCCGTCGCGCATCACCACGATGGTATCGGACATGGTGAGGGCCTCCTCCTGGTCGTGGGTGACGTAGAGGAAGGTGATGCCCAACCGCTGCTGCATGCTCTTGAGCTCAAGCTGCATCTCCTTGCGCAGCTTCAGATCCAGCGCGCCCAGGGGTTCATCCAGCAAAAGCACCTCAGGCTCGTTCACCAGGCTGCGGGCGATGGCCACCCGCTGCTGCTGGCCGCCGGAAAGAGCGTCCACATGGCGCTTGCCGTAGCCCCGAAGGTTCACCAGATCCAGCATGGCGTCCACCTTGCGCTCAATGTCCGCCTTGGGCACCTTCTTCAGCTTCAGGCCGAAGGCGATGTTGTCATGGACGTTCAGGTGGGGGAACAGCGCGTATTTCTGGAAGACGGTGTTCACCCGCCGCTTGTAGGGGGGCAGGTAGGCAATATCCTGGCCGTCGAACAGTACTTCGCCGGTGGTAGGCGTCTCAAAGCCGCCGATGATGCGCAGCGTGGTGGTCTTGCCGCAGCCAGAGGGGCCAAGCAGGGTAACGAATTCCTTCTTGCGGATGTACAAATTGATGTCCTTGAGCACCTGCACGCCGTCAAACTCCTTGGATACGTTGCGCAGGTCGATCAAATGATGCTGTTCAACCATGGCGGATGGCTCCCTTCGTGGATGTGATGGGGGTCAGAAGCTGGGCGGGTTGGAAACCCACAGCACCCGGGCGTGGGTCTTCCCCGCGTTGGACAGATAATGGGTCTCCCGGGGATGAATGCAGAAGCTGCACCCGGAGCGCACCCGGATCTTTTTCTCACCCATGACCAGGTAAACGCTGCCGGAGAGGACATAGCCGAATTCCTCGCCCTCGTGGGGGGGCAGGGGATAGCTTTCCCCGCCCTCGTCCATGTCCAGGAGGATGGGCTCCATGTCGTTCTTCTGAGCGTCCGGCACCAGCCAGGTGATGACGCCTCGGATGCTTTCCGCGTCCTCCTTGACGAACATGTCCTGGGGGGTGAAGACGATCTTCTCCTTGGCCTTCTCGCTGAAAAACGCCGACAGGGAGGAGCCGAGGCATTCCAGCATATCCGTCAGCGTGGCGATGGAGGGGGAAGCCAGATTTCGCTCCACCTGCGAGATGAAGCCCTTGCTAAGCTCGCAGCGGTCAGCCAGGTCTTCCTGGGTCAGACCCCGCTGAATACGCAGCAGCCGCAGCTTTTCACCAATGTCCACTTTACCTGCCCCGCTTTCTTAAAAAGTCGTGTTATACTAAACTTTCAGTCAATATCGCCTGTTTAGGAGAACTAAACGCCGGATAAAGGTGGGAGGTTTAGTTTTTCTAAACCCTAAAACGCAACATATTAAACCACATCGGCGGCGGCGTGTCAAGGGCTTTGTCGAATTTTTGCCGGATTTTTTTGCGGGGGGAGCAAGGACAGTCTCACAGGCGGCCAAGGCCCCGCCGGGGTTCGTTGCCCTTTGTCAAGGAACCATGCTTAATAGGGCTGTCTTCATTTCGCTTGCAAAAATATCATCATCATAAAGAATTTATCATTCGCTTGGTTTTGGGGCAGGAGTGGCGCTTCGTCGGACGAATATATTCAGGGACGGTCGCCATTCGGCTGATAGAATCCGGGCGGCCGACGACCCCGAACAGATTCAGAGGAGGAAACAACGGATGACACAGCCGCTGCGCAACGAGCATCCCAGACCTGACCGGGTGCGTTCCCACTGGTGTACGCTCAACGGCACATGGGCCTTTGCCTTCGATCAGGACAAGCGTGGCCTGAAGGAGCGCTGGTATCGCGGACATACCTTTGACAAGACCATCGAGGTTCCCTTTGTTTATCAATCGAAGCTGTCGGGGATCGACAGTCAGGAGCATTGCGACGTGGTGTGGTACCGCCGGGAATTTTATATCCCCACGGAGATGGCCGATCAGCGCCGTCTGCTGCATTTCGGCGCGGTGGACTATCAGGCGGATGTATGGCTCGACGGGCAGTATCTGGGAGGCCATGAAGGCGGCTACACCCCCTTCACCTTCGACATCACCGATCTCACCGAGGGAGCGGAAGGCCCTCTCACCCTGGTGGTGCGCTGCGAGGATCGGCTGGACTTCGATCAGCCCCGAGGGAAGCAGAGCTATCGCCCCGAGCCCTTCGGCTGCTGGTACACGCCCAGCACGGGTATCTGGCAGAGCGTGTGGCTGGAGGGCGTGGGCGCGTACTATCCCGTGGACATCCGCCTGACGCCCTGTGTGGAGCGCGGCTCCGTCAAAGCGGAAATCAGCCTGAACGAGCTGCCCGCCAACGCGGCGGTACGGCTGACGGCCTCTTTCAACGGTGACGTGGTGGCCCGACAGGAGGTGACCGTCGAAAGCGACCGGCTGATTCAGACGGACATGTACCTGCGCCGCAACGGCGAGATCGAGGGCATCCATATGTGGTGGCCGGGGCGGCCCAACCTCTACGATCTGCGGGTGGAGACCCTGGTGGACGGCGTGGTATGCGATACCGTGGACACCTATTTCGGTATGCGGAAGATCGGGATGACTGGTGGCTACGTCACCATCAACAACCATGTGCTGGATCAGCGGCTGATCCTTGACCAGGGCTATTGGCCGGACGGTTTGCTGACCGCCCCCAGCGACGACGCCCTTCGCGCCGACGTGGAGCTGACGCTGAAAATGGGCTACAACGGCGCCCGGAAGCATCAGAAGTTTGAGGATCCCCGCTATCTTTATTGGGCGGACAAGCTGGGTCTGATCGTCTGGGGCGAGCTGCCCAGCGCCTACTGGCTGCGGGACAGCCAGAAGCGCAACATGATGCGGGATATGGCCGAGGCCATCCGCCGGGACTACAACCATCCCTGTCTGATGGTCTGGGTGCCGCTGAACGAAAGCTGGGGCGTGCCCTTCATTCAGGACGACCGGGAGGCGCAAAAGCTGGCCGACGCGCTGTATGCCATGGTGCATAGCCTGGACGGCACCCGCCTGGTCTCCGGCAACGACGGCTGGGAGGAAGCGGCTACCGACCTGGTGACCATCCATGACTACACCGCCTGGCCGGAGCAGCTCAAGCCCCAGTACGGCAGCGAGGAGGGCATCCTCAAGGGCAACCCCGGCAGCGGGCGCATTGTCAGCGCGGAGGGCTATGATCACACGGGCAAGCCCAAGCTGCTGACGGAGTACGGCGGCATCGCCATGGCGGCTGACGCCGGCGGGGATAACTGGGGCTACAACGGCGCGGTGACGGACGAGGCGGCGTTCCTGAAGCGCTTTGAGGCCATCACCCAGGCCTTCAAGCACATGCCCGGCTTCAGCGGCTATTGCTATACCCAGCTGACGGACGTCTTCCAGGAGGTCAACGGCCTGCTGGATATGAACCGCCGGCCGAAGGTATCCTTGGAGGAAATCCGGCGGATCAATCTGCAGCGGTAACGGCATAAAGCGAGGGACGAGCCAAAAGGCAGCCTGATCAAAATTGCCTGTACCCCAAGGAAGGGACAAAGAAAAAAGAGACCTCCTGTCGTAGAAAAGGAACTACGGCAGGAGGTTATCTGTATGGCAAAAGCACACAAGGCAGACCGGCTGACTGACATCGCAGGAAAGCGTCATCAGCAAGGAGCGTCTGCAGCGCAAGCGGCAAGGGATTGGAGAATAAGCAAGCAAAGAAAATTATGGAAGGGCAGTGCGGAAAAGAACGCATGCTGCTGGCAAACGGATACATCCCGCGCCCCAAGGGACGCCCCGTGAGGCGAAGAAACGAGAAAAGGTCTCCGGCGGACGCAGCCTCCTCAGTGACCAGGAGGCACAAACCACATCCTGAGCATAGCATATTTTACCATCTTTGTAATTTCAAGCACTTTTCAACTAAAAACGATTCTGCCCCGATTGAATTCGGGGCAGAACCGCATAGACTTTTCCTACTTCTATGACATGGCCTTTCTTTTTCTGGCCGTTCCCTGGGGGACGGGCCAGTTTGTCTTACCCCTTTGATACGGCTCCATATGAATCTCAAACTTGGCAAAAGCGCCTTAGGCAGGATGGCGGCCGCGTCGGGTCAGAGCATACTCAGATTGTCAATGCGCTCCGGGTTTTCCTGTGAGGCCCACGCCTTCAGCTTATCGCACGGAAACGCCGCGCACTTACCGCAATGCTCCTGCGCTTTTTGCTGGTTGCATTGATATAATTCGCATTCACCCCAGAATACCTTACCGGCGTTTGCCCTGCAGCCTTTGCAGTTTTGCTCATGCTTAAACCTGCACTGCTCGCAGTCGATGCCGCAGACACTGTAATTGGCCATGCTCATTCCTCCTTCATCAGCTGGGCTCCCTAACCCGTTTATTATAGCGCGGTGTTTGCCGAAAAGCAAATGTTACACGCGGAATGTCAGCCTTCTCGCGGCGCGGCATCCCGCTGTTCGTCCCTTTATTGTTGCATTTGTTGACTGCTTGTTTTATAATAAGAACAAGTATGGTCTGTGAAACGGAGGATTGCGTCATGTTGACCATGGACATTCAGCCCGGAAAAAATGCCCTGAGCAAGGCGATTGCCGCTTTGCCGCAAAACGACGAGCCTGCTTGCATCCGTCTTGCGCCCGGTGTTTATGAGGAAAAGACGGTACTCAGCCGTGCCAATACCACCCTGGAAGGCGCGGGTGCGGAGCGGACAAAGATCACCTGGCATGACGCCGCCACGGAGCTTCTGCCGGACGGCATGAATCGCGGGACTTTCCGTACATCCACGCTGCTGGTGGACGCCCCCCGGGTGACGCTGCGGGGCCTGACGGTGGAGAACAGCGCCGCGCCCCGGGAGAAGGTGGGCCAGTGCATCGCCCTGTATGTGGATGGCGATCTGTTCCTCTGTGAGGACTGCACCCTTTCCTCCTATCAGGATACGCTGTTCACCGCGCCCCTCCCGCCCAAGGAGATGCAAAAGAACGGTTTTATCGGCCCCAAGCAGTTCGCGCCCCGAACGCCCCAGCGGCAAACCTACCGCCGCTGCCGGATCGAGGGAGACGTGGATTTCATTTTCGGCGGCGCTGCGGCCTGGTTTGAGGACTGCGATATTGTGGCGGTGGACGGCCGGGAGGATCGTTCTGCTCCCTGGTGCGCCTATTGTACCGCGGCCTCCACGCCGGAAGGTCAGACCTTCGGCTATGTGTTCAAGCACTGCCGGTTCACGTCGGAGGACTTCGGGCCGGATTCGGTCTACCTGGGCCGCCCCTGGCGGGAGTTTGCCAAGACGGTGCTCATTGACTGCGAGCTGGGCGAGCATATCAGGGCCGTGGGCTGGCATGATTGGAATAAGCCCGTGTTCCCGCAGACGGGGTACTATGGTGAATTTGGCTCCCGGGGCCCGGGGGCGGAGGGCGAGCGGGCGTCCTATGCCCATGCCATGACCGCCGATGAGGCGGCAACCGTTACCTATGAGGCGTTTATGGCCAGCATGGCGTAAGGGCCGCATCAGCGTGAAGGGAAGGGACGCCCATGGAGTCCAAACGCTACTTTGAAAGCAGATTTTTCAAGCGGCTCTTTTTTTCCTATGTGCTGCTCATCGGCGTGTTCATGCTGGTCTATACGGTGTGGTACGTCGTTTCCTACCAGGCCCGATGGGAGCAGGACGCCGAAAAAACGGCCCAGCAGCGGGTTACCGCCTATGCCACGGCCATGGATCAGCAATTCTTTGCCGCGCAGAGCATGATCGCGGCCATCAATTCCTCGGAAAACTTCCGCACCATTTTCCAGAGCGCCTATGTGGAGAAGAAAACCATTGACTCCATGCAGTATTATCGCCTTCAGCTGGAATTCAAGCGCATCCGGGGCTCGTCCACCAACATGAACATCTATTCGGTGATGTACTGCTTCCAGAATGACAATAAGGTTTATATGCCGGGCGGCGTCATCGACTTTACGGGCTCGCCCCAGATGCTGCAGGGTGGCGCTCGACCCGTGGTCAACACCGTAGCCGGTCTGCTGGGGGTGGTCAACCACTCCCAGATGATCCTGAACAAGGAATACCTGATCTATGCCGACAGCTATACGGCCTTCAGCGAAAACATGCCCCGGGGCATCGTGATGGTGCTGTTTGAGGAAAGCAGCCTGCAAAAGCTGACGGAAAGCGTACTGGGCACATCCGGCGGCGCGTCCATCCTCTACGACGGCGAGGCGCTGATGGGCTTTGGCACGGCGGAAGGCCGCTCCTTTGATACGCAGAGCCTGCTGAATAATCGCGTCAGCTATCGCTTCTATGTGCCGGAAGCTATGTTTACCGCCCCCTTCGTGTCCTCGGTGATGCTGCCGCTGGGCGCCATGCTGCTGCTGGGACTCATCTTCGTGCTGGTGACCTATGGCTTCTCCCGGAGAATTTACAAGCCCATCGGAAGCATCAGCCGGATGCTTGACGCGCAGCAGCACTCCGGCGATGATATGGATGATTTGGTGATGGGCATCAGCAGCCTGATTGGCGAGCGCAACGGCTACCGGGAAAAGATGATTACCATCTCGCCTTATGTGCAGCAGGGGATTGTTCACAGTCTGATTAGCGGCGGTGCGCAGAACCAGCATTCCGACCTGCTGACGGACAATGAATTTCTGGAGCTGAAAAAGCTCTATTTCACCGTGGCGCTGGTCAATATCGTCAACACCGGCGATCGGGAAAGCGTGGCGCGGCACTTCCAGGACGCTCAGGCGCTCATCCGCCATGTGTGCCAGGAGCTGACCACGGACGAGCGGAACGTGGTCTGCTGCAGCAAAAACCTGCAAAACATGTATGTGATTGTGAACGGCGACGAGGCAGAGGGTACAGAAGCGCTCTTTTATGCCCTCCATGAACGCATTCGGGACGCCATTGACGATCCTCGATTCGCGGTGACCATCGGCGTCAGCGGGACGGAGAGCGATCTGAACAGCCTGCGCTCTGCCTGCGACAAGGCGCAGAACGCGCTGAACCAGATGCTGACCGGCGGGCGTGACTGCGTTTACTTTGACGAATCCACCGCTCATGAGAATGAGCGAAGCTACTATTTCCCCAAGGATGCTCACAAGCGTATGGTGAAAAACCTCAAGGAAGGCAATCTGCCGGAGCTGCAGGCGCAGCTGGACGACATTTACCAGCGGAACATGCAGGAGGCCGAGCTGCCGCTGAGCGAAATCGAGATGATGCTGGAAGAGCTTCATTACACTGTCAGCGCCGCCCTTCGCTGTGTATATGACCGCAGCACCATTCATGTGCGCATTGAACGCCTGCGGGATACCATGACCATCGACGAAATTTTCGCGTACTACAAAACGGTTTTTGCCGCGGCGCTGTCCAGTCTGGGGGGACAGGAGCCGGGCGCTCCTGATGAAACGGAGCGCAGAGTGTGCGATTACATTGAGGAGCATTACTGTGACCCTGAACTGTCCCTGAACAGTCTGGCGGATCACTTCGGCGTCTCCACCAAGGTCATCGGCACCATCTGCAAGAAGCGGTACAACACCACCTTCCTGCAATATGTCCGGGAGCGGCAAATCCACCGGGCGGCGGAGCTTTTGCGGGATACCAGCCTGCCGCTGGAGGAGATTGCCCAGCAGTGCGGCTTCATCAATGTGCTGACCTTCCGACGGAATTTCAAGGCTGTCATGAACATGAACCCCAGTGATTTCCGGCACTAAAGCTACCAGAACGTTCAAAAAGCGCCGTTTTGGCGACGGCGCGATTTGTACCTTCCATCAAAAATAGCCCGTACAAAAGCTGCTGCGCGAAGTGATGCTTGCGCGTTCAGCGGCTTTTTATTATAATGCGATTGTTCGTAGAGGCTGGAATGAGACCAAATAAAACATGAAAAGCTCGAAAGGTGGAAGTAACGATGATAGCCAGCAAGAAGAGCGCGGCAGCGGCTGCGTATCTTCCGGAAAAGAAGAGCCTCGGCCAGCTCGTCAGGCGCGATAAAGCGCTCATCATCATGTTTGTGCCGATCTTCATTTACTACATTGTGTTCTGTTATCTGCCCATGGCTGGCCTGGTGATGGCCTTTGAGGATTTCAAGATCGGCAGCGGCTTTGCGGGCATGTTTACCAGCCCGTGGGTGGGCTTCAAGTGGTTCAGCCAGTTCTTCAATTCCGCGTTTGCCTGGCGCATTATCCGCAATACCTTCCTGCTTTCCTTCTATTCATTGCTCTTCGGTTTTCCCATCCCGATCATTTTCGCCATCTGCATCACGCAGATGCGGGCCAAAAAGTTCTCCAAGGTAGCCCAGGTGGTTACTTATCTGCCGTACTTCATTTCCACGGTGGTGGTGGTCGGCATGATGACCAACTTCCTTTCGCCCAGCAACGGCATCATCAACGAGTTTATCAAGCGCCTGGGGGGCAAGCCCATCAACTTCATGAGCAATCCTGCCTGGTTCCGCAGGCTCTACGTCATCTCTGGCTCCTGGCAGAGCTTCGGCTTCAACTCCATCATCTTTGTGGCGGCCATCATGGGCATTGACCCGGCGCTTTACGAAGCCATGAAGGTGGATGGCGCCACCCGCTGGCAGCAGATCGTTCATCTGATTATCCCCATGATTGCCGATACCGTCATTTTGCTGCTCATCATGACCTTGGGCAACCTGCTGAATGTAGGCTTTGAAAAGGTTTATCTGATGTACAGCCCCGCAGTGTACGAGACGGGCGATGTTATCGCCACCTATGTATACCGACAGGGTATTGAAAACAAGAACTTCGGCTATGCGTCCGCTGTCGGCCTGTTCTACTCTGCGGTAGGCTTCATCTTCGTCCTGGGTTCCAATACCCTGTCCCGCCGGGTCACCGGCTCGTCGCTGTGGTAAGGAGGGGAGCAGACATGACAGCAATCAAGGTTGACAAAAACAAGGCGGACAGCTTCCGCTCCTCCAGCCCC
>CANOHT010000045.1 GCA_947565865.1 uncultured Clostridia bacterium
ATAAGAAAATGTCCGCCAAAGGATGGTATTCCACGGAGACTGCCCAGCAGGAGAAGGTGCAGAAGGTGAAGAATCAGTTTGCGGGGATGTAAGGTGGATTTTGAATTGTATTAAATAGGCAGATGGGAAATGCCGCGCTGACAGCTAGGGAGATGTCAGCGCGGTGTATTTTGTTTCGGATTTTCTTAAACCGGATAAATCGGAACTTTAATTTTGTCATTTAATCCCTTAATGAGATCAAGGCTTTTTGAACTTAGAAAATCTTTATCTACAGGAAATAATATTAAAGCAATGTTAGATAAACACAGAGAGCGCATAGAATGGCAAGTAAAGCGGTTATACCGAACGCGAAATATTGCTACGCATATAGGGCAAGAAATGTCATACAGTGGCGTCATAATTAATCATTTGCATAACTATTTTGACTTTGTCGTAAATTATATCCTTTGCAAATCTGAGAATGATGATTTCATCATTAGTGTACCTGTTTTAGTATTTGAAGCTCAGAATGATAACAAAATCCATACAGAAATGATTAAAACGAACCAGGCACTATCTCAATCTAATTATATCTCATTTTTGTTTGGGCCAGATTGCCGCTTAATGAATTATGAATTTGAGTTCTAATGGTTTGAAAGCTATACAAGGTGGACCAATACTATATAAGGTCCACCTTGTATAATTTATATATCACTCTTCCTCCGATTGCACTCCCTGCACCGCATCTTGCAATTCTCAGGAACAGTCCTGCCGCCTCTACTCCAGGGCGTGATGTGGTCGGCGTCCATCTCATCAAAGTCGTAGTGTACCTTGGCCTTCCCCGCCGCCTGACAGTCAGAGCAGATACCACCCTGGCGGTCATACGCCTCCCGCTTCTGGGCGGTGGTGAAGGCCCGGAGGCTCAGATACTTTTCTTCCCCTGTGAGAACATAGGTATAGACGCCCTTCTTGCTTATTACTTCATCGTCAATCAGCAGCGCCTTAATCTGCCGTTTCAGAGAGTCCGGGTCAAGCTCCGCACCCTTGAAACGGTTGTAGAGCAAGCCCCACTCGATGCCTTTCATCTCTTTCGGCTTTTCCGGGAAGACCGCCATCACCTATTCAATGTCCCGGCGGAAGTAAAGCCAAATCTGATTAGCGTTCTCTTCCTGCTGGTGGAGGGCCATGTATTCCTCAATAGCCCCCAGGCCGTCCCTGGCGGCGATCCACTCAATGGCTGTCTCCAGATACTCCTGCCGGATGGGGGAGCCGTTCACATAGTCCCTGGCGATACGGTAGGCCGTGCAGTTGGGCTCGGAAAAATAGAGCTTTGCGTCAGACAGCCACGGGCGGTATAAGAGGTGTTCCGCAAATCCTGGGGCGAGAGAACTTTGCCTGCTATGTTGAGACCCAGATTCATCAGCGTTTGATTGCCGACGGGCTGGAACATGCACAGGGCAACGCAAAGCACTCCTGCCGTGGCCAGCGCCAGCCCCGCTATCGCGAATATACGCCTTGGCGTCATGGAGACACCTCCTCAGGGCGGCGCACACCGTCCGCCGTGACCATGGCATGCCACATAGGCGGCGGCGCTACCAGCTCGTCCGCAAAGGTGATCGCCTCTCGAATGGCTGCTTCCGCCCGATATGCGTCGGCCTCACTGCGAGCATGGAGTACACACAGCGTGTCCTCTGGCTTCACCTGGTCGCCAATGCGCACCGGAAGCACGAAGCCTACCGCAGGGTCGATGACGTCCTCCTTGCGCAGCCGCCCAGCGCCCATGGCCTGAGCCGCCATACCCAGCGTGGTGGTGTCCATGGCTGCCACGAATCCCTTCCGGCCAGCCGTCACCCGGCGTATCACCCTCGCCTGAGGCAGCCTGGACACGTCGTCACATACGGCGGGGTCGCCGCCCTGAGCCTCGATCATCTGCCGGAGCTTCCGCAGGCCTTCACCGGATGCCATGGCCGCCTTCAGCATGGCTCGCCCCTCGTCCGGGGTGGAGGCGCGCCCTGCCAGCACCAGCATGTGGCTGCCCAGCAGCAGCGAGACCTCCAGCAGCGCGCCGCCGGTGCGCCCCGCAAGCACGTCAATGGCGTCCTTGATCTCCAGGGCGTTGCCCACATGGGTGCCCAAGGGCTGCTCCATCCCCGTCACCAGGGCGGCCACGGGCTTGCCCGCCAGCGTACCGATGTCCACCATGGCCCGGGCCAGATCAATGGCGTCCTTCAGGGTTCGCATCAGCGCGCCGGAGCCAACCTTGACATCCAGCACGATGGCGTCCGCGCCGGAGGCCAGCTTCTTGCTCATGATAGAGGAGGCGATCAGCGGCAGGCTGTCCACGGTGGAGGTCACATCCCGCAGGGCGTAGAGCGTCTTGTCCGCCGGGGCCAGGGCGCCCGTCTGACCGATGACCGCCAGCCCGATCTCCCGGACCTGTCGGATGAAGGCATCCTCCGTCAGCTCCACCGACAGCCCCGGAATGGCCTCTAACTTATCCAGCGTGCCGCCGGTATGGCCCAGTCCCCGGCCGCTCATTTTTGCTACCGGCGCGCCGCAGGCTGCCACCAGGGGCGCCAGCACCAGGGTGGCCGTGTCGCCCACGCCGCCGGTGGAGTGCTTATCCACCTTCACGCCCGGAATGGCTGAGAGGTCGGCCACGTCGCCGGAATCCCGCATGGCCAGGGTGAGGTCGGTGGTCTCCCGGGCGTCCATGCCCTTCAGGCGGATGGCCATGAGCATGGCCGCTAACTGATAATCCGGCACAGAGCGCTCCGCCGCGCCCCTGACGAAGTAGCGGATCTCCTCCGCCGTCAGCGCCTGCCCCAGCTTCTTCCGGGCAATGATCTCGACCATGTTCATTCGCTCAGCCCCCTTGCGTTTGATGATATTCAGTATACCATGACAGGGCCCGTCAGGCAACAAAAACAGGCGGCACGATCCGTCTTGAATCATGCCGCCGGAAATTCTTCGGGAGGTGTCGGAGGGACCGCAGACCCTCTGACTTCCATTCGTATCCGCCGGGTCTCCCGGCGGGGCGGGTCTCTGATTTCGCCAGAAATCGCTTCCTTACACGACTGAACGACCGGGAGAACGGCTTTGCCGTTCGACCAGTGAGGTCGTGCAAAACTCGTTCAAGTGGCTTTGCCACTTGAACGACCCCCGTCAGGGGTCAGAATGCCATCCGATCCTCAATGTACTTGCGCAGGTCGGCAATCGCCACGCGCTCCTGCTGCATGGTGTCGCGGTCGCGGACGGTGACGGTGCCGGTGGCCTCGGTGTCAAAGTCCACGCAGACGGCATAGGGCGTACCGATCTCGTCCTGACGGCGGTAGCGCTTGCCGATGGAGCCGGTCTCATCATAATCCGCGGCGAAATACTTCGCCAGCTCGGCATGGATCTCGCTGGCCAGGCCGCCCAGCTTGTTCTTCTGAAGCGGCAGCACCGCGCACTTGAAGGGCGCCAGGGCCGGATGCAGGTGCAGCACGTTGCGCACGTCGCCGCCTTCCAGCTCCTGCTCCTCATAAGCATTGCACAGGAAGGCCAGCACCGCGCGATCCACGCCCAGGGAGGGCTCGATGCAGTAGGGAATGAAGCGCTCGTTGGTCACGGGATCCAGGTATTCCATGGACTTGCCGGAGTGCTCCTGATGCTGGGTCAGGTCGTAATCCGTACGGTCGGCAATGCCCCACAGTTCGCCCCAGCCAAAGGGGAACAGGAACTCGAAGTCCGTGGTGGCTTTCGAATAAAACGCCAGCTTCTCCGGCTCGTGATCCCGCAGACGCAGGCTTTCCTCCTTGATGCCCAGCTTCAGCAGCCAGTCGCGGCAGAAACTGCGCCAGTAATTGAACCATTCCAGGTCTTCGCCGGGCTTGCAGAAGAATTCCAGCTCCATCTGCTCAAACTCGCGCACCCGGAAAATGAAGTTGCCGGGGGTGATCTCGTTGCGGAAGGACTTGCCGATCTGCGCGATGCCGGCGGGGAGCTTCTTCCGGGTGGTGCGCATAACGTTCTGGAAATTGACGAAGATACCCTGGGCCGTCTCCGGGCGCAGGTAGATCTCGCTGGCGGTGGACTCGTTCACGCCGGAATGGGTCTTGAACATCAGGTTGAACTGGCGGATGCCGGTGAAGTCCTTCTTGCCGCACACGGGGCACTTGATGTCATGCTCGGCGATGTAGGTTTCAAGCTCCGCGTTGGTCCAGCCGTCACCGGTTTCCTCGCCGCCTGTGAAGTCCTCGATCAGCTTGTCGGCGCGGAAGCGGGCCTTGCAGGCCTTGCAGTCCATCAGCGGGTCGTTGAAGCCGCCCACATGGCCGGAGGCCACCCACACCTCGCGGTTCATCAGGATGGCGCAGTCCAGGCCCGTATTGTACTTGCTTTCCTGGACAAACTTCTGCCACCAGGCCTTCTTCACATTGTTCTTGAATTCCACGCCCAGGGGGCCGTAATCCCAGGTGTTAGCCAGGCCGCCGTAGATTTCGGAGCCCGAAAAAATAAAGCCGCGGTTCTTGCACAGCGCCACCAGCTTGTCCATCGTCAGTTCCGCCATCGGTTTCATCCTCCCATTCATTGGTTACCCCTGTATCATAGGAGGAAAAGCCCGATTTGTCAAGGGAGAATCAAAGAAGTCAAACAAGTGGCTGCGGCCACTTGCTTGAGGGGGAGGAGGCCGCCTGCGGGCGGCGCAAATTTGCCAGGTATTTTCGCGCCGGAAGCGAGAAAGACCTGCCCTGCCGACAAAGCCGGCGGATACGAATAGAAGTCAGAGAGCCTGCGGCCCCTCCGACACCTCCCGGTGGATTTACCCCTGCTGGGCCCTCCGCCGCTTTCTTTTCCACGGCGGATGTGCTATACTGCAGGGGATATGAGAAAGGAGGCCGTACCGATGCTGCGCTTGGAACCCATTACCCCCGACAACTGGCGGGAACCCCTGTGCGTCCGGGAAGATCAGCGGCATTATGTGGCCCAGGGCGCCGGACTGCTGGCCCGGGCATATGCCTATCGGGAGCGGAGCAGCGAGGCCCGGCAGATTGTGGCGGACGGCGTCCCGGTGGGCATGGTGCTGTGGCATGACTGGCCCGAGGGCCGGTGCTATATCCTCAGCCAGCTGTATATCGACCAGCGCTATCAGGGGCGGGGCTATGGACGGGAGGCCAGTCTGCTCGTGCTGGAAGCCATGCGGAAGGACGGCCGGTACAGCCGGTGCGAGCTGTGCTATGTGGCGGGCGACGAGCCTGCCCGGCGGCTCTATGAAAGCCTGGGCTTCCGAACCACCGGGGACGATGATGATGACGAAATCGTCATGGCGCTGACGCTGTGAGCAAGAAAGGAAAACCATGAGCAAGACCAAGGAACGTATTCGGGACAGCCAGCTGCGCTACAAGCAGGGGCTGGGCCAGAATTTCATCTATGATGAGGAGCTGCTGAAGGCCCTGGTGGATCTGTCCCAGGTGACGCCGGAGGATGACGTGCTGGAGGTCGGGCCGGGGGCGGGCAGCATGACGAAATACCTGTGCCGGCAGGCCCATCATGTGCTGTCGGTGGAATTGGACGAGCGGCTGATTCCGCTGCTGAACGCCTATATGGAAGGCTATGACAACTTCACCCTGCTTCAGGGGGACATCATGGCGCTGAACCTCGCGCAGATTACCGCCCCGCTGCGCAGGCCGCTGTCCGTGGTGGCGAACATCCCTTACTATATTACAACGCCTCTCATCACCCTGCTGCTGACCTGCGGACTGCCGCTGCGGCGGCTGGCGCTGATGGTGCAGCGGGAGGTGGCGGACAAGATGCTCGCCCGTCCCGGCACGGACGCCTGGGGCCCGCTGGCTATCCGCTGCCAGTATTTTTGCGAGCCTTATCTGGCCATGGAAGTACCCGCTGGGTGCTTCACGCCGCCCCCTAAGGTGGACAGCGCCTTTGTGGTGCTGCCCATGAGGGAGCGTCCGGCGGTGGAGGTGCGCAGTGAGGCGGACTTTTTCCGGGTGGCCGCCGCCGCCTTCGCCCTTCGCCGGAAGACCATGGTCAACAACCTCTGCGCCACCTTCCGTCTGGAGAGACAGGAGGCTGCCGCACTGATGGACGCCGCCGGGCTGGACGAGAAGCTGCGGGGAGAAAAGCTGACTCTGGCGGAGTTGGCCCGCCTGACCGACGCCTATACCGCCCTTAAGGAGGACAAGCCATGACCATTGCCCGCTTTGAGCGCGTCTCTTTATCCCGCTACCAGGAGGCTCTGGAAGGCCGCCCCGGCCTGAATCATGCCGCGCTTCCCCTGCCTTGCCGGGCCACGGAAGGCAGCGCCGGATACGATTTCGTCAGCCCGGTGGACATCGTCCTGTCCCCGGGGGAGGCCGCGACCATTCCCACGGGCATCCGTGCGCGGATGGAGCCGGGCTGGGTGCTGCTGCTCTTTCCCCGAAGCTCCATGGGCTTCCGCCATCAGCTGCGGCTGGCCAACACCACGGGCGTCATCGACAGTGATTATTATCACGCCGACAATGAGGGGCACATCCTGGTGCGGGTGGTCAACGGCGGGGATCATCCGATGACCATCAGCCGGGGCGAACGCTTCTGCCAGGGGGTCTTTCTTCCCTACGGACTGGCGGAGGAGCAGGACGCCCCGGATAAACGCCGCGGGGGCTTTGGCTCCACCGGGCGATGACAGAAAGGAAATCCATATGCGACAAAAGCTGAACCAATGGATGGCTGCCCATGCGCGGGCGGCGGAGATCGTCAAATTCGCGGTCACAGGCGGCGTCTGCTTCGTGATCGAATACGCTGTGCTGGTGCTGCTGAAGGAAGCTCTGGGGCTGGACGTGGTGCTGGCAACACCCCTGGCCTTCCTGGTCAGCGTGGCGGCGAATTACCTGCTGTGCATGGGCTGGGTCTTTGACGGCGCGAAGAACAGCGGCCATGCCGCCAAGCTGGGGTTTGCCCTTACCAGCGGCATGGGCCTGGCCCTCAATACCCTGCTGATGTGGGCGCTGACGGCGCTCTTTGGGGAGGACGCGGTGGTTTTCGTCCTTTTCGGGCTGTCGGTGAAGGTCTACATGCTCAACAAGATCGCCGCCACCTTCCTGGTGATGGTTTGGAATTACTTCACCAAGCGGCTGGTGCTCAAGGGGCATCTGCGGCAGAATGACTGACATGCAAAAAGTCGGAGTGCCCAAGGCCCTCCGACTCGACCTGCAAAAAACTTGGGAGGTGTCGGAGGGCCCGCAGGCCCTCGGACAGTTAATCGTATCGACCGGCTTTGCCGGTCGGGCGGGTATGCGATTTCATCAGAAATCGCTTCCTTACACGACCGAACGACCGGTCGGGGCATTTATGCCCCGACCAGTGAGGGCGTGCAAGGAAACGGGGCGAAGCCCCTCAAAAAAAGTGGCCGCAGCCACTTTTTTAACACCCTCACACATACCGTTCCATGGGGTAGGTCATGTACTCAATTTCATCCAGGTCATTGAGGGTCACCAGGCCGGCGGGGGCCCTGAGCACCGAGGGGATGCGGTTGACGATGGTGGCGCAGGTATGCTCCACCGTGGCGGGCTTCACCACATGGTATTCCACATTCGGCTCACCGACGATTTTCCAGTCGCACATGTCGCCATCATCCGGGCCGTAAACCTTGCCGATGCACTGGGTCTCGATCACCGGGCCCTGGAAGGTCTCCGTGGTCACCACCGCCGCCATGCCGACGCAGCGGCCCTGAGGGATGGTTTCGCCCATGGTTTCGGAGTACACGTCGCCGTCATGGAAGTAGGGGACGCACCGCTGGGTCTGGCTTTTGATGCTCCAGCCCATCTTGGCCGCCAGCGCTTCGTTGGAGTTCCATACATAGGCGGGCTCCAGGGTCTCGGGATGGGCGATCTGTGCCTCGAATTCCTCCGCCGTCAGCCCGACGCCGTGAGCCCTGGCCAGCGCCAGGCCGTAGTCCTCCACGTTGTAGGATACCGCGCCCTCAATGCGCCGGATGTCGTGGCAGCCCCCGGCCACCATGCCCACCATGTTCACCCAGAACACATCCTCCATGCCGCTGCCCACAAAGGTGCAGGCGTTTTCCTTGGCCAGCACGTCCAGGCGGTTGGCCAGTTCAGGCTGGGTGGTCCAGCAATAGGTGGCCTCCTCGCAGGTGGTGATGACGCTGATGCCCCGCCCCAGGCACTTGGCGAAGGCGTCGTAGCACTCGCTTACCAGGCTGAACAGCGTTACCACCGCGATGTCCGGGTCGGTATGATCCAGCACCTCGTCCGCGTCGCTGCTGATGACGACGCCCGTCTTGCAGTCCAGGCCCAGGAAGTCCCCCAGATCCATGCCCACAATGTCGGGGTTAACGTCGATGGCGCCGACAATTTGCGCGCCTTTCTCGTAGAGGTAGCGCAGGATGTATTTGCTCATCTTGCCGCAACCGTACTGTACCACCTTGATTTTTTCCATCAATGCTTCCCTCCTTATGCCCCATGGGTAGCGGGGTCTTCCCCTATGATACCCGGAAGGGCGGGTATCTATCACGCTTGATGGCGTCAAAGAGCGGTTCTGCCATTTTTGCGTCCACGCGCGGCGCTGACGTGAGCGCGGCCAATCGAAAAGCAAGGAAGGAATAGCCACCCATGACGGAAATCAGGTTTTATGAAACGGCGGCGGATGAATGGCTTCAATTTGCCGTTATTGTATCGCTGGCCCAAGGTCAATATGTATTCTGTAAGCACAAGGACAGAGATACATGGGAAATACCCGGAGGTCATCGGGAACCGGGAGAAAACATCGCGGATACGGCGAGGCGGGAGCTGTATGAGGAAACCGGCGCGGTGGAATATGCCCTGAAGCCGGTGTGCGTTTACTCGGTTATGGCATCGGATGCCCACGAAACCTATGGAATGCTTTTTTTGCCGACATCAAGCGTTTCGAGACGGCGCTGCATCATGAGATCGAAAAAATCGAGCTGACGGATCGGTTTCCTCGAAAGTGGACCTATCCCCACATTCAGCCTTTTTTGCTGGAAGAGGTGAGAAGGCGCGGCTGCTGTTAAGGCCGGAACATACGCGCAGGCTGTCGAAAAATCACATGCCGTTTGGATATTTCGCCCCGCCTGAGGCTTGTGTTGCCCGGCAATGCCAAGCGGCGGTTTGCCGACGGTGAACGCGGCGCGCCTTTTTTGCCCTTTGAATGAAACGGAGCGTCTATCCGTCCCGCTGACGGGTCATCATTGTCTATGGAGGTGTTCGCCATGCTGGATTTGCTGATCAGCCTGTCCCGGCAGGAGCTGCTGGCCCTGGCCTTCAGTTTGATATTGCTGCTGCTGTCCTTGGCTGGGGGACGGCCCATTCGCAGGCTGATTGCATTCCTGGGTGACCGGGTACGGCCTTTTACGCCTGAATGGCTGCACATCCTGGGGCACGGGTTCAAAGTGCCTTTGGGGCTGATGCTCCGCCTGGCTCTCATCTTTGGCGCGAGTCTGCTTTTCCCGCTGCCGGACCCCGTGACGCGCGCGCGGCTGCTGGGTCTGTTCCTGCCCATTCTCCGGGCGGCGGCGGTGCTGCTGACGGCCTGGGGCTTCTGGCGAGCCTCGCCTCTTTGCCGCCTGCTGCTTCGCAGCGCACAAAATCAGCTGGATTTGGAAAGCGACAGAACCATCAGCCGCTTTCTGGAGAACATTTACCGGGTGCTGGTGCTGCTTTTCGCGGGACTGGTTGTCATGGATCTGTTCGGTTTGCCGGTTGCCAGTCTGATCGCCGGGGCGGGCATCGCCGGCCTGGCCGTTTCCCTGGCGGCGCAATCAACGCTGTCCAACCTGATTGCCGGGGCGACGCTGGTGCTGGAACACCCCTTCGGCATCGGTGATTATGTTGCCCTGGGGGATGTGGAAGGGGTCGTGGAGGACATTTCCTTCCGCTCCACCCGCCTGCGAACGCCGGACAACGTGCTTGTTACGGTTGAAAACGCCAAGGTCTGCGGAGAATACATTCGCAACAGCACCAGCCGTGTCAGCCGCCTGTGGCAATTTACCCTCAGCCTGACCTATCAAACTGATCCGCGCGCGGTCGAAACCTTTGTCGCGGCGCTGGAAGACCTCCTGCGCGCCGACGCGGAGGTGGACGCCGATACGGTGCAGGTGATTTTGGAGGGCTTCGGCGCGTCCAGCCTGGATATTAGCGTGCGCCTGTACGCCACG
Organism: uncultured Clostridia bacterium; assembly: GCA_947565865.1. GTDB lineage: Bacteria > Bacillota > Clostridia > Christensenellales > Aristaeellaceae > UBA11524. The sequence goes on from CANOHT010000045.1 coordinate 10,151, forward strand.
GCGCTGTCCCTTGCGGATTACCGGGCGCTGAAGCATCGGCTGAATGTGCGGATCATCCCCCTGGCGGCGCAGTGCGGCTGCGCCTTCGCCTATCCTACCGCCACCGTGGTGCTGGAGGGAGGCGAGCGCGTATGAGCATCCGCCGGGAGCACTGGCTGCAAGGCGTCAAAATGGCCTTGGGCGCGGCAGCCGCGATTCTCCTCAGCCAAGCCCTGGGCCTTCAGTCCAGCCCGACGGCGGGTATCATTACCGTGCTGAGCATCCTGGGCACCAAGCGGGAAACCCTGCTCACCGCCCGCAACCGTCTGTTGGCTTACATGACCTCCCTGCTGATCGCCTTTGGCTGTTACAGCCTGATGGGCTATACCGTTTTGGCCTTTACGGTTTATCTGTTTCTATTCGCGGCCCTGTGCTGCGGTCTGGGCTGGACCTACGCCATCGCCATGGTATCGGTGCTGACGTCCCATTACATGATCGCGGGCAGCATGTCTCCCGGCCTCGTCCTGAACGAAACCCTGCTGATGGCCATCGGCACGGGCTTTGGCATATTGGTGAATCTGCACCTTCGCGCCGACCATAGCGGCATTCGCCAGCGGCTGAACCGGGTGGACGAAGGTATGCGGCGCCAGCTTTCACTCCTGGCCGACACTCTGGAGGCAGAGGACGCGTCTGCGCTGTCCCTGGCCCGGGAGGAGCTCGGCCGCCTTCGGGAAGCCATCGACCAGGCGGAAGTCCTCGCCCGGCGCAACATGGATAACCAGCTGCTTCATCCATCGTTGTACGACATCCGCTACGCGGCCATGCGGCGCCGGCAATGCCGGATGCTGGCCCAGGCCTTGACAGCCGTGGAAAAAATGGAAGATACGCCTGAGCAGCAGCGGCAGGTCGGGGCTTTTCTGCGGCAGATCGCCGGTGAATATGACAGAAACAACGATGTTTCCGGTTTGCTGGCCGTCCATGCCGGTATCCTTCGGGATATGAAGCGGTCGCCCCTCCCGGCCACCCGGGCGGAGTTCGAGAGCCGCGCCCTGCTTTACGCGGTGCTGCTGCGGCTGGAGGATTTCCTTCAGGCGAAGAGGCAGTTTTACCTGGAGAACCAGGGTGAAACTGACAAGAGGTCATATAATGGGCCCGTCTATTGAGTTGTCAGGATCGCTGTGCCATAGGGACGTTGGGGGCCTTGCCCCCAAGCCCCCGCCTGAGGGCCATCGGCCCTCAGACTCCCGTTATCGCTGGCGCGATCTCTTGAAGTTGGTTTGAAAAAGAGGCAGCGGATGCTGCCTCCTTTTTGCCGTTACAGGTGGATATGCTGCACCAAGCCGTCAATATAAATGGGCGGCAGCTCTGCCTGGATCAGCGGACGGGCGTAGCGCAGGTAGGGCTGCAGCATCCCCGTGCGGTTCTCGTCGATCCAGTCAAGGGGCACCTTCTTTTCCTTGTTCGCCACATCGGCGGTGTCCACCAGCATGGTAGTTACCTGGTAGGGATCGTCGCTGATACGTTGTATGGCGACCATTTTGCCTGTGAACCCTTCCATGGCCGCCTTCACCGCCGCGCCGCCCACCTGGTAGGCCTCGGTGATGTCCGTGCGGCTGGTCACATGGCCGGCGCAGCGCTGCAGCGTACTCAATTCGATGGCGCGGGTCTTGGTCTTCAGGCTGGACGCAATGCAGTTGCTCAGGTAGCGGGCCGTGCCCGTCAGGTTGGTATGGCCGAAGGCGTCCTTGGAGCGCACGTCGTCGCTCAATTCGCAAACATAGCGGCCATCCTCCAGCTTCACGCCCTCGCTGACGGCCACCACCACGGATTGGTTGTGCTTTTGCATGGCCGCCACCTTGTCAATAAAGCGATCCACATGGAAGGGAATCTCCGGCAGGCAGATCATGTCCACGCCGTCGCAGTCGTCTCCCACGGAGAGCGCCGCGGCCGCCGTCAGCCAGCCCGCGTTGCGGCCCATGATCTCCACCAGGGTCACATAGGGTGTACCGTAGACCCGGGCATCCAGGATGATTTCCTTCATCACCACGCCGATGTATTTTGCCGCCGAGCCGTAGCCGGGAGTGTGATCGGTGAGCTCCAGGTCGTTGTCGATGGTTTTGGGCACACCGATGAAGCGGATGGGGCTGCCGATCCATGCGCCGTAGCGGCTGAGCTTGTCGATGGTGTCCATGCTGTCGTTGCCGCCAATGTAGAAGAAGGCCTGGATGTCGTACTTCTTCAGCAGGTCAAAAATCCTGCGGAAGGGCGCCTCGTCCTCCTGGGGCTGGGGCAGCCGGTAACGGCAGGAACCCAGGAAGGAGCTGGGGGTGCGCTTGAGAATCTCAAAATCCAGGTTGGAGCGGATCACCTCGCTCATGTCCGCCAGCCGTTCCTCCAGAAAACCCTGGATACCGTTGCGCATCCCGTAGACATGATCCGCCCCACGGCGGATGGCGTTCTGGAAGATTCCCGCCAGGCTGGCGTTGATGACCGCTGTGGGACCGCCGCTCTGGCCCACCATGACATTGAAGCCCATTGCCTCCATCTCCTTCATATGCCACCAAATCACAATGTTCGCATGCGCTGAATGATAGCGCTTTCATTTTGTATATTCTGCACAGTTGCGTCTCTTTCCTGCCGGGCTGTGAACTTTTCCTGTGACAGTCTTGCCCCCGATGGCGGGGCGTGATACAATTGTAACGGCTTCATTACAACACGACATGAAGGGAGGCGCTCCCATGCAGCCCGTCACCGGCCGCTTTGCTCCCTCGCCCAGCGGCAGACTGCACCTGGGCAATGTGCTGTGCTGCCTGCTGGCATACCTTTCCGCCCGCAGCCAGGGGGGCCGCTTCCTCCTGCGCATTGAGGATATCGACATCCCCCGCTGCCCGCCGGCCCTGGCCCGACAGATGATCGACGATCTGCGCTGGCTGGGCTTTGACTGGGATGAGGAGCCCCTGTGGCAGTCCCGGCGGGGGGAGGTTTACCAGCGTCATCTCGATCGGCTGACGGCCCGGGGGCTGACCTATCCCTGCTTCTGCACCCGGGCCCAGCTGGCCGCCAGCGCCGCCCCCAACTTAGGCGATACCCAGCGGATCTATCCCGGCGTATGCGCCTGCCTGACGGCGGAGGAAGCTGCCGCGCTGGCCCTCCACCGCACTCCTGCCATCCGCCTGCGGACGCCCGATGATGAGCTTGCCTTCACCGACGGCCTCTTCGGCCCTCAGCGGGAGAACCTGCGCCGGGACTGCGGCGACTTCGTCCTCCGGCGCTCGGACGGACTGTGGGGCTATCAGCTGGCCGTGGTGGTGGATGACGCCCTCAGCGGCGTAACGGAGGTGGTGCGGGGGCGGGACATTCTCTCCGCCACCCCCAGGCAGCTTTATCTGCAGCGCCTGCTGGGCTTCCCCACGCCGCGCTATTGGCACATTCCGCTGCTGACGGACAGCGACGGTCGCCGCTTGGCCAAGCGCGACCGGGATCTGGACATGACCGCTCTGGCCAAGCGCTTTGCCCCGGCGGATATCCTCGGCGCGCTGGCCTACAGCGCCGGACTCATCGAAACATGCCGCCCCGCCGCCCTGCCCGAGCTGACGGCGGTTTTCAGCTGGGACAAGGTTCGCCGGGAGGATCTGCGTCTTCCGGCGGCATGGAAGGAGGCTTTCGCGCCATGAGGCTACTCTACGGTACCACCAACCCCGCCAAGCTGGATGCCATGCGCCGCTTAACACAGTCGCTGGGACTAATCATCGACGGCCCGGCGGACGTGGGCCTCACCGTTCCCCCGGTGGATGAAAGCGGCCGCGCTCCCCTCGACAACGCCGTCCTCAAGGCCCGGGCCTGCTATGCCGCCTGGGGACAACCTGTGTTCTCCTGCGATTCCGGGCTGTACTTCGACGGCGTGGCCGATGACGAGCAGCCCGGCGTCCATGTGCGCCGGGTGGGCGGCCGTGAGCTGACCGACGCGGAGATGATCGCGTATTACGGCGGATTGTCAGCACGGCACGGCGGACGGCTCATCGGCCGCTACCGCAACGCCATCTGCCTTGTGATGGGCGGCGGACGGATATTCACCGCGGCGGACGACACCCTGTCCACCGAGCCTTTTATCCTTGCCAGCCGCCCTCATCCCCATGTGACCCCCGGCTTCCCCCTGGACAGCCTGTCCGTTGACATCGCCACCGGGCAGTATTACAATGATTTGTCGGAGAAAACCCTGGCCCAATCCGCTGTGGATCGCGGCTGTCTGGCTTTTTTCAGCGGTGTATTGGCAGCCCTCAACCCACCCCACTGAACCAGCAAGGAGGCGGCCTATGCTGCATTATGATGAATATGGAGACCGGCGGCAGCCAACCATTCTGCTACTGCACGGCGCGGGGGCGCTGGATACCTTCTGCCAGCAATACGGCCTGGCCGACCGCTATCGCCTGATCGTGCCGCATCTGCCCGGCGCGGGACAGGCGGCGGAGGTCGCCTACGATCCCGCCCAAACCATCCGGGCGCTGTGGACGCTGATCGAAAGCCTGGGGGAGGAGCCCATCGGGGTCATCGGCCATTCCCTGGGCGGACAGCTGGCCGTGATGCTCGTCAGCCAGCGGCCAGAGCGGTTCCGCTTTGCGGTGTTTTTGAGCGCGTGGGTGAATCCGACGCCTAAATCCGTCCGGCCATACGTCGCCTTGTCCGGGCTTGCCGCAAAAATGCTGCGGTGGCAATGGCTGGTGCGGCTTCAGGCGCGGTACTGGCATTACACCGCCGCCCAGGCTGACGCCATGGTTCACGATGCCCGGAAAATGACCCCGAAGGTCTACCGCTCCTTCTTTGCCAACACCCTGCGCCTGGCCGACCTGCCCGCCTACCAGCGGGTGGAGACCCCCATGCTGGCCGTGTGCGGCGGCAGGGAGACCCGTGATATGCGCGCTTCCCTGACGCTGCTGGGGCAGAACCCTCGCTGCCGGACGATGATGCTTCCGGGCGCCGGGCATGATTTCCCCATGCGCCAGGCTCACAAGCTCAACCCCATCCTGGAAGCGTTCGCGGCGTCCGTCATGAATGTCTCCGACCGATCATCCCGGGAGGTGCCGTAACGTGAAATCCATGCGCCGAATCTTTCTTTTCACCTTTGGCGGAATGGGCCTGCTGTTTGCCGTCATCGGCGGCGGGCTGCTGCTGTTCCTGACCAGCCAGGGCCTTCCGCTGCTGGATAGCGCGGGCCTGGACGAGGAGCAGCTGACCATGCACATCCTTGGCTGGACCTATCTGCCCTTGGGGCTTATCTTCCTGAGCGTCGGCCTGGGCATTTACGGGGGCATGAAGCGCGCCGCGTCCCGCCGGGAGGAGCTGGCGGCCTGCGGCGTCCGCGTCCGGGGCACGGTGAAGCGGGTCGCCCTCAACCCGGCGCTGAGGGTCAACCGCCGCAGTCCCTATCGGGTGTATGTTACCTGCACCCCGCCCCAGGTCTCAAGCCCTGTGACCCTGCGCAGCCACAACGTCTTCCACACGGACGTTCGGCCCGGCGATTCAGTGTGGGTGCTTTTCGACCCCATGGATGAGCGGAGATATGCCGTGGAGCTGCCCGGCGGGGAGGACTGACATGGGCGTGACCATTCTGGCCGTGGGCCGCATGAAGGAAAAGCCTTACCGCATGATGGCGGATGAATACCTCAAGCGCCTGAGCCGCTATGGACGCTTTGAGGAGGTCGAGCTCCCCGACCTGGCCGAGCCCAGCCATTCCTCCCCGGCCATCGAGGCGCAGATTCGGGAAAAAGAGGGTGAGGCGCTGCTGGGCCGCATCCGTCCTGGGGATTATGTGATTGCCCTGACCATTCCCGGCAGACAGTGGGACTCCGAGGACCTCTCGCGGCATATGGCGGAGTTGCAGACCCGGGGCGTCGCGGACATTGTGTTTGTCATCGGCGGATCCCTGGGACTGTCGCAAAAGGTCATCGCCCGGGCGGATGAGCAGCTGTCCATGAGCAAGATGACCTTTCCGCATCAGCTGGCCCGCGTCATGCTGCTGGAGCAGGTGTACCGGGCCATGAAAATCCGCGCGGGGGAGCGGTATCACAAATGAAAGGCCGCCGCTTGGGAGCCGATCCGTCCGCGCAGCGTCCGTGAGGGGCGGCGGATACCGGAAAGCGTTTTCATACAGAGGCTGCCAATGCTATCCGCGTCTTGGTTCCGTGGACTGAAAATGCGCTTGGGTATTCCTTGCTGTCACGGCTTGCTGCTGTTCCTGTGCCGTGGGGACAAAGGAGCCGCCAGCGTCGGCGCGGTCGGCGGCGTTCAGACTGCCCGTCCTGTCGCCCAGGAGACTGCGCATCGCTCCGTGGCCGCATGGCCTCAAAGGGAGTCCGCTTGGGCGCAGGGGCGCTTCTGGACAATGGTCGTGCCATGGATGGAGGCGCAAAACGTCGCCGCAGGCGGAGCGGTCGGGGAGACCGCGGTTCCCATGAAGGCGGGGCCTGATAGGAAACCGGCGGCGTCTGGGCAGGCTGTCCCGGGCCGTGGGTTTCGCGCGGGCTGCGAGGGTATGGTGCCCAAGGCGAATCTATTATTTTCATGCGCTTTGCCGCTGCTTATCATCATCAAACGAAAGCACGAGGCAGCGCCGCGAACTTGATGCCACCCAGCTGAAAAGAGCCTATCCTACGTTTCTGCCGCGTCATGTCAGCATGGATCGGCCGTCAACCAACGAGCGTTTTTGAGGCGGGGCGAATCGCTATTTTGAATAGGGCTTCCCTATGGAGCGCCGAGGGCAGAGCGAAAGACACGCAAGTGTTCAGCGGCATACGTCTCCCGGAAGATCGAATAAAGCAAAGCCGCCGGTCAGAGCGTACAGGCTCTGCCAGCGGCTTTGTCATTTCCGTTTTCCGGTTATCTTATTTTCGTGATAAAAGGCCTGCAGCTCCGCCTTTCTCTCCGGCGGAAGCATCGCCTTCTTCACGCCCTGAACCGCGCCCTCCAGCGCCATCAGGCGCAGCAGACAGGCGGAGGGGTCGATGGCTTGAATCCGCAGCCAGGCTGCCTGCGCGCCCACATGCCTGAGCGCTTCTTTGGTATCGATGCCCACGGCGCAAAGCTGCTGGGACAGCTTCGGGCCGATGTTGGGCAAATCTGTCAATGATGCCATCCTGCTCCTCCTCAATAGCCGCCGCTCATTTCCTTCAGGTTCTCTATTTCCCGCAGGGTACCCTCGGCATAGCGCTTTTCCGCTTCCAGCAGGATTTTTTCGGAGGCGGACACGCCGCACCGGCTGGCGCCCACGGCCCGGGCCGTCAGCACGGTGTCCAGGTCGCGGATCCCCCCGGAGCCCTTCACCTGCACACGGTCGGATACGGAAGCCCGCATCAGCTTCAGATCGTCGATGGTGCAGCCCTTGGACCCGTATCCCGTGGAGGTCTTGACGAAGTCCGCTCCCGCCGCCTCGGAGAGCTGGCAGGCCCGCGCCTTCTGCGCGTCGGTGAGGTAGCAGGTTTCCAGGATCACCTTGAGGATGGCGCCCCTTGCATGGGCTTCCTCCGCGATTTGACGGATTTCCTCCTGAACGTAGTCCTCGTCGCCATGGAGCATTTTGCCGATGTTGATGACCATGTCCAGCTCCTGGCAGCCCTTGTCCAGGGCCAGACGGGCTTCCGCCAGCTTGATGGCGGTCTCATGAGCGCCATGGGGGAAGCCGATGACCGTGCAGGTCTTTACGTCGCTGCCCCTGAGCAGCTCCGCCACCAGCGGCACGTCGCAGGGGCGGCAGCAGACGGAAGCGCAGTCATACCGCAGGGCCAGTTCGCAGGCCTTGCGGACATCATCCTCGGTCAGAAAGGGCTGTAAGGGAGAATGATCCAGCATTTTTGCAATATCGTGGGGCGTAATCGCCATGGCAATGACCTCCTTGATGTCGATGGGCGGAGCGGGCCGCCATTTTGACGCTGATGATAAGGATTCGCCCTTCGGCGGGAAAAATCCTCTTTCCAGTCGGCTTATGCCCAAGGCATTGACAGAAAGCCGGCAAGGGCTTATGCTGACATCAGGAGGCGATGATTCATGGCAGCGCATACCCAGGCGGCGGAAATCGCAGCCCTTGTGACCCGACAGCAGGCAGCCTTCCGCAGCGGACGAACCCTTGACCTGGCCTTCCGCCGGAACGCCCTTATCCGGCTGGAAAGGGCTCTGCGGAACGGGGAGGCGAACCTGCTGGCCGCCCTCCGGGAAGACCTGGGCAAGGCCGGGGCGGAAGCCTACATGTGCGAAATCGGCCTGACGCTGTCGGAATTGCGGCACATGCTGCGCCATCTGCGCGGTTACGCCCGCAGGCAGCCGGCCCGCACGTCCCTTTCGCAGTTCCCGGCCCGCAGCTTCACTGTGCGCGAGCCCTACGGGGTGTGTCTTGTCATGTCACCCTGGAATTACCCTTTGCTGCTGACGCTGTCGCCCCTCGTCGGCGCCATCGCGGCGGGCAACTGCTGTGTGGTCAAGCCTTCGGCCTACGCTCCCGCCACGGCGCGGGCTCTGGGCGATTTGCTGCGCGCCTGCTTCCCGGAGGACTATATCGCCGTGGTGGAGGGCGGCCGGGCGGAGAACCAAGCCCTGCTGGATCAGCCCTTTGACAAGATCTTCTTCACCGGCAGCGTGGCGGTAGGCAGGGAGGTGATGCGCCGTGCCAGCGATCGCCTGATTCCCGTTACCCTTGAATTGGGCGGCAAAAGCCCCGTGTTGGTGGACGCCACCGCCGACATCGGCCTGGCGGCACGGCGCATCGCCTTCGGCAAGCTGCTCAACGCAGGCCAGACCTGTGTGGCCCCGGATTATGTGCTGGTGGAGCGGAGCGTGAAGGAGCCGCTTCTGCGCGCCCTTGCCCATGCCTTTGACGAGATGGCCGGGGACGCCCTGCGCAGCGAGCAGTACGTTCATATCGTCAGCCGTCGGCATTTTGACCGGCTGACGGCCCTGATCGACCCCGGCCGCGTTGTTTATGGCGGCGCCTGGGATGAAAAGACCATGCGCATTCAGCCCACGCTGCTGGCGGACGTTTCCCCGGATTCCCCCGTGATGCGGGAGGAAATCTTTGGCCCGCTGCTTCCCGTCATCGCGGTGGACTGCCTTGACCTTGCCTTCCGCTTTGTTCAGGAGCGTCCTCGTCCGCTGGCCTGCTACCTTTTCAGCAGGAGCCGCACGGCTCGGGAGCGCTATACACGGACGCTGCGCTTTGGCGGCGGCTGCGTCAACGACACCGTTGTCCATCTGGCCACCAGCCACATGGGCTTTGGAGGCGTGGGGGAGAGCGGCATGGGCAGTTATCACGGACGGCGCAGCTTCGAGGCCTTCAGCCATGAAAAGAGTGTTGTATGCAAGGGCGCCTGGCCGGAGCTCTCCCTGCGCTACATGCCTTATACCGCCCGAAAAGAACGCTGGCTGCGGCGCTTTCTGCGCTGAGGTTCACGTTCTCCGAGAAATTTTCCACGGAATTTCCGCGGAATTGCGAAAAACCGCTTGACAGAGCGCGGCACGGGTGCTATAATTTATCACTGTCAGCGAGACGGCGCATTGGCTTGATGCAGACGGCTCCTGATGTTGATGCCCGTTGGAGGAATCCTGTTCTGCGGCCTGCGCCTGTAGCTCAGTTGGATAGAGCAACGGCCTTCTAAGCCGTGGGTCGGGGGTTCGAGCCCCTCCAGGCGCGCGATCATATGGTGGGTATAGCGTAGTTGGTTAACGCGTCAGATTGTGGCTCTGAAGACCGTGGGTTCGAGTCCCACTACTCACCCCATTTCCCTTGTTTTTGCTGCCAATGGCGGCTAATAGTTGACCTGCGTTGGGGTGTAGCCAAGTGGTAAGGCACGGGACTTTGACTCCCGCATTCGCAGGTTCGAGCCCTGCCA
>CANOHT010000046.1 GCA_947565865.1 uncultured Clostridia bacterium
GACGTAGGCGGGGAGGGTGTCGGCGGTGTAGGAGCCCTCGTAGAGCGCGGCCCAGACCACCCTGCCCAGAACCGCCTCCATCATGAACCGACACATATCATTGGCGATGCCGCAGCGAATCCCCAGCGCGGCATTGCCGAACCCATCGGCAAATGTGCCGGAGGCAACGACCACGCCGCCGTCTGCCCTGCGAACCGCCGCCGTATAGACCTTTGCGGGGTCGGCGTCCAAATACTGCATCAGCGCGCTTGATTCAATCGTGACAAACCCGCTTCCGACGATGATTTGGGCGCTGGACGAATAAGCGCGCCATCGGTCGATGGTGTATTGATTGCCCGAGTAGCTGCTCTGCCCCCGCTGGTTCACCGGATGGCGGAAGTCGCTGTTGTCCAGCAGGTTGTACACCCTGTCCCGCCGCGCCAGCGCCGTTTGCTCCGTCGTGGCGTCGGCGGCGGAAAGGGGGACATACGCGGCGGTGAGGGTGATGCTCCCATTCTGTGCGCTTTGGCCGTTGATGGTCAAATTATCAATGGAGCCCGTTTCGCCTTTTTCTCCGCGCGGGATTCCAAGCAGCAGATTTTTCTTGCCGTCGGTATCCTCCCAGGCTGCCGTTGGTGTGCTGCCGGGCGGAAGGGCGGTTGCGGAAGCCTCCAGAACATCAAAAAAAGCAGCGGCCTTTGTAGCCGCTTCTGCGGCGCTGCTGGCTTCGTCGGCTTTTGTTTGAGCGTTGGATGCAGCGACAGCGGCAGCTTTTGCCTGTGCCTGCGTGTTGGCCGTGGCCGTGTTTGCGGCAGAAGTTGCAGCCTCCATGGCCGCAATCTGCGCCAGAAGCTCATCCAGGCTGGGAATCAGTCCACCAGGATCGATCACCGAATCAGTTGTAGAACTGAGCACAGCCCCTTCACCGTAAAAGATGGTGTTAATCTCAGCATGGGTGGACAGTCTGATGATGACAGCGACCCGCCCCGGCACCGTGTAGCTGCTGGCCGGGAGCGTTACCGAAGCCACATTGCCGGTAACGCTGCCATAGACTGGTACGGTCACGCCATCAGCGCGGATGACATAGGCCGCGCAGCCAGCCCATGTCAGGATCGCCGGGGTGCCGTCATCCAGCACCGCCACGCGGAAGGTGTGGGCTTGCTTATCCCCGGCAACAAACCACGGCGCAAGCCTCGTTTTGGCAAGTCCTGTGCCGAGATCAACTGTAAAATCAAGCGTTGTCTTTATCATTGTTATCGCTCTCCGTCCGCCGCACGGCCTCTATCAGCACTTCCAGCTCTCGCATGGCGTACAGCATATGCTCCATGGCGTCCTTGCCACGGGTTCCCACCCTTTCAAGTGCCGCCAAGATGGCCACCAGCCTATCATACAGCATCGGTTTTTTCCTCCCGAAGAAGAATTTCAATGTTGCTCTCCAGTTTTTCGATTCGTCGGAGGTCGGTATAGCCATGAAATTCTTGTCTGTCGTTGCCGTCCCAGTCGTGGACGATGCTTTGGGTTGCAGCCGGATCGCCGAAGAACGCGGCGGCTTCCGCAACCGTCACGCTTTTTCTCGGCAGGCGAATCCACAAGAAACCGTCAGCCGCACCACAGTATGTGACCTCCAAGCATGTACCGTCAGCCATGGTAATTTTGCGCATAATGTCTCCTTGCGGTTACGTTCTCTCAGCCAAAACGTTAAATGTGTTCCCGTTAACAGTAATGGAGCGCCAATAGATTTGCTTTCCTTCCAGTCTTGCTATGGTGGCTTGCTCTACTGTGAGCCGCTGCACGGCGATACTCTTTGCCTGAGTAATACCTGTCACCAGATTGTCAAACCTTGCCTTTTGAGCTTCCAGCTGGGTGGCTGTAACGTAGCCAGAAAGATTGATGTGCTTGGCTTGGATTTTGACTTCTTCCTTTGTGGCGTTGATGCTGGATACCACGTTCCCCTCATCCACCACTTCCACCACCGCGCCATCACGGTTGACGTACATCCGCGCACCCTGCTTTAGGGTGAGTGTAGTCTTGCCGTTTTCGGTCACCGCGGTAAAAGCGCCGCCGACAATGCCGATGGTATCCTTGTCCTGCCACAGTTTGCTGGTGAGGACTTCTTCCACCTTGTCGGCCTGCTCTTTTAATTCGCACTGGCTTGACGTGGTGGCTTTGCCGCCGCCGCTTCCGCTGGCCTTGCTGGCCACAACATGCTGGATGGTTTTTCGTACCGTGGCCATGGTGACGCTGACTTGCTCGGGATGGAGCAGCGCGTCTTTGTAGCTTAGTTCGGTGATCCGCTCGGTGACGGTGATACCGTAGCGCGGCAGCGGAATACGGCAGCGCCGTCCAAGCACAAGCTTGTCCAGGCTTTCACCGGTAGCCTTGGATAGGTCAAGGCCAGTAAGCTGCACATTGACAACGGGCCGGGCATAGGTGTCCAGCAGCTTGGCCGCCCAGGCTTTGAGCAAGCCGGCGTCCCGGATGCTGTTGTCCGTCACCGTTTTGGAGATAACGCCATACTGTGCAACGTTTTTTTGCAGGTACACGCTGCCGCCGTTGACGCTGGCAATGGACAGGTTTTTCAGTCCCACGGGATAGACCCGCGTGGCCATGTCAGTGGTGCTGACAGTCATTTTCAGGCTGTCGATGTTGCGGCTCATGCGCATTTCGGCGGATACGTCGTTGGTCTGGTGGACAAGGGACACTTTCCACGGCAGCGACGATTGGTCAAAGCTCCAACGGCAATCCTCAACCGATTCCGTCAGCGCCTCCATGGCCTGATAGAGCGTAGCATTGGTAAAGCTCCACCCCTCGGCCACGCTGAACTCGCATGTGCCGGGCTGCCATATGATCCCGCCCTGCTGCTGGGAAAGGATCGTTGCCATGGCCGTGGCGATGCCGACCGTCTGGGTTGTCCCGCCCAGGTTCGCGGGCCGCCATTCGCCGTACAGGATGGCGTTTTGCAGCAGGCCGAAGCCGTGCTCCAGCTGAATCACCCGCAGACCCGTGCGGTAATCACTCTGAATGCTCTTAACGTAGCACACCATGGCGCTGCCGTCTGGGCACCATACACGCACCCAGGCACCGCAGGCGATGTCCGGCACCGTCTCATCCACGGTCACGGTTGCGCTGCTCAGGCCCTCCAGGCGTAGGTTGATGGACAGCGCGCGGGGAAAAATCACCGCCGCCACCATCATCGTTTGACCACTCAGCAGCTCCACTCGGGCCATCAGTACCACCTCCCATAGCTGTACAGCTCCACAGTGCCGGGAGCATCCGTCTTGATGGTCACATCCGCCCCGCCTGGCGGTATGGTCAGATAGTCAGCGCTATCATAGGTCATATGGCTTAGATAGCTGAGGCGGCCCGCCGTGGCCGTCAACAGGTCGCGACGGTCAAATCCGATCTGAAAGGTTTGGCGGGCCGGTATACCCATCCCGGAAAACTGGAAGATTTCCCGTGAGGTGGACGCCTTCACCCAGCTAAGGCTTGATCCCGCCGTCACGTTGAGCCACAGCTTGCTCGGCGCGGTTCCGACGTTGGGGACGCGCACCGACTGGGCCCCATTGGCGGCTATGCTGACGGTCTGCCGCTGCGCCGCCTCCGCCTGCCACAGTGGAACGTCATATGCCCGCCAGGTAATGGAGATGGGCTGCGTCCACTTGTACAGTGTGCCGGGTTTGGGCAGTTCGACGCAGCGGCACCACAGATAGCGTCCGGGCCGGTAATTGAGGGTCAGCCGGCATCCTGGTGTGGTATTGCCTTCGCCCTGGGTCGCCCAAAGGACAACCCTGTCCAGCAGCATCGCCCGACGCTCCAAATCACGGGGCAGAGCAATGGCCAGGAGCAGCGTCACGTCGATGGTGCGCTGTTCCATGGCGTCCACATGCTGACCGATGGGCCGTCCCAGGCCGCTGGCCGTAAGCTGTCGCTGCACAGAACCTTCCTGCACCTCAACCGCCACTACGTCGGGGTCAATCGACATCAGCGGCACCCCATTGATGGCGATTTCCGCCGCCGTCCGCCTCATGCCTTTTCTCCTTTCGTTTTTACTGCACCGTCACAGCATCCTGGGCAAGGTAGGTGCTGACATACCCGGCAATGGTGTTGCCGTCCAGCATGACAGTCATGCCGCGCATACCGTCCCTCACGCCTTGCTGGGCTGCTGTGCGCATCTTGTCCATTTGGGCGCTGCTCTTTTCGTCATCCTTGCTCTTGTTCTGGTTGGTGTCCATGTACTTTTGCAGGTAGCTGTCCATGGTTCGCCAGAAAATATCGGGCAAATCCATGGAATCCTTGTCCATGGTCTGGAACATCTCATAGATGTGGTTGATAAGGTCGCTGTCGTTGTCCGTTATTCCTCGCAGTTCTTCAATGGCCCCGGATCGCGATCCACGGGCGATCGGGAACCAGTCGTTACGGTAATCGTCCCACCACTGTTCCAGTGTGGATTGCATCGGAGACCAGGACGCTTCCTGCGCCGCTTTTTCTCTAAACGTCATGGGTGTACCGTCTTCATTGACGGGGATACCTGGCAGGACATTGCCGTTTTTATCGTAGATGCCACCATCAACCGTGTCTCTTACATGTGTGCTGATTGATGTGAAGGCGGCAAGAGGTGCCAGCTTTGCAAGCCACTTGATTCCTCTCATTGAGGCCATACCAGCGCCAGCCAGCCAGCTGCCCGCCCCGCTCCCTGCAGCGCCTGCTGCCGCTTTCCCAGCCCCCCAGCCCATGGCTTTTTTTAGCATCGCGATATTGATGAGGTTCACGCCGACATCCGCAGCGGTGCCGGCCCAGTCGCCAACACCTCGCCCAGTGGTAGCCTCCACGCCCAGGTCAATGGCTTTGTACCGCAACCACTTGCTCAGGACGCCGATGATAGTATCGGCATTGTTGGCAATCCAGTCCAGCAGTTTACCGAAGGCGTCCAGGCCGCGCCCGATGGCCTGGACCGTCTCATTGTCCGATGCCTTGAAGGCGTCGGAAATATCCTGTATCCAGGCGCCGAGATTGCTTAGAGCCTGTTCCGCGTCTTCGGTCAGCGCCTCGATTTTCACGGTCAGGTCTGCGGTCAGTTCCTTCCGGGTTTCGCCGTCCGGGGCCTGGAAGATTCGATACACCGTGTCCAGGATGTCCACGGCGTCATCGGTCAGACCGATGAAGTTCAGCTTGACCGCCAGCTCTCCGCCGATGTAATCCTTGAAAGCGGTGTAAAAGGTGGTTAGCTTATCCACCGCTTTGCCGGTCTCATCCAGCATGTCAATGTTGCCGCCGACGGCGGGGCCGCTGTACGTCGAGACAACGCTCCAGTCCTCCAGCGTGGATGAAATGGATGCGCCGGACTTGCCGAAAAGATCGGTGATGATCTTGCCGTTGGTCTGGCCCGTCTCGCTTAGACGGTTCATCACGGCCATCCAGTAATCCCAATGGCTGGCATAATCTTTTTCGTTGATGCCAAGGCTTTTCAGGGCCTTGGTTGTTTCTTTGGTGCCGGCGTGGGTACGGTTCACCAATTGCTGAATCGACGTGGACAAGACCGAGGAATCATGCCCGGTGGTTCCAGCGCCCAGCATGATCCTCTCGATTTCGGCGCTGTCGCCGCCCCACATCGCTTGCAGCTCTTTGTAATTGCCAACGCGCCCCCATGCGCCGCTCATCAAGCTGTACATATCACCATACAGCTTTTTGACGGTGTTGGCTGTGGCGTCAAAGGCACCGCCAACCGCCCCAGCGATGTTTTTGGCCGTGGCAACAGTATCTTTCAGCACATCGTTGAAGGATACCGTGGCCTGCATAGCCTTGTCGGTGGAAGCATCCGCGCCTTTGGTAGCCTCATCGAAGACCTCCATTGTCTTGGTGGCCGTTTCAAGGCTTTTGTACATGTTGTTCAGTACGTCGTTGGACTTGGTCAGCTTGTCGGCCCATTGCGCTTGCACAGCCGTGTTTTCCGGGTATTGCTTCTTGGCCTGTCCAAGCGCTTTTTCAAGCGTGGCCACCACTTTTTCCTGCTGCTTGATCTGCTGTACAAGCGTCTTGGATTTCGCGGTTGCCTTGTCCTGCGCCGAAGCGTTTCTGCCCATTTCAGCCGTTGTGATCGACAGTCCCTGTTTGAGCTTCTTGATGGCGTCATAAGCCTGATCCAGTTCCGCCTTAAACTCTTTTTCGCCGTCAAGCACCAGTTTGGTGGAAATGGTGTTACCTTTGCTTGCCAAAAAGACCGCCTACCTTTCCCGCCGCGCTGATGGCCGCCATGCTTTGATCGTACTTCATCCGACGCTGAAAGCAATCCAGAATAAAACCGGGGACAAGCTCCCGCATTTCATCATACCGCAGCCCGGCAATCAGGCCATAGGCGTAGATTTGGCGCGTGGAGATCATGCCCCGGTCAGTCGTTTTTTTCCAGTTCTTCCAGGTAGGCGTCCTTCGGCGTGTCCTTGGTCTCGCTGTCGCATTCCGTCTTCATGCTGTCTTCCACCGCGCCGTTCAGCGCGGCAGACAGGGCACGGAAGCCGAGCATGGTCATGTCCCGGAAATCTTCCCGGGCCACATGAATTTCCCGGCCCTCGTGCCGTGCGGCGGCGTTGATGGCCATGACCATCACATCCGTGATTTCGGCGGTCTTGCCACCGGCCAGAGCCTTCATCATATCGCCGTACTTTTCTTCGGCCTGCTCCAGGACGCCCATATCCACCCGGAGGGTGTAGTCCTTGCCGTTGATCGTTACTTTACGCATTGCCCTCTCCTTCATTTGCCGTGATGTTCGCCTTGGCTTTGAGCCACGTCACCGCAGCAGCTTCAGTGTCAAAGGTCTGCGTGGCCTGATAGCGCACCGTGCCGCTGTCATCCACCACAACGCCCATGATGGTGCCATCCAGGTCGGTGGTCTCGTAGCTGATGGTTTCGCCCCGGGTGGTGGCGTTGTCGCTGGGCTGGGTAAACTGCACTTTGTACAGCCATACGCCCTGATACTGCTTCACACCGCTCATCACCAGGCAGCGGATGAAGCCGTAGCCCACCAGCGGCGGGTTGGCATCCGTGCGGATCAAATCTTTCGGGCCGCTGCCGCCGCCCGAATCCTCCATGTCGCCAAGCATCAGCTTGCGCAGATCGTCCGTCAGGCCGCCGACGGTTGGCGTCACCGTACCGCCGGATAGGGGCCGGTCGCTTTCCGCCAGCTTGTCATCCAGGTACAGCGTCTGATCGCCATAGTTCCAGGAGATGTTCACCGCCGCCAGACCGCTACCGCCTGTAACCTCCCGGCCAGGCCCGTACACCACGGGACTGCCGTCCACGCTGCTGGTAATAGGCGCGATCATCTGCCGCTTAACACCGATTTTTGCCATGGGCTATCCCTCCTTGTTGATGATTTCATCAAATTTTCGCTGCATTGCTTCCTCCGATGATTCCTTGGCCATCGTTTCAGCAATGGTTATGAAGAAGTCGCCGCTTTTCCTGGTGCCCTTTTTCACCTTCCGTTTTTGGGCGGCAGCGCCTTTTTTTCTTTTTCGTCCCGCATGCGCTACAATGGCCTTCTTCATGTTGGATACGCCGCGACTGTCATTCCCCATCGGATACACAAATATGTGCGCGCCATCCTTGGCGGTTACCTTCATCGCTGTCATGCCAACAGCATCTCTCATTTGCCCGGTTCGGGTGTGTCGCTCTGCAGTCATCTTTTTCCAGGTTTTCACATACTCCGCGCCGCCTGCCTGAAGAATAGCCTCAACTTCTTTCTCCGACAGTCGTTTCCCGGTTTTCCGAAGGTTGGCCATCGCTTCATTCAAGCCCTTTGTATCCAGTTTGGGCATGGTTACACCGCCTCGCAGTCGAACGTGTGGATAATAATGCCGTATTCATGGTCGTACTCCACCGCGTGGCTCCAGCTGATGTCAGCATGGTCGAAGGCCTGCTCCAGCTTGTCGGCCACAGGGTCATACTCCTGGCGGGTCACACGGTGTACGGTAAAATTCCACCCGCCCGCGTGGGCATCATCCAGAGCAAAGCTGGAATGCTTGTATTCCTGCCACACCGTGTAATCAAGGTCGCCGTTATCGGGCGCGGCGTAATGGCTTGCCTTAGGGTCAACCTCGGTGATAACGTCCCGGATGTCCAATAGGGTCATGTCTCCACCGCCTCCAGTTCCAGGTCAGTGATGGGGATGCCGTCCTCATCGCTGCCATGATAGATGCGGATGATGTCATACAGCGACTGGCCGTCCGCGCTATCCACATCCGCCAGCGCCACCCGGTCATGGACACCAATTGCCCGGTTTTGCAGCACCCGTATTTTGTTGGAGATGATCGTGTCCTCTGCATAGGCTGTTGCATACTTTGGCGCGGATGAAAAATTGAGCGTCTTATACCATCCTTGGTCATACGCCGTGTGACTGTATACAGGCATATTGCCCTGCTTCGCCACATCGG
The DNA here is from genome assembly GCA_947565865.1 of uncultured Clostridia bacterium. GTDB lineage: Bacteria > Bacillota > Clostridia > Christensenellales > Aristaeellaceae > UBA11524. The sequence continues at coordinate 8,403 of CANOHT010000046.1, forward strand.
TAGCCCTGAATACCGTGCAAATCCCGTCATCCAGAATCATTCATGAGCCACCTTTCCCGCAGCCGAAGCCGCAGCCAGTCCGGCATGGCCCCGGTTTTGTCCCTGGACTGATACTGCCACACCGTCGTATCCACCAGCAGCAGGGTATCGTTCATGGCGTCGGTCAGGGTAACGCCCTGACGCTGAAGTTCCAGCGCCGCGCCATCAATCCGCACTGTCAGATAATCGTCGATGCTGGTATCACCGGGCAGCCGGTTCAGCCGGGACTTGACCAGGGCCAGGGCGGTTTCCGCGTCGTAGTTCATGGTTCTCCCTCCATCAGCAGGGGCCGGACGCTTCCGTCCGGCCCCTGAATGGTTAAGCTGTAGTCTTGGTCACCCGGACGGTGTAGGTCATGGCGCTGTTGCCATAGGCAACGTCAACCGTCAGGGTGTTCTCGCCATCCGCCCATGTGGCGTTGCCGCCGTTGGCAACAGCCGTCGATCCGTTGCGGATGGCGACGGTCGCGCCGTCCGAGGCAGGAGTGGCGGTGATCTTGTTGGTGGCGTTGGTGGTTGTCGCTGTATAAGCCGTGACCGACGGGTCAAACGTCGGCATCAGCGTAAGCGCCCCTACATCCAGCGATTGCAGGGACGCCGTCAAGGGTTTGCGGTATCCCCCGCGAAAGTCACGGCGGTGGCGGAAGGCGTCGCGCCTTCCAGGCCGATGGCCACAAAGCCTTCAGGGATGACCGGCATACCATCATAGCGGGCGGTTGCCTTGTAGACGGTCCGATCCTGGATAAACCTGACGTGCTCACTCATGCCCACGGTAACGCCGGCACGTTCGGTCAGCAGATACAGATCGCCATAGCCGCCGATCACCACATTGTTCGGGATAAAAGGCAGAACTTCCAACGCGCCGCCGATGACGGGCATGGTAACGTTGACGCCCGCCGTGATCGCTCCCGCCGCGTTGATGTTCATGGCTTCGGCGACCAGCTTGGTATAGGTGGTCTCGTTCATCGCCCAGAATTTTTCACCACGGCTATATTTGCCTTTGGCCGCTCCGCTGGCCGTCATGATGGCCTGGAATAGCGCCACGCCGGTCTTGCTGGTAGGGATGGTGATGATATTGGTCGTGGACAGATCCGCCCAGGGACGCGCATTGGCGGGGTAATCGCTGGGCTTGGTGGTCTGAGCAAGGCGCGGAAGAATACCCATGGGCATCTTGATCCCCTTGCCGTACAGGATGGCCTTGTCCAACGCAATACCGATGGCCTGCGTCAGCGCCGTGATGATCTCGCTGCCCAGGGCAACGTCGGAATCCTGCAAGGTCGCGTTGCACACGGCGATACAGCCGCCCACCTTGTAGCCGTCCACCTCCACATCGTTGAAGGTCAGGTTCAGCTCATTGAGGTTGGCGCACATCTCCGTCCACACGGCCTCGGGCACCGTGCCCATGATGATCTGACGGGCCGTGCCGTTGACATACACCACATTGACATGGCGGTACAGCTTGCTGTAATGCAGCACATTTTCCCGCATCACGCCCAGAATCACCTGAGGGATGGTCAGTTCCGCGCCCGTCACGGCCCGGTTCTGGCCAGCCAGTTCGCGGACACGGGTCACAAACCCTCTCACGTCCTCTCGGGCAAAAAAGGCATCCCGCTCCTGCGTGTTCATACCGAAAAACTTCCTGGTTTCCACGGTCTTCATCTCCTTCTTGTTATCGCAACGGGTAGGCATCCCGGTTGCCCGCTGGTTCAGGGTCTCCAGTTCAGCCTCCATGTCGCTGATTTCCCGCTCAATGGCCTGCCGTTCCCGCTCGTTATCAGCCTCCTCGGCAGTCAGGGCTTCGTCAGTCTGCACATGAGCATCCACCTCCGCCATCACGGCGGCCTGGTCTTCCGCGCTGGTGGCTTCCGTGATCTCTTCCACAGCGGCGGTCAGCTCCTCGCCACGCTGATTGATGGCGGAGCGACGCTGCGTCAGTTCCTCACCCTTGGCCGTCAGCGCGGCCAAAGTGTTCTTTCTCTCCGCGATCCTCTTGGTGAGGATCAGCTGCTTAAGCGCCATGCTTGAGCCTCCTTTTCATTTCTTCTTTCCACTGATGTAGCCGCTCGGTTCTCAGGGCCTGGCAGTCCCTGGCCCTGGCGACGACACCCGTGTCCTCATAGGCTGGGAACGTCACCACGCTCACCTCATACAGCTTGACCCGCTTGATGGTGTAATGGACGTGGCTGGTGGCCTCATCCACCTCGCGCTCCTCTTCCAGGATGTCAAAGCCAAAGGAACACTGACTTACATCGCCGCGCTTGACACGAGCATACAGGTTCATGGCGTCCTGATCGTCCTCGTTGACGCGGATAGAACCCCAGAGGCCCTTGTCATCCACCCGCAGGATCAGGGTTCCGCTGGACGTTCTGCCCAGCACAAGGCGGGTTTCATGGTCGATCAGGGCACGGATGTCATCCTCCAACGCGCCTTCAAAGGCGGCTTGGTCGATGGATTCCGACCAACCCGGATACATCTCGTACACGCCGTCAAACACGGCAAAGTACCCTTCGATTCGCTTTTCGCCGTCCTCTTCCAACGCTCGGAAGGACGTCGGACGGCTTCTTGTCTGCTTATCAAGTCGCATTTTCATCACCTCCGTTCAGTTTCTTCTGATCGCCCAGCCGGTTGGCGGGCACATAGTTCTCCAGGGCCAGCAGCTCCTCCATGTCCTCATCCGGCGGAAGGCCCAGCCAATCGCGCCACTCGTTGCGCCGAAGGGCCATACGATCCACCATGGCAGACCCGGCAGCCACAAGCTTGTCGATGTCATAGTTGATAAGCGAGCGGTTGTTCAGGTGCCAGTACAGATCGGTGGAATAGAGCAGCTTGCGCGTCATCTCCTGCTCGATGATTCGGGCGATGGCCATGACCTTGGTATTGACAAAATTGTCATATTCCGCCTGCGAAAATACGCCGACGCCCACCATGAAGGACGGGACGCCCATCAGCGCGGCCACGCTGCGCTTGTCAATCTCCAGGCTCTTGTCGATGGCCAGGTCGCTGAGGGTCAGAGGCTTGACCTGCTCCACCTGGATGGCATCCGCCGGAATGAGCCACGGGCGGCCATTTTCGGAATCGCTGATATAGCGCTGGGCCATCTTCGCACGGCCCTCCGACGTCTGAAGGGCTTCAGAATACCCATCCACTTTGACAATCAGGGATGGTTTGGGCGATTGCATGAGGGCGGTTTTCGTCGCGTCGCTCTGCCGCAGAGACTTCACCAGGTCGGCAAGGCCCACCCGATAGCCAAGCCCCACAAAGGGGGTTTCCGGGTCAGGGTTCAAGGGAAAGTGCAGGGCTTCTTCCGGGCGGACGGTCTGGCCGTTCACAAGGATGCGGTAGCCCGCGCCGTCCCGCTCAAACCCAACGGCAGACGGCGGCTGCGGATACAGCCCTTCCAGGTAGCCGTCTCTGTACCTCGGCAGCGTCACTTGGTTGCCATTCATCATCAGCACACGCACCAAATTCGAGAAAAACTGCTGATGGGTCATGTACGGGTTCGGTTCGATGTCGATCTTGCGGGACAGCTCGTTTTTGACCCGGATGTCACCCTCCGGCGTGTTGCGCATCAGGTACATGGTCATGGAGGCGATCAAGTCTGCGTAGACGCCCACACACATCTGCACCTCCGGGCAGGAGGATAGCGGACGATAATCCGCCCGGCACAGCATCGCATAAGATTCATCGCTGGTCAAAAATATGGCCAGCCCGTTTTCTTTGGTGGGGGCATCCCGGCTGTTTCTGGGCTTGCGCTTGCTCAATCAAACCACTCCTTGTCTTTCTGCACCTTTTCCATATCCTCCAGCATCCGCACCACGGCGAACACATCCGCGTCAAACAGATCGATGCGGTGATTTCGCTGCACTTTCTCATACTGGATCATGTCATCCGTCTTTTCAATGGCCGCCACATTCTGGACGCAATATTCATAGGCATCCGAACCCAGGTAGTAAAGGCAGCCGTTCTTGGCCTGCTTCTCGATGTGGCGGAAACCCTCGGACTTCTTGTAGAAATACTGGGGCTGATCCACAATGCGGAATCCGGCCTTCTTCATCGCCAGGAAATACTCCCGGCAGAATTTGCGGTCGTGGCCCACCTCCCGAATGCGGAAGCCCATGCGCTTCATGCCCTGATACCAGGCCACCACGTCATCGTGGTTGTTGGTGGGCGCGTTGCACATGTCCAGCCAGCCGTCATCTTGCCAACCAAAAAGCGGGATATTGTCCTCCTGGGCTTTCTCCCGGGCGGCCAGGATTGGAAACCAGGCGTGGGTGACGGCTACGTCCACGCCGTCAATCTGCGCATGGAGCGCCGCCGCCGTGAGGTCGTGCATCTTGGACAGGTCGGTGCCGCCGTACCACTGAGCTTTCATTCCCGCCAGGTGCCGAAGCTTCCGTTCCAGCGGCCAGGATGGGTTAATGCCCAGCTTCCGGCCCGCCTGGTCGTTGCTTCGGCGGAATTCGTCAATATTGAAATAGGCGTTGACCTTGGCCGTGAAGATGTTCAGGCTCTTGGCCAGGAAATTATTCCGCACCTGGGGATCGTTCTGGGCTTGCAGGGCGTCGTTGAGGATGTCCGCCGGGCGGATGGTCACGCCATAGTTTGGATTGGCCTTCTGGTGCTGCACCGGGTCGGTGTAGTCCACTGTGCCGTCCTTGGCCTGATCCGCCCGGGCGATGAACACAAAATACTGGTCATCCTGAATGGAGCCCTCCACCACCCGGGCGCAATAGTCCAATCTCCTGGCGCAGAAGCCCGTGGCATCATCGCCCGCCGTGGTAATGCCGATCACCAGCTTATTGGCGTAGGCCTTGGTGGCTTCCTTCAGCACGTCGTACTGCTTGCTGTTTTTGTAGGCGTGCAGCTCATCGGCAATGACCACATTGCAGTTGAGCGAATCCTGTTTGTCCGGGTTGCCCGCCAGAGCAATCAGGCCAATGGAGCCCCCGGCGATCCCGTCATGGCTGATGGAGTGCTCCATGTTGTTGTCAAGGATGCGCCAGCCAGCGTCCTGAGCCGCCTTCCTGGTTTTGTACATGACGGTCTCGATGTTGTAGCGCCAGTTTTCAAAGGTTTCCATGGCCTGCCGCAGGGCCGCGCCCACCACATACACCTTGGAGCCGGACTTCCGTTCCAGCAGCCCCAGAGCATAGGCCAGCGCCGAGACAAGGATGGTCTTGCCGTTTTTGCGTGGAATAAAAATAAAAGCCTCTTTCACGACGCGGAGATTCGTCCCCGCGTGGAAAAAGACCAGCAGTCCATAAACCACGAATTTTTCCCACGGCTCCATATGCAACCGTTTTCCCCGCAGCGGCGCGCCTGAAAGCGTCTGCCCCTGCCGATGGCGGAAGGTAGTCTCAATGATGCCGATGACAAAATCAGCATCCCGCGTCCTGACCTCATAGGCAGGGTTGTCTACCATGCGCTCAAAGCGCTGGCAGGCAAGGACGATTTCCCGTCCCGCCACCACCGCGCCCGACTTCACACCGTCGATATACGACTGCACATCAGCGGCGTATTTCCCGCGCAGCTTGTTCATCCGCTATCATCGCCCAGGGATTCCAGCGCCTTGGCAAACGGGTCGAGCGGTTTCGCGGCGTCCCCTGCCGCGTCGATCTTCTTCGCCCCCATGGGCGTCAGCCCCAGGGCGTTCATGTAGGCCAGCACATCCTTGCGGAGGGATTCCAACGTGGTGACGATAGGCGCTTTCTTTGTCCCGGTGGCCGTGACCTCGGCAATACGATAGCCCGACTGCTCAAACCTCTGCGTCAGTTCGTCATATTGCTCCCATAGCCTGGACAGCACCTCCACCGCACCGTCGTATTCCTTGCGGTACACGCCCAGGCTCTTCATACGATGGCGGATGGTCGCACGGTAATTCTTCGCCATATCGTCATCTCCTTGGGATAAAACTTTCGGCAGCCTCTCGGAGAGGGAAAACCTTCCCCCTCCCGGCAAGGATACCCCCGTACATCAGACCGCGCGCGTGGGGGGTATGCCGACCCAAGCTATGGCCGCCGTCAATACCGCCGCGCTTTGCCACCCTTTTCCGGGTGCTCTTTGTTATGGCATTTTTCACACAGCGCTCTGCCGTTGTCCACATCATAGGCAAGTTCGGGATATTCGTCCAGGGGCTTGATGTGGTGCGCCACTGTCGCCGCGACGGGCAGCCCGTCCTTGTCCAGTCTGCCATACCGTCGGCATTCCTCGCACAGATACCCGGCCCGCCGAAGTACCTTTTCCCGCCAACGCTTGTGCTTTGCGCCGACATAATGTGCGTCATGCGGCATTCGTGTCACCTCTTGGCATGTCAAAGGGCGCAGCCTCGCGACTGCGCCCCGCACACGGGAGAACCGGCGGCGTTTCCCGCCAATCTCACGCCACCATGATAAGGCATGAAACCGTATCTGTCTATCGTGGAATTTTGGACTAAATCACAAATCGCTTGATCTTCTTCGCCCGCTCGTCCAGGTCGATGCCGATATAGCGCTTGGTAACCTCCGCGCTGGAATGGTTGTACCAGATCATCAGGAATGCGATGTCCCCTGTTTGCCGGTAGTAGTGATAGCCGAAGGTTTTCCGCAGCGTATGGCAGCCGATGGCGAAATCGACGCCCGCAGCCCGTCCGATGTCCTGGATGTCATTGTACGCCGTCTTGCGGTTGATGGCGGGCCGCCTATCACCCTCCCGGCCCTGGCGCGATGGCAGGATGTAGTCTTCCCCGTCCAAGCCCTGCAGGCGATCCCGAAAAACCCGTTTCAGCCTGTCGGAAATCGGCAGCTGCGTCAGCTTGCCTGTCTTCTGTTCCCGTGCGCTGAAGACATCCCGTCCCCGCACGTCCTTCACCCGAATCTGCCGCAGGTCGGATATGCGCAGCCCCAGATAGATGCCGCACTCAAACATCAGGTACATTCGCCGTCCGCGCGGTGTGTCAAGCGCTGCCAGCCTCTCCTCCATGGCGTGGATGATTTCCGCATCGCGGATAGGCTCCACCCGGTTCATCGTTTCACCCCTTCACTTGCCTATAACGGTAATTCTGTCCAACTGCCCGCAAACCGTCGCCCTTTGCGTCATCAGGCTTTTCGGGCCTCTGCACGGTCACTTTCCACCATACGGGATTGTGGGAAAGTCATGGCCTGCTAAAGGTGATGACCGGCATCCTATCGCTGTTCATACGCATAGGCAGAAGGAAGGATACCGGGACTTCGACAAGGCCGTTTTTCGTATATTTGTTTTCAGTGACCACGATCCTTTCCACCGCCGCGCCAGGCTCTTGGTAGTAGTTGACAGTTGCACCATCGAAGTATTTCAGAAATGCCTCCTTCACATAGACATTCTCACCATGGTTAAGGAAAAGCCTAATCCTTTCTTTACTATGCACCACGCAAAAATCTGTCATATCAATTCGGTTATCCGGCCTGACCAGCTGCCGGAATGTGAGGTTCAAGGGTACGATATCCAGCTTTGTCATCTTTTCATGGTTGAAGATGATCTGCACATCCGGCTGAAAGATAAAGCATTTGAATCCGTCCGGCGTGACGCAGAGATTCTCATTGTCATGCCAGGCCACGATTCGCTCATTCCGCAGCATAGCGCTTATGATTTCTTTCTGTGCTTTGTCGTAGTTCATGGGTTCAATGCCCCCTCCTCACTTTTGCTGTACTCCACCCGCGCCATCCCCCGCCCCACCGCGATCAGAGCGGCGTTGACCACGATCCTGTCCCGGTAGTCATAGGCCGTTTGCGGGGCGATGTGGCAGGAGGACGCGGCGTCCGTCATCCGCAGGCCGTGGACATAGTAAGCCCGCCAGAACGGCGCCACCTGGGTTTCCTTGTGCAGACACCAGTCCGCCATTTCCCGGCGAAGCTCGGCCCACGCTTCCGCCTTTCGCAGTTCCTCCTTCGCCGCGCATATGGCCACGGCCTGGGCTTCCGTAGGCCTTGGCACACGCCCTTTGGCCTTCGGCCCGCCGTCCATAGCGTTGGCACATCCGCCCAGCGCGGCGTCCTCGGCCCGTTTCCTGGCCGTCCTCAGCAGTCGGTCAGCATCCCGCAGATGCCTGTCCACCATGTGATAAAGCCGTGGCGAAATCATCGCCATACGCATCGCTCCTTTCCGTCCCTTTGTTTCCGACCCACGAAGGTCGCAGCAGTACAGCACCGTCAGCCCTTCCGGCGCACAAAGCACGGCCTTGGGGCAGCTGACGAAGAACGGGCACACCGTGGCGCTGCACCAATAGGTCGTCTCGTTCATGGCCCGCCGCCTTCCTGCTCGGCCATGAATTCTGCCATCATGGCATCCAGGGCCTTGTCAGCCTCCTGGCCATAGGTGCGCTGGCTGTATTGCTGCTCCTGGACAGTCTTGCCCGGCTTGTCCGGCGGATGGCCGCCGCTGTCTCGCTTGGCCCAGGTGCGCACCGCCGCCCGCCAGTCCTTCATGGGCTGGCTGCCAACCCGCCACCCCTTGGAGGCGTAGAAGTCGCAGAAGCGATCTCCGTCCACATGGGCCGCGCCGATCTCCGCCGCGTAGGCATTGACATCCGCCGGTGAGGGCGGCGCGAAGCGTTTACGCGACGCGCTGGGGGGTTGGGGGGCTTCGCCCCCTTCTCTCTCCTGATTCTTGGTTCTTAATTCTTGATTCTTAATTCTTGATTCTTGTATAATATTTGGTTCTGCTCCGCTCTGCTTGGTTCTGCTGCGTTCTGTTGCGGCCTGTTCCGTTCTGCTCGGTTCTGTTAAGGTCTGTTCGGCTGTGTTACGTTCTGCCGGATTCTGTTCTTCGCTGTTGGATTCTGCTTGCGCGTCATCGTCTTTGCTTTGCGATGCGCTACCGCCCTTACGCTTGTTTTCCAGGGACTTGGCGGACGCATCAATCATGTCGCGGAAAACAGGCCAGATATAGCGCTCGTTACCATCAAAATGAGGCTCAGTGCCGTCGGACGCATACGCGATCATCGCCATCAGCAGCCGACCACGCTCATCGTCCTGGTAAGGCTCCAAATACTTGGCTTTGTCGGAAAAAAACTGCAAATACTTCATTCCGTCCTCCGTGTGCTTATTGTCATGGATACATGAGCTGCATCCTTATTTCCGCCGCAATCTTGCAGATCATGTCCACATACTGGGCGGACGCTTCGTCCGCTGGGCAAATCTTGCCCTGGCAGTGGTTTTCAAACCCGGCCAGGGTCAGTTTCAGCGCCTTGTTCAGCGCGTTGCAGCAGGGACGTTTGTTCTCGTTCATGCGCTGCGCCTCGCTGTTAAAATGGCAGGTCATTCGGTTCTACCTGCGTATAGCCCTGCGCCACCGGGCCATCAAGCGCGCTTCCTGACTGTTCCGCCGCCTTCGGCGTCAAAAATTCCACTTCGTGCGCCGTGACCTCCAGGGAGGCCCTGGGCTTGCCGTCAGCGGATTCATAGGCCCGCACCGACACCGTGCCGGAAACAAAGACCTTCTTCCCTTTGGTGAGATAACGGCGGCAGGCTTCACCAAGCTCACGCCATGCCGTCACCCGGAAATAGGCCACGCTGTCCTGACCGCCACGGCGTTCGTTCACAGCGAGGTCAAAGTTGCACACGCTCACGCCGCTGGGGGTATAGCGCAGTTCCGGGTCACGGGTCAGGTTGCCGATCAGCAGCAGCTTGTTCATGGCTTTCATTCTCCTTTGTCTGGTGATCGTTCAGCATGGCTTTCACCAGAAAATCCACATTGAAGTATAATTTTTCCATAGACATTTTCAGGACAATCATCATGCGAATCATGTCTATGAGGTCGCCGCTGACTACCATCGCGCCGCGAACCTCCTTGATATACGGCTTGCTTCTCCTGATCCTCATTGCCTCATGATGTTCCTTTCGTGATATTCTCCCGCGTCGTGCCTGTCCAGGATGGACAGGATGCCTCGCATCAGTTGTTCCCGGCTGTGATCGGTGCCCCTGTCCGTGTCGGCGTAGTGGCTCACGGCCTCCCGGTAGCGGCGTCGCGCCCGGCGCGCGCTCTCCTCCCACGTCATCCGCAGGAAAAAGGCCTCATCGCCAGGCGTCGCGTCATCCGCCCACATCAGGCGGCAGATGTCGCCCTCCATTAACGGGGAGCGTTCGCAAAGCGTGTCCTGCATAATCGCCGTCTGGATCGGGTAGTGCATCACCCGCAGAATGCGAACCAGGGTGGTGTCCTGACGGGGCCTTTCGTTTTGCTCCACCACCTCTGCCAGGTATCCCTCCCGGGTATCGCTGTCAAATGTCTTGATTCGCTGCCCCACATGCAGCACAATGCGCGGGGTCGTTCCCGCCGTGACCTCATAGGTGCCGAATTGATTGCTGACCATTCGTTTTGCCATGGTGATCCTCCGGGGCTTGCTTTTTGCCAGCCCTTGGCGTATGATAGATATGGGGATTTTGTGTTACGCTTTTCCCCTATGCCTCCTGACGGCTTCAACCATCAGGAGGCGCTTTTTTTGTTCGGTTGCGCCGGTGCTGACCATCCGGCTGCCCAGCTGCCCCAGGGCGCGGCGCTGTCGATGGCCCTGCGGCCTGGGTGGCGCGGATTAAGCTGACGTTTCAGCCAGGCCCGGAAGCTTGCCGGCAGACTGACGGCGCAGGGCGCGGCGGCCATGGTCTGCGTCCAGCGGCCTTGATGGGTGCGGTGTTCAATCATGCGGTTGTCCTCCTTCTGGGGATATGGCCGAATTCGTCCAGCAGGCCGGGCGGCAACGGCCGCGCAGGCTTGCGCCGGGGCTGCCTGATCGCGGGACCCTCCGGGGGCGCGGTGCGCGAGGCAATCCAGCGATCCAGGTCTTCACGCCGGACGGCCAGGCGCGGGCGTCGCATACTGGTGCCAATGTTGATGTTTGGCATCTGCCGCATCAGTTCCATGGCCGTGCGTCTGCTGACGCCCAGGACTTCCGCCACATCGTCCGCACGGAGAAGCTTGGTTAGGTTGGGCATGGTGGGGCCTCCTTTCTTTCTCGTTGACAAGTAAGAATGCGGTGTGTACAATCATGACAGTGTGTCACATAACCAAAGGAAAAGGGGGTGCCGTTATGTAAGAGTCGTTCACCCAAAGCGAAAATGAATTCATAGAGTCCATTGCTGATGCCGACAACCGGGAATTTACCTGGCAGGAATGTGGAGTGGAATGTCTGAAACGCCTGAAGGAGAAGAAGTTTGTTTGTCCTGTGTATGACATGGACTATTTCCCTCGGGCTTACCGTCTTAGTCAATACTGCTTGGAGCTGCTAAAAGAACAGCGCGAAGCTGAGAAAAAGCGTCAGGCACAGGAGCGTGAGGAAACAGAGCGCCAGCACCGAGAAGAGATTTACAAGCGGCGGTCGCTTTGGATACCCGCTGTTATCGCAATTCTTGGTATCATAGTAAGTATAGGGATCGCTTGCTTTGAACGCCTCTGACAAAGACAGACTATCCCCAAAGACGAAATCACCAGCGAAAAAGCGCATCAGCCATTTTCCCAGCATTTCCAGCGCGTTCAAGTC
>CANOHT010000047.1 GCA_947565865.1 uncultured Clostridia bacterium
GGGCCTTGCCCCCATACCCCCGCCTGAGGGCCATCGGCCCTCAGACTCCCTTTTTCGCTGCGCGGGCTGGCCTTTGGGTTGGAATCTACCGTCAGGAACGCTTCGCTCCCTGACTGCGTTTTGAGGCGCTCCGCGAAGGGGGGGACGTTGGGGGCCTTGCCCCCATACCCCCGCCTGAGGGCCATCGGCCCTCAGACTCCCTTTTTTCGCTGCGCGATGAATTACTGATGGTCAAGGATGATACGTCCATCCTCCACGCCTGCCACGATGGCCAGGGACACGACCTTGAGTCCGCGCTCCCGCAGGCGCCTTCCGCCGGACTGAAAGCCCTTCTCCACGCATACGCCCGCGCCTACCGCAATGCATTCCGCCTGACGGAGAATGTCCAACAGGCCTTCGATGGCTTCGCCGTTAGCCAGGAAATCGTCAACAATGAGCACCCGGGCACCCCGGAGCAAATGGCGTTTGCTCACGCGGATGACGTTTGTCCTTTGGTGCGTAAAGGAATAGACCCTGGCGGTGTAGACATCCGGGCCGACGTTGGTGTGGTCGCCCTTCTTGGCGAACACCACAGGGATGTTGCCGAAGGCCTGAGCCGTGGTGACGGCCGGAACGATGCCGCTGGCCTCCACGGTGAGGATACAGTCCACCTCATCCTCCCGAAATGCCTGATAAAACGCCTGACCCATCCGCACAGCCAGCCCCACGTCGATCCGATGGTTCAGAAAGCTGTCCACCTTCACCACGTCCTTGCCAATGCCTTGGCCTTCCCGAAGGATGGCCTCCCGCAGCTCCTTCATTCGCGCACCTCCGCCTGTGTGTTGCCATCATCATAGCACAAGCGCGGGTCGCAGACAAGGGCGTCGGATTTTTGTCCCCGGCGCATGACCCGGCCTCTCGCCGGATACCCTAAAGGGACACAAGCATCCGCAAGCGCAAGGAGGGTCAACCATGCCTGTAACCATGACCGTGGACGGCAACACCGCCGTCAGCCGCGCCGCCTACGCCTTCAGCGAATACGCGGCCATTTATCCCATCACGCCGTCCTCCTCCATGGCGGAGCTGGCGGACGAATGGGCCGCCCAGGGCCGGAAGAATCTCTTCGGCCAGCCCATGCGGGTAACGGAGATGCAGTCGGAGGCCGGAGCGGCGGGCGCTGTCCACGGCGCGCTGACGGCAGGCGCTCTTTCCTGCACCTTCACCGCGTCCCAGGGCTTGCTGCTGATGATTCCCAACATGTACAAGATGGCCGGCGAGCTGCTGCCGGCGGTGTTCCATGTCAGCGCCCGGGCGCTGAGCTGTCACGCCCTGTCCATCTTCGGGGATCAGAGCGACGTGATGGCCTGCCGTCAGACCGGCTTCGCCATGCTGTGCAGCGGTTCGGTGCAGGAGGCGGGTGATCTGGCCGTGGTGGCTCACATGGCGGCGCTGGAGGCATCCGTACCCTTCCTGCACTTCTTCGACGGCTTCCGCACCAGTCATGAAATCCAGCGGGTGAGCCTCCTTGACGATGCGGAAATGGCTACCCTGATGCCTTGGGACAAGGTGAAGGAATTCCGCTGCCGCGCCCTGAACCCCGATCATCCCACTCAGTCCGGCACAGCCCAGAACCCTGATATCTATTTCCAGAACCGGGAGGCCGGGAATCCCTATTATATTCGGACGCCGGCGCTTGTACAGGCGTGCATGGACAGGGCGGCGGCCATCACCGGCCGACGCTATCGCCTCTTTGATTACGCCGGGGCCGAGGATGCCCAGCGGGTCATCGTCCTGATGGGTTCCGGCGGGGAGACGGCGGAGGAAACTGCCGCTTGGCTGAACGCCCGGGGCGAGAAGGTGGGCGTATTGAAGGTACGGCTATACCGTCCCTTTGACGCGGACGCCTTCGCGGCGGCGCTGCCCCGCACGGCGGAGCGCATTGCCGTGCTGGATCGTACCAAGGAGCCCGGTTCCCTGGGCGAGCCGCTGTATCTGGACGTTTGCGCCGCCCTACGCCAGACGGGCCGGACGGTCACGGTCATCGGCGGACGCTATGGTCTGGGGGGCAAGGACTTCACGCCCCGTCAGGTACGCGCCGTCTTTGACGGGCTGAAGGGCGCGATGCCCCACGGCTTCACCGTGGGTATCGACGACGATGTTACAGATACCAGTCTGCCGCTGCCGCCGCCCTTTGATCCCATCCCCCAGGGCAATGTCACCTGCAAATTCTTCGGCCTGGGCTCCGACGGCACGGTGGGCGCCTGCAAGCGCACGGTCAAGCTCCTGGGCGAGCGGACGGAACTGAACGTCCAAGCCTACTTCGCCTATGATTCCCGCAAGTCCGGCGGCCTGACGGTAAGCCATCTGCGCTATGGACGCCATCCCATCCACAGCGCCTACCTGGCGGGCAGCGCCGACCTGGTGTCCTGCCAGCATCCGGCCCACGCACGGCTGCGGGAAGTGGCCGACAGCCTGCGGGAAGGCGGCGTCTTCCTGCTCAACGCCCCCTGGACAGAGGAGGCATTGGCCCACGAGCTGCCGCCCTATCTGCGCCGTGCCCTGGCCGAAAAGCACGTCCGGCTGTTCCTCATCGATGCCCGCCGTCTGGCCGAAAGCGTGGGGCTGGGCCAGCGCATCAGCACCATTATGCAGGCGGCCTTCTTCCGCGTTATGGACATCTTCCCCTATGAGCAGGCGATGCCCCTGCTGAAGGAGGCCGCGGCCCAGGCCTTTGCCCGACAGGGCGAGGACGTGATCCGCCGCAACGAGGAGGCCATCACCCTGGCGGCGGAGCATCTGCGGGAAATCACGGTGCCGGAAAGCTGGCGTCATGCCCAGGATGAGCCGGAGGACCCTGATGAGGACGGTTATTATCAGCGCTACATCCGGCCCATCCTGGAGCAGCAGGGCGACCGGCTGCCTGTAAGCATGATGAATCCCCGGGGGCTGACGCCCACCGGCACCACCAAATATGAGAAGCGGGGCATCGCGGCCATGACGCCCGAATGGGTGCCCGAGCGGTGCATTCAATGCGCCCAGTGCGCCCTGGTTTGCCCCCACGCGGTGATTCGGCCCTTCTATATGGCTGAAGGAACGGAAGCCCCCGAGGCCTTTGCCACCATCCCCGCCAAGGGAAAGGAATACGCGGGCAAGCGCTACCGCATTCAAGTGTCGCCCCTGGACTGCACCGGCTGCAGCAACTGCGCGGAGGTGTGCCCGGCCCCGGGCAAGGCGCTGGTCATGCGGCCGCTGGCACAGACCCAGGCCCAGGCCGCTTGCTGGGATTATGCCATGACGCTCCCGGAAACCCTGCCCGACAACCGGGCCACGGTAAAGAATTCCCAGGCGGTCAAACCCCTGTTTGAATTTTCCGGCGCCTGCGCCGGCTGCGGCGAGACGCCTTATATCAAGCTGCTGACCCAGCTGTTCGGTGAACGGATGCTGATCGCCAACGCTACCGGCTGCTCCTCTATCTACGGCGGAAGCTCGCCCACCTGCCCCTACACGGTCAACGGGGAGGGCCGCGGCCCCGCCTGGGCCAACAGCCTGTTTGAGGACAACGCCGAATTCGGCTTCGGTATGCTGCAGGCTGTGCGCCAGCGGCGGGAAAGGCTGGCCGGGATGGTGCGGGCCCTGGCGGAGGACGCCGACGCGGATGAGGCGCTCCGCGACGCCTGCCAGGCATGGCTGGACGGCATGGAGGACGCCGCGGCGTCGGGCGCCTCGGGCCGTGAGCTTGCGGCCCTGTGCCGGGATCGGGAGCATCCCCTGGCCCGGGAAATCGCCGAGAGCGCCGATCTGCTGGAAAAGAAATCCCTGTGGCTTCTGGGCGGCGACGGCTGGGCTTACGACATTGGCTTTGGCGGACTGGATCATGTGCTGGCCCAGGGGGCGGACATCAACGTGCTGGTGCTGGACACGGAGGTTTACTCCAACACCGGCGGTCAGGCATCCAAGGCCACGCCGGCGGGGGCGATGGCGAAGTTCGCCGTCAGCGGCAAGCAGACGGGCAAGAAGGATCTGGGCATCATGGCCATGACCTACGGCCATGTCTATGTGGCGTCGGTCTCCATGGGCGCCAATCAGGCGCAGTTGGTCAAGGCCCTGGCCGAGGCCGAAAGCTACCCCGGGCCCTCCCTGGTCATTGCCTATGCCCCGTGCATCAACCATGGCGTCAATCTGCGTCACACCCAAGCGGAAATGCGGCGGGCAGTGGAGAGCGGCTATTGGCCCCTCTACCGCTACGATCCCCGGAAGGAAGCGCCCCTGACCGTCGATGGGCCCGCCCCCAAAGCGGCCTACCAGGACTTCATTCAGGGAGAGACCCGCTTCACTGCCCTGGCCCGCCGTTCGCCTGAGGAAGCGGCCGCGCTTTTCCAGCGCGGGGAGGAGGATGCGGCCCGCCGCAGGGAGGTTCTGAAGCGTCTGGCAGGCAAAGCCGACGAAACACGGCAGCCCTCGACATCAATGTAAAAATTTCGCCGAGCCTCATAGGGGCGTAGCGTCGGCCCTCCGTCATTCGTCTAATGAATGCGGAGGGCTTTTCTCATACCGCCCGCCGCGGAAAGAGGAACGACATGCGCTGCCCTCGTTTGATTTGTCTCTTGCTGGCTGTCACCCTCACGCTGCCCCTGACAGGACGGAGCGAAACCGTCCGGCGCTATCCGCCTCTGCCCTTGGAGGGCGCCGCGCCTTACGCTCCCCAAGCATCCTGCTTTCTGCCGGAGGAACAGGGCTATGAGGACGATTCGCTCTCCGTGCGGGTGGAAACCTTTCGCCGGTTTGATACCACCATCATGGCCGTGCGGGTCACGCTGACCGACCCCAGTCAGTTCCGCACGGCGCTGGCGGCCAGACCGCCCTCCAAGAAGACGCAGGCGGTCAGCTCCATGGCAAAAAGGAACAATGCCGTCCTGGCCATCAACGGCGATTACTTCAGCTATCATGCCGGGGGTGTGGTGGTGCGCAACGGCAAACAGTGGCGGAACCGCCCCGACGGCAAGCGGGACATCCTGGTGGTGGACACGGCGGGGAACCTTACCGCGCTGCCGTTGTGCGCCAGGGAGGACTTCGAGGCCTTCCCGGGCGAGGTAATGCACGCCTTCTGCTTCGGCCCGGCGCTGGTGACGGAGGGCAGGGCGCTGGACAGTCTGGAACAGGTTTACATGGACATCGCGCCCAAGAAGCCGACTCAGCGCATCGCCATCGGTCAGACCGGGCCGCTGACGTACCTCATCCTGGCCACGGAAGGGCCGGAAAACGAGGGCTCCGTGGGCCTCACGATCCTGGAAATGGCCCAGCTGTGCCAGGAGATGGGCTGCCTGAACGCCTACAACCTGGATGGCGGCTCCTCCTCTACCGTGGCGCTGAACGGTAAAAAGATCAACGCCCTGTCCACCGGAAAGATCCGGCCCGTGGGAGACTGCATTTATTTTGCCACTTTGATCGGAGAGGGGCCGGAAGAAGCCCGGTAACACGGGTTGCTTTTCCGCCCGGATTGGTATAATATAACCTCGGCACAGCGGACACGCGCCAATTCGGCTCTGTTAAAGCCGTGAAAACGAGGCAGGAACATGAACAAGCGTCTGGGAAGGATTGGATCTCTCATCGTCACGGGAGCGGTACTGGGCTTCGCCGTCTGTCTGGCGGTCTCCTTTGATTTCGGAAGCTTCCTGATCTGTATGCTGCTGGCCTTGGGCTTCATCATGATGACGGCAGGCTTTGCCGCTGAGAGCGGCGATGACGCGCGGGCGGCATCCATCACGGCGATGGCCTTCGCATGCGTCTACGCCGTGCTTGTCCTCATCGTCTATTTCACCCAAACCACCGTGGTTCATCTGCAGCTGCCAACCGACCGGGAGGCGGTCTACCTGGACTTCAGCCGAAGCGGACTGATGTTTTATCTTGACCTGCTGGGCTACGGCCTCATGGCGCTTTCCACCTTCTTTACAGGCCTGACCGTCAGGGCAAAAAGCAAGGCGGACAGATGGCTGAAGGCCCTGCTGCTGCTCCACAGCGCGTTTTTCCCGGGGTGCTTCCTGCTGCCGATGCTGGGCGTGTTTCCGCCGGTAGCGGCCGGGGAAATGGGAGCGGGCGGCACAGTGGCCTTGCTTTTCTGGTGCGCGTATTTTCTGCCGGTGGGGGCTTTGGCGTACCGGCACTTTGGAACCAAGAGAAATTGAGGCGTGAAACAGCGGATACGCAAGGCCTCGCTTAGAAAAACATGGATCAAAAGAACAAGGCAAGACGGCTCACTCGGGCGCGTCTTGCCTTTTCACATGTCCTTATTCATCCTTGGGCAGCATGGCCGCGCTGCGCAGGGGGCGCTCCAGGCGGCTTTCCACAAAGTGGCGCAGCAGGGTGTAGGGAGCGTAGCAGTCCGGGGTGTTGATCCAGGCGGAGGAGCCTGACCGCAGCGCCATCCGCAGCCACGCGGCCTGGGCCTCGGCCAGGGCCGTCTGACCCGGAGCGCGGCAGTCATGGCAGCACAGGCCGCCCTCCGCCACGTCAAAATAGACCTGCTCGGATACTGACAGCCGCCGTCCGCAGGCAATGCAGTGATTGAGCCGGGGCTTCACGCCGTTGATGGCCGAGAAGTGCAGCAGGAAGCCCGCCAGCAGCGGCTTCCAGGCCTGATCGGAGAAGGTCAGGCGGCTCAGGGTGTGCAGAAGGAGCATGAACAGCTCCTGGCAGCCCTGTCCCGGCTGGGCGGCCGCCTCGCACAGATTCAGCAGATAGACTCCCACGGCCAGGCGGTCAAAGTCCGCCCGGAGGGGATAAAAGGTCTCAATCAGCGTGGCGGAGGTCACGGTCATCCGCCCGCACCGGTCGTAAAAATCAAAATCCCCCAGGGCGAACAGCTCGCTGGCGCTCATCAGCGGCGACTTGGGCCGCCTGCAGCCCCGAGCCAGGGCCTCCACCCGTCCCCTGGTGGGGGAGAGCAGGGTCAGCATGCGGTCATTGTCCCGATAGGGGGCGTGGCGGAGCACAATAGCGGTTTGGTCGGTCTGACGCACAAACAGGCTCCTTTCAGCTGGAAAGGGCAGGGGATTCAACCCGGTATACAATCTCGCGGTAAACAATGTCCGTGCCGCGCTTGCGGAAGGCGCCGTCGGTTTTCCAGGGTACGGCGCCCAGCTTGCGGGCCAGGGCGTTGGATGCGGCGTTTTCCGCGGCCACGGGGATGGTGAAGGCGCGGACGCCCCGCTCCCGCCCAGCCTCCATCAGCCGGGAGACCATCTCCGTGCCATAGCCCTGCCGCCAAAATTTTCGATGAACACAGTAGCCAAGATCCCAGCAGGCCCCGTCCTCCGTGGGAACGGCGGAGCAGGTGCCTAAGAACTCGCCGCTGGCCCGGTGGAAGGCCACCAGCGGATACCAGCCTTCGTCCTGCTCAATGCCGACGGCGAAGTTCAGGTAGGCCTCGCTGGCCAACGCCCTGGGCGGGTCGGCCAGGTAGCGGCCCATTTCCTCATCCAGCCAGATGTCCAGGCAGGCGGGGGCGTCGGCCTCCCGGGTGGAGCGCAAAAGCAGGCGCGGGGTCAGCATGTCAGGCAGGTTCATGGCGGGCCTCCTTGGAGGATGATAAGCCTATCATACCACGGATGGCTCCCCATCGCAATGCCCGCCCGGCAAACTCACGCTTCTTCCTTCGTATAGACCAGAATATCCCCCGGTTGGCAGTCCAGGGCCTGACAGATGGCATCAAGGGTCTGAAGCCGGACGGCACGGGCCTTGCCCGTCTTCAGGATGGAAAGGTTGGCCAGGGTGATGCCCACCCGCTGGGATAATTCCGTCAGGGACATTTTCCGTCTGGCCAGCATAACGTCAAGATCAACTCGTATCATTGTTTACACCTCGGTTGATGGGTCGGGAGATGCCGCGCTGACGGCGATGATCTCCTGGGCGTCCAATGGCGCCAGCATGGTCAGCGTATCCGCCGCCGGGTGATAGAGGTACAAATCCTCGGGCCAGCACCAATTGACGTTGAGGGAATGCTGAACGAAAAGCCCCTGGGGGACGGAGAAAAGCCGCGCGGTCATGACATCGTGGCGGATGTCCTTTTCGATGCGGCGCAGAATCTTTCGCTGCTCCGCCGTGGCTTCCAAGGGCTGGTCGTTGATGTCGTACAGCGTTGTGCTATGCAGACGCAGCTGAAGCCTGCGGCGCTTTTCCTCCTGAACAAAGTCACAGGTGTAGGCGTCCCAGCGGGTATGAAGCGCCGGTGCGGGCTGGAAGGCAAGGGGCTTGATTTCCCGCCGTCTGCCATCCCAGCTGACAGCATAGATCCCCAGCTCCTCCGTCCGCTCATCCCGGGTCATCACCCGGAGCCATGGCGTAAAGGGCTCATCTTCCTTCGGCATGACGAAAGAGAGGATCAGCATAAGGATCGCCAGAAGCAGGATGGCCGCGGCCGTCAGGGGGCGGGGCCTCATACGGTCAGGTCGCTGTCCTCCTGCAGCGGCACGGCGCGGCGCACCAGCAGGCACAGCGCCCAGGCGACCAGCGCCACGGCCAGGAAGCACCCGGCCAGGAAGAGCATTTCAAACCAGTACAGCCCGCGAAGAGCCACGGGATCAAGCACATCCCCCAGCCAGATCAGCCCGCAGGCAGCCAGGAGCGTCCCGCAGCTGATGAGGCACTGCCGGGCGATCAGCCCCATGGCGGTCTCGTTTTCCCGGGTGAAGGCGGAGCCCCGCTTGACCCGCCCGCACAGCCGGTAAAAGGCGTACAGCGCCCTCAGGCAGCAGGCGCTCAGCACAAAGACGGCGGCGAAGCCGCTGAAGGCCAGCAGCCAGAAGCCGACGCCCCGCCCCAGGCCAAAGTCATCGAAAGCGATGGCCCTCACCCCGAAGCGGAGCATGAAAACCGCCAGGAGCGAACCGCCTGCCGCGCCCGCGATGGTCGCGCCCTGAAGAAGGGAAAACACCGTGGACAGATTGGTCAGCTTGTTTTTCATCGTATCACCTCATCCTGTTTTGTTTGGGGCAGCCATTGCTTTTCTCCCCGAGCGTTTCCCAAAATCCCGCCAAGCAGCTGCTGAACCAGCATAGCGTCGCCGCGCCCAGCAGGAGGCCCGCGATGAGCAGCCAGGAAACCACGCTGACGGCTTGGAAGGCATAGGCGCACACGCCCGAAAGAAGCGCTGCCACCACCAGCAGCACGGCGACGGAGAGCAGGGGCAGGATCACCAGGCCGCCCAGGAGCCGAAGCGTTTTCAGCCCCAGCGTGTGAAGGGCGGATTTTCCGCGCATGGGAATCACCTCGCCAGGAATCATATCACAAGTCTTTTCGACTGTCAATGATTTTTTATCGTAAATCAATAAAATATGCGCACCAGCCATTCCCAGCATAGCACCGTGCCGTCCACGGCACAATGGCAGGGAAGGCGAAGCGCGGACAGCGGCTACGAGGCTCAGAGCATCCACGGAGGTACCTTGGAAAGCTGAGTAACTTGCTGTCTGCAAGACTGGAATCGTATCGACCGGCTTTGCCGGTCGGGCGGGGATTTTTCCGCAGCAAAATGAAATTTTGCGGAGGAAAACATTCTTCAGCTTGATTCGGCCAAGCGTCCATGCCGCTTGGCCGACCTCAGAGGCCGTCAGGCTCCGCCATGTCGAAAGGAGACCAGATGACCATGCGAAGCCGCAAACCTTCCAACCTTCGCCGGGCCACGGGCTGGGTACTGGCCCTGTTCCTGAGCCTGGGCTATTTCACCCCCATGCAGGAGACCCTGCGCACCCTTCCGGATACCATCGTTCTGACGCAGGGACAAATGCAGACCTATACCCTCGGTTCGCCCCTGAGCCTTACAGCCCAGGGCGGCAACGTCGCGGTGTCCTCCTCCACGGACGAAACCCTCAAAGACAAGGGTGCTGTGGAGCTCAGCTGCGAGACCGCGGGAGCCAGCGAACTGCTGCTGTCGCTGATGGGCATTCCGCTGAAGCGGGTGGAGGTGGAGGTCAGCCCTGAGAAGCGCCTGATCCCCGGCGGTCAGGCCATCGGCGTGGCGATGCGGACAGACGGCGTACTGGTGGTGGGCACCAGCGAACTGTCAGGCGGCGGAAGCCCGGCGGCCAGCTGCGGCATCCGCCCCGGGGATGTTCTGCGGCGGGTAGGCGGCGTGGATATCGTGAGCGCCCAGCAGCTGGCGGAGCTCGTGGCCCAAGCGGGCGATCAGCCCCTGACCGTGGAATATTCCCGGGAGGGAGAGGTGCTGGCCACCACCATGACGCCCCAGCGGGACGAGACCACGGGCACCTTCCGCATGGGCGCGTGGGTGCGCGACAGCACCGCCGGGGTGGGCACCCTGTCCTTTTACGACCCGGAAAGCGGCCGCTACGGCGCGCTGGGCCACGCCATTACCGACGGCGACACGGGCAAGGTGCTGACCGTGGGCCAGGGCCAGATTCTGAAAGCCAATGTGGTGGCCGTTCAGAAGGGGCAGAAGGGCGCCCCCGGCGAGCTGAAGGGTAGCTTCCTCCGGGAAAAAGAGGTGCTGGGCAATATCAGGCAAAACGGCGTATTGGGCATTTATGGCGACATGGACAAGGCCGCCGTCAACCCGCTGTATCCCGACGGTCTCCCCATCGGCCTGCGGTCGGGCGTCCACACCGGCCCCGCCACCATCCTGTCCTCGGTGGACGGCGAGGGCGTCAAGGCCTATGAGGTGGAAATCACACGGGTGAACCAGCAGGCCAGCCCCGCGCCCAAGAGCATGGTTCTCCATGTGACCGACCCTGACCTGCTGGCCAAGACGGGCGGCATCGTTCAGGGGATGAGCGGCAGCCCCATCATCCAGGATGGACGGCTGATCGGCTCCGTGACCCACGTCTTCGTCTCCGACCCCACCCAGGGCTACGGCCTGTACATCGACTGGATGCTCCAGCAGGCGGAGCAGTAAAAGACGCCCCGGCAGCCCGTCAGCGCGCCGGGGCAATGCCCATTTTCCCGACTTTCGCGGTGGTTTTTCCGTTTCATTTCCGGCGGGCGTTGACTATCCTGCCCTGTTTTTGTACAATATAAAATGGTAAAGGCGTGGAAAGCCGCGCCACCGCATGATGAGGAGGCCGGACAAGATGAAAATGACCTTTCGCTGGTACGGGAAGGAGTCCGATCCGATCCCGCTGAAGTATGTCAAGCAGATTCCGGGCATGACCGGGCTGATGGGCCTGCTGGACAAGCCCGCGGGCGTTGTCTGGGAGGAAGACGAGATCAAGGCGCTGGTGGACGAGGTTCACGCCTGCGGCCTGGAGCTGGAGGTCATCGAGAGCGTCAACGTTCACGAGGACATCAAGATGGGCCTGCCCACCCGGGACGAGTACATCGCCAATTACATCACCACCATCCGCAACCTGGCAAAATATGGCGTGAAGGTCATCGTTTACAACTTCATGCCCGTGTTTGACTGGCTGCGCACCGATCTGGCCCGGGAGATCGCGGAAGACGGCTCCAACAGCCTGTACTTCAACGAGAAGGATCTGGGCGAAATGGGGCCGGCGGAAATCGTCCGGCGAACGGCGGAGGACAGCAAGGGCTTCACCCTTCCCGGCTGGGAGCCTGAGCGTCTGGCCCTGCTGGAAACGACCCTGAAGCAGTATGAGCGCATCACCGAAGATGACCTTCGGGCCAACTACAAGTATTTCCTGGACGCGGTGATTCCCGTGTGCGAGGAAGTGGGCATCCGCATGGCCTGCCACCCGGATGATCCCGCCTGGCCCATTTTCGGCCTGCCCCGCATCGCCCACAGCCAGGAGGATTATGACAAGATCGTTGCCCTGCATGACAGCCCGGCCAATACGCTGTGCCTTTGCACGGGCTCCCTGGGCTCCAACCCGGACAACGACATCCCCGCCATCATCCGCCATTTCGGCGCGATGAACCGCATCGGCGCGATGCACGTCCGCAACGTGAAATATCTGGGCCATCATCATTTCCGTGAGGCGGCGCACCTATCCTCCACCGGCGACCTGGACATGTTCGCCATCATGGACGCCGTATACGATACCTGCCCCGATACCTACATCCGTCCTGACCACGGCCGGATGATCTGGGACGAGCAGGGCCGCCCCGGCTACGGCCTCTACGATCGCGCCCTGGGCGCGACCTACCTCAACGGCATCTGGGAAGCACTTTGCAGGACGAAGGCTCAGGGGCGCCGCCCCTGAGAACCCCGCCAGGAGGGATTTCATCCCTCCTGGACCTCCCATTCCGCGATGGAGGCAGGTGCCTTCGGTCATGCAATATGCGCGTGCGAAGCGTATCAGCAAGGTTATTGCGCTCAATGACTAACTTACCGTCGGCAGACTGACTGCCAATCGAAAATCGGCGAGCCCCTTCGGGGCGGTTAAACGGGGCGAAGCCCCCTTGACAAAGTGGCATATGCTACTTTGTCAACACATAGAGGAGTGATTTCCGTTGAAGCTGACGTATCAGGGGATTCAGGACAGAGCGGCCTATGAAGCCGCCGGGATCGTCCTGCCCAAGTATGACTGGAAAACCATGGCGGCCGTGACCGAGGAAAGCCCGGTCTGGGCGCATTTCGGCGCGGGCAACATCTTCCGCGGCTACATCGCCGGCCTTCAGCAGCGGCTGCTGAACAACGGGCTGGCCCGCAGCGGCATCATCGCAGCGGAAACCTTCGACTTTGGCATCATCGACCAGATGTACGATCCCCACGACAGCATGACCCTGCTGGTCTCCCTCAAGCCAGATGGCGGCACGGACTGCGAGGTCATCGCCTCCATTGCCAAGGGCATCCGGGCCAACGCGGCCGATGCCGGGCAGTGGGCACAGCTGAAGGCTGTCTTCGCCAACCCCGCCCTTCAAATGGTCTCCTTCACCATCACCGAAAAAGGCTATGCCCTGCGCAATATGAAGGGCGAGCTGCTCCCTGTGGTGGAGGCGGATATGAAGAACGGCCCCGACAAGGCCGCCCACGCCATGAGCGTTGTTGCCGCCATGATGGTTGAGCGCTTCCTTCACGGCGCCGCGCCCCTGGCGCTGGTATCCATGGACAACTGCTCCCACAATGGCGAAAAGCTCCGCGCCGGTGTGCTGGAGATTGTGTCCGCGTGGGAGAAAAACGGCTTTGTGCCCGCGGCGTTTACCGCCTACATGGCCGACGAGAATCGTGTCTCCTTCCCCTGGAGCATGATCGACAAAATCACCCCCCGCCCGGCCCAGAGCATCTGCGACAGACTGGAAGCCCTGGGGATGGAAGATATGGCCCCCGTGGTCACGCCCCGCAATACCTTCATCGCGCCCTTTGTCAATGCGGAAGTCCCCCAGTATCTGGTCATTGAGGATCGCTTCCCCAATGGCCGTCCGGCGCTGGAAAAGGCGGGCGTGTACATGACCACCCGCGAGGTCGTCAACATGACCGAGCGCATGAAGGTCACCACCTGCCTCAACCCCCTGCATACCGCCCTGGCCGTCTACGGCTGTCTGCTAGGCTACACCCTTATCGCAGACGAAATGAAGGATGACGATCTGGTAAAGCTGGTGAAAACCATCGGTTACAAGGAGGGCCTGCCCGTGGTGACAGACCCCGGCATTCTCAGCCCCAGAGCCTTCATCGACGAGGTCATCGAGCAGCGCCTGCCCAATGTCTTTATGCCGGATACGCCCCAGCGCATCGCTACGGATACCTCCCAGAAGGTGGGCATCCGTTATGGCGAAACCATCAAGGCCTATATGGCCGATCCCACCCGGAAGGCCGCCGATCTGACGGCCATCCCCCTGGCCCTGGCCGGGTGGCTGCGGTATCTGCTGGGTGTTGATGACGAAGGCAACGCCATGCCGGTATCCGCCGATCCCCTGCTGCCCCAGCTTCAGGCGGAATTGACGGGCGTCACCCTGGGCAGCCCCGACAGCGCCAAGGGCAAGCTGCGTCCCATCCTGACCAACTCGGCCATTTTCGGCGTCAGCCTGGAGGAAGCCGGCCTGGCCGAAAAGGTGGAAGCCCTCTACCTTTCCATGCTGAAAGGCCCTGGCGCGGTGCGCAGAACCCTTAGGGAAAACCTGAAATAATCGAAACCGAAGGCGCGTTTCCCGTTCAGGAAACGCGCCTTCGGCCATCTGCGCACGGGGCGGCAGCAAAGATGCTGCCGCCCCGTGGTTTTTGTTTAAAACGGACAGCATGCCCGTCTGCGGTTTATGGAGAGGCAGACGCTTTCCTTTCAAAGCCCTCCGGCCAGCCATGAAAGCCGTCGCGGACGTCCTCCATCCTCGTCAGGACAGCGCAAATCACGCTGCCCCCAGCGGTTCTCTTCACAACCGCCGCCTTATTACGCCCAGCTATGCACCTCCGCCTCTCGGCTGGTCAGCGCCAGGGTCAGCAGCTCCCTGGGCGCGGGCATTTCCACGGTATGGAAAAGATCGGGATGCTCACGCAGCAGTCCTTGCCACAGCTCCGTCTCCTCCGGAAAATGGCCCTCGGTTTCCCAGGCGCGGCGGCAAAGGGCGTCGATCTCCCGGCACACAGGCAGCACCTGCTCCTGGGGCATTACCACCACGGACAAATCCGGCAGGCCGCCCACGGTCGCCAAGGTAATTTTATCCGTGCACAGCGCTTCCCAGTCCAGGGAGGCCCGTTCATACACCGGATAGCGCAGGTAGCCGAAGTCCACCCAGACATAGTGCGTGTGTCCCAGCAGCTTCTCCCGGCTCTGGGCCAGGATGAAGGGCTTGCACAGGCGCACATAATTCAGCGCCTCCTCCTGGGGCACATCCTCCTCCACGGGCAGGCCGTAGCGCCGTTTGTACTCCAGCACGTTGGGATGAAGCGCCGTCAGCTGGCGAACCATCGGGCCGTCGGCATAGCAAAGCAGGGCCAGATTTTTCAGCCGCGCCAGGCGGCGGAACCAGCTCACATACTCCTCCCGAAGGCTATCCTGGGGCTGAGGCAGGTTCAAAAAGGCCGTCACGCATAACGGCGTAACCTTTCGATCGCGGCGCGTCAGCTCCCGCAGGGCCTCCTGAATCCGCACCGGCAGGGGAACCCGCGCCGGGAAGGTCAGATCAGCCGTGAAAATACCCTGTCGCGCCATAGCTGAGAGCTGCCGGTAAGCGAACCGAAGCCCGAAGCGCTTTTCAAATCGACTGAGGCCGCCCTCCTCCATTTCCAGAGCGGCGTCCACCAGCACGGGGGCAAGGGGAATATCCCATTGCGCGTGAATCAGCGGCCTGTGCAGGGTAAAGACCTCCCACTTGCCCCGGAAGGCCCGCAGGAACCGGGGCGACGCTGAGGCCGATGCCATCTCCCGGAAGAAGCCGGAAGGAGCAAAGCAAAAGTCCGTGTGCAGAAAAGCGCTGCGCTGAGGCGCCTTGGCGTAGCGAAGGGCTGTCCCGCGATGAAAGCACAGCCGCCCTTCCATGTCAAAGGCCTCGGCCGCCACCGGATACACCGCGTCCACAGCGTCCGCCGAGCGGGGAAGATAACCTGTCAGCACCGAGGTCATCATGCCCTCGCGGCGGCACTGGCGCAGCGCCCGCAGCAGCTGCATATCCCAGTGGCGGGTAAACCGCATGGACGGATGCGCCATCAGGATATAGCCCTCGCCCTGCCACAGCGCTTCCACCTCATCCCAGGCGTCTCGTCCAGGACAGAGGTACTGGGCCGTGCCCAGGGCATGCATCGCCGCGTTTTCCTCCGCAATCGGCTCCTCCGCCAGGGAAAGGCCGTAGGTCAGCCGCTCCGGGGCAGCCGCCTGCTCCCGGGCGCTTTCCAGGGCTTCATGCGCGTCCTGATAGCAATGGGCAGTCATCAGCAGCAGGATCCGATCCATCGAATGCTCGCTTCCTCTCTGGCAATCTCTATGATGAACAACGAATCAGCGGGATAAAATCCGGCAAGGCAGCGGAACTTCCTGCGCGTCTCGCCGGTACCAGCCCCGCGCGCATAAGCGCTTATATGTTGATAGGCTTTTGCCCTGTGGGGCGACCCCAAGGGCTTTCCGGTCGCCCTTGGGATTCCATCGTAGCCCGCAAACTTAAAGATAACTGTTCTTCAGCCAAAAACGGCTCAAAGGGGGGGAGATTACTTCTTCCCTCACTCATTTACCCGCCCAATGCCTCCCCAGCAGGGAAAGGGCATAAAACGCCGCCGCATACAGTACAATGGCCGCGCCGGCACTGGTATCCCACGCATAGGCGGACAGCAGTCCCGCCACGCCGCTGACCAGGGCGATGCCCACGCTCCACAGCGCATGCTGGCGGCTGTTCCGCGCCAGATTGCGCCCCGCCGCGGCAGGCAGAATCAGCAGCGCGTTAATCAGCATAACGCCCACCCAGCGGATCGCCAGCATCACCGCTACGGCCACCAGCACCACAAAAACGCATTCCACCAGCCGGGTGGGCACGCCCCGGCTCCGGGCCAGAGAAGCGTTCACCCCCGCCATCAGCAAGCTATTGTACATCGCCATCCACAGCGCCACGCCGCCAATGAGGGCGCACAGCAGCCACAGAAGATCCTGAGGCGTCACCGCCAGCACGTCACCGATAAGCAGGGAGGAATACTTGGCGAAGCCCCCGCCCTGGGACAGAATCAGCAGACCCGCGGCAATGGAGGTAGAGGAAAATACGGAAATCACCGTATCTGTGGACGCGGCGCCGGTCTGCTTGATCCGGCAGATCAGAACCGCCCACACCACGCCGAACACCAGCATGCTGACCAGGTCGCTGCTCACCCCCAGGACGATGCCCAGGCCGATGCCCGTCAGCGCGCTGTGGCCCAGCGCGTCGGAAAAAAACGCCATTTGCTGATTGACCGCCATGGTTCCCAGCAGCCCCAGCAGCGGCGTCAGGAGCAGGATGGCCAGGAGCGCGTTCTTCATGAACGTGAACCGCAGCGGCTCCAGGGGCAGAATCGTGTCCATCAGGGCATAAACCGCTTCCATGGGCTCCCCTCCTCTCCCTGGCCGAAGACCGCCGTAAAGGCCTCCGCCGCGAATACCTCATCCGGCCGGCCTTGACACAGTACGCTCTTATCCAGCAGCGCCACATGATCGGCATAGGCCCGTACCAGGCTCAGGTCATGGCTGACCAGCAGGATGGCCATGTGATGGGTCTCCTTCAGCCGCAATACCGTATCCAGGAACATATTCAGCCCGTTTTGATCCACGCCGGAGACAGGCTCGTCCAGCACCAGGAGATCCGGCGCGGGATGCAGCGCCAGGGCCAGCAGCACCCGCTGCAGTTCACCCCCGGAGCATCGTCCCAGCTGCCGCTTCAGCAGGGGCACCGCCTCCACCGTTTCGAGGGCGTCCAGCACCTGATGGCGCGTCTTGCGGCTCACGCCCGTCCAAACCGGCCTTCGGGTGAAGGCGGCCGCCAGGAAATCCTCCACCGTCACAGGCATTTCCCGATCAAAAAGAAGCTGCTGCGGCACATAGCCAATGCGTACATGGGGAATATCCCGTCCCGCGGCGTCAACATGCCGGATGCTGCCCGTGTAGGGGATTTCCCCCAGCAGCGCCCGAATCAGTGTGGTCTTGCCCGCGCCATTCTGACCGATGAGCACAGTCAGCTGACCGCAGTGAATGTGCATGGACACATCCTGCAGGAGCTTTTGCCCGCCCCGCTGAACGGTCACGCCCTCCAACCCAATGTGACACAGGGAACATTGATGCTCTGACATACGCCGCCTCCTTGGCTTCCGCTTCGCTTTCATTATAACACAGAACCCTTGCCATTGGAATGCTTTTTCACTTCGGGCAGGACTTGGCGGCTCGGCGGCGTATTATTCTAAAGGACATTCAAACGCACCGACAAACACGCAAGGAGGATCTTCCGATGATCGCGCTGGCCTGTGACCACTCCGGCATTGAAATGAAGACGGAAATCATGAAGCTGCTGGACAGCATGAACCTGACCTACAAGGATTTCGGCACCAATGAGGCCGTATCCTGTGATTATCCCATCTATGGCTACCGCGCGGCGAAGGCTGTGGCTGACGGCGAGTGCGACCGGGGCATTCTGATCTGCGGCACCGGCATCGGCATCGGCATCGCGGCCAGCAAGGTGAAGGGAACCCGAGTCTGCACCTGCTCGGACGTATACAGCGCCGAACTGTCCAAGCGGCATAACAACAGCAACATTCTGACCATGGGCGCCCGGGTCGTGGGCATTGACCTGGCCAAGATGATCGCCACCCACTGGCTTACCGCCGAATTCGAGGGCGGCCGCCATCAGCGCCGCGTCGACCTCCTCACCGCCATTGAGAACGGGGAGGAACTGTAAGGTACGCCAGGGGGCGCGACCCTCTGGACCCCCGGTTGGGGGCTCTGCCCCCAACTCCCCCGCAAGAGGGGTTTCACCCCTCTTGACTCCCGTTCCGCGTCATGGGCACAGGCCTGCGGCTATGCTGCGCGCGCGTGGTGGGGGGCGCAGCAGGTTGGGAGGAGGGGCTGCGGCCCCTCCGACGCCTCCCTGGGGTGAAAGCCCACCGGCGCCAGTCCCATGGCAGAAATTCCACCCTGCGGGGCCTGACTCTTGGCGGGCTTTGGAACCTGCAAGGCGGGCCACCCTACGGTGGCCCTGGCAGTTTTGCCGGGCCCGCATGGAAGCCGCTGGTACTACCTCATCATAACCGGTACAGGAACCACGGGTACCAGCCTCATGCAACCACGCTGCATAGCCATGCCAGACGAAAACCACGCTGCCTGCTGGACACTCGCCCGCTCAAATGGAGGTGGCCGGCCGCCCCTGCGAGGCGGTGTTAGCTGGTAGCTCGGTTATAGCCACGCATACCATGCTATGCCACGGGGGTTTGGGAAAACGAAGTACCGCGCCGCCAGTAGCGGATGAAGCGGTACGCAGTTCCAATCAGGCACAGAGCAGGGACAGCGCCTGCGTACCCGCGACATTGCCGAATTGTAGCCGGCTACGGTGCATGTTGAGTTTAGCCGCCCCCAATCCTCTTTGGTACTTTCTCCGAAGAGAAAGTACGACCAAACATGCTCCGTAGCCCTGCCAAGGGCAAACTCTCCCTCAATCCCAACGGTGCCAGTCTCATGTGCAACCAGACAGCGAAGCTATGCAGACGAAAAGTTTGATGCAGGTTGGACGTATCCTTGCTCCTATGCAGTTGGAACACCGCCCCTGCGAGGCGGAATTAGCTGGTGACCCGTCTATGGCTACACACAACATGCTACGCCACGGGGGGCCTGGGGGCGGCTACGGTGCATGTTGAATTTAGCCGCCCCCAGACCTCTTTGCTACTTTCTCCGTGGAGAAAGTAGGACTAAACAAGCTCCACTGCCCTGCCAAGGGCAAACCCTCCCACACCCCCAACGGTGCCAGTCCCATGTGCAACCGGGTTTCAAAACCAAACCAGACAGCAGCTTTGCAGCGGATGCCAACTTGCTTGCTTCAATGGAGGTGGAACACCGCCCCTGCGAGGCGGTATTAGCTGGTGACCCGTCTATGGCTACACACAACACGCTATGCCACGGGGGGTTTGGGGGCGGCTACGGTGCATGTTGAATTTAGCCGCCCCCAGACCTCTTTGCTACTTTCTCCGTGGAGAAAGTAGGACTAAACAAGCTCCACTGCCCTGCCAAGGGCAAACCCTCCCACACCCCCAACGGTGCCAGTCCCATGTGCAACCGGGTTTCAAAACCAAACCAGACATCAGCTTTGCAGCGGATGCCAACTTGCTTACTTCAATGCAGGTGGAACACCGCCCCTGCGAGGCGGTGTTAGCTGGTAGTTGTTTATGGCTCCGCTCAACATGCTACGCCACGGGGGGCCTGGGGGCGGCTACGGTGCTTGTTCAATTTAGCCGCCCCCAGACCTCTTTGCTACTTTCTCCGTGGAGAAAGTAGGACTA
>CANOHT010000048.1 GCA_947565865.1 uncultured Clostridia bacterium
GTAGGAAAAGAAAACTGGGTATCAGAAGGTATAAAGATGGCAGGAAAAGGAGAAGACTGCAAGCATTTTATTGTCATATGTGGACGCTTTTTGAAAAAAATATTTTCTCCTTGACGATTTCAGACATATTTGCTGTTTTCTTCCTGTCAATTGTGAAAAAAAGAAAGCATGGAGGCGTGATAACAAACCTTCATGCTTTCATGGCGGAGAGTTAGGGATTTGAACCCTAGGTGGGGTATAAGCCCACACACGATTTCCAGTCGTGCGCCTTAGACCACTCAGCCAACTCTCCGGGTTGAATGCGGTGGGTCAACCGCAACGATAGCTATTATACCCACTTTCTTATGGGGTGTCAAGAGCTGTTCGCAAAAAAAGGCAACTTTTTTTGTTCCGCGCAGACCATTGACGCGAGGGGGGGAGGCGCCGCGCACTGTTTACAAAATATCGCTTGCATTTTCCTTGCGGCCATGGTTTAATCTAAAATGACTGATTTTACAAGAACAGAAAGGTTATTGTTATGGACATCAACTGGTATCCGGGACACATGGCCAAGGCCAAGCGCCTCCTCAGCGATCAGCTGAAAAGGGTTGATGTGGTGATTGAGCTCTGCGACGCGCGCCTGCCTTATGCCAGTCGGAATCCCGACCTGAATAAGCTGATTGGCGGGAAAAAGCGCGTACTGCTGCTGAACAAAGCGGATCTGGCGGAGCCGGCAGCAACCAGCCGCTGGCTGAGCGCCTTCCGCGCCCAGGGGATAGACGCCGCGCCCTTTAATGCCAGCGGCGGCAAGGCCAAGGAGGCTCTGGCGGTCATTGACCGGGCGGCCAAGGAAGCTGTTGACAAAGCGGCGGAAAAGGGCGTCCGCAAGACGGTGCGGGCCATGGTGGTGGGCGTGCCCAATGTGGGCAAAAGCACCTTTACCAACAAGCTGCACGGGGGCGCCATCGCAAAAACGGGCGACCGGCCCGGAGTAACCCGCAGCAATCAGTGGGTGCGCATCAGCCCTTATTTAGAACTGATGGATACCCCCGGTCTCCTGTGGCCCCGGCTGGACGATCAGTTGGCGGCAAGGCGGCTGTGCTATATCGGCACGGTGAAGGACGATGTGGTTGATCTTCCTATGATGACCATTCACCTGCTGCAGGATCTGCTGAAGGTGAAGCCGGAAGCCGTTATGGAACGCTTTCGCCTGACTGATCCGACGCTGAAAGGGGAGCCGCTGCTGGAAGCGGTCTGCCGCGGGCGCGGATTCCTGATGCGCGGCGGTATTTGCGATTATGATCGCTGCTGTGCAGTCGTGCTGGATGAATTCCGGGCCGGGAAGCTGGGGCGCATCACCCTGGAGGAGCCCCGACAGGAGCGCAGCCGACTGACAATTCCCGGCGCGGGCGGTAAAACGGAGGATGAACATGGCGAGGATTGACCGCGAGGCCAAGGTCAGGCTGCTGGCGCAGACTGACGCGGCTTTCTGGGCCCAGGGAACCGTGGTGGCCGGTATGGACGAGGCAGGCCGGGGGCCATTGCTTGGCAGCGTGGTGGCGGCCTGTGTGGTAATGCCGGAAACGCCGTTGCTGCCTTGGGTGGATGACAGCAAAAAGCTGTCCGAGAAGCGTCGGGAACAGGTTTATGAGGAAATCATGGCTACGGCGCTTTATGTGGGCGTCGGCATAGCCACGGCCCAGGAGATTGATGAAATCAACATCCTGGAGGCCACGCGCAAGGCTATGCGGGAAGCTGCGGCCCAGGTTCCGGCGGAGGTGTTTCTCATCGACGCTGTGAAAAATCTGGGGCTGAAGGGGCTGGAGGTTCCGATGATCAAGGGGGACGCCACGTCCTACAATATCGCGGCGGCCAGCATCGTCGCCAAGGTCACCCGCGACCGGCAGATGCTTGCCCTGGATGCCCGCTACCCTGACTACGGCATCGCCCGCAACAAGGGCTATGGTACGCCCGAGCATATCGACACACTGCGCCGCCTGGGCCCCTGCCCGGAGCATCGGCGCAGCTTCATCGGGCATTTCTGGCCATGAGCATACATCAGACGGGGCTGACAGGGGAGGCTCAGGCGGAGGCGCATCTGCGGACGCTGGGCTATGTGACCGTGACCAGGCGCTATCGCGGGGAGGACGGCGAAATCGACCTCATCATGCGGGATGGCGATTGCCTGGTGTTTGTGGAGGTCAAGTACCGCCCCAGGGGGCGCATGGGCGATGGCCTGATGGCGGTAACTCCACAAAAGCGGAGAAGGATGACGCATGCGGCCATTGCTTTTTTGACCGAGCGGGAACAATGGGGCGCGGTCGTTCGTTTTGATGTGGTAGAGATTACCGGCGACGGTCTGCGGCATGTGCGTGACGCATTCCCGGCGGCCGGGGCATATTGAGGTAGAAAACGAGGTGTCTAAATGAAATTCAGCCGAATACTTGTGCTGATAATGGTTGGCCTTTTGCTGATCCTGCCTGGCTTGGCCGAGGAGGACGCGGGCAACCTGCTGTACAACGGCGGCTTTGAGTGGACAGACGAGGATGGTCTGCCCGACGGCTGGTATACCGACGCTTATGTTCACCAGGAGGGCTATACCACCTATCGGCTGTCCGATGATGCCCGCACGGGAGCTGCCTGCGCGGTGGTGGACAACCTGGGCATGAACGACGCGCGCTTTGCCCAGAGCGTAGCCGTGGAGCCTGAGTCGCTGTATCGCCTGTCCGGCTGGATTCGCGCCGAGGGTATTCTCGACAGCGGCCTGGGCGCAAACCTCTCCATTGAGGGCGTGTACGTCTTCAGCGAAAGCGTTTATGACAGCCAGGGTGAATGGACGTATGTGGAGCTTTATGGCGAGACGGGAGAGGATCAGCGTGAGGTCACTGTCTTTGCCCGGGTAGGCGGATACAGCGGGGAAAGTCAGGGGAAGGCCAGCTTTGATGACCTGCGGCTGGAAAAGGTGGACGCCCTGCCCGATGATGTTGTGGCGGAGTTATGGTTTGTGGACCGCACACCCGTTGTCGCGCCCGAAGTCCCTGCGGATGGCGGTGAAGCGTCGCCCTTCTGGCCCTGGCTTTTGCTGATATCGGCGGCTTACGCCCTGATGGCTGCGCTGATCGGCCATAGCATCAGCTTGAACCGGGAGTCCTTGCGCAAGGAGCCGGCGGCGCCCTCCGTCTTGTTCCTGGCGGGTCTGCTGGCCGCTGCCGTCAGCAGAATAGCGGTAGCGCTGTTGGTGGAAGGCTATCCGGTGGACGTGAACTGCTTCCTATCCTGGGGCGCGACAGTGGCTCAGGAGGGAACCTGGTCGTTCTATCAGCCCGACCGCTTCTGTGATTATACCCCGGGCTATCTGTATGTCCTGGGGTTCAACGGACTGCTTTCACGGCTGACGGCCAGTCGCGCCGTTCAGGTGCTGATCTATAAAACCCTGCCGATGCTGTGCGATCTGGCAGCAGCCTGCCTGGTGGAGCGCGTCGCCCGCAGGGAGGGCGCAGGCAGAACCGCGGCGGGACTGGCGGGTCTGCTGGTTGCCTACAACCCGGCGGTGTTCATCAACAGCGCGGCCTGGTGCCAGATGGACAGCGTTTTCGCCTTGGGGTTGATGCTGGTTGCCTGGCTGGCCATCCGTCGGAAGTGGAAAATCGTGCTGCCCTTGTATGTGCTCTGCGTTCTGGTAAAGCCCCAGGCGCTGATGCTGGGCTTTCTGGGGCTGACGGCCATCATCATGGCCTGGATCCGCCATCGGGAGGATCGCAAGCTGATCCTCATGGGCGCGGGCTTTTCTCTGCTGACGGCGCTGGCGGTTGCCGTGCCCTTCACCGGGCGTCAGCCCGCGACGTGGCTGTTCGATTTGTATGCCAAAACCTTGGCCTCCTATCCTTATGCCACGGTCAACACGGCAAACCTGTATTATCTTTTCCACGCCAATTGGGTTGACATCAACGCGCTGTGCGGTTGGGGCGCGCCTGCGGCGCTGGCGGCGCTGTCGCTGGCCTGGGGCATGAGCGCCCTGTGGCGCGGCCGGGTAAAGGAGCTTCGGCTGTATTGGCTGGAACCCGCTCTGATGGCTGCCTTTGCCCTGGCTTTCCTGGTGATGGCCTTCCTGCCGGTGTCCTGGCTGGTTGTGGGCGCCGTGGCGATGGCGCTGGCCTTTGCCGTGGTACTGCCCATGCTGATTCGTTCCGGCCGGGTCGAGACCCTTCCCCTGTGCGGCGGTGTGCTGTTCATTCTGCTGTATGTGCTGGGCATCAAGATGCACGAGCGCTACCTGTTTCCGGCGCTGCTGCTGTTGGGCATGGCCTACGCCATCCGCCGCGACCGCCGGATTCTGCTGCTGCTGACGGCGGTGAGCTGTACCATGTTTGTAAACGAGGGCATCGTGCTGGACAATGCCGTTCGCTTGGGCGCCAGCATGGGCCATCTGAACAGCGACACCAACGGGCTGAACATGCTTTTATCCTGGCTGAATCTGGCTTGTGTGCCCCTGGCGGTATGGGTGTGCCACAGCGTTTGCATGGAGGATTCGCCTGGACTTCCCGCCTGGCTGAAGTCCACGCGTGTCGACCGCCCCACGCCCTCGCCGCTGAATTTCAAGCCGGATGCCAAGCTTCATTGGAAGCGCGTGGATACCTTCCTGGTGCTGGGCGTAACGCTTTTGTACAGCGTGGTGGCCCTGTGGAATCTGGGCAGCATGCGGGCGCCGCGGAATCCCTGGAAATCGACGGCCTCCAATGAGGCGGTGGTCATTGATCTGGGACAGCGCTATGACAACGCGGCCATGCTATATTTCGCTCAGGTGAGCCGCTATGATTTCTCCGTCGCCATCAGCGAGGATGGGGAGAAGTGGTCCGAGGAATACTGGGCGCAGATGGATCAGGGACAGTGCTACCGCTGGAAGTATCTCGCGCCGTCTTATGTGGACGCCAACGGCAAGCGCAGCTATGTCTCCGCCGATACCCTGGATCGCGTACAGCGGCTTTCCGGGCGGTATGTGCGCATTACGGCGCAGCAAATCGGCCTGATTCTCAACGAAGTTATTTTCCGCGACGCGGAGGGCCGACGGATCCCCGCCGTCATCGTGGATCGGCTCAATGCCAACGCGGAATCGCCGCTGCTGACGGAGCCCGCGGCGCTGCTGGATGAGCAGGACACCATCGAGGCGACGCCGGGCCTTTACGGTGGCGCGGAGGTCACGGCGGAACCCAGCTGGTACAACAGTACCTACTTCGATGAGATCTATCATGCCCGCACGGCTATGGAGCATCTGAGGGGCGAGGTGCCCTATGAGACGAGCCATCCGCCGCTGGGCAAGCTGCTGATGAGCGTAGGCATCGCCATTTTCGGCATGACGCCCTTCGGATGGCGTATCGCCGGTGTGCTGGCCGGCATCATCATGCTACCGGTGATGTACGCCCTGGGCAAGCAGCTGACCAAGCGCACCGATATGGCTTTTGCCGCCATGACGCTGCTGGCGTTGGACTGCATGCACCTGGGTCAGACGCGCATCGCGACCATTGACAGCTTCCCGGTGCTGTTTATTCTGCTGAGCTACCTGTTCATGCTGCGCTTTATGCAGCGCGATCTGGCGGCCGCGCCCCTGCGGACGCTGCTGCCGGAGCTGGCCCTGTCCGGGCTGTTCATGGGATGCGGCATTGCCAGCAAGTGGATCGGCGCTTACGCGGCGGTGGGCCTGGCGGTGCTGTTCTTCTGGACATGCGCCCGCCATCTGCGCCTGTCAGCCATGAGCGCCGGTATCCTGTCCGGGCCTTCAGCCGATCAGCTTTCCGCCGAGGCGCGGGAATTGCTTGCCTTGCGGGATCAGGACACGGTCAAGCGCATCGCCATTATCTGCGCGTGGTGTGTGCTGTTCTTTGTGATGATCCCTGTGGCGATTTATCTCCTGGCTTACATTCCGTACTTTGCCTATGCCAAAGCGGAAAGCTTCGGCGATTTTGTCAAGTTGGTCATCGGCGCCCAGGAAGGCATGTACGACTATCATTCGACGCCCGGTTTGGGCATGGATCACGCTTTCTACTCTCCCTGGTACGAATGGCTCGGGCTCAAGCGGCCGATGTACTTCGCGTCCGCGCAATACATGCCCGAGGGAATCAGCCTCGCCATCTTCTGCTTTGGCAGTCCGGCAGTCTGTATCGCGGGCCTTGGCGCCATGGTTCTTGTCGTGGCGGTCTGGCTGCGGCGGCACATGGATGAACGCCCCGGTTCGGACGCCCTGTTCCACTGGACAGCCTCCACCTGGAGCGTCAATCCGGCTTTTGTGCTCATCGGCTTGCTGGCGCAGCTGCTGCCATGGGTGCTGGTGCCTCGCGGAACCTATATGTACCATTACTTTGCCAGCATTCCTTTCTTGATTCTCGCATTGGTGCTGGTGCTGAACTGGCTGCGGGAACGCTGGCCGAGGACGGGCCGAATGGCGCTGGCGCTCTACCTGATCTTCTGCCTGGCGACCTTCCTGTGTTTCTATCCCTACGCCAGCGGCCTGGCGGTTCCGGATGCCTGGCTGGATTTCGGTTCAAAGTTTTTACGGCTCTATCACAGCTGATGCAAAGAGCGTGGATTTTTAGTAAGAAATCCGCGCTCTTTGTATTTTTTGGTCAATTTAGCAGGTGTTTTGTATGGTGGGTCGAATTGTGTATGTATCAATGCGCGCGCAATCAATACGAAAGAAGAATGCGAGGTGCTGCCTGTGCTGGCAAGAACCCTGGGCTATGGACTGAGCGGCGTCAGCGGCTTCCCGGTCACAGTTGAGGTGTATGCGGCCAACGGTCTTCCGGCGCTGGAAATCATCGGCTTGCCGGATGCATCGGTAAAAGAAAGCCGTGATCGGGTAAGCGCGGCCATTGTCAACAGCGGCTTCGCCATGCCCATTGCCAGGGTGACGGTGAACCTGGCTCCCGCGGATACCCGGAAGGAAGGGCCGGCCTTTGACCTGCCGATGGCCGTCAGCATTCTGATGGCATCAGGCCAAATGGGAGCTGCGGAGCTTTCCAGCACGCTGCTATTGGGCGAATTGTCCCTGGACGGCAGCCTTCAGCCGGTACGCGGCGCGCTTCCGATGGTCATCAGCGCCAGCGAGCAGGGTGTGGAGGAGATCATTCTGCCGGCGGGCAACGCGGAGGAGGTCGCTTGCATCCAGGGCGTGAAGGTGTATCCCGCGCGGACGTTGCGAATGGCGGTGGAGCATCTGACCGGAAGGGCGCCCATTCCGGCGCAGGTTCAGCGCTCTTATCAGGATATTCTGCGTGAGACCCATTGCGCGGTGGATTTATCCCAGGTTCAGGGACAGCTGGGCGCGCGCCGAGCCATCGAAATCGCCGCGGCGGGCGGACACAACATGCTGATGGTGGGTGTGCCAGGCTCTGGAAAGACCATGCTGGCCCGATGCTTGCCGGGGATTCTGCCGCCAATGAGCTTCGAGGAGGCGTTGGAAACCACGCGGATTCATTCCATCGCAGGGAGGCTCGCTCACGGCGCGGGCCTGATGGCGACCCGTCCCTTCTGCACACCGCACCACAGCGCGTCTGTGGCCAGTCTGATCGGCGGAGGCGCCAACGCCAGACCGGGTGAGGTCAGCATGGCGCATAATGGCGTACTGTTTCTGGACGAGCTGCCGGAGTTCAGCCGTCCCGCGCTGGAGGCGCTTCGTCAGCCGCTGGAGGATGGCGTGGTATCCGTGACCCGGGTGCATCATCAGGCTCAGTATCAGTCCAGCTTTATGCTGGTCGCCAGTATGAATCCCTGTCCATGCGGTTTTTTCGGCAGCAAGCAGCGGGCCTGTCGGTGCACTCAGCATGAAATTCGCCGGTATCTGGATCGGGTATCAGGGCCGCTGCTGGATCGAATTGATATTCAAATTGAGGTAGACGCGGTGCCGG
Source organism: uncultured Clostridia bacterium (assembly GCA_947565865.1). Taxonomy (GTDB): domain Bacteria; phylum Bacillota; class Clostridia; order Christensenellales; family Aristaeellaceae; genus UBA11524. Next base: position 7,878 of record CANOHT010000048.1, read on the forward strand.
TAAAGGAGATCAGCGGGGGTGGAAGGGCGGAAAGCTCTGCCGCGGTAGGGGAGCGGGTGCGCCGGGCGCGTCTGATTCAGCAGGAGCGGTATCGCGGCGAGGGCATCCACTGCAATGCTCAGCTGGACGCGCGCTTGACCAAGCGCTACTGCGCCCTGACCCCGGAGGCGACGCAGGTGCTGCACCTGGCGGTGGATCGGATGGGGATGAGCATGCGAGCCTATGGCCGGGTGCTGAAGGTTGCGCGAACCATTGCCGATTTGGCCGGAGAGCCGAGCATCCGCACCGAGCATGTGGCGGAGGCCATTCAGTACCGTGAGCTGGACGGAAAATACTGGCGATGAGATTGCCTGTCTATCAAAGCGCCTGTCGGGGGTGTGAACCCTGACAGGCGCTTTATAGCGGTGAAGCTTACTTTCTCCAGCCCTCCGGCAGATAGGCCATGGTGTTGGCGATCATATCCCGCAGGAGTTTGTTGCCCTGGTCGGGCGTAATGCGTCCCGCGACCAGCGGGTCGCGCATCAGGGCGGCGAGGGCCAAATCAAAATCACACTGGATAGCGGCGGTGAGGATGTCTTGCTGATTGGCCGCGTGGGGCGTCATCAGAGGCAGGATGAGGGCAGGGATCTCGCCGGCGAACAGCGGGTGAATGGCGTCTCGGGAGAAGACCGCGTTGGTTTCCACCACGCAGTGCCGATGCATGTTGGGGATCTGCCCGTTTGTGTTGGGAATGTTGACATTGCTGACCACGCGCCCCAATCCGCACAGCGCTTTGATGAGCAGGATGCCCTCCTCGCCTGAGGGCGTCAGATCCACCTGCTCCTCGCCGGAACTGAGGCGGGCGGCTCGTGCAAGGCGCTTCTTCAGGTCATTCTTGCGCCATTCAACCGTTGTCAGACCAAAGCGCCACTGCTTCACGGTGTCCGGATCCTTCAAATACATTTCACCGGGCATGAACTCCGCCAGATGCCGGTCGCCGGCGGCGGCAATGGCCCCATAGCGCCGGAACAGGTCGAACTTTATCCGGTGCGCGCAGTTAAAGGAGGAATTGGCCCAGTTGCGGTCGGGCTCGTTGTAGCCCTCCTCAAAGTGCGCGTCGATGAAGGCGCGGTATACGGGGAAAAGGTCGTGGGTGCGGTAGCTGGCCTCGGTGAACCAGGTGAAATGATTCAGACCCACCACATTGACATGGATGTCCTCACGGGGGATGTCCTGGAGCCCCAGCATGGCTTCCGCGATGCCCTTGAGCACCTTCTGTGTGCCGAAGACCTCATGGCAGCAGCCGAAGGCCTTGATGCCGGGGAAAACGTGATACAGTGTACGAACGCACAGGCTCATGGGATTGGTGTAGTTGATGACCCAGGCGTTGGGGGCGAAGTCGCGGATGGCCTGAGCGATCTCCACAAACATGGGGATGGTGCGCAGCGCGCGAGCCAGGCCGCCGGGGCCCGCCGTATCGCCCACAGATTGATAAATGCCATGGCGCTCGGGCAGGTGCACGTCGGAAGCCATCTCATCAAAGGTGCCGGGAAGGATGGAAATGACGACGAAATCCACCCCGGTGAGAGCCTCCTGCAGGCTTTGGCAGACCTCATAGCGCCACTTGCCCACGGCGTCCGCCCGGGCGGAAACCGCATTGCTGATGACGGCGTTGCTCCTGGCGGCCGCCTCGTCAATATCGTAAAGCCTGATGCTGCCGCTGAGGGCGGGCTCCATCGCCAGGTCGGTCATAAAGGTCCAGGCCCAGCCTCGGGAACCGCCGCCGATATACGCGATGCGGACATCGGATACTGTTTTGCCGTTATCAAGCATGATACCACACTCCTGCTGTCATGATTGTTGGGGCGTTACGCCCTTTTCATCTATCATTATACGACAGTTGATATGGAAAAGAAAGTGGTTTCATGGCAATTCGTCATCGGATATTCGCGAAGCTTTCGAAGATACACGCGCGGGCAGGGGAATGGACGGGTTTTATACGTCTGAACGGTATGGCTTCTACCTTGCTGGACAGACTGATTCTGAACAGGGTACGGCGAGTGATGGAAGCATTTGTTGTGAATTGTTCACAATTGGCCACTTGCGATATTGGAAAAATAACGGTATAATAAAGAAGATAGCGACAACGATTTGGAAGGCTTCTGCTCATGGAGGAATGCGTGTGTTGAGTCAAGTGGATCCGACGGTGAAGCGGGAAACATGCTACATCGCTGGCTTTGTGCTAATTTTCAGTGTTATCATGGAGTTGGCGTTCCTCCTGGCGGGCGCGTGGGATATCACCGTCCTGCTGGGCAATTTGCTGGGCGGTCTGGTTGCGGTAGGAAACTTCTTCCTCATGGGTCTAACGATTCAAAGGGCGCTGGGGAAAAGTGAGAAGGATGCCGCTGCCCGGATGAAGCTGTCCCAGAGCCTTCGGCTGATCATGCAGCTGCTCTTCTGCGCGGTGGGCGCTGCGGCCCCGTGCTTCAACCTGATTGCTTCGGTGGTACCGCTGCTTTTCCCGCGCGTGGCTGTGATGCTGCGCCCGTTGCTGAACAAGAAGGACAAGGCGGAGGATGCCTGATCCTGGCTCATAGAGTTCCTGGCATCCGACGTCCAAGCCCACTGCGAAAGGAGGTGAGAAACGAATGAAAGATAGAGGACTTCGTTTTCGTGTGATGGATGGATTGCTGATCGCGATGATGATCCTGCCCCTGGTTGCGGGGATGGTGCTGCAAATCCTTACGAAGCCCGCGTCTGAAGGCGTTTCGATCACCGGCGCAAGAGTGTTTCTGAAGATTCCCATGCCCCTGATGGACATGCCCATTACCGAGGCTCAGGTGAATACCTGGCTGGTGATGGTGTCTATCGCCGGCGTGTGCCTTTTTCTGACACACGGCATCCGGGAGAACCGGGGCGGCTTCCGCCAGATGGCGGCGGAATGGATTGTGGAAAAGCTGGACGGCCTGGTCAAGGGGAACATGGATCCTATCTTCCACAGCACCTACGCGCCTTTCGTGGGCGCGATTATGGCGCTGTCGGTGTTCTCCAGCCTGCTGACGCTGGTGGGCCTTTTTCCGCCCACTTCCGATCTGAACATCATCGGCGGCTGGGCCATCCTGGTATTCATCCTGATTACCAAGAACAAGCTGAAAGCGGGGCTGGGCTACTACCTGAAGGGCTTTGTACAGCCCATACCGGTGATGCTGCCCATGAATCTGATCAGCGAGATCGCAACGCCCGTGTCGATGACCTTCCGTCACTTCGGCAACGTGCTGTCCGGCACGGTTATTTCCGCCCTGGTGGCCTGGGCTCTTGCCGGGGCTTCCAACGCGCTGCTTGGCTGGCTGCCGGGCTTTCTGGGGAACATTCCGTTCCTGCAGATCGGCCTTCCCGCCGTGCTGAGCGTGTATTTTGATGTATTCAGCGGATGCATTCAGGCGTTCATTTTTGCCATGCTGACCATGCTGTACATCTCTGGCGGCTATCCGGCGGATGAGATCGCCTCCCGCCGTCAGCCCAAGCCTGTTGAGGCAAAGTAAAAGGTTCCATGCGTTACAAAACGACATCATAAAGTGGAGGTACATGAACATGTTGGAACTGGCTATTGGTATCATTCTGGGTTGCTGTGCTCTGGGCGCTGGCTGCGCGATGATCGCCGGTATCGGCCCTGGTATTGGTGAGGGCAACGCCGTGGCAAAGGCCTGTGAGGCCATTGGCCGTCAGCCGGAGTGCAAGGGCTCCGTGACCTCGACCATGATTATGGGCTGCGCTATTGCCGAGACCACGGGTATTTATGCGCTGGTTATTGCCATTCTGCTGATTTTCGTCGCGCCTGGCATCCTGGTCAACACCCTGCTGCGCGCGCTCGGCAAGTAAGTAGGTGAAGGACATGCAGTCGTTGGAAGTCCAGACGCTGGAAGTCATCTCCATCAACTTGTGGCTTGTTCTTATATCCCTGGCCAACCTGGCCATTCTCTACGCGATCCTCAAGAAATTTCTCTACAAGCCCGTGAAGGCTACCATGGCTGCCCGGGAGGAAGCCATTGCCGCACAGTACCGCGCCGCGGAGGAGGCGGAACGTTCTGCACAGGACGCCCAGGCGCTCTACGCGGGCAAGCTGGCCGGCGCTCAGGCCGAGGTGGACGACCTGCTTCATGAGGCGGCCGCCAATGCAGCCCGCCGCGGCGACCGCATTGTGGCTGACGCCCGGGATAAGGCCGATGGTATCGTTCGTCAGGCGCAGAATGAGGCGGCCATGGAGAAGAAAAAGGCCCAGGCCAGCATTCGGCGGGAGATCACCGACGTGTCCGCCGCGCTAACGGAGAAGCTCTTGGGCCGGGAGATGAACACCGGGGATCATCGCGTTCTGATCGATTCCTTCCTCAAGGACATAGGTGACGAGCATGACGGAAACAAGTAAAGCCTATGCGGACGCGCTGTTTTCCCTGGCCATGGACGAGCGCAGCGAAGATGAAACCCTCGGTGCGATTCGCACGGTTCGCGACGCGCTGAAGGCGATGCCCGAGGCCGAGGATCTCCTGGCGTCCCCCGCCATCCCCAAGGACGAGCGGCAGGCGGTGCTGGAGACCGCCTTTGGCAGTGTGCTGCCCGAAACCGTCATGAGCTTTGTGCAGGTATTGTGCGCCCACGGTCATATTCGCTTATTGGCGGATTGCGTGAAGCATTTCGAGGAGCTATACGATTCCGCGAAGAAGCTGTCCACGGCTTATGTGACCAGCGCCGTGGCGCTGACGGCGCAGGAGCAGGAGGAATTGAGGGCCAAGCTGGAAAAGCGCCTCGGCCGAACCATCAGCCTGGCTTGCTCTGTTGACGCTTCGCTGTTGGGCGGAATGATTGTCCGCGTGGATGGCAAGGTCATGGACGGCAGCCTGAGACATCGGCTGTATGAAATCAAGGAAGTGATGAATCGATGAGCAATAAACCGGAGGAAATCAGCAGCATCCTCAAAGAACAAATTCGAAATTATAAGTCCAAGGTGGAGATGTCCGAAACAGGCACCGTCATCACCGTGGGCGACGGCATTGCCCGGGTATACGGTTTGCGGGCCTGCATGGCCAACGAGCTTCTTCGCTTTGAGGACGGCAGCTTCGGCATGGCGCAGAACCTGGAGGAGGAAACCGTCTCCGTGGCTGTGCTGTCCGATCAGGATACCATCCGCGAGGGTACGACGGTCTATCGTACCGGCAAGGCACTGTCTGTCCCCGTGGGCGAGGCGCTGCTGGGCCGCGTGGTCAACGCCCTGGGTCAGCCCATTGACGGCAAGGGGGAGATCGCCTGCCCCCAGACCCGTCCCATCGAGTCCGAGGCTCCCGGCATCATTGAGCGCCAGAGCGTCAACGTGCCCTTGCAGACAGGCATCAAGGCCATCGACGCCATGATCCCCATCGGCCGGGGCCAGCGTGAGCTGATTATTGGCGACCGCCAGACGGGCAAGACCGCCATTGCCGTTGACACCATCATCAACCAGAAGGGCAAGGGCGTACTGTGCGTGTATGTAGCCATTGGCCAGAAGCGCACCTCTGTGGTGCAGCTGGCCAACGAGCTGGAGCGCGCTGGCGCGATGCCCTATACCATCATTGTGTCCGCCTCCGCGGCGGAAAGCGCGCCGCTGCAGTATATCGCGCCTTACGCGGGCTGCGCCATGGCGGAATATTTCCGCGAGAAGGGCCAGGATGTGCTGATTGTCTATGACGATCTGAGCAAGCATGCCGTGGCATACCGCGCCCTGTCGCTGCTGATACGCCGTCCGCCGGGCCGCGAGGCTTATCCGGGCGACGTGTTCTATCTGCACTCCCGTCTGCTGGAGCGTTCCGCCTGTGTGGCTAAGGAATTTGGCGGCGGCTCCATCACAGCCCTGCCGATCATTGAGACGCAGGCCGGCGACGTGTCCGCTTACATTCCGACCAACGTGATCTCTATTACCGACGGCCAGATCTTCCTGGAGACCGAGTTGTTCCACTCCGGCATCATGCCCGCCATCAACCCGGGCATATCCGTCAGCCGCGTGGGTGGCAGCGCGCAGCTGAAGGCCATGAAAAAGGTGGCTGGTGAACTGAAGCTGCTCTATGCCCAGTACATTGAGCTGAAGTCCTTCGCGCAGTTCGGTTCCGATCTGGACGCCGATACCAAGGCCCGTCTGGCGCTGGGCGAGCGTATCGTCGAGGTGCTCAAGCAGCCCAAGAATGAGCCGGTTCGGGTGGGCTGTCAGGTGGCGATTGTCTACGCCGTCACCCACGGCTACCTCAACGATGTACCCGTGAGCCAGGTCAAGGACTGGGAGCAGCGCCTGTATGAGAAGCTGGAAGCCGAGCATGAGGATCTGCTCGTCCGTTTTGAGCATGGCAGTTATAGCGATGAGGACGTGAAGGAGCTGGAAGAGGCGCTTGCGTCGATGCGGAGGTGACAGGCATGGGCGCCAATACCAAAGCCTTGAAAAACCGTATTCGCAGCGTTGGTTCCACCATGCACCTGACCCATGCCATGGGCCTGGTGGCCTCCTCCAAAATGCGCAGGGCCAACGAGCGCATGGGGAACGGTCGCCAGTATGCCGCATCTTTCAGCCGCGTCATGGATTTGCTCACGGCGTGCCCTGAGTGCGTCCGCAGCCCCTATATGCAAAGGCGGGATGGCAGCCGGGTGCGGCTGATTGTCATCGCGGGGGATCGAGGTCTGGCGGGGGGCTATAACGCCAATGTTTTCCGGCTGACCGACAGTCTGGAGAAGGATACGGTCATTCCCATCGGCAAGCGTGCCTGTGAGCGATATCACGGTGATTTCTTCTCCTCGGAGCACTTTTCCGGCGCGCAGGCCACGGCCATGGCCCGGAAACTCTGCGAGGAATATATCCGCGGGGATTTTGACCGCCTGGGCATTGTGTCCAGCCGCTATGTCAGTATGATGAGCCAGGAGGCCTGTGTCCGCTGGCTGCTGCCTTTGGCGCCCACGGAGCGCAAGGAAAGCGTCGCCGCGGTTTTTGAGCCGGATGAGCAGACTATCCTGAACAGCACCGTACCGGACTATCTGGCGGGCGTCATCATGAGTTGCATACGGGAGAGCTTCGCCTGCGAGGTCGCGGCCCGGCGTATGGCCATGGATTCCGCCGGCAAAAACGCGCAGGCTATGATCGACAGCCTGCAGCTGCAGTATAACCGGGCCCGCCAGGGCGCTATTACTCAGGAAATCACGGAGATTGTCGCCGGCAGCGGCGATTGATCGGGATGAACCCACATCTCAGCGAAGGGGGTATTCATTTTGGCAGACAAGCATACGGGCATTGTCGCCCAGGTCATGGGACCTGTGGTGGATGTTCGTTTTGACAACGGCGGCCTTCCGCCGATTCATAATGCGCTCACGGTCATGATCGGCCAGCGTCAGCTGACCTGCGAGGTGGCCCAGCATATCGGTGACAACACGGTGCGCTGTATCGCGATGGCGTCCACTGACGGACTCCAGCGGGATTCGGTGGTGATCGATACCGGTACGACCATCAGCGTGCCCGTGGGCAGGCAAACCCTGGGACGCATTTTCAACGTCCTGGGCGATGTGGTGGACAACGGCCCGGAGGTTCAGGGCGAGCGCTGGGACATCCACCGTCCCGCCCCGGCCTACGACGAGCTGTCCACCTCCACGGAGATTCTGGAGACGGGCATCAAGGTGATCGACCTGATCTGCCCTTATTCCAAGGGCGGCAAGATCGGTCTTTTCGGCGGCGCCGGCGTGGGCAAGACCGTGCTGATTATGGAGTTGATCAACAACATCGCCAAGCAGCATAACGGCCTGTCTGTTTTCACAGGTGTAGGCGAGCGCACCCGCGAGGGAAACGACCTGTACAATGAAATGAAGGAATCCGGCGTACTGGCCAACACTGCCCTGGTGTACGGCCAGATGAACGAGCCTCCGGGAGCCCGTATGCGCGTGGGTCTGTCCGGCCTGACCATGGCGGAATATTTCCGCGACCAGGAAGGCCAGGATGTGCTGCTCTTCATCGACAACATCTACCGCTTTACCCAGGCTGGCTCCGAGGTGTCGGCATTGCTGGGACGCATGCCCTCAGCCGTGGGTTATCAGCCGACGCTGGCTACGGAGATGGGCGCGCTTCAGGAGCGCATTACCTCCACCCGCAAGGGCTCCATTACCTCCGTGCAGGCGGTGTATGTGCCCGCGGATGACCTGACCGACCCTGCGCCCGCTACGACCTTCTCGCATCTGGACGCCACGACGGTGCTTTCTCGCGCCATCGCTTCGCAGGGCATCTATCCCGCGGTAGATCCGTTGGAATCCACCAGCCGGATCCTCTCGCCGGAGGTAGTGGGCGAGGAGCATTACCGCGTGGCTCGCGAGGTGCAGCGTATTCTTCAGCGCTACACGGAGCTGATGGATATTATCGCCATCATGGGCATGGATGAGCTGTCCGATGAGGACAAGCTGCTGGTGGGCCGCGCCCGTAAGATTCAGCGCTTCCTGTCTCAGCCTTTCTCTGTGTCTGAGAAGTTTACTGGCTTTGAGGGCGTGTATGTGCCCATCAGCGAGACCATCCGCGGCTTCCGCGAGATCATCGATGGCAAGCATGATGATCTGCCTGAGTCCGCTTTCCTCTTTGCGGGCACCATTGACGATGCTGTGGCCAAGGCGAAGAAGGTGCAGGCATGAGCACCTTTCAGCTGACCATCTCATCTCCCGACGGCAACCTTTTTGCCGGCGAGGTACAGCGGATTACGCTTCGCGGCGCGGAAGGCGATTTGGCGGTGCTGGCGGGGCATATCCCCTTTATCACGTCGGTTAAGGCAGGGGATTGCGTCCTGCATATGCCTGATGGCGCGGTGAAACGCGGCCATACCGGCGGAGGCCTGCTGACGGTGGATCAAGCTGCTGTGACCTTCCTGACCAGCGACTTGACCTGGAACGCATGATGCTTTGCACCCCTGGGGCTTTTGCCTTCGGGGTGCTTTTGTTTGGGGTCTATGATACATGAGGATGATAATTTGGCGTTAGCCTTGCGTTGCGGGGCGGATTCAGCTATACTATAGAAGTGCGGCTATCGGCCGACAATAGCGGCGGGGAGTTAGGGCAATGAAGAAAGTTATGCTGGTCTTTGGCACACGGCCCGAGGCCATCAAAATGTGTCCGCTGGTCAATGAATTGAAGCGGCGGCCAGCGTTGAAGACCGTCGTTTGCGTAACAGGACAGCACCGGCAGATGCTGGATCAGGTGCTGACTGCCTTTCAGGTGATACCGGATCATGATCTGTCCATCATGAAGGCCAACCAGGATCTGTTTGACGTGACGACGGGCATCCTGCTGCGCATCAAGGCTGTGCTGGAGGTGGAGCGGCCTGACATCGTGCTGGTGCATGGGGATACGTCCACCACCTTTGTGACGGCGCTGGCCTGCTACTATTTGCAAATACCGGTAGGTCATGTGGAAGCCGGGCTGCGTACCTACAACATACATTCGCCCTACCCGGAGGAGTTCAACCGCCAGGCGGTGGGCATTGTGGCCCGGTATCATTTCGCGCCAACAGCCATGTCTCGGGACAACCTTTTGCGGGAGGGCAAAGCGCCGGAAAGTGTTTTTGTGACGGGCAATACGGCCATTGACGCGCTGCAGACCACGGTTCGGGCGGGATATGCCCATCCTGAGCTGGACTGGGCCAAGGACAGCCGGCTGATTCTGCTGACGGCCCATCGCAGGGAGAACCTGGGAGCGCCGATGCGCCACATGTTCCGGGCCATCCGCCGTATGGTGGATGAGCATGACGATCTGAAGGTCATTTATCCCATTCACATGAATCCTGTGGTGCGCCAGGCCGCGGCGGATATCTTTGGCGGCCATGAGCGCTTCCATATGATCGAACCGCTGGATGTGATGGACTTCCACAATTTTATGGCCCGAAGCTACCTGATTCTTACCGACAGCGGCGGTATTCAGGAGGAAGCGCCCAGCCTGGGCAAGCCGGTGCTGGTGATGCGCGATACCACCGAGCGGCCTGAAGGCGTGGCGGCGGGAACGCTGAAGCTGGTGGGAACGGATGAGGCAACCATCTATGCCGAGTTTAAGCGCCTTTTGACCGACGCCGAGGCCTATCATGCCATGGCCCACGCCTGCAATCCCTATGGCGACGGTCATGCCTGCCAGCGAATCGCGGATATTCTCTGCCAGGGAAAAATGGAAGATCGCTCTTGCGTTCCGCTGAAGTCATAATATTCTGCGTTCACCAAGCCGCAGCGATAAACCGTTCATATATGAAGGAGGAAAATGCCATGAATACCGAAGCACGTCGTCCCTTGTCCTACGCCAAGGAAGCCTGTGATACCCTGATGCGCAAGTTTGCCCCGGAGGATCTGCCGCCTAAACCGCAGTTCCACTACCATCAGGGCGTGTTTCTTTCGGGCATGCAGAAGACCTACCGCCTCTGCGGCGAGGAAAAGTATAACGCCTACCTGAAAGCCTATGTGGACGCTTATATTGACGGCGAGGGCAACGTCCTGCACTGCAACAGCGGCTCCATGGATGATATTATGCCCGGTATCCTTCTGTACGACCTGTATGAGCAGACGGGCGATCCGCGCTATAAGAAGGCCCTTGACACGTTAGTGGGCTATATCATCGACTTCCGCCGAAATCCGGAAGGCGGCTTCTGGCACAAGGATGTCCGGCCAAACCAGATGTGGCTGGACGGGCTGTACATGGGTGGCCCTATCTGCGCACAGTACGGCAAGGTCTTCAACCGTCCCTTGTGCTTTGAGGTTTGCGCGTATCAGGCGCTGCTGATGGAAGCCCGAACCAAGGATGAAAAGACGGGGCTGTTATATCATGCCTACGATCAGTCCCACGCCATGGACTGGTGCGACGACAAGGGCCGTTCGGCTGAATTCTGGGGCCGCAGCATTGGCTGGGTGCCGGTTGCCATCGAGGACGAGCTGGATTTCATCCCGGAGGATTTTGCCCCCCGCAAGGAAATGATTCGCATGACCACCGATTTGCTCAAGGCGCTGATTCCTTATCAGGACGAGAAGACGGGCCTGTGGTATCAGGTGGTCGATAAGGGCGACGACCCCCGCAACTGGCTGGAAACCTCCTGCTCCTGCCTGTATGTGGCGGCGCTGTGCAAGGCTGTGCGCAAGGGTTATCTGGACAAGGCTTACCTCCAGTTCGCCAGGAAGGGCTACGAAGGCGTTATCAGCCGCCTGAAGTGGGACGAGAAGGGCATTATCATTGACGGCGTGTGCATCGGCACCGGCGTGGGGGATTATGAGCATTATCTGGCTCGGCCCACCAGCGCCAACGATCTCCACGGTATGGGCGCCTTCATCCTGATGTGCCAGGAAGCGGAACAGGTGCTGTAAACGATCAAAGGGGACGGAGGGTCATCGGGCGCTTCGTCCTTTTTTCCGGCGCAGAAAATCTTTGAATATCAAACCATCAAAAAAACCTTGCTAAATATCCCATTATCCTGTATACTAAGAATGACCCTGACCGGAAGGGTATCTTTGACATGGCGAGGTTAGCCGCGGGATTCCCTGGGAACAATCCGGCACAAGGAGGTAGGTAGACCATGGAATGTAAAATCAAAAACGATGTTGGCAC
>CANOHT010000049.1 GCA_947565865.1 uncultured Clostridia bacterium
GATCCGGCGCCCACCGAGATCTACCCTCTTCCCCTACACGACGCTCTTCCGATCTATCGGCTTGCGAGCATATTATATCGCAAGCCGATATAGTTGTCAAGCATTATATCGTCGGCCGATACTATTGATTTTCATTCAATGTCCGCGTAAAGCTTAGCCGGTCTTCGCGCCGGTTTCCCATATCGTAGGCGGCTTCCACATATTCTGTCAGCTGAAAGCCCAGCTTTGTCAGGATGTGCCTCATCCGATGATTCCCGCGGGTGGTATCCGCCGTCAGCGTTTGAATGCCATAACGCTCCCGGGCCAGCATCATGGCCTGCCGAAGAGCGTCGGTTCCGTAGCCTTTGCCTTTGCAGCTGTCATCAACCATCATGATGCCTATCTCGCAGCGATGGTATAGGCTGTCAATCCGCATCAGTGACAGCATGCCAACGCAGCGCTCACATCCGTCAAAAATGCCGAAGATGGGATACCACTCCCTTCGGCTGAGGTCATAGTCGAAGCAGCGCTCTACATGCTCCCGTTGGTAACGGTAGGGACGGGGATCCATCACTGGGTCAGGAACGTACCGCTGATAGAAATCATGGTATTCATTCCGCGTCATAAGGCGAAGCGTTACGCTCACAGCACACCATCCTCCCAGCGGAGAGCGCTTGTCAGCAGTTCGCAAAGGCTGCCCAATCCCTTGGCATCCGTCTCGGTGAAGCGATTCAGGATGGGGCTGTCAATATCCATAACGCCGACAAGCTTGCTATGGGCTATGAGAGGCAGCACGATTTCTGAACGGGAAGCGCTATCACAAGCGATATGGCCGGGAAAAGCGTGAACATCGGGCACCAGCTGGACGGCACGGGCGGCGGCAGCCGTGCCGCAAACGCCTTTGCCAACAGGTATGACCGTGCAGGCGACCTTTCCTTGAAAGGGCCCGAGAATCAACCGATTGCCTCGCAAAAGGTAGAAGCCCGCCCAGTTGATTTGCGGCAGCGCCTCCCACAGCAGAGCCGCGCAATTAGCCAGGGCAGGCAAGGGCAGGGGACAGCTTCGGATGAGCTCCGACAGCTGGGCCAGTAAAAGCGGATAGGAAACCTTTGGAGCGTTCATGTTGCTCGCCTCACAGCACATAACAATAGATGGAGAAGAAGTGAAGTACCGTCCCTGCCAGACAGAAAAAATGGAAGACGGAGTGGAAATACTTCTTCCTGGCTCCGATGCCGTACAGCACAGCGCCCACGGTATAGGCCACGCCACCCCAAACCAGCAGCGAGAGCCCCGCGGGCTCCAGGGCCACGGTCATGCGCTGATAGGCGAGGACGATCATCCATCCCATCAGCAAATAGCAGGCCACGGAAAGCTTGGCAAATCGCTTCAGGCTGACGGCGTTGAGCGAAATGCCCACAATTGCCACGCCCCAAATGATGCCGAAGATCCACCAGCCAATGGAATCGCGAAGGGAAACCAACGTGTAGGGCGTATAGGTTCCGGCAATGAGAAGGAAGATGGTGCAATGGTCAATGACGCGGAAAACGCGCTTGGCCTTGTTAACCTTAAGCGAATGATACAGGCAGGACATCAGGTACAGCAAGGTTACAGTCAAGCCGAAAACAATGCTGGAAGCCAGCTTGTAGCCGTCGCCCTGGGGGCCGACGCTTTTGACAATACACAGCACCATGGCTGTGATGCCCAGCAGCGCGCCGACGCCGTGGGAAATGGCGCTGATAAGCTCCTCGCCAAGGGTGTACTTGGGAATGCTGATGCGATGCTTTTGCTGAGGCTGCTGTTCCAAAAAAACACCTCCAATGGCCGGTTATCGAACCAGCCGATACAAAGAAATTACCTTGCCCAGAATGACGACCTCATCCGTATAAATCGGCTCCATCGTATTGTTCTCAGGCTGAAGGCGGAAGCGGCCGTCCTCCCGATAAAAGCGCTTGACGGTGGCGGAATCGTCGATCATGGCCACCACAATATCGCCGTTGTTGGCCTCGACCTGACGGCGTACCACAATATAATCCCCGTCCAGAATGCCGGCCTCAATCATGCTTTCGCCACGAACCAGCAAGATAAAGTGTTCGCCGTCGCCCAGCATAACCTCGGGAATGGCCACATATTCTTCCAGATTTTCCTCAGCCAGAATAGGCAAGCCCGCCGTCACTCGGCCCACCACAGGCACCGCTGTGGAGTTGTTGCGAACGAAATTGGGATCGCCCACAACCTCCATAGCGCGGGGCTTCATGGCGTCGCGATGGAGCAAACCGCGTTTTTCAAGGCGCTGCAAGTGTCCATGAACAGTGGATGTGGATTTCAGGCCAACGGCGTTGGCAATTTCGCGCACGGAGGGCGGGTAGCCCTTGGTCTGAATTTCTGATTTGATAAAGTCCAGGATTCGCTGCTGATTATCGCCGCGAGGACGCTGCATAACGTCGTCGCCTCCTTGTGTTTTTCTTGGGTCAGTTCAGTATAGCACGTTTGCTGATAAAAATCAAACGTTCGTTCGCCGGACGTATCCTGATCTTGCATCCCCGCGAAATCGTGCTATAATGATGGGAGAAAGGTAAAAGGAGTGAAGAAGCGATGGCCAAGCAGCGGATGTGCGTCCTGGAGGAAGGCAAAATCTGCGATGGCTGCGGCGAATGCGACCGCTGCGATTTGGATCCCAGCAAAATCTGCGACAACTGCATGAAGTGCGTCAGCGGCGATAACGAGTATCGCGCCATCCTGGTGGATGAGATTACCCTGGAGAGCGAGCTTGACGAAGACAAGCCGCGGGATTAAGTGACGGGCTGTTCCGGCTTGGCGATCATGCCGGCATCCTCCGGCAGTTCGTCCTCAGCGCCAGGCAGCCGGACGTAATCAGCCGCCATGCGCCGTCTGGCGTCCGTCATGTCGGCATAATGCTTACGGGTGGTATCCACAGAGGAATGGCCCAGCACGTCTGCGACCAGGTAAATATCGCCGGTAGCGTTGTATAGATTGGTCGCAAAGGTGCTGCGGAGCTTGTGCGGGCTGATGCGCGGCTTCAGCGGCGCGGCTACGGCAGCGTACTTCTTCACCAGCAGCTGCACGGCCCGCTGGGTGATTCTTCTTTTTTGCAGGGAGAGAAACAAGGCGTCCTCATGGCCCGGCAAGGGCTCTATTTTATTGCGCTCCTCCATGTACGCTGCCAGCGCAGAAGCGACCTCCGGCGGAAAATACAGCACCACTTGATTGCCGCCCTTGCGCGTGACCAAAAAAGCATTTTCTTCCATATTGATGTCGGACAGGTTGATGCCTACACATTCCGAGACGCGGATGCCGGTTCCCAGGAAGAGGGACAGCATGGCGTAATCCCGACGCGCCGTGAGCCGCTGATAATGGCGCTGATGCTCCGTGAGTCCTTCGCCTGTATCCGCCTGACCCAAAATACGAGCCATTTCTTCTGCGCTCAAGCGAACAATGGGCTTTTCATGAATCTTGGGCAGCGGAACCAGCGCCGTCACATTGGAAGGAATTCGTTGATTTTTGAACAAATAGTCGTAGAAGGATCGAAGGGAGCACAGCTTCCGCTTGATGGCTAGATCGTGGTTAACCAGCGGCTTCACCGGGCGGTCAGCGGCTTCGTCCTCATCCTTAAAATAGTAGGTGAGGTACTCGATGTATGCCGTCAGGTCGCTTTGCGTCACACGGGCCAGGTCAGCATCCGTCCAATAGATCAGACGCTTTTCAGAAAAAGCAACGCGCTCAGCCTGAAGAAAATGAAAGAAGGTACGCATGTCAATGGCGTAGGCCAGGCGGGTGAAGGTTCCGGTGGTCACGGCAATGGCGCGGAGAAAATCGCCGCAGGCCTGCGGTAGCTGACGAATGATTTCACGAATTTGCGTTATGCGCCGTGCGTCAATCTGTTCGCGATACGCTGTTTCAGCCATAATCCACCTCTCCGTTTAATTTTCGGCCATAACTATTCGTGAAACTGTGGTTTAGCGAATAGTTATAAAGACTTATGGGAAACCGGACAACGGTCGGCCTCAGCCCCCCTGCCCGGTTTCCTTCACGCCTCCGCATCCTCCGGCGGCGTGTTGATCCGCCGATATTCCTCAATGGCGCCCCGCGCCAGTTCATCGCAGCGATTGTTTTCAGGATGATCCGCGTGGCCCTTGACCTTGACAAACGTGACATGATGCTTTTTGGTCTGAGCCAACAGAATGAACCACAAATCCTGGTTCTCCACGGCTCCCCCGCTGGCGGTTTTCCAGCCTTTGCGCTGCCATCCCTCGATCCAATGATCGTTGAAGGCCTGTACCAAGTAATTGCTGTCGGAGTAAAGCCTGACATCGCAGGGCTCCTTCAAGGCGCCCAACGCGCTGATGGCGGCGAAAAGCTCCATGCGGTTGTTGGTGGTTCCGGCCATGTAGCCGCTCATTTCCTTGCGGTGAGGGCCGAATTCCAGGATGGCTCCCCACCCGCCCGGTCCTGGATTGCCCGAGCAGGCGCCGTCCGTATAAATGTTCACTTGCTTGCGCGGCGCGTTATCCATCACTCAAAACTCCCTCGCTGCTTTCAGGATGATTACGTTAGGGACATACATGACGCTTTATCGGGACATCTGACGGGATTTTTCCGCGCAGGCCCCCATAGCGTCCATGATGGCGGCACGGAAACCCTTGCGTTCCAGCTCTTCCACGGCTTCGATGGTGGTCCCACCGGGCGAACAGACCGCGTCCTTCAGGCTGGCCGGATGGGTGCCGGATTGCAGAACCATCAGCGCGCTGCCCAGCACGGACTGCGCTGCCATTTCGTAGGCGCAGGAACGCGGCAATCCTTCCTTGACGCCCGCGTCCGCCATGGCCTCCAGCATCATGAACACATAAGCGGGGCTAGAACCGCTTATGGCAATTACGCCGTCAAAAAGGCGCTCCGGCAGAATGACCGTGCGGCCCACGGCGTCAAAAATACCCTTGGCAAAGGCAAAATCTTCCTTGGAAAAGTTGGAGTCATCGCATAATGCGGTCATGCCCTCGCCCACCATGGCGGGCGTATTCGGCATCACCCGCAGGTAGGTCGCGCCCGTTCCCTGCAGAGCGTCCTCCAGCATGGACACCGTCCATCCCGCGGCAATGGAGATAACGGCCTTTCCTGCCAGACTGCCGCCGATTTCCGCCAGCACTCCGGCCAAATAGTGAGGTTTGATGGCCAGAATGACCATGTCCGACTGCTCCACCAGATCCACGGCGGCTTCGCAGAAGGTAACGCTGGGCATCTCCTGGGACAGCTCCTCCAGCTTGCGCCGACTGGTATCGCATACCGCGACCTGACTGGCCTTGACATAGCCCGCGTCCAGCATCCCTCGAAGAATCGCGCTCCCCATGTTGCCCGCGCCGATCAATCCTATCCGCTTCGCCGCCATTATCCACGCCTCCCCTTTTATGCCCTTCATTATACCATATTTCAGCCGCCGCGCAAGGCAGCAAACAAAATTTATCCTTTGCGGGCACAAGGGCCGTCTGTTCGCTGTCAGACGGCCCTTGTGCCTTACAGGATGTACCGCTTCAAATCGGCAGGTTTATTCTCGCCGCTGAGGTGGGCGCGAACATACTCGCCGTCGATCTTCAGCGCCACAGGCGGCATATCCTCATCCCCGGCGTTGAAGGAAACATCCTCCAACAGCTGCTCAAAGACCGCGTGAAGCCGCCGCGCGCCGATGTCCTCCGCCGTTTCGTTGGCCGTGTAGGCCGCGTCGGCAATGGCTTCAATGGCGCTGTCCTCAAAGTCCAGCAGCACCTTATCGACCTCCAGCAGCGCGCGGTACTGCCGGGTCAGCGCGTTATCCGGCTGGGTCAGGATCGCCATGAAATCCTCCCGGGTCAGGCTGTTCAGCTGCACATGCACCGGGAAACGTCCCTGCAGTTCAGGGATCAGATCGCTGATCTTGGACACATGGAAAGCGCCCGCCGCGATGAACAGCATGTAATCCGTCTTCACCGGGCCGTACTTGGTGTTGACCGTGCTGCCCTCCACAATCGGCAGAATGTCCCGCTGCACGCCTTCACGGCTGACGTCGGGGCCGCTGCCGCCGCGGTGACCGGCGATCTTGTCGATCTCGTCAATGAAGACGATCCCCTGCTGCTCCGCGCGCCGGATGGCCTCCTCCTGCACGGCGTCCATGTCGATCAGCTTGCCGGATTCCTCCTGAAGGAGGATTTTTCGGGCTTCCCGCACCTTCATCCGACGAATTTTGGTGCGCTTGGGCATCATACCGCCCATCATATCCCCCAGGCTGATGGCGTTGCCGCCCATTTCGATGGTCGGAGCGGTCTCTTCCACCTCGATTTCCAGCTCCCGCTCCTCCAATTCGCCCCGCATGAGCTGCTGACGGATTTCCTCACGCTTGCCTGAAAGCTTCTGTTTTTCATCCTCCGTGGGCTCGGCTTCCTTCTTTTTCCCCAGCAGGAAGTCCAGCGGATTGCCGGCGCCCTGGGTCTTGGGGGGATGCACCAGCAGTGTCACCAGCCGATCCTCTGCCAGAACGTTGGCACGGGGCTGCACGCGCTTCATGTGCTCGTCCTTGACCATGCGGATGGCGTTTTCGGTCAGGTCGCGCACGATGGATTCCACATCCCGGCCCACATAGCCTACCTCGGTGAACTTGGTGGCCTCAACCTTGATGAAGGGCGCGCCCACCAGCTTGGCCAGGCGGCGGGCAATCTCCGTTTTGCCCACGCCCGTTGGGCCCACCATCAGGATATTTTTCGGGCTGATTTCATCCCGCATCCGCTCGTCCACCCGGGAGCGGCGATAGCGGTTGCGCAGGGCGATGGCCACGGACTTTTTGGCTTCCTCCTGCCCAATGATGTAACGATCCAGTTCCCGGACAATCTGCCGGGGCGTCAATTCTGCCATGCCGCGCCTCCTTACACGTCTTCGACGATCACGTTATCGTTGGTAAACACGCAGATGGACGCGGCGATGTGCAGCGCCTTTTCGGCAATGTCGTGGGCCGACAAATCGGTGTTCTGCGCCAGCGCCCGTGCTGCCGCCAGGGCGTAATTGCCGCCGGAGCCGATAGCTACCACCCCGCCGTCAGGGTCGATGACCTCCCCCGTGCCGGAAAGTATCAGCAGCGTGTCCTTGTCGGCAACGATCATCTGCGTTTCCAGGTGCCTCATGGCCTGGTCGCCCCGCCACATTTGGGCGATGGCCACCGCCGCCCGCTCCAGATTGCCGCCGCACTGGGTCAGCTTTTCCTCAAACTTCTCGCACAGGGTGAAGGCGTCCGCCACCGCACCCGCGAAGCCGATCACCACCTTGCCGTTGTACAGGCGGCGCACCTTTCGGGCGGTGCTCTTGAAGATCACGCTCTCTCCCATGGTTACCTGGCCGTCGCCCGCAATGGCGGTCTGGCCATTTTTGCGCACAGCGCAAATGGTTGTGCCTCTGAAAGGACTGCTCATTTCGTTTCCTCCGTATTCAGCACGAAATCGCCGATGGCCATGATGATCGCTTCATCCACGGCGCAGGGCGTCTCATATTCCGCGGTGGTGCCCGCGGCGTTTTCCGGGACATCCGGCTTCATCAGCATATGGTTGACATCGGCCCATAGGCAGGTAAGCCAGGGGGCGTCCATGGGCAGTACGCGCTCCCAGGTTTCGCGCCCTTCCGCAGGAATGATCTGGAAGTCGCGTTCGCCGTTGATGACCAGGGCAGGCAGCGCCAGCTCCGCCATCAGCTCAGACGCCGAGGGGCTTTGGGCCATGTCATAAAAGTACAGGCCGGGCTGCCCGAAGACCGTGGCTTTACGAGCCGACTCCTCGTCCATCAGCGCAAAGGCTTCCACCTCCTGGTGCATCTGCCTCAGCTGCTCCTCGACCAGCGCCCCGGCGTCAGGGTTGGTCCGGATGACGGCGGCGGCAGCCGTCTCGTTCTGCCGCACCATGATGTCCAGCAGCGTGCGGTCAGTTCCGCAGGCCAGCACCATGCCAGCAAACAAGCCCTCGCTTTCGCTGACAATACGGGGAGCCAGCATCGCGCCCAGGCTGTGGCCCAGCACAAAAATGCGACGGGCGTCGATACGTTCATCCGCCGCCAGCAGCCGCGCCGCCGCAATGGCGTCCTGAATGGTCTCCTCTTCCACCGTGAAGGCGGCATAGGTCTCGGCGTCGGAAGCGATCGCCTGGGCGTGGACGCGGGTGCGCTTGTCATAGCGCAGCACGGCAATGCCTTGACGGGCCAGGCCGTAAGCCAGGTCGCGGAAGGGCTTGACCGCGCCCACGGTCTCATCCCGGTCGCTGGGGCCGGAGCCATGCACCAGCACCACGGCGGGCAGCTTGCCCTCGGCGGATGGCATGGTCAGCGTGCCCGGCAGCTGCCAGGGGGCCTCCCCCACCGTGACCTCCTCCTCCGTCACGCCGTCCGGGAGCTGAACCGCGTCTGAACCGGGCGTCTCAAACCGCGCGACAGGCGTAAAGCTCAGTCCGGCGATCAAGCCCTCGCCATCCAGCACAAGGGTACACGCAAGGCTCATGGAGGTCATGCGAACCGTGCGGGTATAAATGGTCAAACCGGCCTGCTCCGTTGAGAAGCCGTCATCCTCCAGGGCGACAAACGCGCCGCCTGACGCCTCCAGCTGCGGCCACAGGCCTGCCAGCGCGGCAGCCGGAAGCGCCGACTGCATCTCCGGCGTCAGACGATCAAAGAGCGCGGAGGCCTGCGCGGGATCCCGCAGCATGGCGACGGTATCCGCCACCGGGTCTGCCGTCCCCTCCGCCCAGGCAGGCACACAGGCCGCCGTCAGCACCAGGATCAACCAATAGCATAGGAGCCTTTTCATTCCTTATCACCTCATGGACAGCATACCATATCCGCGTTAACTCAGCATGAAGTTTCGCCCGAAAGCCCCATTTCCCTGACCCAATCCCGCATAAAGCTGAGCGAACGCTCTGAGATGACCTCATACCGCTGCTGCTTGTTGCGGATCTTTTTGTGCTGCTTGTCCACCACCAGGCCGTCGATCAGTCCAAAGGAGCAATTCATGGGCTGGAAGCTTTTGTTCTCGGTGCTGACATAGCGTCCCATGGCGCCCAGCGCCGTGATGCCCGGCAGCTCCACCGTGCCCAGTCCCCGCAAATCGCGCCCCAGGGAAAGCCCGCATACCAGGCCGCTGGCCGCGCTTTCCACATAGCCCTCCACACCGGTCATCTGTCCGGCAAAGTAGCACTGCGGACGGCTGAGCATCTCAAAATGCGCGTTGAGGAACCCGGGCGAATGCAGGAAGGTGTTGCGGTGCATCACGCCGTAGCGGGCATAGACGGCATTTTCCAAGCCGGGGATCATACCAAAGACCCGCTTTTGCTCCGGCCATTTCAGCCGGGTCTGGAAACCTACAATATTGTATAAGGTGCCCGCGTCGTTGTCCTGGCGCAGCTGCGCCACGGCATAGGCTTCCTTGCCCGTGCGCGGGTCCTTCAGCCCAACGGGCTTCATGGGGCCGAAGGCCAGCACCATTCTGCCCCGGCGGGCCATGGATTCCACCGGCATACAGCCCTCGAAAACACTCTTTTCCTCAAAGCCGTGAACGTCCGCCGTTTCCGCTGCCAGCAGCGCGTCCACAAAGGCGTTGTACTCGGCCTCCGTCATGGGGCAATTCAAATAATCATCGCCCCGGTCGTAGCGCGACTGGCGGAAGATTCTGTCCATATTCAGGCTCTCGGCATGGACGATAGGGGCCGCCGCATCGTAGAAGTTCAGCGTCTTCAGGCCGGGCAGCGCGGCGATGGCGGCCGCCATGGCTTCCGATGTCAAGGGCCCCGTGGCGATAACGACCGGGCCGTCAGGAATGGCCGTTGCCTCCCCTTCCGCGATGTCGATCAAGGGGTGGCGGCGAACAGCTTCGGTGATATAGCCTGAAAAACGATCCCGATCCACCGCCAGGGCGCCGCCAGCGGGCACCCGCGCCTGATCCGCAGCCGCCATAATGAGCGAGCCGCACAGGCGCATTTCCTCCTTTAACAGGCCAACGGCATTGGTCAGCCGGTCAGAACGAAGGGAATTGGAGCATACAAGTTCGGCAAACCGGGCGGAATGATGGGCCGGCGTCATCTTCGCGGGCTTCATCTCCGTCAGCGTAACGTGAATCCCCTGCCGAGCCAGCTGCCAGGCGGCTTCACAGCCCGCCAGTCCCGCGCCAACGACGCTTGCGTGCAGTTCAGCCATTATTCTTCCTCCGCCTCAGCGCTTTCATCCTTGGCTTCCACCTTGCACCGGCAGGTTTCGCTGGCGCAGATGTGCCAGACCTCGCCCTTGCGGCTGCGCTTTTCCACCATGTAGCCGCCGCATTGGGGGCACTTGTCGGTGACAGGCATCTCCCAGGACACAAAATCACATTCAGGGTAGCGTTCGCAGCCGTAGAACTTGCGGTTCTTGCGGCTGGTCTTTTCCATCAGCCTTCCGCCGCACTGAGGGCAGGGCGCTTCAATATAATGAAGGATGGGCTTGGTGTTGCGGCAGTCCGGAAAATTGGGGCAGGCCAGGAATTGGCCGAAGCGGCCCATCTTGTAGACCATCATCGCGCCGCACTTATCGCAGGGCACGTCGCTGGGCTCATCCTTGACTTCGACCTTTTCAATCTCCTTCTCCGCTACTTCCAGAGCCTGCTCAAAGGGCGGGTAGAAATCGCGGATGATCTGCTTCCAGTCCGCCTGACCCTCCTCCACGCCGTCCAGCATGTCCTCCATCTTGGCGGTAAACTCCGTATCGACGATGTCGTCGAAATACTCCTCCATCATGGAGGTCACCATGCGGCCAAGCTCGGTAGGATACAAGCGCTTCTTCTCCCGGCTGACGTAGCCGCGGGAAATGATGGTGGTGATGGTGGGCGCGTAGGTGGAGGGGCGGCCAATGCCCTTTTCCTCCAGGGCGCGCACCAGAGAAGCCTCCGTATAACGGCTCGGGGGCTGCGTGAAGTGCTGCTCGGTCTCCACGTCCTCCACCAGCACCGCGTCGCCCTCCTGAAGCTGGGGCAGCGTGGTCTCGTTGTCCGCCACCGCCTCGTCCGTGCTTTCCTCATAGACGGAGGTGAAGCCGGCAAATTTCTTGTGCTCACCATAGAAGCGCAGGCCAACGCCGTCGCCGGAGATTTCCATGGTCTGGGTCTCATAGAGGGCGGGCATCATCTGGCTGGCCAGGAAGCGGTTATAGATCAGGCGATACAGGTTGTACTGTTCCTTGGAAAGGGAGGCCTTGATCTTATCCGGCGTGCGGCGGACGTCGGTGGGACGGATGGCCTCATGCGCGTCCTGCGCGTTTTTTCGGCCCTTGTACTCGTTGGGCTCCGGAGGCAGGTACTCCGCGCCGAAGCGCTCAGGAATGTAAGCCCGCAGGGAAGAGAGCGCGTCGTCGGAAATGCGCACGCTGTCGGTACGGATGTAGGTCACGATACCCTGGGTGCCCTCGCCCTCC
Source organism: uncultured Clostridia bacterium (assembly GCA_947565865.1). Classification (GTDB taxonomy): domain Bacteria; phylum Bacillota; class Clostridia; order Christensenellales; family Aristaeellaceae; genus UBA11524. The sequence continues at coordinate 11,428 of CANOHT010000049.1, forward strand.
AGGTCAATGCCCTCATAGAGCTGCTGCACCACCTGCATGGTTTTGGCCGTGGTGAAGCCCAGCTTCCTGCTGGCTTCCTGCTGAAGGCTGGAGGTGGTGAAGGGCGCGGCGGGCAGCTTGCGCTTTTCGCCTGTTTTGACGCCAGTGACCTTGAAGGATGCCTGGCGGATGCGCTGGGCTGCCGTCTCTGCCTGGGCGGCGTTGGCGATGGCGACCTTCTGGCCGTCCATGGTGGCAAGGCGCAGGCGGAATTGCTGCTTGCGCCCTTTGGCGCCTGCCGCCATACCCTTGGCGGCGATTTCCCAGTATTCCTCGGGAATGAAGTCTTCAATATCCTGTTCGCGCATGACAACCATCCGCGTGGCCACGGATTGTACCCGCCCGGCGGAAAGCCCCTTCTTGATCTTTGCCCACAGGAGCGGACTGATTTTGTAGCCCACCAGACGATCCAGTACGCGGCGGGCCTGCTGCGCGTCCACACGGCCCATATCCAGGGGGCGCGGGTTCTTCAGCGCCTGCTGCACCGCCTTCTTGGTTACCTCATGAAACTCAATTCGGCAGGGCTTGGAGGTATCGACCCCCAGCACATGGCCCAGATGCCAGGAAATCGCCTCCCCCTCGCGATCCGGGTCGGTGGCGAGGAGAATCTGCGAAGCGTTTTTGGCTTCCTTGCGGATGCGGGTCAGAATATCGCCGCGGCCGCGGATGGTTATGTACTTCACATCAAAATCGTTGTCCACATCCACGCCCAGCTGGGACTTGGGCATGTCGCACACATGCCCTTGAGATGCTTCCACTTTGTAGCCCTTGCCCAGAAATTTGCTGATGGTTCGGGCTTTGGCAGGCGATTCGACAATAATGAGCTTCTGTTTGGTTGCAGCCATGATGATGCCTCCAAGAATATTTGATCTGATTTCGCTCAGGCTCTGACATAGGCTTTGCCTGGAAGGGCGCGGATCATCCCGAGAATTTGGAGCATGGTCAGCGCGCCTGACAGCGCGGAGGGTTCCAGTCCCGTCGCCTGAACCAGCGCATCGAAGGATTGCTCCCCGCCCCGGCACAACGCGGCGTAAACGATTCGCTGATCGTCGTTCAGAGGCGGCAGCGTCTCTTTCCGCTCAGTTACAGGCGGCTGATGACGCGGCTCCTGAAGATTCAAATCCTCCAGGATGTCCTTGGCGCTGGCAAAGTAATTCGCGCCTTCCCGCAAAAGCTGATGAGCGCCTTCCGCCCATTCCGTACCCACTACGCCGGGATAGGCATAGACCTCCCTGCCCTGATCCAGGGCGTGATGAACGGTGGACATGCTGCCGGAACGAATCCTCGCTTCCACCAGCACCACCGCCCGGGAAAGGCCCGACATGATACGGTTACGTACCGGGAAGTGCCACTGCATGGCGGGACATCCCGGAGGATATTCCGACAGCAGCAAGCCTCCCCTGTCCAGGATCTCGTCCTTCAATCCCCGATGGCTGGCAGGGTAGTTCACATCCAGGCCGCAGCCCAGAACAGCCACCGTGGGGCTTCCGCCCGCAAGACACCCGCGATGAGCCGCGCCGTCAATCCCCATGGCCAATCCGCTGATAACGCGGACGCCGGCTTCGCTGAGCTCCCGGGCGATTCGTTCCGCCGCCTCCATGCCTGCGGGCGACGGGCTTCGCGAGCCGATGACGGTGACGCAGGGGCCCAGCAGACAATCGGGGTCGCCGCGATAAAACAAAAGCGGCGGCGGGTCGGGAATATCGCGCAGGGCGTCAGGGTAGCCGAAGTCCTCCAAGGACAGAATGCCCATGTTTTCCCGGCGCATAACCACCATCGTCTCGTGAATGACTTCCGGCGAAGCATTTTCCCGCAGCAATTGCAGCTGCTGCGCGTTGGCCTCTTCGTTCAGAAACGCTCCGCCCTCTCGCATGAAACGATCGTACACAGCCTCGGCGCTCCCGTAGCGCGCAAGGATACGCGCCAGGGCTTCCGGCTGCCAGGCGGCGCAGGTCAGCCAGGCCCGGCAGCCATCCTCCCGACGATAACGCATGGCCTCCCCTCCCCGCATGCCGTCAATATCGAATGAAGAACTGTTTTTGCTCTTTTCACCGCGAAAAGAAGTTCTTTAAGAAAAACAGCCTCACACTTCGTTGAACACTCTATCACAGTTTTTTTGAAAATGCAACGTGAGAAATCGGAAAAATCCCGCAAATCGGCAGATAATTGACCCTTGACAAGCTGTTAAACTCTGTTATAATAACCCCATCAGGGCGATGAGGGAAAGAGTATTCGCCCCAGGGCGTGCCAAGAGAGCTCCCGGTCGCTGAAAGGGAGAGACGCCGGGGCGATGAAGTACATTCCCGAGCCATCCGCTGAACCTTCCCTTGGGAGCAAGTAGGCGGCATCCGGTGCGCCGGTTATCGCGCGGGAGAATTATGGGTTCTCCGCTGAGGGCTGAATATTCAGCCAAAATGGAAGTGGTACCGTGGCGTGTGATGTCACCTTCCTGGATGCTTGCATCCGGGAGGGTTTTTTCTTTTATAGAAAGGAGGCAATCCCATGGATCTGAGCGCCATTCGCTTCGCTGACCGATTCGACGGCGTCAGCGGAAGCGCCATCCGCGAAATCTTTAAGCTGATCGCCAAGCCGGGCATGATCTCCTTTGCCGGCGGCAATCCCGCGCTTTCCGCCCTGCCGGATGAGACCGTGGCCGCCATCGCTCAGGAAGTGCTGACCGACCATGGCAAGGTAATCCTGCAATACGGCGCGACGGAGGGCTACCCGCCCTTTCTGGAAAGCCTGAAGGCGTATGTTCAGGAACAGCTGGGCTGCGAGGCGCCGTCCGTGCTGCCGGTCACAGGCTCCACCCAGGCCATGGATCTGCTGTGCAAGGCGCTGATTAACCCGGGCGACGTCATCCTGGTAGAAAATCCGTCCTTTCTGGGTAATCTGCAGTGCATGAGGCTGTATCAGGCCCGCTTGATGCCCGTGGAAAGCGACGAGGACGGCATCATCCCGGATAAGCTGGAAGAGGCCATCCGCCGCCATCACCCGAAAATGCTCTACACCATCCCCACCTTCCAGAATCCCACGGGCATCACGCTGGCCGCGGAGCGCCGCAAGCCCATTGCCGACCTGGCCGCGAAGTACGGCGTCATCGTCGCGGAGGATGATCCCTACCGCGATCTGCGCTATGCCGGCGCTCCCCTGCCGTCCATCAAGTCCTTTGACCGGGAGGGCTGGGTGGTTTTCCTGGGCAGCTTCAGCAAGATTATCTCCCCTGGGCTTCGGGTGGGCTACATGGCGGGCGACGAGCGGATTCTGCGCAAGTGCGCCATCGGCAAGCAGTCCGCCGATGTCCACACGGCCAACCTGAACCAGGCCATCGTGGATCAATTCCTGCGGCGGAGCTTGCTGCCCGGGCACATCCGGCGCATCTGCCAAAGCTACCGTGACCAGCTGGACGCCATGCTGGCCGAGCTGGCGCTTTACCCGGCAGGCACACGATATACCAGGCCCGAGGGCGGGCTCTTCGTGTGGGTGGAGCTGCCTGAGGGCCTGGACGCCAAAACGCTGCTGGATAAAGCTGTCGCCCGGCACGTCGCCTATGTCCCCGGAACCCACTTTTATGCTGACGGCGGTCATGAGCGTACCCTGCGGCTGAATTTCTCCAACGCCACCGTTGAGCAGATTCACCAAGGCATGGACGCCCTGCGGCAGATCATCACCGATGCCATGTAAATACTCGCCAATGACAATTTTGAAAGGAGAACCATACCATGCATGTACTCGATATTCTCAAGGAACGCGGATTCATTGCCCAGGTGACCTTTGAGGAGGAGCTCTACAAGCAGCTGGAGCAGCCCACCACCTTCTACGTCGGATTCGACCCTACGGCGGACTCTCTGCACATCGGTCACTACATCCCGATCATGGCCATGGCACACATGCAGCGGGCGGGGCATCGCCCCATCGCGCTGATGGGCGGCGGCACCGCCATGATTGGCGACCCTTCCGGCAAAACGGACATGCGCAAGATGATGACCGTGGAAACCATTGACGATAACGTGGCCCATATCAAGCAGCAGATGGCCCGCTTCCTGGATTTCTCCGAGGGCAAGGCCATGATCGTCAACAACGGCGACTGGCTGCGTCATCTGAACTTCATTGATTTCATGCGGAACATCGGCTCGGTGTTCTCGGTAAACAAGATGCTCACAGCGGAGTGCTACAAGGCCCGTATGGCCACGGACAACGGTCTGTCCTTCCTGGAGTTTACCTACATGCTGATGCAGTCCTACGACTTCCTGGAGCTGTACAAGCGCTACGGCTGTCGGCTGGAAATGGGCGGCAACGATCAGTGGAGCAACATTCTGGGCGGCGCGGACCTCATCCGCCGCAAGGAGCAGCAGAGCGCCTTCGGCTGCACCTTCCAGCTGCTTCTGACCCATGACGGGCGCAAGATGGGCAAAACGGAGAAGGGCGCACTGTGGCTTAACCCCGCAAAGACCTCCCCCTTCGACTTCTACCAGTACTGGCGGAACGTGGACGACAAGGATGTGGAGAAGTGCCTGGGGCTGCTGACCTTCCTGCCCATGGACGAGGTGCGCCGCCTGGGCGCCCTGGAAGGCAGCGAGATCAATGAAGCCAAGAAGGTGCTTGCCTTTGAGGTCACCAAGCTGGTGCACGGCGAAGCGGAAGCCCAGAAGGCCGCGGACGCCGCGCTGGCGCTCTTCGCGGGCGGTATGAACGGAGCGAACGTCCCCTCCTTCACCGTCACCGCGCAAATGCTGGCGGAGGATGCCCGCGTGACCACGCTGCTGGTGGCCTCGGGCCTGTGCAAGAGTCAGAGCGACGCCCGCAACCAGGTGAAGGCCGGTGCCGTTTCCTTGGGCGAAGATAAGGTCAATGACTTCGCCGCCGCCGTCACCGCCGATATGATCGGCGCCGATGGTCTGATGCTCAAGAAGGGCAAAAAAGGCTTCTGCCGTTTGGTGCTGGAATGAGCGTTCCCTACAAGACGCTGCGGCAGTCCGCCTCCGACGAGATCATCATCAGCAAGAGCCGCTTCATCGGCTACGCGGCTCCCTGTGAAACGGAGGCGGAAGCCCTCGCCTTCCTGCAGTCCATCCGCCTGAAGCATAAGGACGCCACCCACAACTGCTACGCTTATGTCATCGGCCAGAACGCGGGAATCATGCGCTATTCGGATGACGGCGAGCCGGGCGGAACGGCCGGTCTGCCTATGATGGAGGTGCTCAAGGCCCAGGGCGTGGTTAATTGCTGCGTGGTGGTGACCCGCTATTTCGGCGGCGTACTCCTGGGCGCGGGCGGCCTGGTTCGGGCCTATACCCAGGGAACGGTCATTGCCCTGAAGGCGGCGCAGGTTGCCGTCATGGAGCCCTCCCAGCAGTACCTGTGCGAGGTTGCCTATCCCTTATGGGACAAGGTACAGCATACCATGCGGGCGTTGCCCCTCCAGCTGCTGGGCAGCGAATTCACCACGGCTGTCGCCTTCACCATCCTTGTTCGGGAAAGGGACGCGGAAAGCGTACTGGCGGAGATGACCCGCATCACGGACGGGCACTTTGAGTTCTTGCTGGAGGATAAGGGGTATCGGCTGTGGGAAGCAGGGAACAAATGATGACTCCATGGGACTTCGCCGCAGGGATAGACTAATATATTATCATAACAAATAATCTTCTGTGTGTGAAGGAAGGGACGGCATTTAGCCAAGCTCAGGCTTGGCTAAATGCCGTTTTCGCTTCTTATGTGCGCGTCATGTTGACAGCCTTGCGGCGTTTCTATGGAGAACGGCAATCCGGCATCATTGCTTTGTTCTCGCTGTTTTGCCGGTCCATGAGCTTGGCTGCACGCAGC
>CANOHT010000050.1 GCA_947565865.1 uncultured Clostridia bacterium
CCACCGAGATCTACACTCTTTCCCTACACGACGCTCTTCCGATCTAAGAAAATCTGATAGAGTGAACCGGCGTGCAGTATCCGAAGATGATCTGCACGCCGGTTCACTCTATCAGATTTTCTTTTTCTTACGCGGGCCACGAGGCTTCGATGTTGCCTGCTTCTTCACACCGTTGCGGAAGTAGACGTTCTCATAGCAATCGAAATAAAAGAATAATCCGAACCCTTCTCCCCCTTGGAAGATCCGGTTCGGATTATATTGGTTTGGTGCGGGAAACAGGACTTGAACCTGCATGAAGTTAGCCCTCACTAGAACCTGAATCTAGCGCGTCTGCCAATTCCGCCATTCCCGCAGGTAACAGAATAAAGAATACGCCGTTTTTCGCGAAATTCCTGCTGGTCAGACAAAATTTTTATTTTGCGATGGCGGATGGTCTTTTCTGTGTTCTTTCCGCAGCGGATGGTTGACGGCGGGGCGGAGAAACGGTATCATGCTTTTGTGTGCACCCGATTAACCTCGATGAACAGGAGGCTTACTCATGAATTTGACCAACAAGATTCTCGCCGCGCATTTGCTCTCCGGCGAGCTTGTGCCCGGAACGGAGATTTCCATCCGCATTGACCAAACCCTGACCCAGGATTCCACAGGCACCATGGCGTATCTGCAGTTTGAGGCCATGGGCGTGGAGCGCGTCCGCACCAAGAAGAGCGTGGCCTACATCGACCACAACACCCTGCAGACCGGCTTTGAAAACGCTGATGACCATCAGTACATCCAGTCGGTAGCCAAGAAGCACGGCATTTACTGCTCTAAGCCGGGCAACGGCATCTGTCATCAGGTGCAGCTGGAGCGCTTCGGCGTGCCGGGCTATACCCTCTTGGGCTCCGATTCACATACGCCCACAGGCGGCGGCATCGGCATGCTGGCGATTGGCGCGGGCGGCCTGGATGTGGCCGTGGCCATGGGCGGCGGCGCGTACTTCCTCTCCTGCCCCAAGGTGGTGGGCATCAAGCTGACGGGCCGTCTGCCGTATGGCGTAGCCGCCAAGGACATCATCCTGGAGGTGCTGCGTCGGCTGTCGGTAAAGGGCGGCGTGGGCAAGGTGATGGAATACATCGGTGATGGCGTGGCCACCCTCACCGTGCCCGAGCGCGCCACCATCACCAACATGGGCGCGGAACTGGGCGCGACCACCTCCATCTTCCCCTCAGATGAAGTCACCCGGGCGTTCCTGAAGGCCCAGCAGCGTGAGGAGGACTTCGTACCCCTGGCCGCCGATCCCGACGCCACCTATGACGAAATGGTGGAAATCGATCTGAACACCCTGACGCCCCTGGTGGCCAAGCCTCACATGCCCGACCTGGTGGAAACCGTCCAACAGTGCGGGCCCATCAAGGTGGATCAGGTGTTCATCGGTTCCTGTACCAATTCCTCCTATACGGATATGATGCGGGTGGCCCGGATCCTCAAGGGCAAAACCGTGCACCCCGACGTCAGCCTGGTCATCGGCCCGGGCTCCAAGCAGGTGCTGACCATGCTGGCCCGCAACGGAGCCCTGGCGGACATGATCGCCGCAGGCGCCCGCATTCTGGAATCCGCCTGCGGCCCCTGCATCGGCATGGGCCAGGCCCCCAAGAGCAACGCTGTTTCCGTCAGGACGAACAACCGCAACTTCTTCGGCCGCAGCGGCACCAAGTCCGCCGGAATCTACCTGACCTCCTGCGAAACGGCCGCCGTCACCGCGCTTGCCGGCGTGCTGACGGATCCCCGCTGTCTGGACATTGATCTGGACATTCCTCTGCCGGAAAGATTCGAGGTGGCGGATAATCTGGTGATCCCGCCGGTGGAAGCGGGGCAGGAGGCCACCGTGGAGGTGGTGCGCGGCCCCAACATCAAGCCCTTCCCCCTGGGCAAGCCGCTGACAGCGGAGGTCACGGGGCAGGTATTGCTGAAGATGGAGGACAACATCACCACCGATCACATCGCGCCCTCCGACGCGAAGCTTCTGCCCTTCCGCTCCAACGTGCCCTACCTGTCCGATTTCTGCCTCACGCCCGTGGATAAGGATTTCCCCGCCCGGGCCAAGGCTGTCGGCGGCGGCATGCTGGTGGCGGGCAGCAACTACGGCCAAGGCTCCAGCCGCGAGCACGCCGCGCTGGTGCCGCTGTATCTGGGCATCCGCGCCGTGGTGGCCAAGTCCTTTGCCCGCATTCACCAGGCGAACCTTATCAACAACGGCATCCTGCCTATGACCTTTGCCAATGAAGCGGATTATGACCGCGTTGACCAGGGCGACGAACTGGCTCTGCCGAATGTCCGGGCGCTGGTGGAGCAGGGCAGCGAGACCTTCACCCTTCGCAACCTGACCAAGAATGAGGATTACACCGTACTGCTGCCCCTGACCCGGCGCCAGCGGGGCATGATCCTCTGCGGCGGCCTGCTGAACTACACCCGCGAAACCAGCAAGTAAGGCATATCCTTCCATCAAAAAAGTGGCTTGCGCCACTTTTTTGACACTGGAGCAGGCTTCAGCCTGTCTGAGCGTCCCATAGGGATCTTCCCTTGCCGGTTTTCACCCAGGCGGCAAGGAGCCGCCGGCATTTTCCAACACTTCCTTGATGCTCCGAACGCTGTCTCGGTTTGGTACGCCGGGACAGCGCCTTTTTATGCTTTGGCGGGCGCAGCTCTCCCCTGCCGGGTGGCCAGAACAGCCATGCCCTCTCGCCCGGGCAGCGAAAGCGTAAAGACGCCCCGGGCGTCCGCCGTCAGGGTTTCCCGGGTCATGGCCCAGGTATCCATGAGGTCGACGCGGTATCGGCCGCCTTTCGGCAGCGTCAGGGTATCATGGACACAGCAGCGCTGGTCATAATAAATCAGCAGCGCGTCATCGCCGTGACGCCCCATAAAGCGGCGCTCGTTTTCGGCAAACCGGCGGCGATCCTCCGGGGGCATGGGGGCTATAGCTTCCGCCAAGCTGAGCTTGCCCTCGGCGCGAAGCTCCGCCACCAGGTCGTCAGGCCAGAGGCCGGGGCAAAGCAGCGCCTTGGTCAGGCTGTCCAGCACCGGCTCCAAGGGGCCGTACTGCTTCAGAAGCTCCAGAAAAACTTCTCTCAGGAAGGCGATGCGCGGAACGCTTTCCCCCCGGAGGACGCCGCCCTGAGCCCACCAGACAGGCTCGCCGTCCGTCGGGAAGAAGGTCTCGCCGTGGGTGCAGTACCCGCCGCAGGTGCAGGCACGCCAGAATCGGGCGGTCAGCTCCCTTCCGGATAGGCATCCCCAAGCTTCGGGCAGGGTACCCTCGTAGCAGCACTCGTCCAGTATAACGGGCTTGCCCGGGAAGCGCGCCTTCCACTCCGGCATCAGACTGGCGGTTTTGGCCTGCAGGGATGCGTGGGTAACGGCCGGCCGGCCGGCATCCCAGAAGGCAAAGCAGTTGTGGTTGGACAGCAGGTGGCGATACGGGTCATGCTCGGCTACAAAGGTCTCGATCTCCTGCCAGTCCGCCAGGGACTTGGCTCCGCACAGGTCGTATTCGTTCGCCAGGCTCCACCAAAGGCCGGGCATGGCAGCCAGGCGCCGCAGCAGATAGTCCAGATAAACCAGATGCTCCTCCTGCCGCATGGACGCGAAGCCCCAGCGGTCATAGGGATGGAAAAGAATCAGGTCAGCCTGAATACCCATGGCCTTGAGCCGCAGAAGAATCCTCTCCAGCCTGTCCCAGAACGCAAAGCAGGGGCGGTGAACATCCCAGCGGCCCGCGGCGTCCTTCTCAAAGGGAAAAACGGGCGGCTCGGCGCTGTTGTAGCTGTAATGCTTGGGGAAGACGCACAGGCGCACCTTGTTAAACGGGCTGGCCGCCAAGGAGCCTAGCGTCTGCTCCACCAGCTCGTCCGGCTGATGGATCAGCGCGTACACCGTCGTCCCCACGGGGAAAAAGGGGCGGCCTTCACCATCGAAGAAGTGACCGTCCCGGGCACGAATCGGCTGTTCCGGGCCTGTTTCCACGGTGAAGACGCCCTCCGCCGAAACGCAGCCAGAAACGGTGTAGCGGTAGTCACCGGCAGCGGGGGGCAGTATCCGAACCTTGTACAGGCCGTTGCCGGCGTAAAACCCCGCAGCCTCCACGCTATGGCCCTCCGTTTCCGCCCGCAGGGTAAGCGTCGCCAGTGCCTGAGAGCCCAACGGCTCTGCGCCAGAGAAGGTCAATTCCACCATGCCTGTTCCGCCTTTCATGCTGAAGCTGCCTGTATCATAGCACACCGTCGGCGGTTTTTCCATAGCGGGCCGTCATGTTTTGCCTGCCAAAGGCGTTGACGGCCATTATCATCGTACCCAGCGCCGCCAGCACCACGCCGATGGCGCGGTTCAGCGTCTTTTCGGAAGCTTTGTTAGCGCAGGTCAGCAGAATTGTCATATCCGGCATACCGCCGATGGAAAAGCGGCTGACGGCGACTGTGTAGGCCGTGGCCGCCATGATGAAAACGCTGATGCCCCCTCCGACACGGGCAAGGCCTTTTTCCGCCCGGCGGATGGCGATTGGCAGGCATGGCTCGGACAGCTCGCCGGGCTTTCCGGCCGTCCGGCGCTGCCCCTCAGGCAATCCACGCGCCGTTTTACAGCGCGCTGATCCCGGAAAACGACAAGGCCGACGTAGGGGAGCCATTCAGCCGCAGGCACGGCCGCGGACCCTGGTTGGTGATGCCCCCGCTCGACGACCAGGACGATACAGGGACTTCCGCAAATGCAAGCGGTAGAACGACGCTTCCTTCATCCCCTTCCCGGAGTGAGCGAATCGATGCGGCATCGCCATGGAGCGCAGGGCGATAGCTTCCGCGCGTCCAGCCATAAACGCCCGGGGCGCGTCTGCTGCACCACGGCCATGGAGCTGTGCGAGCCGATTGACGCCGTCCAGGTGGACAGCGCGGGCATCTGCCGGGATTTCGGCCACGTCAGCCTGATGGGCATTGACCCCCGGGGGACGCTGCGCGTCATGGGCCGTCGGCTCAAAAATCCCTATGCGGCAGACAATTCCCGTATGCCGGACCATCACATCATGCCCTTCCTGGGCAATACCGCATGGCGCGCCATCGTCCCGGCCCGGCGCTCACGGAAATAAGCTACCAGGGCGACTTCACCTACGAGATTCACTGCGCCGCCTCACGCATGCCCGGCGAGGAGCCGTACGACATCGCCGCGCCGAGCTCCGAGGCAGCGCGCTATCTGCTGAACCCGGCGTGAGTTTTCGGGCCGAACAGCCCCCTCTCCATGAAGTGGTGGAGAGGGGGCTGTTTGATGTGTCTGTCAGCGGATTATGGCGCTGTTGGCGGCGGCGTAATCACCGGCAGGGGCGTGGGCGTCGTGCCGATGAAAGCTCCGGAGGTGAATTCCATTTCCACCTGCCTTCCCTCCCGGATGCTGCGGCTGTATCCCGTATCGGTGCTGTAGCCGGTAATGCGCATCACCACCCGGCCGATGGTCTGCTGGGGCTGCTCAAAGCTGGAGAAGTAGAATTTGCCGTGCTCGGTGGTGTCGCCCTCGTAGAGGGTATGGGCATAGGAGCCCTTGAAGCGGTTGCTGCCATCGGCACAGCAGACCAGGGGCGCGCCGTACACGTCGTAGCACTCGATGACATAGTTGAACCGCGTGATGGTCATGTTGCTTTCGTTGAGGACAGCGATTTTGATGCGGTTGTCCTGCAAATACAGGTCGGTAACCTTCAGCGCCCGGTCGTAATTGCCGACGTTGATGGTGGCGGTGACGGCGAAGCCGCCATCCTCCGTGACGCCGGTGACGGAGGTGGCGCCCCAGCGCTGGCCGGTGACGGTGGGCTTGGTGCCGTTGCCGCGGATGGTGGCGATGGAAGGATCAGCGCTGTGCCAGGTCATGCGGCGGTTGCTGGCGTCAGAGGGCTCCAGCACGGCCCGGACGGAAACGGATTCGTCCACGCCCACCTGCAGGGTATCGTTTTCCAGGTGGACGCCTTCCACCGGCTGCAGGACGTTGACCTTGATGGTGTCCTTCTTCTTGCTGCCGTCGGCGGCAGTGATGGTAACGGTGGTGCTGCCGCGTTTGACGCCGTAGATCACGCCGTTCGCATCCACCGTGGCGACGCGCTCATTGGCGCTCTTGAAGGTGACGGCCTGGTTGGTGGCGTTTTGAGGGCTGACGGACCAGAAAACCTGTCCCTGACTCTGGACGTTGATGGACACGGCGCTGTCCGCGAAGGCGACCTTCTTCACCAGCTGGTGGACGGCCACGGTGGCGGTGGTGAAAACGGAGGGATCGGTGGCGCTGGCACAGGTGATGGTGCAGCTGCCGGGGGCCACCGGGGTAATCTGGCCACGGCTGGAAACCTTCGCCACGTTTTCGTCGGAGGAAGTCCAGACGACGCTCTTGTCATTGGTGTTCTTGGGCAGGACGGTGGCGGCAAGGGTCTTCTTGCTGCCCATGTTCACGACGATGTCGCTTTCCTTCAGGGTGATGGACTGGGGCTGTTGCCGCACCGTCACCTTCAAGGACGCGCTGCGCCCGGAGCCGTCCGTTGCCGTGGCCTTGATGGTGGCAACGCCCTTGCTGACGCCCGTAACCCGGCCGAAGGCGTCCACTGTGGCTACCTTTTCATTGCGGCTTTCCCAGGTGACGGATCGGATGGAGGCGTTCTCGGGGGTGTAGTCGGGCGTCAGGGTGAGCTGTCCGCCCACGATGGTGGTTTTCTCGCCGGACAGGCGCAGCTTGGTGACAGGCTGGATGACCAGCAGATGATACTGCCTGGTGATCTCAGGGTTTTGAACGCTGGCAAGAGTCAGGTCGCATTCACCCACAGCCTTGGGCGTCAGCGTGGCGCCTTTGGCTTGGACGATGGTCTCGTCGGAGGTGGTCAGGCTCACCTTCCGGTCATTGGCTTCCTTGGGCAGGGCGGAGGCGGTGAGTTTCGTGCTCTTGCCCATGGACAATACCAGCACCGGCAGGGTGACCGGCTCCGCCATCAGCGGCGCGATCCGGGGATCGTCAGGGGCAAAGAGAGGCAGCTTTTCCTCGCTGACGCTGATTTCCGTGGCGCGCACGGCGACGTTCAGGGTGATGCTGGCCTTATAGGTGCGCTTCTCCGCTTTCACCTGGGCCGTCAGGGTGACTTTGCCCTTGGCCAGACCGGTAACCACGCCGTCGGCGCTTACCGAGGCGCGGTTGGCGCTGGAAACGGTATAGGTGACTTCACCCTCCGCCGCGTCGCCTTCGCGATTGAGTACGGGACGCAGGGCATCGCCCACAAAAAGAGTGGTAACGCTCTTGTCGAAGGCGAAAACAGCCGTTTCCGCCCGTGTCAGGCACGGCAGGCAGGTCAGCGACAGGATCAGGATCAGGGCAATGATTTTCCGCATGGGAGCCTCCTTCAGCGGGTACGTCCTGCTGGGATGTTCTTCCGTCTATCTAACGAACACCATAGCATATTTCTTTCCTACATTAGTATATTCCTGACAGGAAAATTTGCAATACCGTTCGCTCGATTTTCGTCGAAAAAAGTGATAAAAGCATTCATGAATCGCAAAATGCAGGATTTCTCTTTACTTTTTCCTTCAGTTGTGATGAAATAGAGTCAGCCCGGCCGTCAGCGTCGGGCACGAAAGGAAGCAGACCGCCATGAGCTTGACGCCTCGCCTGCCCCGTTTCCTTCACGGGGGCGATTATAACCCGGATCAGTGGCTTGACCGCCCCGATATCCTTCAAAAAGACATCGAACTGATGCACAAGGCCCATGTGAACTGCGTGTCCATCGGTATTTTCTCCTGGGCCCTGCTGGAGCCGGAGGACGGCGCGTATGATTTTTCCTGGCTGGATCAGGTCATTGAGCGGCTGTGGGCCGGGGGCATCCACGTCATCCTGGCCACGCCCTCCGGCGCGCGTCCGGCGTGGATGGCGCAGAAGTATCCCGAGGTGCTGCGGGTGGACGAGCGCTTCGTCCGCCATCATTTCGGCGGCAGGCACAATCACTGCCCCTCCTCCCCGGTGTACCGGGAGAAGGTTCGCGCCATCAATACCCGCCTGGCCCAGCGCTACGCCAATCACCCGGCGGTGATTTTGTGGCACCTGAGCAACGAGTATTCCGGCGACTGCCGCTGTCCCCTCTGCACCCAGCGCTGGCAGGACTGGCTGAAATCGCGCTACGGCGACATTGACAGCCTGAACGCCAGCTGGTGGACCTCCTTCTGGTCCATGCGCTACACGGACTGGAAGCAGATCGAGCCGCCTTCTCCCATCGGCCAGGAGAGCAACCCCGCCATGCAGGTGGACTGGCGCCGCTTCTCCACCTGGCAGTGCAAGGATTTCATCCTTTGGGAGAAGAAGGCCGTGCAGGACGTATGCCCCGACATCCCCTGCACCGCCAACCTGATGGAACGCTTTTACAAGTATGATTACTTTTCTTTGGCGGAGGCCATCGACGTGGTGTCCTGGGACTGCTATCCCGCTTGGCACAGCGGCGACGATGTAGCCATGGCGGCGGAGTTCGCCATGAACCACGACATGATGCGCTCGCTGAAGCAGCAGCCCTTCCTGCTGATGGAATCCACGCCCTCCCTGGTCAACTGGAAGCCCGTCAACAAGCTCAAGCGGCCCGGGATGCACCTGCTGTCCTCCATGCAGGCCCTGGCCCACGGCAGTCAGAGCGTGATGTACTTCCAGTGGCGCAAGGGCCGGGGCGGAGCGGAAATGTTCCACGGCGCGGTGGTGGATCACGACGGCCGGGATGATACGCGGGTCTTCCGTGATGTGGAGGAGGTCGGGCAGGCGCTGGAGAAGCTGACGCCTCTGTACCGCAAGCCCCGGGGAAAGGCGAAGGTCTGCATTGTGTTCGACTGGAGCTGCTGGTGGGCGGTGGACTTCGCCCAAGCCGGACGCAAGGACAGCATGAACTACTTTGATACCGTGAACATGCACTATCGCGCCCTGTGGGAGCAGGGCGTCAGCGTGGACTTCCAGGATACGCGGGAATGCGCCGACCTTTCCGGCTATGCCCTGGTGGTAGCGCCCATGCTGTTCATGCTGCCGGAGGGCTTTGCGGCCAAGCTGCGGGCCTATGTGGAGGCAGGGGGACACCTGCTGACCACCTACTTCTCCGGCGTGGTGAACGAGACGGGACTGGCTTACCTGGGCGGCGCGCCCCACGGCCTGACGGAGGTACTGGGGCTGCAGGCAACAGAGCTGGACGCGCTATACCCCGGCGACAGCAACGCTTTGGTGCTCAAGGATGGCCGCCGCTTCGCCATCGGGGCGCTCTGCGAGATTCCCGAGGTGAACGGCGCCGTGTCCCTGGGGGATTATGAGCGGGACTTCTATGCCGGCGTACCCTGTCTGACAGGCAACGCCTATGGCCAGGGCATGGGCTACTACCTGGCCGCCAAGGTGGAACAGCCAGGCCTGAATGCCGTCTATGCCGATCTGGTGGACGCTCTGGCCCTTCCCCGGGCCCTGAGCGATACCCTGCCGGAGGGCGTGGTCGCCACGGAGCGCGGTGGCGTCATCTTCCTGCAGAATTACGCCGGCAAGGCCTGCCGGGTAAAGCTGTCCCAGCCCTATACCAATCTGCTGACCGGCTACCCGGTCTCCAGGGAATTAGACCTGCCGGTGAACGGTATTATGCTGCTGGATAAGTAACCTTATCAAGACCGCCTGCGCCATGGTCCGCGCACAAGGCAGCCGGGTGGAACTGTGCCTGTGTGATGACGCCGGATGGTGTGGAAGAGGGCCTGCCGCCTCATTGCGCAGGCCTTCTTTCTTCCGGAAGGTATTGGCGTAATGTGCTCCGCCGTGCGCTTCAGCTATCCGCGCTTGAGCCGCCATGGCCGCAAACAGGGCTTCCGCTTCGCGCCCCGCGGCGTTTCCTTGATCCCGGCGCATATGCTCCCGGTACCTATCCGATGCGGGCAGCGAAACCCGGACCATGTTTACCATGAACACGCACGAGGCAGCACTATGAGACTCTACGACTGGGCACATGAGGTGCGATTTATATCAGCGCCCCTTCAGCATCACGCTGGATGTGTTATGGCCCCCCACCGGGAGCGTATCATCGGATAAAACAGTTCACCGCGTCACGCCCAAGCTCAACGCCGCCCTGCACCGCGGCAGAAGATACCACCGGCTTTGCCTTCCACGATGCCATCCAGGGCGTCAAGAGCACCGATCAGCGCGATGTGTCCGGCACCCCCCGCTGATAACCATTGGCCCTCAGAAGGATACCAGGGAATGAAAGGCCTGAATCGGCTGATGGCGCGGCTCTTCCATGGCCTGCACGATGAGACGGCGCGCTTTAACCGCACACCGCCAGGAACACAGTTGCCGCTGGATGCCCAGGAGAAGCCGAACCATCGCCTAACGCTTTACCCCACGAACCGTGCCCGTTATGAGCACACTTTACGGGAGGCCTCGCTGTGCGCCTGGCTGCGGCGGATTGGGAGAGGAACTAAAAAACGGAGCGGCTTTGATAAGTCTTTTCGTTTTAGTTTCTCCGGCTGCGGCAGCGTCGCGCTGTCCGTCGGAGAGAAAGAAATCTTTCCACAATGCGGGAAATGCCTCTTGACAACCGTTCACCCCTATGCTACAATAATTAGGCTGGTTGCACATGGAGAGATGGCCGAGCGGTTGATGGCGCTGGTCTTGAAAACCAGTGATGCTGAAAGGCACCGGGGGTTCGAATCCCTCTCTCTCCGCCAGCTACCCTAACTGCATACATTCTTGACATGGAGAAGTACCCAAGTGGCCGAAGGGGCTCCCCTGCTAAGGGAGTAGTGTGGGTAACCGCAGCCCGGGTTCAAATCCCGGCTTCTCCGCCAAATGCCCGTCGCAACAAGGTTTGTGACGGGTGTTCTTTTGTTGCGTGTCGGTTCGCTGTTGCTCATTAATGCTTGCTATAATGTACCCGGTAATGTACCACGCTTTGCGGATTATCCCCGGATAATCTCCGCCCACGTCTTAGCTCTATTGGCCCTATACCTCTCTTCCGGTGTATTAACCACCACTGATGTAAATGCTTTTTCAGCCTGATCAAGCGTCGGTATAGTATCCAAGTCCGCCGAATGCGCCGTCAATACAACAGCATCCCGTCTGCGTGATTCTTCCGGGTTCTCGGACGATGACTGTTCTACCAACTGCGAATAGTCGGCAACGCACATTTCATCGCGGACGATAATCAGCGCGGCGGCATCATATACGTTCTTGGCCGTGTTGGAACCGTTTAACGCATCCTCCAGCTGACTTTCAATCCGCGATAATGTTATGCACGCCGCCCCTCCTTTATGCCTTGTACATTTTCAGCTTCCGCTAAATACACTCTTTGTCGTCCAGCATCATACTCATACGTCCACAGCGTGTGCAAGTCTTCCGCTTCGTCCGCATCGCGGCGTTTGGCCTCGTCTCCCAAAAGCCGCAGGGGCAAATCCGCCATTTCGACGTAGCAGTCCTGAAAATGAAGGGTTCCATTTTTTTCTGCATAATTGCATCTACTTCTTACAAAAAGAGGGAGGGAATAGCCCTCTCTCTTATGTTGTTACCCGTTCTTCGCGATGCACTCGTAGTACATCGCTCTATTGTTGGCTTTGGTCTTGGCGTTCCCCACGGCTGCGCCCGCTCTCGCAAAGCTAAAGACAGTGAACCCAATGGAGAGTCTTTCTACCAAATGCGGCTATGTACTATATAATGAAATGCCCCAGAGGGGCCAAGTGGAAACATGTATGCAATAGGTTTTGCGATTCTCAGCCACGGTTTTGGGGGAAGACCATCGTAATCGCAAGGTCATCAACCAAGCATTTTTAAGGCTTTTGAAAAAATGCCGCAAGAGGCCAATGCCACAGCCTTGCTTTTTACCATAGCGGACAGCTTTGATCATACCAGGAGAATGGAACGATCCTTTGCCACCATCAGCGCCGCCGTGACGTTGGCGGCTTTTTCACCGGGTTTTTCCGGAATGAGTAGACAGCAGCTCCCGGGAATGGTATACTTACCAAAAAGGAAAGGAGTTGTTCGTATGAAAAAGCTCATAGCTCTGCTACTGGTCTTGACCCTGGCGCTCCCCATGACCTTCGTGGCATCGGCCGAAAGTTCTGAAATCCAGGGGAAAGGACTTGACCAGATGCTGTCTATGTACTGTTGGATGATGGGGAGGATTTGGGATGAAGTTCCCAATAGTGATACATTCATACTCCGTCAAAGGAAGGATAATATAATTTCTTTTTCCCGTGGTTTCTTGGGAGGGCGCACATTTCCCAATAGCGAAATCATTGAGCGGGCAGGCGTTATGCTTCCTGATTCAGATCTATTTAAGGATCAGCTGAACGCGTGTACTTGGTCCCTTATTTTCGCCATGAAGTATACCTTTAAGGATACCGTGTATATGGATGATCCCTGGGACACGATCAGCAAGGAGCTGACTCCCATCGTCAGCGCCATTCTGGCCGGTGAAACTTACGTTTCCGATCCGTATGTGTACTATCTGAAAATCATAGATAGTTCGTTGATGGCGACAGCCGACCACATTGATCTGTACAAATCCGAGCACCCCGAGTTTACCGAGTAATCCCCCCCGCCAGCGCCGCCGTGACGCTGGCGGCTTTTTTATCCCCGTTCCATGACCAGCATCCGCACGGTGACGCTGATGTTTTCCCCGCCCACATAGAGGCTTGTCAGCCCAGGGCGGATCTCCAGCAGGTCGCCGGTGGTGGCGCTCATCCAGTTGACCTCAACGCCGTCCGCCGTCTGCGTCCATACCTGGCCGTTTTCACCGTCGATGTACAGGGTTGTTGACGTTTCCGCCGCCTGGGCCACCTCAAAGGTCGCGCCCAGGCGCAATTTGTCCCAGGTGCCGGTAACGGCGATGTAGGTCTCCGCCGTCTCCAGGCCGTTGTAGGTCACCTCCGGCAGCCAGCCGGGGGCTGTAAAATCCCCCTGGCAGGTGGCGTTGTCCGCCGCGATCTGGCAGGGGATGGGCGTATCCGCGGCGGGATACCATCCGGCCTTGGGGCTGAGCAGCCGCAGGCGGCAGGGCGGGTTGGCCCGGAAGGTTGCCCGTAGCTCCACCCAGCGCTCCTCGTCCACGCTTTGCTCCACCTGGGTGACGGCCCCGCGGTAATGGTGGGTCGGGTCGTTGTCCAGCGTCAGACGGGTGGCGCCGTACAGCCAGGGCAGCACCGCCTCCCGGATGGTCCTGTCCACCTGGGCCTGCCCCGTCCCCACCACCGCCAGGGTGATGGGGATGTCGGCGGGCTCCCGCTGCCACGCCTGTTGGGTGATGGCCGTCAGCCGCCCGGGCAGGGCCGTCTGCTCCCGGGTGCGCTGGGGCAGGTACAGCGGCGTGTAGGTCATGACCACCAGGCCGCTGATAGTATCCGAGCGGATGCCGTCCAGGGCGATCCAGTCATACATAAGCATCCCCCTTGTCACTTACAATGCTTTGTGATAAAATAGGAAAAACAGTTTCTGTTACAATGGAAGGAGATCAATTTCATGAAAAAGGTGCTTGCGTTTCTTTTGGCCCTTTCTTTGGCGCTTGGTCTGTGCGCCTCTGCCTGCGCTGAAGGCGTCAACGTCTGCCAGTTTTTCTCTGTGTACTACTGGTCGTTAGGCATCAACAGCGCCAATACAGGCTTTCCAACCATGGACATAACGAAGGTGAGCATAAGCGACTACGATCTCTATACGGCTTATGGACTGATTGTCCGTACAGACAGCGCAACGGATGAAGTGATTGAAATTACGATACACCCCGAAGTCAAAGCGGAAATTGCCTTTACCGCTGCCTTGGGCATCCTTCTCCCATTTCGTAGACTTACCATGCAAACTGCTTTAGGAACATGGAAGGAAAACGTATACCGTATTGGCGATGAGGTTACGGCGGTGCTGGACGGCGGAAGCTTTGAGGAGGAGGGCTACGTTTTTCACATGCTGGACGACGGCGCCTTCTACATCACGGAGAAGAATTGCTACGATCGTTACTACAACCAACAGGCCGACTAAGCCCGAGGACAGCGCCGGAGAGGCGATCCCGCAGGGCTGAGCCGCCTCCGCGGTGCGGAGTTCCGCAAAGCGGAAAGGCTCCGAAGCATAGTGAAGGTGGTAACCCGCGACGGACTTTTGTCCGGGGCGGGCGAAAATGAGGGAGGCCGCAAGGCCGACTAACGACAGCAAACCATTGGTTTGCGGCGTGTACCCAGCGCAGGCGTAAGCCTGGGATGGGCGACCACAAGGGAGGGCGAAAGCCCGACTAACGACAGCAAACCATTGGTTTGCGGAGTGTACCCAGCACAGGCGTAAGCCTGGGATGGGCGACGCCAAGGGAGGGCGAAAGCCCGACTAGCGACAGCCAATTGTAAATTGGCGGAGCGTACCCAGCGCAGGCGAACGCCTGGGATGGGCGACGCCAAGGGAGGGCGAAAGCCCGACTAACGACAGCCAATTGCAAATTGGCGGCGTGTACCCAGCGCCCGGCCTTGTGCCGGGTGATGGGCGAGTAAAGGTTTGGGGAGCTTTCGGCACATAGGATAACTGATCCTCCATTCGTCAGGACGAATGGAGGATTTTCACACCACCCACTTTTTCAAGCGCGGCCATCAGCTTCTTGTTGCCATTGAGCTGACGTTTCCCGCCGTAATCCGGCGGTTCCTTCTGACCAAGCAGCCAGGCCCCGGCCTCGTCCAGGCAGTAGGCGGTATAGGGGTCAGCGGCGTACAGCAGCGCGCTGGGCCTGCTGCCGTACAGGCTCGCCACCCGACACAGGCTCAGAAACGCCGGCTGCTTGACGAAAGAAGCGCAGAGCGTCGGGGCCGCGCTGGCTATACAGGAAGATGGCGGTATACTGCATATCCGTCAGCAGCACCCCTGCCTCGTCCAGCTGGGACAGGGTAGGCTCCACCAGCGCCGCCTCGGCCATCAGGCGCATGGTCTTGGCGGATTGCGCCAGATCGTTGGATACCGTGCCCTTGGCGTACAGCTCCTGCACGGCGCTCAGCAAAGGGTTGGGGATCTGGCCCTTCATGGCCATATCCAGCAGGGACAGGCGGCGCAGCTTGGCACGCCAGGGCTTACTGTCGCCAAAGCCCGGCAGCTCTACCCAGCTCTCCCGGGTGCGGGCCACCGCGTCCTGAATGGGATCGTAATTCGCACCGATCTGCGCGGGCGCCCCACTCAGGCCTTCGCCTGTGCCGGGGTTCGGGGCGCACTCCAAGTAATGCATCCCCTCCGTCGCCCTTCCGGTCATTTTTTCATCTATCATCGCGTTTTTCTCCTGTCTATGGGCAGTGTCGCAGGGGCCTTGTCCCCTGCGTCTCAAGCTTTTGCCAAAGTACCTTTGCAGCATTGGCGCAATTGGCTCGGGAAGGGGGATATTAAAAAGTTATGAGAAAAAAACAGCAGAAGGGAACAAGCCCTATCCGGCCATTTGAAATCAAGCATTTATTCTTTGCGCCGCAAGGAATGCTTTTTTAGATAGAGCCCCATATTCTGATGACTTACAAATGCAAAAAAGTCACCCATGCTTTGAATCA
>CANOHT010000051.1 GCA_947565865.1 uncultured Clostridia bacterium
TGTCTATGTCTACGCACACCTCGCTATGCCACGGGGGGCCTGGGGGCGGCTACGGTGCTTGTTCAATTTAGCCGCCCCCAGACCTCTTTGCTAATTTCTCCGTGGAGAAAGTAGGGCCAAACAAGCTCTTCCGCCCTGCCAAGGGCAACCCCTCCCTTAATCCCAACGGTTCCAGTCCCATGTGCAACCGGGTTTCAAAACCAAACCAGACAGCAGCCCTGTGACAGATGCCAACTTGCCTGCTCCTATGGAGGTGGAACACCGCCCCTGCGAGGCGCAATAAGCCGGTAGCTGTCTATGTCTACGCACGCCTCGCTATGCCACGGGGGGCCTGGGGGCGGCTACGGTGCTTGTTCAATTTAGCCGCCCCCAGACCTCTTTGCTAATTTCTCCGTGGAGAAAGTAGGGCCAAACAAGCTCTTCCGCCCTGCCAAGGGCAACCCCTCCCTTAATCCCAACGGTTCCAGTCCCATGTGCAACCAGGTCTCCAAGCTATACCAAACAACTGCTATGCAGCGGATGCCAACTTGCCTGCTCCTATGGAGATAGAACACCGCCCCTGCGAGGTGGTGGCGAGGTTTCCAACGATGAAGTCGACTGGATACCATCCAAAAACCTTCACCTATAAAACAACCCCGGAACAACGATCATCTCGCTGTTCCGGGGTTGTGCTTGTACAGAATAAACGTTACGCTTCCGGGGACTCGGTGGCATCGGCCTCTGCGGGGATGCCCTCCGCAGGCGTGTCCTCGGCTTCCGCGGGCATGGCGCCTTCCTCGGGAGCGGCTTCCGCCTCTGTAGACTCCGCTTCCACGGCGTCTTCCTCGGGGGCGTCCTCGTCCTTGTCCGCCCGGGCCACACCGATCACCCGGCTGCCTTCCTGCAGCTTCATGACTCGCACACCCTGGGTGTAGCGGCTGCACAGGCGCACATCCTCCACACGGGTGCGGATGATGGTGCCATCGTCGGTGATGAGCAGTATGTCTTCCTCGGGATGAACCATCAGCAGCGCAGCCATGTCGCCGGTCTTGTCCGTGAGATTCATGGCACGGATGCCCTTGCCGTTGCGGCCCTGCTCGCGGTACTCCGCGGGATCGGTGCGCTTGCCATAGCCCAGGGCTGTGATGGCCAGCACCTGCGCGCCTTCCTCCAGGCAGGACATATCGATGATCTCGTCGTCATCGTCCAGGCGCATGGCGCGTACACCCATGCTGGAGCGGCCCAGGGGACGAATATGCTCCTCACTGAACCGGATGCACATACCCTTGCGCGTACCCAGCAGAAGCTCGTCGTGTCCTTCGGACAGCTCCACACCGATGAGCTCGTCACCCTCCTTGAGGACGATGGCGATCAGACCGTTTTTGCGCAGGTTCTGGAACTCGCCAAAGGGCGTTTTCTTCATCATGCCTGCCCGGGTGGCCATGACCAGGTTATGCTCCCCGGTGGCGCCGGGAACGGGCACCATGCAGCTGACCTTCTCCCTGCCGCTGATTTGTAGCAAGTTTACGATGGCCGTACCCCTGGCCTGCCTTCCAGCCTCGGGAATCTGGTAGCACTTCAGGCGGTAAACCCGGCCAAGGTTGGTGAAGAACATGATTTCGTCATGGGTAGAGACGACGCGCATCTGCACGGCGTAGTCTTCTTCCTTGGTGGTCATGCCGCTGACGCCGCGGCCGCCCCGGTGCTGTGCCCGGTAGGCGGATTTGGCGATGCGCTTCACATAGCCCTGATGGGTCAGGGTCACCACCATGTCCTCCTCCTGAATAAGATCCTCCACGTCAATCTCGCCCTCGATGGTGGTCAGTTCGGTGCGGCGGGCATCGCCGAACTTATCCCGGATGACGGTGATCTCCGTCTTGATAACGTCCATCAGCAGGCGCTCGTCCGCCAGGATGGCGCTGAGCCGCTCGATGGTACGCTCGATGTCCGCATATTCCTCCAGCAGACGATCGCGTTCCAGACCGGTCAGGCGGGCCAGACGCATATCCAGGATGGCCTGAGCCTGCTTGTCGGAGAAGTCAAAGCGCTCGATCAGGGCCGCCTTGGCGGTGGCGGTGTCCTTGCTGGCGCGAATCATCGCGACGATTTCATCAATGTGATCCAGCGCCTTGAGCAGACCGTCCAGGATGTGGGCGCGGGCCTGGGCCTTGTTGAGGTCGAAGCGGGTGCGCCGGGTGATGACTTCTTTTTGATGCTCCAGGTAATGGAAGATCATCTCCCGCAGGGACAGAATGCGGGGCTGGCCGTTCACCAGGGCCAGCATGTTCGCGCCGAAAGTTTCCTGAAGGGAGGTGTGCTTGTACAGGAAGTTCAGCACCACCTGGGGATACACGTCCTTCTTCAGTTCGATGACGATGCGCATGCCCTTGCGGTCGGACTCGTCGCGGATGTCGCTGACGCCCTCCAGCCGCTTTTCGTGCACCAGCTCAGCGATTTTTTCAACCAGCTTGGCCTTGTTGACCATGTAGGGAATCTCGGTGACGATGATGCGGCTGCGGTTGCCGTTCATCTGTTCAATGCTGGTCTTGGCGCGGACATCAATTTTGCCCCTGCCGGTATAGTAGGCCTCCCGGATGCCCCGTCGGCCCAGGATGATGCCGCCCGTGGGGAAGTCCGGCCCCTTGATGTGCTCCATCAGGTCATCAATGGTGCAGTCCGGCTTGTCAATCATGCAGATGACGCCGTCGATGACCTCCCGCAGGTTATGGGGCGGGATATTGGTAGCCATGCCCACGGCGATGCCGCTGGAGCCGTTCACCAGCAAATTGGGAAAGCGGCTGGGCAGCACGGCGGGCTGCATGAGGGTTTCGTCGAAGTTGGGGTAGAAATCCACCGTGTCCTTTTCGATACCTTCCAGCAGGTAGGGAGTCAGCCGGGTCATGCGGGCCTCGGTGTAACGCATAGCGGCCGCGCCGTCGCCGTCCACCGAGCCGAAATTGCCCTGGCCGTCCACCAGGCAGTAGCGGATGTTGAAGGGCTGGGCCAGGCGCACCATGGCGTCATAGACCGAGGAATCGCCATGGGGATGGAACTTACCCAGCACATCGCCTACCAGACGGGCGGACTTGCGGTAAGGCTTGTCCGGGGTCATGCCCAGCTCCTCCATGTCGTAGAGGATGCGGCGGTGGACGGGCTTGAGGCCGTCCCGCACGTCGGGCAGGGCGCGGTCAATGATGACCGCCATGGCGTAGGAAATAAAGGAACGCTTCATTTCCTCTTCCAGGTTGATGGGGATCAGCTTATCTTGTATACTGCTCATGCTTTCTCTCCTGCTGCGCTCAGATGTCCAGATCCTTCACCAGGTCGCTGTTCTCCTGGATAAACTGCTTGCGGGGCTCCACCTGGTCGCCCATCAGCAGGGTGAAAATCTCATCGGCGGCCATGGCGTCCTCGGGGGTGATCTGCATCATGGTGCGGGTCTCGGGATTCATGGTGGTCGCCCACAGCTGCTCGGCGCTCATTTCACCCAGGCCCTTGTAGCGCTGGATGTCCGGCTTGGGCTCCCGGCCGATCTCATCCAGGTAGCGCTGAAGCTCGTCGTCATCGTAGACGTACTTCTCCGTCTTGCCCCGGGTAACCTTATACAGCGGCGGCATAGCGGCGTAGACGTAGCCCTTCTCCACCAGGGGCCGCATGTAGCGGTAGAAGAAGGTGAGCATCAGGATGCGAATGTGCGCGCCGTCCACGTCCGCGTCGGTCATGCAGACAATGCGGTGATAGCGCAGCTTGCTCTCGTCAAATTCCTCACCGATGCCGCAGCCGAAGGCGGTTATCATGGCGCGGATTTCCTGGTTCCCCAGGGCCTTTTCCAGGCGGGTCTTCTCCACGTTGAGGATCTTGCCTCGCAGGGGCAGGATGGCCTGGAAGTGCCTGTCCCGGCCCTCCTTGGCACTGCCGCCGGCGCTGTCGCCCTCCACCAGAAAAATCTCGCAGCGGCTGGGATCGCGTTCGGAGCAGTCCGCCAGCTTGCCCGGCAGGGAGGCAGATTCCAGCACGGTCTTGCGTCGGGTCAGCTCCCGTGCCTTGCGGGCAGCCTCCCGGGCGCGCTGGGCGCTCAGGCACCGCTCCAGAATGCTCCGGGCGACGGCGGGGTTCTCCTCCAGATAGGTGGAAAGCTCTTCCTTGACCAGATCGTTGACCACGCCCCGGGCCTGACCGCTGCCCAGCTTCGATTTGGTCTGGCTCTCGAACTGGGGATCCTCCATCTTGATGGACACGATGGCCGTCAGGCTCTCGCGAACGTCCTCGCCCTTGAGGTTGCTCTCGCTCTCGCGGATGAGCTTGTATTTGCGGCCATAGTCGTTGATGGCGCTGGTGATGGCGGTATTGAAGCCCACCAGATGGGTGCCGCCGTCAGGCGTGGCGATGTTGTTGACGAAGGAGTACACGTTCTCCGTATAGGAGTCGTTGTACTGCATGGCGACCTCCACCAGGATGCCGTCCTTGATGCCCTCGGTGT
Organism: uncultured Clostridia bacterium; assembly: GCA_947565865.1. Lineage (GTDB taxonomy): Bacteria > Bacillota > Clostridia > Christensenellales > Aristaeellaceae > UBA11524. The sequence goes on from CANOHT010000051.1 coordinate 4,460, forward strand.
AGATGGGCTCGGGGAAAAGCACCTCTTTGTTGCGGTTGAGGTGCTGGACGAACTCCTTCAGGCCGCCTTCAAAGCAGTAATCCTTTACCACGGGCTCGTCTTCCCGCTCATCGGTGAAGACGATGCGGATGCCCTTGTTCAGATACGCCATTTCCCGCAGCCGGTGCTTGAGGATGGCGAAATCAAAATGGCCCGTCTCGAAAATGCCCTCGGGATTCTCAGCGGACTTCACGTCCGGCCAGAACTGTATGGTGGTGCCGGTACGCTCGGTTTCTCCGATCACCTTCAGGTCGTACAGGTACTTGCCCCGGGCATATTCCTGCTGGTAGATCTTGCCGTCCTGGTACACAGTAGCGGTCAGGTGGCTGGACAGGGCGTTGACCACGGAGGCGCCCACGCCGTGCAGACCACCGGCCATCTTGTAGCCGCCGCCGCCGAACTTACCGCCCGCGTGGAGCACCGTCAGGCAGACCTCCACAGCGGGACGGCCCATCTTGGGGTGAATGCCCACCGGAAAGCCGCGGCCGTCATCCTTGACGGATACGCTGCCGTCATGGTGCAGCGTCACGTCAATGCGCTTGCAGTAGCCTGCCAGCGCCTCATCCACAGCATTATCCACAATCTCATAGACCAGGTGATGCAAGCCCCGCACATCAGTGGAGCCGATGTACATGCCGGGACGCTTGCGAACCGCCTCCAGGCCTTCCAGCACTTGGATTTGATCCTCGCCGTAGTCGGAGGTCACCTGGGTCGCGGTCTCAATATCCACATTGAATTTCTCTGCCATGTCACACCTCGTTCAGGTCTTCAATCGCCATGGTTTTTCAGGCGTAGGAGCATAGCTGCAGCCAGGCCCCAAACATCAATATTATATCACTTTTTGGTTGAAATGAAAAGAGTTTTCCTTCATTATAAATGTCATTTGCGGGCAGTATCCGGCCACAGGGCCTGGCGGACGAAAAAAGCTCCGCGATGGCTGAAAATTTGCGGATGCTTCGGGCAGGTTTTCGCTTTTTTCCGGGAGAAATAAACATCATGGCAGCGCGCAGGCCGAGGGGAGGGTAAAAGGATGCTTCTTTCCACCACCAGCTATCTTTTTTTCGTCACGTTTGGCTATGACCGGGGCCCGGAGGAAGCCGCCGGGGCGGGCTTTGACGCCCTGGACATGGGCTATAACGAGGGGCGGTATCAGCAGGAGTTTGCGCCGGACCGCTATGAGGCCTTCTGCAAGGGGCTGAGAGACCGGGTGGAAGGCTGTGGTCTGCGCTTCAACCAGACCCATGCCCCCTATTGGCCGACGCCCTTCAGCGGCCAGGGCAGCCCCTTGAATGCGGCGCAGATGGAACTGATGCACCGGGCCATTCGCTGCGCCGGGCTGCTGGGGGCAGATCAGGCCGTGGTTCACCCCATCTGCTGTACGGACAAGGGCCTTCAGCGGCGAGTGAACATGGACTTTTATGGCGCGCTGCTCCCTGTTGCCCGGGAGAGCGGCGTCAGGCTGGCCATCGAGAACGTTTGGGGTAAGGACGGCGCAGGTCAGATCGCGCCCAGCGTATGCAGCTTTGGGCACGAGCTGGCAGCCTATGTGGACGCCATGGCGGATAAAAATGTGATCGCATGTCTGGATACCGGCCACGCCGGTCTGATGGGTCAGCCCCCAGAGGACGCCATTCGCCAGTTAGGGCCCCGGCTCCACGCCCTCCACGTCCACGATAACGACCTGACCCGGGATGCTCACCTGATGCCCTACCAGGGCAAGCTGAACTGGCCGCGAATCATGGCGGCCCTGGCGGAGGTCGGTTATGACGGCGACCTGACCTTTGAGGTTGCCAGCCCCTCGGTGGACGTTTATCTGGACAAGCCGGAGCTGATGCGCCCCGCCATGGCTCTGCTGGCCGCCACGGGACGGCATCTGATGGGATTGTTTGAGCAGGCCAGGGCCAGGAAGGTCTGAACGGCTTCATAACAGGCATGAAAAAGCCGCGCCGGTCATGATATTGACCGGCGCGGCAGTTTTGTTAGGGGTTTTCCACCGCGGAGAAAACGACGATGGTTTTCGGGGCGTCTTCGTCGTAGAGATGGAAGTCCACGGCGATGGTATCCGGCAACGACGGCAGGTCGAAGGTGGCGGTATCCGGCGGTGTGCCTCGTCCGTAGGGTTCCTGCGCCGGGTTGAGCAGGTCGAAATCGCTGCCCTCATCGGCGGGGTTCTTCCATTGGGGGATGGCGTAGGTGGTCAGCGGGGTTCGGATCAGCCGCAGGGACTCGAGAGGGGAATGGGCCTCCGGGTCAGCCTGGTACAGCTTGCTTTCCATGGTTCCCGTCCGCCGGACATCCACGGGGAAGGTGAAGGTCTCCGACCAAGGCTCGCTGTCCCCCGAGAGGAAGATGTGATTCAGCTGCACGGTGAGGTGGATGGTTCGCTCCTCCTCCTGCCACATCACCGGCGCGCCGCTGAACAGGGTGGACTGGTCGCCCGCGTCCTGGCGATGATCCAGGAAGAAGTAGGGCGCGTCGTCAAACTCGGTGGGGCAGAGGAACACGCTGATGAGCTCCTTCCCGTCCTCCATTGCCGCGTCCTGGAAGCTGCGGGGATCGTCCCGCAGGCCTTCCCCATAGCCCCCGGCCATCAGGTCTTCCAGCTCGGCGCTGCCGGGCAGGATGATGGCTTTGTCGGGCTGGGTGGGCACGGCAGCGGCGGCGGTATACAGCCATTGCCCGTCGTAAAGCACTTCGGACAGGGTGATCTGGACATCGCCGCAGTCAAAGGTCTGGGATGGCTGCGTTTGCAGCGCTTTGGCGTAGGCCTCGGGCAGGGTGAAGCCGTAGAGCCCCATCAGCCAGGCCAGGTCGCCTTCCGGGGCAGCCTCGGCCAGCACCTGGCCCCAGGGCATCAGCAGCAGACACAGCATGATGCTGACGGTACGGAAAAAACCTTTGCGCATGGTAAGTCACCTCCTGATAAAATGGGAAAAAAGGGATTGGTTATTCCCCTTCCAGCTCCAACATCCGGGTCATTCGGTCAAGCTCCTGCAAAAGCTGCTGGGCGGCGATGGCGCGGCTGCCGAACAGATTGCACAGATTTTCCAGCGTGCCGGCGCCTTTGCCGTGGGTCAGCACGTTGGGCCCGGGGAAGAACAGCCCGTCCGCCGAGGCCTGGTAGTCGGCCAACTGCTCGGGCTTCACCAGCCACTTGTGCTCCTCGATGAATTCCAGGCGGCGCAGGTATTGGGCTTCCTTGTCCTCCAATTCAGCCCGGGCGTCGGCGCTGAGGTCTTCCTGGGCCAGCTTGGCCTGAACTTCGCTGAGCTTGCCTGTATACTCAGCCAGGTCTGCCTCATAGGTGTCGATGTACATGGGTTGGGCATCCTGATACAGGTACAGAGGCGATGGACTGCTGCCATCGCAGGGCCCGGCGGCAACCTTCTCCAGCATCTCGATGCACAGTTCAGTATGCTCCGACCCCGGATAAATCGCCCACATATCAAGAGGGGACTCAATCAGCTTCGGCTGGGCGTCATTCAGGCGGAGACAGACTATCTGATACGGGCGCTCCGGCCATGCGTTGCAGAGAGAATTTTCAAAAAGGGCGTACGTCTCCTTCCGCGTTTCCAGCTGATACAGCCGTCGGCCAATGGTATCGCAGCGTTCCAGCAGGGCCAGCAGCTCCGGCGTGTTAAAATGGAGGGCGTCCCCGGCGTACTGCTGCTGCATCATGGCCTGATCCAGCAGCCGCCGGGCCAGCCACGCAGGATAGACGGCGGAGGTGTAGGAGCTGGCGTCCCAGCCGGTGAATACGCGGACATTGGCTTCCGGCTCCTCTTCGATGCGGTCGCACCAGCGCTCCAGAAAGTCAAGAAATTCCGGAAAGCTTTGGGGCACGTCCTCCTGCGTGAAGCCTGCCTCCAGCCAGACATCCTCCGCAATCTGCAAATAAACAAAGCCTATGCTGTCTGGCCAGGCGTACAAGCGGCCGTCGTGCATGGCTTGTTTGACGATCTGTGGGTGCATCCGGCTGACATTCGCCATGAGCACCTCGCTGTCCGACAGGTCAACGCAAAAGCCCTTTTCCATCAGAATAGACCAGTCTGCTGAATGGGTGGACCATGTATACAGATCGCAGTCGCACTCGCGAGTCACCAAAGCGGATGTGAATTGCGAGGGGGAATCATATACCTGCTCGGCCCAAGCACAGGAAACGTCTGGATGCTCTGTCTGGAATTCCAGATAACCTGGTTTATAGACCAGCGTACCGCAGTAGGTCTTGATGGTCTCGGCAGCAGCCAATGAGGAAAGGAGCATAGCACTAATCAGTGCACAAAAGAATCGAGTGATATTTTTCATATGTCTCCTTTACTAATAGTAGGGCGTCATCCGCTATACAGCCGATGACGCCCGCAGGCGCATAGGATTACGGATGGAATGTGCCCTCAAGGTTAAGATCTCCCGATCCAGGCATACTTTTTGCCGGCAACATAGACATTGGTGCCATCTGTCACACTTTCCAGGTAAGCGTGAGATGTTAAAGAACTGGTCGAATAGTAAAAAGTGTGGCTGGCATATACCCCGGGAGCAGAATAGATCTTTATAGCCGCCTTTAGGCCGTCTTTCAGATTGCATCTTGACCAGCTAAGATACCAAGTAGAACCGCTTGCTTGAGTTGTTTCACTCCAACGCGTAAAAGAGGTTGGAGAACCAGTCCCTTTGAACCCTACCGCCATAGCGGAAGTAATACACAGGCAGATCAGTACCATACTCAACAGCAAAGCAACAAATTTCTTCATACGATGAAACTTCCTTTCAGTTGGTCGGTCGGTACAGAAACAAACATACCTTGCTTAGCTGATCCTGCTTTAGGAGATCGCTACCTTTAGCCCAATGGTATCGCCGCCGATAACAGAATTGTGTATATGGAGCATAAGGAATGCTGAAATCCAATAACATAACGAAGCAACAAAAGGGAAAAGGACTAAGAGAACGATATCTTTACTGTTATTATACTGGCAGAAATAGGCGTTGTCAAGTCCTTTTTTTCTATTTTTTACAAATAAAAAATGCTATACGGTCAAGAGTTGATTGTATAGCATTTCAAATTCTTTCTTATTGTCCGTTTTTGCTCACTTTGTTATTCTTCCCGCACACCGTCAAACCCCTCCAGCACGGCCTGGGCCATGCCGTCCTTCTCGCACTGGGCGGTGTGGCGCACGGGCAGGCGGCGAAGCTCCCGCACCTGCTCGGGGACGGGGCGGCCGCTGAGCTTCTCAAGGGCTTCGGAGCACTGGAAGGCGTCCTTGCCTTGGGCGGCATCCTTGCCTTCCACGGCGGACAGCACGTCGGCGGCAAACTTATAGGGGCTGGCGGTGGAAACGATGACCGTGGGGGTATCGTCGCCGGTTTCCTGGCGATAGGCCCGCAGGACGTGGCTGGCCACGGCGGTGTGGGTATCCATCAGGTAGCCGTCCTGCTGGAAGCACCGGCGGATTTCCTCCGCGCACTCCTGGTCGTCCGCGTAGCCGGCGGAGAACAGGCTCTTGAGCCAGTCCAGCCGCTGCTGGCCCACATTATAGGTATAGGAATCCTTCAGCTGGCGCATCCACACAGAGATCAGCGCGCCGTCCCGATCCGCAACCTCGAAGAGCAGACGCTCCAGATTGGAGGAGATCAGAATGTCCATGGAGGGCGAGGTGGTCTTGTAGAACTGGCGGCGGGTATCGTAAATGCCGCTGAGGAAGAAGTCGGTCAGGACGTTGTTGCGGTTGCTGGCACAAATCAGCCGCCCCACGGGCAGGCCCATGTTCATGGCATAATAGGCGGCAAGGATGTTGCCGAAGTTGCCTGTGGGCACGACGAAGTTTACGGGATCACCGATGGCAATGCGGCCTTCCGCCAGCAGGTCGGCGTAGGCGCTGAAATAGTACACGATCTGCGGCGCCAGACGGCCAAAGTTGATGGAATTGGCCGAAGACAGCACCCGGCCCCGGCTGTTCATGCTCTGGGCGAAGTCGGCGGAGGCGAACAGCTGCTTGACGCCGGTCTGGGCATCGTCAAAGTTGCCGTTGAGGGCGATGACGTGGGTGTTGCCGCCGCCGGTGGTGGTCATCTGCAGCTTCTGCACGTCAGACACGCCGTCGGTGGGGTAGAACACGGTGCAGGAGGTGCCGGGCACGTCCTTGAAGCCCTCCAGGGCCGCCTTGCCTGTGTCGCCGCTGGTGGCTACCAGGATGCTGACCTCCCGGGACTCCCCGTTCTTCTGGGCGGAGAGGGTGGTCAGGTGGGGGAGCAGCTGCAGCGCCATGTCCTTGAAAGCCAGGGTGGGGCCGTGGAACAGCTCAAGCACGGCAGTACTGTCATCCAGGCGGCGCAGAGGAGCGATCCGGCTGTCGTCGAATTTCGTGTCGGCGTAAGCCTGACGAACGGCGCTGTCGATTTCCTGAAGAGTGAAATCCTCCAGGTAGAGCTTGAGAATTTCAACGCCGCGCTCCTGATAGGTCATGCCTGCCAGTTCCGCCAGCTTTTTCTGACTCACCTGGGGAAACATGGCGGGAACATAGAGGCCGCCGTCATCCGCCAGACCGTGGAGAATTGCCTGAGACGCGGTGACGCAAGCGCCGCCCCGTGTGGAGAAAAAGGACATGGGGGATCACACTCCATCCGATAATATGCCGGACTCCGCCCGGGTAAGGAAACAGGCGGCAGGTTGCCCCGCCGCCTGATCAAGACGATGCCCGGCCATGCTGTCCGGTCGGACGGCATAGCCAAATCAAGCCTTCGGCCGCCCCGCGGCCGCGCTCGTCAGATGACGTAGGCCTTCATGAAATCAGGCAGGAGCTCGGGGGCCTCGCTCACAGAGAGGACGAACTTCACCCGGTGCTTTTCGCCCAGCTCCTCCAGGGTGCTGATGATGCCCTGGGCGTCGGCCAGCGCGGTGTGGGTCAGCTTGATGAAGGCGTCCACGAAAATCACGCCCACATCGTAGTTGGACGCCAGCATGCCGCCCAGGAAGCCCACGAACATGTCGCTGTTGTTAACGTGATAGTCGTTGACGTTCACGAAGCGAACGGCGCGATCCACGTCGAACATGTAGCTGTTGTCCTTGTCCAGGAACACAACGCTGCTGCTGTCGGTCTTGGCGGTTTCGTTGGTCATATCAATAAGCCGCTTGGTTTTGCCGGAGCCTTTTTTGCCTGCAATGATCTGAATCATGGGGGTCAGCCTCCTTACGAGTGATGTGTAGACTCATTATATACCATTTCCCGGCCAGATGCAATCCTTGCCGCGCACTTTTTGGACGGCGGCGGATTACCCTTCGTTGTCTTTATTCGCGATGCGCCGGGCCAATTCCTGCCTGGTCAGGGGCGTCAGGCAGCGCTTTTCTCCGCCGGGGAGGGCGGGGTCGCGACGGCAGACGGCGGCGTAATCGCAGGTGTCGCAGGCCGACCACTGGGCCAGCTGAGCCGGGGCGATGTCGATGCGGCCCTCCCGGATGCGGTCGGTCAGCTCGGCGGCGGTCTGCCGGGCGTGCTCAAGCAGCGCGCGCATTTCCGACAGGTCATAGGCGTCTGCCGTAGCGGACACCTCGCCGTTTTTGTTAAAGACCTTCCCCAGAGAAAATTCCTTTTCCTGGGCGTCCATGGCGTCCACAACCTCCGTCTCCGCCAGAACCACGCCTTCCAGCCGGAGCGCCCGGGCAATCAGCCGCTCGGCCTCGGCCTTCACATCCTCATCGGCGGAAACCATGGGGTCGCGGACAGTGAAATAGAAGGCGCCCGCGGGCAGCGCGCCGGGCCGGGACTGGGAAGCCGCCTGAAGATAGATCAGAAGCTGAAGCTGTAGGCCGTACCACAGCCGGGTGGGATCCATGTCCCGGGGGCTGCTCTTGTAGTCGATGATCCGCAGGTACAGCCCCTGATCTCCCTCATAGCGGTCGATGCGGTCAATCTTGCCCCGAAGGGCCACCCGGCGGCCGTCGCCGAGGGTCAGGATGACTGGCGGAAGTCCCCCCGGCTCGCCAAAGGCAACCTCCGCGCCGTCGGTGACGAAATGGCTGTTGCGGGCATGGCGGGTCAGGAGCCACGCCGCGCGGCGGACATCGCGAACGTAGCTTTCGCCTAACTGGCGGCCCATGGCGTCCTCCCGGAGAGGGCCGCCCTCCCAGGCGTCGGTGATGGGAGCAAGCACCTGATCCATCAGATGGTCCGTTTGCTCCTCGTCCACCTCCGGCCAGCCGGGCAGGGCCGAGGCCAGGGTAGCATACCGGCACAGGGCCTCATGGAAGAAATCGCCCCGCTGCATGGGATCGAAAACGAAGTCTCTGCGGCGCACAGGCTTGAGGCCATAGTCCACAAAATGCCGATAGGGACAGGCGGCGAATTCCTCCAGGCGGGAGATGCTCACCGTGTCCTGGGTAAACAGACGGCGGGTTTGCTCGGCGGTCAGCCGTCCGGCTTCCACCCGGGCGTCCAGGCCGTCCACCACCCGGCGGATGGGCGCGCCCCAGTCCCGGCTGGCCCACAGCCAGCGCAAGGCCGCCTGCCAGCGCTCGTCCATGGTATGCTGCGCGCCGTCCGCCAAGGCCCGCAGGCGCAAGGCCAGCCCCTCCAAAGCCGTCAGGGGCGAGAGGGGCGCGTCCTCCCGGCCATTCGCCGTGACGCCGCCGGTGACGCTCAGCCCGGGGAATAGAGCCTGCACGTCCCGGATCAGCCCGGCGGGACGCAGGGCCGCGCCATCCTGGCCGCCTTCGGCGTAGGTCAGGGTCAGGAAACGGTCGGGCAGGGCCAGGGTGCGGTAAAAGTCCGACTGCCTCAGGGCGCTCTGCTCCTGCTGGGTCAGGCCCACGGGGCGGCATACCGCGTCGGAAAGCACAGCCCGTTCATGCTCGGTCATCAGGCTGTCCAGGGCGGAGGCCATCACACCGTCCTGCAGCCCCATCACCAGCAGCGCGTCGATGCGCCCGGTCATCAGGTGCCCCGCCTCACCGATCATCACCGTATGGGGCGCCGGGGGCAAGCTACTGATGGCCGCGCCCGCCAGCCCCGCCTCCAGGAAGCGGGCCATGTCCTTCATGGCGCAGCGGCGCTGGCCCAGTAGCGCGTGAATCTGATCCAGCAAATCCAGCACGATCTGCCATACCTGCCGGTTCTGGGCGGCCTCGGCCATCATGCCCCGGGCCAGCAGCGCTTCCTCACGGCGCAGCAGGGCGTCATAGGCATGGATGTCCTCCAGCAGGCGGAAGACCGCCTCCACGGAGGCCGTGGCGGTATCCGCCCGGCGCAGTCCCTCCCGCAGCTGAAGAAGGGGCGCCGTCAAACGCTGGCGCAGGGGCTCGGCCGTCTCGGCGTCGCCCCGGGTAAAGGGCGCGAGCCACTTGCCCCGGTTGACGCCGTTTTCCAGCGCGTAGTTTTCCAGCAGGAAGGCCTCGTCCTCCGTCAGGGGGGAGAAGCCTGACTTCGCGCAGTCCAGCACGTCCCTCTGGGCAAAGCCTCCGGCGACCGCCTTCAGCGCGCCCACCAGCATCCGGCAAAGGCCGTGCCGCAGGGCGGAGTCCTTCCGTGCCAGGTAGTGCGGAATGCCCGCGGCCCGCAGGGTTTCCCCCAGGATGCCGTCCAGCCCCCCGGCGGCGGGCAGGGCCACCACCATCCGCTGCCAGGGAATGCCGTCCTCATGCCACCGCCGCAGCACTGCCGCGCCATAGGCTGCCTCGGCGTAGGGGTTGGCCGCCGCGTGGATGTTAATACCGTCATAGGAGCCGTCAAAGGGCGCGTCCCGCCGGGTGAACAGATGCTTCTCCAGGTGGCGAAGAGCAGGCGTCTTGGTCTCCTGACAGAACGGAAGGTAGCGCATGTCCCAACGAAGGCCCCGGGCCTCCAGGGTGCTCATGAGCACCTGGGCGCTGCGCCGCTGGGTCAGGAAAATCCGACCGTCCGCGGCCTCTCTGGCGTCCATGGTCAGCGTGACGGTCAGCTGATGGGCCAGCGCGGCGGCCTCCGCAAGCAGGTCGCACATGGGCTGGGGCAGCACGTCGAAGCCATAAACCCATATGTCTGCCCCGTCAGCCACGCCGCTGGCTCCCAGGCGGCGAACGGCCTCCTGCTGCTGCGCGGTCTCATCGGCAAAGCGGCCCTGGATGAGTTCCTCGTAGGCGGCCCAGACGCGCGCCAGGTCGGAAAGCTTGGCCTGGGCGGCTCCGGCGAGGCCGGCGGCGTGCTCCAGCAGCTTCTCCGGGGTGATGGCGGCCCGCTGCATGTCGTGGAGCAGGACAGAAAGCTTGTCCGGCAAGCCGGGGACTTCCGCCACCCGCTGGTAGTAGGTCAGCTGATCCCGGCACAGGTGAAGGGCCTGGCTGATGGCGATGCTCCGGCCCCGGTCATCCAGGGGCGCGGCGGCGTCGCGGCCCCCCCGTTCCCGGATGCGGCGCTGAAGCCGGCGGGGGGACAGCACGTCCACGTCGATGAGCCCGGGGAGATCAAGGCCCTCGATGAGCTCCCGCTCGGCCTGCAGGGTGTACTGCTCGGGCACCAGCAGCAGCACCGGCCGCCCTTCCCGTCGGCTAAGGTCGATCTGCGGCAGGATGCGAGGCCAAATCTGCCCGGCCCGAGCGCCAAGAATGCGGACTGCGTTTCCTTCCATGAAAGCGACCTCCTTTCCGGGCAGGTGGGATATTCGGGACACTTGAAGCGTTTGGGAACCGACCGTCACGGACGCTTCGCTCCCTGTCTGCGCGGGGCGACGCTGGGGGCCTTGCCCCCATACCCCCGCCCGAGGGGCATCGCCCCTCAGACTCCCGTTTTCGCTGGCGCGAGGGAGCCTGGCTTTCGGAACCGACCGTCAGGTGTCGCTTCGCTCCCTGACTGCGCGGGGCGACGCTGGGGGCCTTGCCCCCATACCCCCGCCTGAGGGGCATCGCCCCTCAGACTCCCGTTTTCGCTGGCGCGAGGGAGCCTGGCTTT
>CANOHT010000052.1 GCA_947565865.1 uncultured Clostridia bacterium
CGGTATTAGCTGGTAGTTGTTTATGGCTCCGCTCAACATGCTATGCCACGGGGGGCCTGGGGGAACGAAGTACCGCGCCGCCAGTGGCGGATGAAGCGGTACGCAGTTCCAATGAGGCTCAGAGCGGGGACAGCGCCTGCGTCCCCGCGACATTGCCGAATTGTGGATGGCTACGGTGCTTGTTCAATTTAGCCGCCCCCAATCCTCTTTGGTACTTTCTCTGAAGAGAAAGTACAACCAACCATGCTCCGTAGCCCTGCAAAGGGCGCAACTGTTTCCTCCAGAAAAGACAGCCACCGCCCTGCCAAGGGCAAACCCATCCACAATCCCAACGGTTCCAGTCCCATGTGCAACCAGCTCTACCGAACCAGACCAGACGATAGCCTTGCTGCTCAAGCACACATTCTTGCTACTATGGAGTTAGAACACCGCCCCTACCAAGCGATATTAACTGGTGACTTGCCTATGGCTAATCCCAATTTGTTGCACTGTTGGCCCTGGGGGCAAGACGCCGCCCCCTACCGCTTTTTCCTCAGCTTCGCCGCAAAGAACCCCTCGTGAAGGCCGTCCGGACAGACGCACAGCGCACCGGGCAGACTCGTGGGAAGCAGCGGCAGATGCGCCGTCATCGGATGATCGATGGGCACCAGCCCCGCCCGACCGCTCCTGATGGCCGCAGTCACCACATCCTCATTTTCCATGCGCAAAATGGAGCAGGTGGAATACACCAGCTCCCGACCCGGCGTCAGCAGGCGCAGCGCCTTGTCCAGCAGCGCCCGCTGGGTAGCGACGGTTTTCCGCAGCCAGTCCCGGGTCATGCGGCGGGGCGGCTCGCCCTCACGCAAAAGAACGGTGCCGCTGCCGGAACAAGGCGCATCCAGCAGAATTTTCTGGAAAGAAAACAGATCGTCCAGCTGTCGGGCATCCTCCACCAGCAGCCCCACCATGCCCGCCCCCTGCCTGTCCAGGTTGAAGCGCAGGCGTTCAGCGCGAATCTTATTCCGCTCACAGGCGGTAATCTGGCTCTTGCCGCCGGAAAGCGCGGCCAGCTGCGTGGTTTTCCCCCCCGGTGCCGCCGCCATGTCCAGGATGGTTTCCCCGGGCTGAGGCGACATCAGCAGCGGCGGGATCATGGAGGACAAACTTTGCAGATACACCTCGCCCCGGTCGTAGAGCGGCAGGGCGCGTACATCCTCCTCCCGGGCATCACTCAGCACCATGGCGTCCGCGTACCAGGGAACGCTATGCCAGACAATGCCCGCCGCCTCAAGCTGCGCGGCCACGCCCTTCAATGTTCCCCGCAGGGGATTGACCCGCAGCGTCACCGGCCGCCGGGCCATATAGCCCTGGAGAATCAGCACCGTTGTTTCCTCGCCGTACTGCGCCTTCAGCAGCGTGAGAAGGGTATCCGGTACCTCCGGCAGCATGATTATTCCTCCTTCAACCCCAGGAAGCTGTGTAGCAGCTCCCGGTTCTTTCGCAGATTCGGCGTGATGACCCACATGCCGTCGATGGTGCGGGTGGAATACATCCCCTGGGCCGGGATGGTGAGCGTTTCAAAGGAGGCGTTCTTGCAGCGGATGGCCAGGGGAATCAGCGCCATGGCGTCCGCCAGGGTCAGGTCGGTCTGGAAGACGCTCAGGTTCTGCATCACCAGAAGGACGATAGCGGCCCGATCCATGGTCATCACCTTGCGGAAGGCGGCCTCGATCACCTTGCGCTGACGGCCCGTGCGCTGGGTATCGCCGTCGATCTTGCGGATGCGGCTGAAGCACAGTGCCTGCTTGCCCGTCAGCTGAACCAGGCCGCTTTCCTCCAGCAACTGATCGCTCTCCGGGTCGCCAATCTTTTCATTGTAGAACCGCAGGATGCTGTTGACCTGCTTCCGTTCCTTTTCGCTGACCTCGACCTCCACGCCGCCAATGGCGTCAATGACCCGAACCAATCGGTCAAAGTTGACCTCCAGATAAGCGTCCGCCGTCACGTTGAAATTGGTTTTCAGGGTCTCCCGCAGCAGCTGATCCCCGCCCCAGATGTAGCTGGCGTTCAGTCGATTGCTGCCCTTGCCGGGGATTTTCACATAGGTATCCCGCAGGAAGGATACTACCCGAATGCGCTTCTCCTGGGCGTTCACCTGCACCAGCATGGTGGTGTCGCTTCGCCCACGGTGGTTGTCCGTGTAGGCGTCGCTGCCCACCAGCAAGAGGGTGAACACATCCTCGTCCGCCATTGCCATATCCTCCGGGAGCACGGCGAAGGATGAGTGATCCGCCTGCCCCTCCTCGGGCGTTTGCGCCATGCGCTCCAGCAGCTCCTCCTCGGTGAGCAGCACCATCGTATCGGCGGATTCATCCACCTGGGGCATGTCCTCCGCCAGGGCTGGAACCGTCAGCAGCAGCCCCATCAGCAGGCATAGCAGCCTTTTGACCATAATCGCTCCTTTCGCACCTTCCGCGGCAAAGCGGCTTAACCGCCTTGCCAAGGTTTCGCGCGCCCTCATTGATCGAACGGCAGACTTTCCTGTTCACATGCCGTAATAGTCCACGTCAAACTGAATGACGCAGTGATAGGCGGGATCAAGCTCCTTCGCATATGCCGCGACGGCCTGCTCCAATTCGGCTGTTTCGCGGTAGTCCGGCGGCACCACCACATCGAAAACCAGGTTCACCTGCTTATTCCCCGGCACCCGGCGCAGGTCGTGGAGCATCAGCCCCTCGCCCTTGCCGCGGAGGAAGTCCGCCAGCGCGGCCGTCACCCGATCCGTCTCCGGGTCGCCGGAAACCACCGGATCCATGTGAATGCAGATGGGGATGTTCAGCTCCCGGCCAACCTCCCTTTCCGCCTGGTCGATCATCTCATGCAGCTCCAGCAGATCGCCGTCCGCCGGCACCTCGGCATGAATGGATGCCACACAGCGTCCGGGACCATAATCATGGAGCATCAGGTCATGAATGCCCAGGATCTTGTCATAGCGCATCAGCATGTCGATGATCCGCCGCCCCAGCTCCTGATCCGGCTTGCCGCCCATGAGGCTGTCTACCGTATCCTTGCATACGCCCCAGCCCGCGCGAAGCACCAGCACCGCGACGATGACGCCCATCACGCCGTCCACCGGCCAATCCGTAAAGACGGAGAGCACCATGCTCACCGCCACCGCGGAAGTGGCCATCACGTCCGACAGTGAATCCTTCGACGCCGCCAGCAGCGTCGAGGCGTCGATCTTCCGCCCGATGTAGCGATAGAAGAAGTAAAGCCAACCCTTCATCAGGATGCTGACCAGCAGCAGCGCGAAGGGAATCCAGCCAAAGACGGGCTTTACAGGGTGAAAAATGCTTTCCACGCCGCTCATCAGCAGTTCGACGCCCATGAGCAGAATCAGCACGCCCACCCCCAGGGCACCCAGGTATTCCATCCGTCCATGGCCAAAGGGATGTCCCTTGTCCACCGGCTTTTGCGCCAGACGGATGGAAATCAGGGAAATGATGCTGCCTCCCGCGTCCGACAGATTGTTCGCCGCGTCCGCCGTCACCGCCACAGACCCCGTGATGGCGCCCACAAAAAATTTCAGCGCCGACAACAGCAGGTTGACCCCGATGCCCACCACGGAACCCAGTGTGCCATACTGTCCGCGCACCCTCTGGCTGCCGACGTTCTCCGGCTGGGCAATGAACCGCCGAATCATCCACTTGGTCATGGCGCGTCCTCCTTCTATCTCAAGCCCATTGGGATGCCGACACGGCTTCGCCGCCGCGCCCGGCACCGATGAATATTACCTCTGGTCCCGAAGCCATGCTTCAGCCCTCGCCAGCAGCGCCTCCCGCCGGTTGGGCAGACGCTCGTCCAGCACCTCCTCCAGCAGGCAGTTCAGGCAGCCGCCGATGAGCTTTCCCCCCGGAACGCCCATCGCCAGCAAATCGCCGCCGTTGACAGCCAGCTGCTTCAGAGTCACGCAGGGCGTCTGCGCTAACAGCGCGTCCAGCGCCTCCCGCATGGCTTCGGCCCAGGTCTCCACCTGGGCCCGGTCGTTGGTTCCCTGCCCCAGCGCATCAGCCCGCCGAACCTCGATCAGCTGCCGCAGCGCCTCCTCGCCCAGCTCATTCAGCCGCCGTTTGAGCAGCTTGGGTTCCGCAGACAAAGGCACATCATGGCGGCGCACCAGGGTCAGCACCCGCCGCGCTGTGGCGTTGTCCACCCGCAGGTACGCCAACACCGCCTGAGCCCTTTCCTCCGAATGGGTCTGATGACCATAGAAATGGCCCACGCCCCTGTCGTCTACCGTCATGCAGTCCGGCTTGCCGCAGTCATGCAGAAGCATGGTCAGCCGAAGCACTTCCGTGGGCGGGACTTCCATCACCGCGTGCAGGGTATGCTCCCACACATCCCAGCAGTGATGCGGATTGCGCTGATCCAGTCCCGCCATCGGCTTGAGCCAGGGCAGCACCTCAAACACCACATCGGCATATGCTCGGAGGATGTCCGCCGCGCACTCACCGCAGAGCAATTTCGCCAGTTCCACCCGGATGCGCTCCGCCGCCACGTCGTGCAGCGTACCCTTCAGGCTATGCGCCGCCCGGGCCGTCTGTTCTTCGATCGCAAAGCCGTATACAGCCGCGAACCGCAGCGCCCGGAGAATGCGCAGCGCGTCCTCCCGGAAGCGCGTCGCCGCGTCCCCGACACAGCGGATGAGGCCCCGCGCCAGGTCTTCCCGGCCGCCGAAGGCATCCACCAAGCCTGTATCCGGGTGATAGGCCATGGCGTTGACCGTAAAATCCCGCCGGGCCAGATCCTCCCGCACATCGGTGACAAAGGTCACGCCATCAGGGTGGCGATGATCGGTGTACGCGCCGTCCACCCGGAAGGTCGTGACCTCATAGGACTCCCCCTCCGCCAGAACCGTCAGGGTGCCATGCTTCAGGCCCGTCTCCGCCACATGCCATCCGGCGAAGGCCCGCAGCATGTCCTCGGGCGTGGCGGAGGTGCAGACATCCCAGTCCTTCGGCGTCCGCCCCAGCAGACAGTCCCGAACACAGCCCCCCACCACATAAGCCTGATGGCCCCGGGCCGTCAGCTGAGTCAGAATCCTTGTCACGCCCCGCGGCAGCGCCATCATCCGGCATTCCTCCGTTCAAACACTTGTCCTCTATTATAATGGAAGACCCGCTGGGAATCAAGGGGAGAGGACATATTGGTAAAAGGCGGAGGAAACCGGCTAAAAATTCCCCCTTTCCCCCGTTGCAATCTTCGCGAAAATTTGCTATGATAGGTCAGATAGGAATCAGCAAGGAGGATGCCGCATGAGGATGCTGCTCAAGGACGGCCTGGTGTATGATCAGGGCGCGCTTGTTCCCATGGACTTGGAAGTAACGCAGGGCGTTGTGACCGCGAGGGGGCGCAGTCTTTCCGCCAATGGCGCGGATCGTGTTATTTCCTTGGACGGCCTCGTTGTTTTTCCCGGTTTCGTGGATGTGCATGTGCATTTGCGGGAGCCGGGATTTTCTTATAAGGAGACCATCGCTACCGGCAGCCGCGCCTGTGCCCGGGGGGGCTTCACCCACGTCTGCGCCATGCCTAATCTTTCGCCCGCGCCCGACAGCGACGAGCATCTGCGCCTTCAGGAGGAACTGATCGCCCGGGACGCGGTCATCGGCGTCACGCCCTACGCTTCCATCACCGTGGGGCAGAGGGGCGAGGGCGAGCTGACCGATATGGCGGGCCTGGCCGGACGGGTCGCTGGGTTTTCGGATGACGGCCGGGGTGTGCGGGAGGAAGCCACCATGCGGGAGGCCATGCGCCGCTGCAGAGACGCGGGCAGCCTCATCGCCGCCCACTGCGAGGACGTCAGCCTCATTCCTCCCGGCGGAGCCATCCACGCGGGCGGCTACGCCCGGGAGCATGGCATCCCCGGCATCCCCTCGGAAAGCGAGTGGCGGCCCATTGAGCGCGACCTCCGGCTGGCCCGGGAGACCGGCTGCCCTTACCATGTGTGCCATGTGTCCTGCAAGGAATCCGTGGCGCTGATCCGTCAGGCCAAGGCGGAGGGCGTGGACATCACCTGCGAAACCGGCCCCCACTACCTGCTTTTGTGTCAGGATGATCTGCAGGATCTGGGCCGGTTCAAGATGAACCCGCCCTTGCGGAACGCCGATGACCGGGACGCCCTGGTGGAAGCCGTTCTGGACGGCACCGTCGACATGCTGGCCACCGACCACGCGCCCCATTCCGCTGAAGAAAAGGCCAAGGGGCTGCGCGGCTCCGCCATGGGCGTGGTGGGCATTGAGACTGCCTTCCCGCTGATGTACACCTACTTCGTCGAGACGGGACGGATGGGGCTGAGCCGGCTGATCCGTCTGATGGCGGAGGCTCCCCGGGAGCGCTTCGGCTTCGGCGGCGGGCTGGCCCTGGGCGACCGGGCCGAGCTCACCGCCTTCGACCTGCGCGTGAAGGATAAGATCGACCCGGCGGATTTCCTGTCCCTGGGCCATGCCACGCCCTTCGAGGGCTGGGAGGTTCATGCTCGCTGCCGCCTGACCCTGGTGGGCGAGACCGTCGCCTATGAGAACTGACTATCCGGAAGGAGTGAGACCATGCGCTACCGCATTATAAGCAATACCCCGCTGACCGCCGCTGTCCACCGGATGGTGCTGGCCGGCGACACCGCCTCCCTGCGCCGACCGGGACAGTTCGTCCAGGTACAGGTGCCGGGCTTCTACCTGCGCCGGCCCATTTCCGTTTGCGACTGGGACGCCGATACCCTGACCCTGGTGTACAAGGTTGTCGGCCAGGGCACCGACGCCATGGCCGACATGGCCCCCGACGCCGAGGTCGATCTGCTCTCCGGCCTGGGCAACGGCTTTGACACAGGCCTGATGGGCGAGCGTCCCCTGCTTATCGGCGGCGGCGTGGGCCTTCCGCCCATGGTCGGCCTGTGCAGGACGCTGCTGGCGGAGGGCAAGCACCCCACCGTGCTGGCGGGCTTCAACACCGCCGCCGAGGTCTTCCTGCAAGACGCGGTGGAAGCCCTGGGCGCACCCTTCGTCCTGGCCACCATGGACGGCTCGGCGGGTATAAAGGGCCTTGTCACCGACGCCATGGCCGCCCTGGACTTCGACAGCGTCGCCGCCTGCGGCCCCCTGCCTATGCTGAAGGCCGTCTACAACGCCGCCGACGTGCCGGGTCAGTTCTCCTTTGAGGAGCGCATGGGCTGCGGCTTCGGCGCGTGCATGGGCTGCACCGTCCAGGTCAAGGGCGGAACCAAGCGCATCTGCAAGGACGGTCCCGTGCTGATGAGGGAGGAGATTCTATGGTAAAGGATTTGTCCGTCACCCTGTCCGGCGTCCGACTGGACAACCCCGTGATTCCCGCCAGCGGCACCTACGGCTTCGGCCAGGAATTTACGCCCTATTATGACGTGAACATTCTCGGCAGCCTGTCCTTCAAGGGTACCACGGCGGAAGCCCGCTTCGGCAATCCAACGCCCCGCATCGCGGAGTGCCCGGGCGGGATGCTCAACAGCGTGGGCCTCCAAAATCCCGGCGTGGAGCACGTCATCGCGGAGGAACTGCCCGCCCTTCGCCGAATCTTCCACAAGCCCATCATCGCCAACATCAGCGGCTTCTCCGTTGACGAATACGTTCGCTGCGCGGCGCTGCTGTCCCAGGAAGAGCAGGTGGAAATCCTCGAAATCAACATTTCCTGCCCCAACGTGCGCCACGGCGGCATGGCCTTCGGCACCGACCCGAAGGCCGCGGCGGAAGTCACCCGGGCGGTGAAAGCCGTCGCCGCCAAGCCCGTCTACATGAAGCTCTCCCCCAACGTGACGGACATCGTCGCCATCGCAAAAGCCTGCGAGGAGGCAGGTGCCGACGGTCTGAGCCTCATCAACACCCTGCTGGGCATGCGCATCGACCTCCAGCGGCGCAGGCCCGTGCTGGCCAACGTTATGGGCGGTTATTCCGGGCCGGGCATCTTCCCCGTAGCCCTGCGCATGGTCTACCAGGTCACCGGAGCGGTGAGCATCCCCGTCATCGGCATGGGCGGCGTGAGCACCGCCCGGGATGTCATCGAGATGATGATGGCCGGGGCCAGCGCCGTCCAGGTAGGCGCGGCCAATCTGGTCAACCCCACCGCCTGCAAGGACATCATTGACGCCCTGCCCGCCGAAATGGACAGGCTGGGCATCGAGCGCCTTTCCGACATCGCCCGTGTATAAAAAAGGAGGAAAAACCATGGCCAAGGATGTCATCATCGCCCTGGATTTTGAAAACAAGGAAAAGACCCTCGCCTTCCTGGATCAGTTCACCACCCGCAAGCCCTTCGTGAAGATCGGCATGGAGCTGTACTACGGCGAAGGCCCGGACATCGTGCGGGAGATCAAGGCCCGGGGCCACAAAATCTTCCTGGATCTGAAGCTGCACGACATTCCCAACACCGTCAAAAAGGCCATGCGCGTCCTCTCCCGCCTGGACGTGGACATGACCAACCTCCACGCCTCCGGCACCATCGCCATGATGGAGGCCGCCAAGGAGGGCCTGACCCGGGAGGACGGTACCTGCGGCGTGCTGCTGGCGGTGACGCAGCTGACCTCCACCAGCGAGGAGCGGATGCAGCAGGAGCTGCTCGTCAGCGCCACCATGCCGGAAGCCGTGAAGAAGTACGCGCAGAACGCCAAGGCCGCCGGGCTGATGGGCGTGGTCTGCTCCCCCCTGGAGGCCGCGCTGGTCAAAGAAGCCTGCGGTGCGGATTTCCTCACCGTCACCCCCGGCATCCGTTTCGCTGACGGCGATGTGGGCGATCAGGTGCGGGTCATGACCCCTGCCAAGGCCCGGGAAGGCGGCAGCGATTACATTGTTGTCGGCCGCCCCATCACCGCCGCCTCCGATCCCGTCGCCGCCTATGAGCGATGCATCGCGGAATTCCTAGGGTAACGCTGGGGCACTGCCGTCGCAGGGGCGCAACCGTCGCAGGGGCGCTGCCCCTGCACCCCGCCAGAGGGGCGTCGCCCCTCTGGACGCCCATTCCGCGACAGAGCGACAAGCCTTCGGCTCAACTTGCTGCGCGTGAAGACTGCGAGGCGCTGCTCATGCACCCTGACAGCGGGCGACGCCCCTCTGCACGCCCGTTCCGCGACAGGGGGGCAAGCCTTCGGCTCAACTTGCTGCGCGTGAAGGGTGGCAGGGGTTCTGCCCATTCCCCCCGCCAGAGGGGGGGCCGCCCCTCTGCACACTCGTTCCGCGACAGAGCGACAAGCCTTCGGCTCAACTTGCTGCGCGTGAAGATTGCGTGGCGCTACCCATGCACCCCGCCAGAGAGGCGCCGCCCTCGGACGCCCGTTCCGCGACAGAGGGCAAGCCTTCGGCTCAATTTGCTGCGCGTGGGGGTAGCAAGGGCGCTGCCCATGCACCCCGCTAGAGAGGCGTCGCCCCTCTGGGTACCCGTTCCGTGATGGGGGCATGCGGCTTCGGACTAACTATGTGCGCGAGAAGCGCTGCGGGCGGTGTCTCACAGTTTCCTTTGTCGGTAGACCTTGGTTCTTGTTTCATGAACAGAAAAGGAGAGAACACCATGGAAGCTTACAAGCATGAGTTTATTCGATTCCTGGAGGACGCGGGCGTACTGAAGTTCGGTGATTTCACCGCCAAGTCCGGCCGGAAGATTCCCTATTTCATCAACGCCGGCGACATCAAGACCGGCGAGCAGATCGCCAAGCTGGGCGAATTCTATGCCAAGGCTTATCTGGAAAAGGTCGGCAATCGCCGCACGGTGCTTTACGGGCCCGCTTACAAGGGGATTTCCATCGCTGTTTCCTCCGCCATCGCCCTGAGCAAGAACGGCCTGGACGTGCCCTTCTTCTTCAACCGCAAGGAAGCCAAGGATCACGGCGAAGGCGGCGTGTTTGTGGGCTATATCCCGAAGGCAGGCGAGGAAGTGGTCATCGTGGAAGATGTCATTACCGCCGGCACCGCCATCCGCGAGAGCATGTCCATTCTGAGCAATCTGGAAGGTGTGAAGGTTGCCGCCACCTTCGTGATGGTGGATCGCAAGGAGAAGGGCAAAACCGACAAGAGCGCCATGGCTGAGGTGGAAGAGGAATTCGGTTTCCCGGTATACTCCGTGGTAGACGTGTACGACATCATTGAGTACCTGGAGGAAGACGAGAAGAACGCCGAGAACGTGCAGCGCATCCGCAATTATTTGGCGGTCAACGGCGCGAAAGCCTGATGAAACAAGGAGGATGCCATGCGTCACCTGATTGACATCACCGATTTCTCCGTCGCTGAAATCACCGCCGTGCTGGATTTGGCCGACGCCATGATCGCTGACCCCGCCCGCTACCGCGAGACCCTGCGCGGCCGCATCCTGGCCACGCTGTTCTTCGAACCCAGCACCCGTACCCGGTTGTCCTTTGAGTCGGCCATGCTGTCCCTGGGCGGCAGCGTGCTGGGCTTCGCCACAGCAGATTCCTCCTCCACGTCCAAGGGCGAAAGCCTTACCGACACCATCCGCACCGTCAGCAGCTACTGCGACATCATCGCGATGCGCCACCCCAAGGAGGGCGCGCCCCTGGCTGGCAGCCTCCGTTCCTCGGCACCCATCATCAACGCGGGGGACGGCGGACACAATCACCCCACCCAAACCCTCACCGATCTGATGACCATCCGCAGGGAGAAGGGGCGGCTGGATCGCATGGTCGTGGGACTTTGCGGCGACCTGAAATTCGGCCGCACGGTTCACAGCCTCATCGGCGCCATGAGCCGCTACCCCGGCGTCAGCTTCGTGCTGATTTCTCCCCAGGAGCTGCGAGTACCCGGCTACATCACCCAGGCCCTTCGGGACAAGGGCATCCCCTTCACCGAAGTGGAAACCATGGAGGAGGTCATGCCCCAGCTGGATGTGCTGTACATGACCCGCGTCCAGCGGGAGCGCTTCTTCAACGAGGCCGACTACATTCGCCTGAAGGATACCTACATTCTTGACCCGGAAAAGCTGCTGACCGCCAAGGCCGATCTGGCCATCATGCACCCGCTGCCCCGGGTCAACGAGATTTCCGTCAAGGTGGACGACGATCCCCGGGCCGTTTACTTCAAGCAGGTGCGCAACGGACGCTTCGTCCGCATGGCGCTCATCAAGACCCTATTGGAGGACATGGCATGAACATTGATTCCATTCGCCGCGGCATCGTGCTGGATCACATCAAGGCCGGGCGCAGCATGGATATTTACCAGCACCTGCATCTGGACGAGCTATCCTGCTCGGTGGCCATCATCAAAAATGTGAAGAGTGAAGCCATGGGCCGCAAGGACATCATCAAAATTGATGATAACATCAGCATTGACCTGGATGTTCTGGGCTTTATTGACCCCGGTATCACCGTGAACATCATCGAGAACGGCCGCATCGCGGAAAAGAAGCACCTGAATCTTCCTCAGCAGCTGATCAACGTGATCCGCTGCAAGAATCCCCGCTGCATCACCTCCGTGGAGTCCGCGCTGGATCAAGTTTTCCGTTTGGCGGACGAGAAGCGTCGGGTCTATCGCTGCATCTACTGTGACGCTGAAAACAAGCGTTGACGGAGCATTCACAGTAAAAAACGTCGCCTGCTTTTTGAGGCGACGTTTTTTCTGTTGATCAGCGGCGCCCCGACTTAATCATAATCATCAAAACCAATATCCTTCGGTTCATCCCCATGTACAACCAGGTTTCCAGACCTATCCTGACAAAGACCATTGCCGCTCCAGCACATTTGCTCACTGCAATAGAGTTGTGTAACTGCCCCCGCAAGGCGGTATTAGCTGGAGACTTGCCTGTGTCTGCACATAACACACTATACCCCGGAGGTTGTGAGGAGCGAATTGCCCCGCCGCCAATGTCGAATGAAGCGGTAGGCAGTTCCGATGAGGTACAGAGCCGGAACAGCGCCAGCGTTCTCATGACGATGCCGAATGGTGGACGCCACTCACGCGGATTAAGTGTTACTTTTGCTACCGATGATTTTCAATGGGCTTGCTGCAGGTAAAATAATATGATGGGATATCTTCAGTACATCTGCGTTACCGAACTTGGCGAACGCTTGAAACCCAATACGCTTTCCGCGGGTTTCGATAATTCTGGAAGTCGACGGAATGCGTGTCATTCGTCTGCATGACCTTCGTCACCCGTATGTCAAGCCCAAGACAAAAAATAATGGCAAAGAGGCGAAACAAACTTACTGATGCGTTTAAATCTCCTTGGTAGCACTCCCAATAACGAAGTCGCTCTACATAAAAATAGAAGCAAGTTCATCTATTATTGTTTTTAAATTAGCAAATACATTTTTGAGAGTTTCCGAATCCAACGAGCAAATATAATCACAACATGCCATTTTATTGAATTCAACGATTGTATTATCATCCCCATAATCGCCTTCTTTAATCTTTTGCGTGTAGAAAGGACTTAAGTCAACCGTATCAAGAACAAGAGCATTTTCAATCCCTTTTTTCATATGTTTACTGTTTGGGTAAGTTGGAATAACTCGTGTGTATACATTGTTTTTCATCTGTTCAATACGGTTTGTATCACAGTCAAATAAGCATACTGTTTTGGCTGTCAGATTGCGAGCAATTAAGAATTGAACTGCTTTATTTAGAGCATCTTTCCCTGTGTTCTCTTCATTTTTTTCATCTTTCATATATCCTACCCATTTGAATTGGAAAGGAAGATTATATCCAAATGCTTCTATCGCTTTATTAAAATACTT
>CANOHT010000053.1 GCA_947565865.1 uncultured Clostridia bacterium
GGGCGGCTAAATTCAACATGCACCGTAGCCGCCCCCAAACCCCCCGTGGCATAGCATATGGTGTGTAGACATAGGCAGTCACCGGCTAACATCGCCTCGCAGGGGCGGTGTTCCAACTCCATAGGGACAGGTTAGTGTCCAACCTGCATCAAACTTTTCGTCTGGCATGGTTTTGAAACCCGGTTGCACATGGGACTGGTACCGTTGGTGTTGTGGATGGGCTTGCCCTTGGCAGGGCGCAACTATTCTTCCAAAAACAGACAACAGCCGCGCCACCAAGGCCGCAACGCTCCCCGCAAAAACAAACAGCCCTACCCTGCCAAGGGCAAACCCGCCCTCAATCCCAACGGTTCCAGTCCCATGTGCAACCGGGTCTACCGAGCCAGACCAGATGAAATAGTTGTTGCTGAAGCACACTTGCCGTCTCCAATGGAGGTGGAACACCGCCCCCGCGAGGCGCAATTAGCTGGTGACTCGATTATAGCCACGCGCTCCACGCTATGCCACGGGGGGCCTGGGGGGAACGAAGTACCGCGCCGCCAGTGGCGGATGAAGCGGTACGCAGTTCCAATGAGGCACAGAGCGGGGACAGCGCCTGTGTCCCCGCGACAATGCCGAATTATGGATGGCTACGGTGCTTGTTCAATTCAGCCGCCCCCAGACCTCTTTGCTACTTTCTCCGTGGAGAAAGTAGGGTTAAACAAGCTCCGCTGCCCTGCCAAGGGCGCAACTACTATTGAGAGAAAAACAGACAACAGCCGCGCCCCCAAGGCCGCAACTGTTCCCTCCAGAACAGACAGCCACAGCCCTGCCAAGGGCAAACCCGCCCATAATCCCAACGGTTCCAGTCCCATGTGCAACCGGGTTTTAAAACCAAACCAGACAGCAGCTTTGTGACAGATGCCAACTTGCTTGCTCCAATGGAGTTGGAACACCGCCCCTGCGAGGCGGTGTTAGCTGGTGACTGCCTATGTCTACACACCATATGCTATGCCACGGGGGGCCTGGGGGCGGCTGCCCACGCAGGTTCAATTCAGCCGCCCCCAGACCTCTTTGCTACTTTCTCCGTGGAGAAAGTAGGGTTAAACAAGCTCCGCTGCCCTGCCAAGGGCGCAACTACTATTGAGAGAAAAACAGACAACAGCCGCGCCCCCAAGGCCGTAACTGTTCCCTCCAGAACAGACAGCCACAGCCCTGCCAAGGGCAAACCCGCCCTCAATCCCAACGGTTCCAGTCCCATGTGCAACCGGGTCTACCGAGCCAGACCAGACGAAATAGTTGTTGCTGAAGCACACTTGCCGTCTCCAATGGAGGTGGAGCACCGCCCCCGCGAGGCGGTGTTAGCTGGTAGCTGTTTATGGCTCCGCTCAACACGCTATGCCACGGGGGGCCTGGGGGGGAACGAAGTACCGCGCCGCCAGTGGCGGATGAAGCGGTACGCAGTTCCAATGAGGCACAGAGCGGGGACAGCACCTGCGTCCCCGCGACATTGCCGAATTGTGGATGGCTACGGTGCATGTTGAATTTAGCCGCCCCCAATCCTCTTTGATCCTTTCTCCGAGGAGAAAGGACAACCAAACATGTTCCGCCGCCCTGCCAAGGGCGCAATTGTTGCAATAATAAAATTGTTCACAAAAAAACAGACAACAGCCGCGCCCCCAAGGCCGCAGCTGTTCCCTCCAGAACAAACAGCCGCCGCCCTGCCAAGGGCTCCCCCTCCCCCCCTGGCGGCATGTCGCGCGGCGGCGCGGCCAGAGGGCTCCGGATCGCCCCCCGGACAACCTTGGGTTCGGCCACGCGGCGCCTGTCGCCTGGCCGCTTTTCTTTCCCGCACCGATTGCCGTGTCCGGCGTATGCTGTCAATGACGGCAGGGCACAGGCCACACCGAACCTGCCGGGAAAGGAAGTGAATCATGCCTGACCTTGCTTATCTCAGCGTGAAGGACGTATACCGCGCCTTCGACCGGGATGGAGAGGATATGCCGGCCATCCAGGATGTCAGCTTTGATGTCCGCCGGGGGGCCTTTGTATCCATCCTGGGGCCCAGCGGCTGCGGCAAGTCCACGCTGTTCAATATCATCGCCGGGCTTCTCTCCCCAGGACGCGGGGACGTGACCATTGACGGGGCGTCCGTGGTGAACAGGCCCGGGCAGGTGGGATACATGCTGCAAAAGGATTTGCTGCTGCCCTGGCGCACCATTGAGGACAATATCATTTTGGGGCAAACCCTGCGGGGCGTGAAGCGAAAGGACGCCCTGGCCCTGGCGCAGCCGCTGATTGAGCGCTGCGGGCTGGATGGCTTCCAGCGCAGCAGGCCCCATCACCTCTCCGGCGGCATGCGGCAGCGGGCGGCGCTGCTGCGCACCCTGCTCACCAGCAAGGAGGTGCTGCTGCTGGATGAGCCCTTCGGCGCCCTGGACGCCATCACCCGCCTCCAATTGCAGCTGCTGCTCACCGACATCTGGCAGGAAATGCGCAAGACCGTCCTCTTCGTCACCCATGACGTGGACGAGGCGCTGCTGCTGTCCGACGAGATTCTGCTGCTGACGGCCCGGCCCGGCCGCGTCCTGAAGCGCTATCAGGTGGATATGCCCCGGCCCCGCCTGCCCTCGATGCTGGCCGACCCGCCCATTGCCGCCATGAAGGCGGATATGATGAAGCTCTTGTGGAAGGAGGTGCATGGCCATGAAATCCAGCGCTGACATTCGCACGGGCGTACAGGAGACACGGCAGATCGAGGCCCGGACGGTGGCGCTGTGGCGCTGGGGCCTGCTCCTGGCGCTGCTGGTTCTGTGGGAGCTTGGGGCCCGCCTCCACTGGCTGGACAGCTACTTTTTCTCCAGCCCCACGGAGATTCTGCGCACGGCGGGCATCCAGTGGCGCACCGGCAGCCTGTGGCGGGACATCGCCTATACGGGCCTGTCCACGCTGCTGGGCTTCCTGCTGGGCACCGTGGTCGGCTCGGTGATCGGGCTTTTGTTCTGGTTTTCCCGCCGGGCCGCGCTGGTGGCGGAGCCTTGGCTGGTGGTGCTCAACGCCCTGCCCAAGCTGGCCCTGGCCCCCGTGCTGGTGATCCTTTTCGGCATCGGCTTTTCCAGCAAGGTGGTGCTGGCCTTCCTGATGACGGTGGTGGTGGCGGCCATGTCCGCCTGGGGCGGCGTGAAGGCCGTCGATCCCACCCTCACCACGCTGATGGTCTCCCTGGGGGCCCGGCGCATCCAGGTGTTCACCCACCTGGTGGTGCCGTCTTCCATGCCCTGGATCATCTCCGGGCTGCGGGTGAACATCGCCCTGGCAATGGCGGGCTCCATCGTCGGTGAATTCATCGCATCAGACCGCGGTCTGGGGCGTATGATTGTTTACGCCGGTACCACCTTCGACCTCAAGCTGGTCTGGGTGGGCGTGGTGGTGCTGTCCATCGTGTCGATTTTGATGTACCTGG
Source organism: uncultured Clostridia bacterium (assembly GCA_947565865.1). Lineage (GTDB taxonomy): Bacteria > Bacillota > Clostridia > Christensenellales > Aristaeellaceae > UBA11524. Next base: position 3,443 of record CANOHT010000053.1, read on the forward strand.
GCGTGGTGGGGCTTGAAAAGCTGCTCAACCGCCGCTGGTCCCAGGAGCAGGAGTCCGACGGACGCGCGTAACCCCGGCGACCCCTTTTCCCCAACCCGAAAGGAGGCTGAACCCCATGAAGAAGTTCCTGGCACTCATGATGGCCCTGACGCTGGCCGCCGTCGCCCTCCCCGGTCTGGCTGAAGGCGCGCTCCGCCCCCTCACCGTGGCCGAGCCCGTGCATCTGGTGGCCTATTTGCCCCTGTATGTCGCCATCCATGAGGGCTACTTTGCCCAGGAGGGCCTGGATGTCAGCGTCGTGCAGGCCACCGGCGGCGCGCATGTGACCGCCGTTGTTTCCGGCGACGCCTTCGCCGTCATCGGCGGCGTGGACAGCAACTGCCTGGCCAACCGCGGCAGCAGCGACCCTGTTACCGGCATCGTCAACTGCGTCAACCGGGCCAATGTGTACCTTTTCGCCCGCACCGGCCTGGCCCCCGCCTCGGACAGCGACGAGGACATGGCCGCCTTCCTCCGGGGCAAAACCATCGTGGCCGGCCGCTATGGCGGAAGCCCCAACGTCCTCACCCGCTACCTGCTCAAAAAGGTCGGCCTTGATCCCGATAACGACGTGACCCTGGTGGAAAACGCCGACGCCTCCACCGTTACCGCCATGCTCCAGCACGGCCAGGGCGACATCGGCAACGGCGGCGAGCCCCAGATCATGGAGGGCGTGACCGCCGGCATCTGGGAGGAGCCCTTCGTCAAGTTCCCCGACCTGGGCGACTACGCCTATTCCGTCATCGGCGTCAAGCGCTCCACCATTGAGAACGACGCCGAAACCTGCCTGAAGTTCGTCCGCGCCATGATGCGCGCGCTGAAGGCTGTGCAGGAGGATCACGACCTGGCCGCCCGCGTCCTGGAACTGGAGTTCTCCACCCTCAGCGAGGAAGGCCGCGCCGCCGCCCTGAAGCGCGCCTACGAAGACAACATGTGGAGCCCCGACGGCATCATCAGCCAGACCGCCGTGGATACGCTGATGGAGGTCATCATCGCCTCGGGCATCTATGAGGGCGAGTACGACTACGCCGAGCTGGTTGACATGCAGTTCGTCAGCCAAGTCGCCGCCCAGGCCGCGGAATAATCCGCCGGGAGCCGTTCCCGCCTCGCTCCGGGGGCGGCTCCCTCTTGGCCCGCCTGCCAAAAAACTTCCGCTTTTTGCAAAGAAGGGCTTGCTTTTTCTCCCGAAGTGTGGTATAGTAGTCAGCGTTGAAGCTATGGGATTATAGCTCAGTTGGTTAGAGCGCCACGTTGACATCGTGGAGGTCAGAGGTTCGAGCCCTCCTAATCCCACTTGAAAGGCCCTGATGAACAGGGCCTTTTCGTTTATCCCCCAAGCGGCAGGCCCCGTTGGCAGGCCCGGCGGGCTTGCCGCTCCCTACGGAGTCTGCCGACGGCCAGTCTGTTTTGCCTGCCTGAATCCACGGATGTGCAAAAGGCCCTGATGCACAGGGGCTTTTCGTTTATCCCCCAAGCGGCAGGCCCCGTTGGCAGGCCCGGCGGGCTTGCTGCTCCCCGCAGGAGTACGCCGACGGCCAGTCTGTTTTGCCTGCCTGAATCCACGAATGCGCAAAAGGCCCTGATGCACAGAGGCTTTTTGTTTGCGACTGGGGGCGCCGTTCCCCACGGGAGTACACCGACGGGCAGTCTGTTTTGTCTGCTTGAATCCACGGATGCGCAAAAGGCCCTGATAGACAGGGGCTTTTCGTTTATCCCCCCCAAGCGACATGCCCCGTTGGCAGGCCCGGCGGACTTGCCGCTCCCCACGGAGTCTGCCGACGTACAGCCCGTTTTGCCTGCCTGAATCCACGAATGCGCAAAAGGCTCTGATGGACAGGGGCTTTTTGTTGCGGCTGGGGGGCGCGCCGTTCTCCATGAGAGTACACCGACGGGCAGTATCTTTTGCCTGCCTGAATCCACGGATGCGCAAAAGGCCCTGATGGACAGGGGCTTTTTGTTTGCGGCTGGGGGCGCGCCGTTCCCTATGGGAGTACACCGACGGGCAGTATCTTTTGCCTGCCTGAATCCACGAATACGCAAAAGGCTCTGATGGACAGGGGCTTTTCATTTATCCCCCCCAAGCGACATGCCCCGCTGGCAGGCCTGGCGGGCTTGCCGTTCCCCACGAGAGTACGCCGACGGCCAGTCTGTTTTGTCTGCCTGAATCCACGGATGCGCAAAAGTCCCTGATGCACAGGGGCTTTTTGTTTGCGGCTGGCGGGCTTGCTGCTCCCCGCAGGAGTACGCCGACGGCCAGTCTGTTTTGCCTGCCTGAATCCACGGATGCGCAAAAGGCCCTGATGCACAGGGGCTTTTCGTTTGCAGCTGGGGGGCGCGCAACTCCCCTGCCCCGGGCAAAAAAGGGACGGCGACGCCAGAGCTTCCGCTCTCCGGCAAGCCGTATCAGCGCTCCGCCGGATGGGTTCGCAGCAAATCGAGGGCATAGCGGCGGGCGGCTTCCTCCGCGCCGCGGTAGGCCTTGAGCAGCTCGTATTCGTCCTCCGTTGTGACCACGCGGGCCGGATCCTCGTCGTTGGGGCCGAAGGAAACGACGGTGGCGGGCGTCATGGCGTCCTGATAGAGATAGTTGGCGTCCACGCCCAGGGTCTTCATCAGTGCAATCAGAATGTGTTCCTTGGGCGATGATACGCCCGATTCATAATTGCCGATGGCACTGGTTGTGACGCCAACCCGTTTGGCAAGCTCGGATTGCGTCCATTGGTTGGCAATGCGGGCGTCACGGATTCTCGTTCCAATTGACATGGGATACACCTCCGCCTTCATTCTATCATGAAAAGTTGTTGTGTCAAGAAAAATTATCAAGAAATTTGATAATCCATATTGACTTCACAAGATTCATGTGATATAGTTCGGATTGTCAAGATTCTTGATAATTCAAAAGGAGGAATACCCATGTCAAACGACTTCAACAACCCCGTTCAGCGGGAGCTGGACTGGAACGACACCATCAAAAACGAGGATCGGCCGTTCGTCATCCTGCCGGAGGGCAACTACCCCTTCCGGGTCATCAGCATCGAAAAAGCCCGGCACACCCCCGGCCCCCAGGGCAAGCTTCCGCCCTGCAACAAGGCCGTGCTGACCGTCCGCCTTACCGCGCCCGATGGGGCGACTGCCGACGTCAGGCACAACCTTTTCCTGCACTCCAGCCAGGAGTGGAAGCTGTGCGAATTCTTCACCGCCATCGGCGCGCGCCGGAAGGGCGAACCCCTGCGGATGAACTGGAACGCCGTCCCCGGCGCCTCTGGCCAGTGCCATGTGCAGCGGCGCGCCTTCACCCGCCGGGACGGCACCACTGGCGAAAGCAACGAGATCAGCCGCTTCTATCCCCCGGAGGAGAAGCCGGGCGGATTTATTCCGGGGCAGTTCTGACACAAAAAAGGGGGGCCGAAGGCCCGCAGGGTGTCAAAAAAGTGACTATGGTCACTTTTTTGAGTAATGCACGCCCTCACTGGTCGAACGGCAAAGCCGTTCTCCCGGCCGTTCGGTCGTGTAAGGAAGCTTTTCGTACCGAAAAGCACGAAAATCGCCGTACACGCCGCCGATTTTCGATGGACAGTCAGAGGGCCTGCGGGCCCTCCGACACCTCCTGGAGGTTTTTTGACAAGCTGAGGGAGCCAAAAGCCCCCGTCGTGCCCGACGGGCGGAAAGAAGGGCCGAAGGCCCCACATTCAAAGTAAGTTGACGTAGTGCTGCCGGGCGTCCACCACGGCGTAGATCATGACTTCCCGGCGCACGTCGTCCACCTTGTAGAAGATCAGGTGCCGCTGGACAATCAGCACACGGTAGCCCTGGCGGCGCAGGATGCTGTACCTCGGGTAGCTGCCCATGTGGGGTGAAGTAGCCAGGCGGCTGACGGCGGCCTCGATGGCGTCCAGATACCGCAGGGCCGTGTCGATGCTGCCGGAATCCTCCGCGATGTACTGGATGATGCCGTACAGCTGGTCGCTGGCCTTGTCGGTTCGCAGGATGGCGTAGTTCATTCGTCGCCGCCCTTCTGGGCCGTCAAGCGGGCACGGATGTCCGCGAAGGTGTCCGCCACGGGAGCCACGCGGCCCGCCCGGACATCCGCCTCCGCCTCGGACAGGGTGCGCAGAAGCTCCAGTTCCCCCTGCATCTGCCGGTACTCCGTCAGGCCCATCAGCACGGTGTCGCCCCGGCCGTTGACCGTGATGGTCACAGGCTGGCGGCTCTCCCGGCAGGTGCGGGCGATCTCGCTGTAATGATTCCGCAGATCGGCGGACGGCCGAATTTCCATCGGACAAGCCCCCTTCGACTTTGATAACCGAATTATATCATGATGTGCCTATCTTGTCAACGAACGCCGTGGCCGATGGGCGGAAAGAAGGGCCGAAGGCCCCCCACGGCGGACGAGTGGTTAGCGCGACGCACAACTCAAACGTCGGTCAAGACGGGCGGAAAAATGGGGTCGAAGACCCCAGCGCGACGCACAGCTGGAACGTCGGTCAAGACGGGCGGATAAAAGGGCCGAAGGCCCCCCACGGCGGACAAGTCGTTAGCGCGACAAACGACTGAAACGTCGGTCAAGACGGGCGGAAAAAAGGGGCCGAAGGCCCCCCCCACCCACCTTACGGAAAGGAGTATGATATGCGCCACTATACCATCGACCTGGCGGCCTACGGCATCAGCCCGGCGCGGCTGCTGGAGCTGCGGGGCTTCTGCCTGCAGTACCCGGATAAATTGTCGGCCTTCCGCCGCGACCCCGAGCCGATTCCGCCGGGCATGCCCAGGCCCCGCACCCCCGGCGACCCCACGGCCTGGGAGGCCATCCGCGGCATGAGCCGTCACCCCGACTGCCAGCTTATCGACCGGGTGGCCGAGGCCGTCTGCACTGACGCCCCGGGGCTTGTGCGGCCTCTGCTGCGCCACGTCTGCTATGGCGACAGCCTCCGCCGGTGCAGCCCGCCCTGCTCGGAGAAGGGCTTCCTGGGGCTAAGGAAGCGGTTCTTCGCGGCGCTGGATGGGGCGCTGCGGACGCGGGAGACCCGGCGATTCGGCGGCTGAAGCACAGCAAAGGGAGGCTGACCATGAATATCTCCTGGCAGTATCTTGACAAGCGGGCGGCATCGGCGGACGCGCTGAAGGATTACGGCAGCATGAAGGCCATCATCGCCAACTCAAAGGAGGCCATGGCGCGGGCCAGAGCGCGGATGACCGGCGTGAGCAGCCCCGTTTATTCCGACATGCCCAAGGCCCCTTCGCAGCCCCACGCGGGGGAAGCCCGCATCCTTCAGGGCATGGAAGCGCTGGATGTGCTGAAGGAGCGCTACCGTCAGGCCGCCGAATACATGGCTTGGTTTCAGCCCGCGTGGGACGCGCTGACCGAGGACGAGCAGACGGTGCTTGCGCTGTTTTATCGCTCGGAGGACATCAAGCAGATCGACGCCGTGATGGACATCTGCGAGCGCTTCCACATCGAGCGCAGCTCCGCCTACAAAAAGAAGGACAGGGCCCTGGCCCACCTGGCCCTGCTGCTGTACGGAAAGTAGCATGTCTAAAATCGCGGACGATTTTCGCGCCGGGCTGTGTTATGCTGTTCATGTCGAAAGCCGCGTGGGAAGACTCTCTGGCTCCCCCGCGCCGCACGGCAGATGTGCACCAAGCTGGCCAGCGACAAAAGCACAAAAGCATTTATTTAAGAAAGGGTGAACCTTGAACATGAGTATGCACTATGTTGCCGTTCCAGAGGATGAAACTGTTTATCTCCGCAGTGCAGCTGAAACGAATTCCAGCAATGTGATCACCCGGCTTATCCGGGGCTGGCCCCTGGATGTAACTTCCTCACTGGATCCCTTCAAGTATGTCAAAACTAACGATCTCGTTGACAAATTGGAGGGCTATATTCACAGCGATTACATCACTGCCCAGCATATCCCCATCACCGGTAACGATCTCTGGATTCCGCGATATAACACTACCAGCTGGAAGCGCTCCAGCCATGGCGGCAAGTACTACCTGCCCGTCAAGCGGATTCAGGAAGACCTGAAGAGCATCGGCTACACCCAGGTGGGTACCGCTGACGGCTACTTCGGCCAGAACACCGAAACTGCCGTCAAGGCCTTCCAGAAGGACAACAAGCTCACCGTTGACGGCATCTTCGGCAAGAACAGCAAGCAAAAGCTGTGGGATTCCATCGACCGTCGGGGCTAAAACACGCGGGGGCGGGAAAGAAATCTTCCCGCCCCTTGGCTTTTCTTTTTCATTGGGTACAGCGTTTATTGCGCTGTGATGTAGGGAATCCATTCGTCGGTCAGCCACTCCTCCAGCAGGGTGGCGTCCGTCATGGAGGACACGATCGTCAGCAGCAGGCCGTAGACTTCGGTCGTGCCGTAGGGGCAGAAGGCGGTGAGCCCCACATTCCCCCCGTCCGGCAGGTTGATACCAATGTTTACGGCGTCCAGAAAGGGCATGCGATGGTTATCGTCGCCGTGGATGCCGGAGACATGCATATCCTCCGACAGCTGGACAATCGCCTCGCTGTCGAGCATCCGCGCCAGCAAGTCATCCACGCCGGACACGCCTCCCCGGGGGATGGCGAGCGCGACATAGCTCCCGTCATCCAGGAACACTGTCGTGCCGATGCTGTCCTCGATCTCGATTTCGCACCCCTCCGGGTAGAGGAAAGCGATCCGCTGAGAACCCCTGATGACATAGCCCTCCACCAACCTGGGCGCTTCCTCCGCGTGGCCCGTCAGGGTCAGCAGCAGGAGCAGGCAGAGTACAATGGCTGTGATGCGGCGCTTCATTCATATAACCTCCTTTGGTTATGGCTGGGCTGTGATGTAGGGAATCCATTCGTTGGTCAGCCATTCCTCTACCAGGGTGGCGTCCGTCATGGAGGACAGGATGGTCAGGAACACCTGGTAAACCGCCGTCCGCCCATGATAGGTTTGTGCCGTCAAAACGACGTTTCCGCCATCCGGCAGATTGACGCCTGCCTGAACGAAATCAATGTTCCGTGTTTGCCCATCAGCATTTCCGTTGACGGCCCAAAGATGCAGATTTTCCGACAAAATGATGCTTCGATCCCCTGCATGGTCATCAAGGCTTTCCACGCCGGATAAACCTCTGGTAGGAATATCAAGACTGATATAATCTATTTCATTGAGAAATACGAACGTGCCACCATAGTCCTCTTCCTGGATTCTGTACGTCTCCGGGTAAAGGAAACTGACCTGCTTGGAACCCCTTGACACGGTGCCCTCCACCAACCTGGGTTCTTCCTCGGCGTGGCCCGTCAGGGTCAGCAGCAGGAGCAGGCAGAGTACAATGGCTGTGATGCGGCGCTTCATCGGCTTGACCTCCCTTGGTTATAGCTGCGCTGTGACGTAGGGAATCCATTCGTCGGTCAGCCACTCCTCCAGCAGGGTGGCGTCCGTCATAGAGGACACAACCGTCAGCAGCAGGTCGTAGACCTCGGTGGCGCCGTAGGGGCAGAAGGTGCAGACCACGACGTTCCCGCCGTCCGACAGGTTGATGCCTATCTCCACCACATCCAGGTCAGGCATGAAATGGTTGGTATCCCCGTGGACGGTACTGAGTTGAAGATCATCGGACAGGGCGATAATCTCGCCAACGTTACCCATGACATCATGAAGGTCCTCCACGCCCGTCACGCCCGGCTTGGGTACGCAGAGGGTGATGTAGTTGTCCTCGTCAAGGTACACGAACGTGCCGATCTTCCCCTCATTCAGGTACGCACACGTCTCCGGGTAAAGGAACTGGACTTCCTGCTTGCCGTTGGTGGCTGAGCCCTCCACCAACCTGGGTTCTTCCTCCGCATGGCCCACCAGGGTCAGCAGCAGGAGCAGACAGAGTACAATGGCTGTGATGCGGCGCTTCATCGGTTTGACCTCCTTTGGTTATGGCTGGGCTGTGATGTAGGGAATCCATTCGTCGGTCAGCCATTCCTCCAGCAGAGTAGCGTCGGTCATAGAGGACACAACCGTCAGCAGCAGGCTGTAGACTTCGGTCGTGCCGTAAGGGCAGAAGGCGGTGAGCCCCACATTCCCGCCGTCCGGCAGGTTGATACCAATATCCAACGCATCCAGAAAGGGCATGCGATGGTTATCGTCACCATGGTCGCCGGAGACATGCATATCCTCCGACAGCTGGACAATCGCCTCGCTGTCGAGCATCCGCGCCAGCAAGTCATCCACGCCGGACACGCCTCCCCGGGGGATGGCGAGCGCGACATAGCTCCCGTCATCCAGGAACACTGTCGTGCCGATGCTGTCCTCGATCTCGATTTCGCACCCCTCCGGGTAGAGGAAAGCGATCCGCTGAGAACCCCTGATGACATAGCCCTCCACCAACCTGGGTTCTTCCTCGGCGTAGCCCGTCAGGGTCAGCAGCAGGAGCAGGCAGAGTACAATGGCTGTAATGCGGCGCTTCATCGGCTTGACCTCCCCGGTATTGATTGTAAGCCCTTTTTCGCTTCGGATGGCCTTATTATAGTCCGCCGAGTACCCCTTGTCAAACCCGCGGAAGCTTCCGCCAACAATTTTACAAAAGGAGAACCTATGCATAACAAACTCAACGCCCCCACCCTCCTGGCGCACATCGACCCGGCCCTGTGCACCTACGCCGAATGGCTGGCCGTGGGGATGGCGC
>CANOHT010000054.1 GCA_947565865.1 uncultured Clostridia bacterium
AACATGGATGATAAGAATTGCATGCCTTCTTTAAATTCTTTTTCATCCATGTTAACAGCTGAACAGAAGGAAAAATTGTCAGAGATGGAAAAACTATTCTATCAAAATGTAACTTACTCTTTTCAGTTTGCTTTTACCCGAGGCCTATATGTTGGATTTCAACAATACTTTGTTCAAGATACAACAAACAGTCCTTTTGAGGATTACATAACAAACCAATTATTAACAAATCCCAACATGAAACGCTATACAGAATATAGTGAGCGACTGGAAAGTATCAACTCAATATATCATATCCTAACGGATTCACTTGACACTGACAGCCGGGATCACGTAACATCTATCTATTTAGGTTGGGATAATCGACTGTACGGACTCTTATGGCGGGCCTTTTATCTTGGCTACCGCTATTCTCTATCTATTATTGATACCGTAGAACCAAATGGTATACAGATGTCAATGGTAGAAAAAATCTTAGTAACAGAGCATGAAATTGGACTTACAAAAACCTTATCGGAGCGAGAGCATGAACAATCAATCTTATCAAGACGTAAAAATTGTGAAAAAGTAAGGCACTGTCAAGATATAAAAGAAAGAGATGAGAAGTAGCCTCATTTTCTCAATGATGGTAAAGATGTATTGAGTAAGTCTCCAGCTCGTACATCCAATGCATCTGCTATATTATATAATACTTCTACCGAGAACGCTCTTACTATATTCGGCGCTTCAATCGAACTTAAATGAGAACGGCTAATCTTTGCTTCCGCCGCTAATTGCTCTTGGGACATACCCCTCATTTTTCGGAGAGCTGCAATAGTAAGTCCAAGCTCAACCAATCGGTCACGGTTATTGAATCCAACCTGCTTACTCACTGCCTACTCTCCTTTCTACTTATTACAGATTATTATACATGTTACCCGTCTATCTTGCAGTACATACAAGTGTGCTCACGTCTCATTTATTGAGCAATAATATAGATAGAGCGGCATAAAGTTTCATCTTGTTTCATTGCCCGATAGTGGAAAGCTTCTTTCTATATTTCATAAGCGCAAAAATACGCGGGAAATGCAGGATTTCGCCATCAAAACGGTTGTATCTGCCCCTGCGCTATGGTAAACTATGATAACGGCTGACTGTCCGGCCGTTATTTTGTCGTGAGAAGGTTTGCGCATATGATTGAAAAGTGGCCCACGGTGCTCCCTCAGCTTACCGGGAAGGAGCCCCGCACGGTTTATGTTTACGTCCCTGATGCAATAGAGGATAACCCTGACGCCCGCTACCCTGTGCTGTACATGTTCGACGGACACAACGTCTTCTTCGACGAGGACGCTACCTACGGCAAAAGCTGGGGCATGAAGGAATTTATGGAGCAGTCCGGTACGCCGCTTATCATCGTGGCGGTGGACTGCAACCACAGCCCCGACTATGGCCGCCTGAAGGAATACTCCCCCTTCAGCTTCACCGACCCCAGCCTCGGCGCCATCACCGGCAAGGGCCGCAAGTATATGAACTGGATGGTGGACAGCCTCAAGCCCCTGATCGACAGCCACTATCCCACCCTGCCCCAGCGGGAAACCACCTTTGTGGCCGGCAGCTCCATGGGCGGGCTGATGAGTCTTTACGCCGTTATGCGCTACAACCACGTCTTTTCACGGGCGGCGTGCCTGTCGCCGTCCATCTGGCTTGCCGTGCGGAAGCTGGATCGGATGATCCGCGAGGCTGACGTGGCTCCGGACACGGTAATCTACATGGATTACGGCTCCCGGGAGATGACGCACCACGCCAACATGCGCGGCCAGTTCGCCCGCGTGACCGCCGCGCTGCTGGAAAAACAGGTGCTGCTTACCAGCCGCGTCGTACCCAACGGCGATCACTGCGAGGCCTGCTGGGAGGAGCAGATTCCCTTTTTCATCAACACGCTCCTATATCAACGGGACTGACGGAGGTTGACGCTTTGCAGACGTATTATACCAAGTGGTACAGTCCAAACTTAGGCCGTGACATGGAAATCAAGGTCTACGGACACGGCGGAAGGCCGGTGCTGTTCATCCCCTGCCAGGACGGACGGTTCTATGACTTTGAGAATTACCACATGACCGACGCCTGGGCCCCCTGGATTGAATCCGGTCAGTGCATGGTCTTCGCCATCGACACCATGGACAAGGAGACCTATTCCGCCGCGGGCGACCCTCGCGGACGAATCCTCCGCCACGAGGCCTGGATCAATTACATCTGCCGGGAGGCCGTGCCCTTCATCCGGCAGATGACCAACGACCGCAACGGCTGGGCGGGATACCCCGGCGTCATCGCCTTCGGCTGCAGCCTGGGCGCGACCCACGCCGCCAATTTGTATTTCCGCTTCCCCGATCTGTTCGACGGGCTGCTGGCCATGTCGGGAATTTACACATCCGAGTACGGCTTCCCCGGTTACATGGACGAGCTTGTTTACCAGAACAGCCCGGTTCATTACCTGGGCGGCATGGCGCCGGATCACCCTTACATCCAGCAGTACAACCGTCACAAGGCGGTCATCGTGGTCGGGCAAGGCCCCTGGGAGCTGCCCGAGACCACCTTCCAGCTGAAAAACATCTTTGAGCAAAGGGGCATTCACGTCTGGGTGGATGTCTGGGGCCACGACGTGGAGCACGACTGGAACTGGTGGTACAAGCAGGTGGCCGTCCATGTCCCCCACATCCTGTAACGGTATCAGCGAGGTGACAGCATGAAGAACTTCATCTTTATTTCCCCCAACTTTCCCACCAACTACTGGCAGTTCTGCAGGCACCTGAAGGACAATGGCCTGAACGTGCTGGGCATTGGCGATCAGCCTTACAATACGCTTCTGCCTGAGCTGAAAAGCAGCCTGAACGAGTATTACAAGGTGAACTCCATGGAGAACTACGACGAGGTGTACCGCGCCGTGGCGTTCTTCATCGCCAAGTATGGCCGCATAGACTGGCTGGAGAGCAACAACGAATACTGGCTGGAGCGGGACGCCATGCTGCGCACCGATTTCCATATCACCTCCGGCTTCCAGGTGGAAGACATGCCCCGCATCAAGTACAAGTCCGGCATGAAGGCCTACTATCAGCAGGCGGGCATCCCCACGGCCCGCTATCATCTGGTGGACGACTTCGCGGGCTGCCGGGCCTTCATCGACACCGTGGGCTATCCCGTCATTGTGAAGCCGGACAACGGCGTGGGCGCTTCCCACACCTACAAGCTGGACAGCGACGACGAGCTGCGCGCCTTCCTCCGGGAAAAGGACGTCGGCGCCTTCATCATGGAGGAATTCATTCACGCCGAGGTCAACAGCTATGACGCCATCATTGACAGCCACGGCGAACCCATTTTTGAAACGGGCAACGTCACGCCCTTTTCCATCATGGACATTGTGAACAATGATGATAATTCCATCTACTATATCGTGAAGGAGCTGCCGGAGGATACCCGCCGCGCGGGCCGGGCCGCGGTAAAGGCCTTCGGCGTCAAGAGCCGCTTTGTCCACTTTGAGTTTTTTAGGCTGACCCAGGATCAGCCCTCCATGGGCAGGAAGGGCGATGTGGTCGCCCTGGAGGTCAACATGCGCCCCTGCGGCGGCTTTTCGCCGGACATGATGAATTTTGCCAACGCCACGGACGTATACAAAATCTACGCAGACATGATCGCCTTCGACAGCACCCTGAAGGCCTGCGGAGAGCACCGCTACTGCGCCTACGCCGGACGGCGGGACGGCAAGCACTTCCGCCTCTCCCACGACGCGCTGATGGCGAAGTACGCCGATCAGATGCACATGGTCAGCCGTGTCCCGGAGGCGCTGGCGGGCGCCATGGGCAATCAGATGTATGTGGCCGTCTTCCCCACCAAGGAAGAGCTGGACGCCTTCTACGCCGATGCCTGCGGGCAGTGGTAAACGTTTTCACAAGCCATCATCACAGATCAAAAGCGCTATCATCCATTGTCGATGATAGCGCTTTTTCTTATGCTGATTGGCTTACACGGCAGGTCAGCCGTCCGCGCTGTCAGGCGCGGGGGCGCGGGGCACAGCCAGGTAATAGCTTACGATCTGCAATTCCGGCAGGTCTTCCCGCCGCACGCGCACAACGCCGCGCTCCAGCACCTCCAGCACATGGCGCTTGTCGGTGGCGGCATAGTCCTCCTTGTTATAGGGATCCAGAAAGTACAGGTATTGATCGTCCGCGTGAACCAGGGTCAGATAGTGTCCCGCGCCGGTAAAAGGGCTGCTCTTTCCGCCGGAAATCACCACAGCCGCCGCCCCGGCCTGCACCGCCGCGATGGCTTCCTCCGCGTCCTTGGTCTCCCGATAGTCTAGATCGCAGGCTTCAACGGCCTTTCGGTAGAACTTGATGCCGGTGCCGGCATTTTCAGAGCGGGACTGAATGCCCCACAGGTTATTGCCGGTGGCGAAATTCGCCAGGACAATCGGGAGATACTGCCGCAGGTCTTCCACCGTGCGCACCCGGAACTGCACATGCCGTTTGTTGCAAAAGTACTGATTCACCGAGCATGTGCAGAAGGAGAAGCCCTTTTCGGAGCTGGGACACACCAATAGCCTGGACAGCTGTTCATCGGTGGTAACGCTGGCCAGGGCCATCGCCAAGGCCGTGGGGCCGCAGCCTGCCTGACCAAAGGTGCGGCGCTGGGTGCTTGCCCGGCGCTCGTAGCGCAGATCGGCCCAGGTGGGATCGTTCTGCGCGTAGTACTGCTGCTCGCCTCGGCCGGGAATGTTCACCGTTTTGGTATAGCTGTCCCGCTCCGCCAGCGCCAGCTGCGCAACAGGCAGGCTGCTTTCCTCCCGGGTATAGCTGAGGGGACGCATCAAGCCGAAAACAACGTAGCGGTCATCCCGAACCTCATTGGTGCAGGTACACATCGCCAGCAGCTGATCGCCCCAGGCAGGCACGACCTCCGTCTTGATGGCGGATTGTCCCCGAATGCGGTCGATATACGCCTCAAACGCTGCCCTGCCGTCAAAGGATTTGACGCGCCACTCCGCCTCGATGGTGACAGAGCTGCGAATGCAGGCAAAAATATCCACCCGATAATCCTCGTAGGGCGTCAGCAGATACATAACCGGATGCTCCTCGTAAAACGCCTGCTCCATGTAGGAGGGCAGGACGGCAAACATGGTGTCATCCTTGCGGTTATGGCCATAGAGCCAGGTGCATACGTCGGTGAAATACCGTGAGCTGCCGCAGTCCATGAAGATAGCCCCGGTGCGGTTTTCACCGCCGGTAAACAAATGCTCCAGGTAGTAGGTGTTGTTCTCCGCCTGGGCCACAGGATAGTTGATGCTTGTTCCCTCGCAGATCAGCCAGCCGCGAACGTCCTTGTTGACCTGCTCCAGCTGGTCAAAATCCATGGTATAGCGGACATCGGAGGCCACGGTTCTCCCGGTGCGAGGCGTCGGCAGGGGCGTGGGCTCCGGCGTGGGCTTACCATCCGCCGGAGGGTGATCCGAAATCGCCTCGTTGACCCACAGCCCCGCGTCCTCGGCCTCCATCACCTCGGGTTCGGGCGTGGCCGCTGATGTCGGGCGGGGCGATGCCGAGGGTTCCTCTGTCACCGCGCCCACATGAATATAGGCTGCCTCCCGCTGATGACCCAGGGCGCCGCCCCGGCGCTCCAGGATCACCCGGAGCGCCAAAGCCCCCAGCACCGCCGCGCCGATCAGGCACGCGAGCATCAGCAGCATCAGGCCCTTGTTCCGTTTCTTCATCGTCAGCTTCTGGCTCTGGCGCGTTTGCGGATGACCAGCGCCAGCACCGCCGCCATCACCAGCAGCAGTCCGGCTCCGCCCAGAAGCAGCGCGAGGTTGTCATCATCGCCGGTCTGTACCGCCAAGCCCAGAGGCACGTCATAGTCGTCGATGAAGATCCATTCATCCTCGTCGGGATCATAGACTACGCCGCGCGGGGGTGTACGCGGAGGCTGTTCAGGAACGGGCGTCTCCTCCGGCTGCTCGGGCACAGGGTCAATCCGGCGGTTGTAGATGCTATTGGTTTCGTCGTCATAGGTGGTTTCATAGCCGGGCACCGCTTCCTCGCGGACACGGTACTCATAGGCCTCCCCCGTGGGCGCGTTGGCTGGCATTCCCCGGAAGGAGAAGCTCCACTGGTCGCCCTCGCCATAGACGTTGGCCGAAACAATGGTGGTAAAGTCCGTTTCGCCAGCCATGCGCCGCTGCAGGTTCAGCGTGATGCTCTGAGGACGCGCCCAGACCGCTTCCTCATCGTCGGACCAGAACTTGGTCACATAGATGGAAACGGTGCTGCCATCAGGCACGGGCGTCGGAATCGGCGTGGGCGATGGCGTCGGCATATCCGGCGTTACCTCGGGCGTGGCGGTGGGCGTCGCCGTGGGCGCGTTGGGCTGAGGCGTCGGCGTTGCTCCCGGTACCACCGTCGGGGTTGTTTCTGGAACCTCTGCGGGCGTCGGCACAGGCGTTGCCGAGGGGGTGGGCTCCGCTTCATAGCTGTTGATGAAGGTCACGTCCCCGCCCGCCGCGCCGTCCACCTGATAGGCGACGGAGAGCCTTCCGCCTTCATCCGTAACCGTCACCGTGACCGTGTGAACCGCCTCGTCATAGCGGTAGCCGGGGGCATTGCCGGCCAACTCGCGCAGGGTATAAGCGTATACACCCGCCCGGGTAAAGGTGATGGGCGCAAAGGCGCTGTCCCCTGGGCCGGTAATCATGATGGTATCGCTGGCCGGCATGGGCGCGTTCGCCGTCACGGCCTCCAGCCGGAATCGGAAGGTTTCCTCGCTGGGACGGACTTCGCCGGTGATCGCCTTATGCACGGGAAGCGTCAAAGACGCGGTTTCAGGGGTGTAGGCATTGGTCAGCACCAGCGGCTTCGTTTCTCCGATCACCTGACCAATCAGACTGCCGTTGGGGCCCTGCACCACCATAACCTCAAAGGTGAGGAAAGGCTCGCCCACGCTGAACACATGCCGATCCGCAAGACCGGCGGTATTCTCGGCAATCACATAAGTGTGCTTCGTACCGATGTCCTTCTCGGTATAGTGGAGCATGGTGTCGAACACGATCCGTCCCGGCTGGCCCTCGCTGGCGGCTTCATTCACGCCGTTGGCCAGCACCTTGCCGTTCTCCAGCAGCTGGA
Source organism: uncultured Clostridia bacterium (assembly GCA_947565865.1). Taxonomy (GTDB): domain Bacteria; phylum Bacillota; class Clostridia; order Christensenellales; family Aristaeellaceae; genus UBA11524. The sequence goes on from CANOHT010000054.1 coordinate 7,146, forward strand.
AGGAGAACTCCCCTGCCGCCAGATCCCTGCCGGTCAAAACCTTGCCGATTTCCGGCTGCCAGTCGCCTCCCGACACCGTACCGATAATCATCGTGCCGTTGCTGCCGATGCCGCCGCCACTGGAGCCGGAGGTATTGTCCGTAATCCACACCTTGGCCCGCGCCATGGCGGCCTGCTTATCAGCCTGGCTGGGAGCGTTGTTCAGGGACAGTCGCCTGCCTTTGCCGTACAGCTTTTCAACCGGTACGGGAACGCCCTTGTCCAGCCAGTTGTACTCTCCGCCGCCCAGCATGTACTGGGAGATGCGGACAAACGGGCCCTCGCCGCCATTGGCGTTGGTGACGTCAACATACAGCTCCTTACCGCCAGCATTGTCAAAGATGGCGCTGCCGTTGTTCATATAGACATAGGTGGTGGAGGTTCCGCAGCCCGCAAAGCCGGAACCGTTGCTTCCAGCGGCATTGCGCGTCACCAGCACATCCCGCAGGTAGAGCACACCGTCCTGAATCCCCGCGCGGGTACCGTTAACATAGATGCCGCCACCGCCAAAGATGCCGCCGCCCTTGCAGACGTTGCGCTCAATGTGGCCGCCGGTAATCGTTGCCTGGGTGCCGCACTGAATGAAGATGCCACCGCCGTTGTGCGCCGCGGTATTGCCGGAAACGCTGCCGCCGGTCATGGTCATCCTTGTATTGCCATTGCTGGCGGTGGTATAGCCGCCCAGCATCACGCCGCCGCCATAAAACTCGGATTCATTATCGGTAATGACCGCGCTTCCGCTCAGATTAACATGGGAGTCGCCCAGGGCCGCAACGCCGCCGCCAAGGGCCTCGTTGCTGTTGCTCAAGGCGGCATTGCCGGTTATTTCACCGGCAGACATGTTCAGCGTACCGCTGTACATCATCACGCCGCCGCCATACCAGCTCTTGCAGTGGCTCACGCGGCCGCCCGTCATGTTGATCGTACCGTGCTGCGCGTACACCGCGCCGCCCGCGGTCAGGTAGCTGCCGCTCTGCTTCAAATGCTCATTGTTCTGGAGCGCCGCGCCTTCCGCGATGTTCAGTACCGCGCCGCCGCTCACATAGACCAGGGCACGATCCGCCGAGAAGCCCCTGGTGCTGGCGCCGTCCACGGTGATGTTCCGCAGCGTCAGTTCCCCGGAACGGACGTTGATCAGATAGCCCTTATAATCGGGATAACGAATCAGCGCCATACCGGAAGGCAGGCTCCACGTCGCCGAGGCGTTCACCGTGACCTCGCCGGTCACATAGATGCCCTCGATATTCCGCTTGGCCGCATCGGACAAAGCAGAACTGGCCAGCAGCTCATTCAGGCACTGAAGGGCCCGCTCAAAGCTCCGCACCGGCCTGTCATAGCTCAGGCCGTCATGGGCATCGTCGCCGTTCTTGCCGTCCAGATACACGCCATGGAAGACCTGGGAATACGCCGTCAGCTGGCCATTGAGCATCCCCACGCGCACATAGCCGTTAGCCCCTTCGATGGTTGTCTTCTCCACCAACGACGGATCAAGACTGCCGTCCTCCGCCTGAATCAGCGGGACGACCACCTGGGTATTCATGCGGTAAGCGTTGTTCAGTGCCTTCAGCACATCCTCATCCAGGGTGAAGACCAGACCGTCCGTCGTGATGCCGGCGCCGGCATTCACGATTTTGTCCTGATGGAGGCGGATGGCCCCGATCTTTGTCTGCCCGCGCAGAGAGAGGGCTTCACCGTCATGCTCGATGGCATCGACCGTCATGCCGGCGCCATCAACAATCAGGCTGCCTTGGATAATGACAGCCATATACCCGGGCGAAGCCAGGATATGTCCGGCGCCAGTCAGCGTGAGCTCCGCTCCCGGCGACACAGTCAGGTGATTGGACCTTCCGCCAGCCATGATATGATCGTTCAGGTTCAGGGTCAGCCCCTTTTGGCCCTGCGCAAGGGTAACCTTCTCAGCGACAGGCCGCGGCCGGCCTTGGGAATCCTTGGCAATCAGCTTCAGCGTATCCCCTGCGTTCGCGCCGTTCACAGCCTCCTGAAGGCTCATATACTCGACGGCCTGCGTGGCGTTCATGGCCACGTTTTCCTGAATGCCGGCGAAGTACGCGCGGCTCCCGGTGGCGCCGCTGAGCCCTTCCCCAAGGGGCACGTTGGCCGTGGCGCTGTCCGACGAAGTATTCAGACCGATCCATGTCCAGCCATCGAAGGAATGACCTGACGCGATCATCTGATTGGCGGGCGTCAGATAGAGCTTGCCACCGTAAAGATTGCAAATATCCGCCGCCTGGGTGCCGTTGCTTGCCCAGTTGCCATAGACGGCGCTTTGCCGACTTTCCTCCAGGTACAGGCGAATGCTGCTTTCAACGCCGCCGACAACACATCCGCTCGAGCTTCCGCTGCCGCCCGTATTATCGGTAATAACCGTTTTGTAAATCAGCAGATAGGTGCTCTCATGACCATCAGCACTGATGGCGCCGCTGCCGCGAACAGCGGAGTTGCCCTCGATGCGGCAGCCAGAGAGGGTGATATTGCCCCAGACGGCGTTTCCGTCATCGCCATAGGCCCAGTTGGAATTGGTACACAATCCGCCGGCACTGTTGCCCTGACCGCCCTGATTGTTGCTGATGACGCAATTGTACAAGCCAAACGGTCCGCTGGTGCGCACGTCAATACCGCCAGTACGCTGTGTACTGACATTGCCATCGATGGTGGTATTGGAAATCTTCCAATTGCCGGCCTGACTGTTTCTGCCGTTCAGGCCCGCTCCGCCCAGATGCGCTCGATTGCGCAGAACACGGCTTCCCGTTATCTGCACATTGCGGCCATCAATGTGGATGCCGCCGCCCAGGCCGTCCTTCGCGTTGGTGTTCTGATTGTCAGAAACCTCACAGTTGGTCATGGTCAGCGAATCACCGTCAAAGTAGAGACCGCCGCCATAGCTCATATAGCGGTTTTTCGCCAGCGTACAGCCCTCCAGCGTCGCCGAGGCGGCTTCGGTATATAATCCGCCGCCACTGCGGCTGCCGACATTCTCCGTCCATCCGCACCCGACCGCCTTCATCGACGTGCCGACGGCATAAACGCCGCCGCCGTTCTTGGCGGTATTCTGCATGAACCGGCAGTCTTCCAGCGTCAGCACACCGTCGGCATAAATACCGCCGCCATTCATACCGCTCTGGCTTTCCTTGACCGTCACGCGGCGAAGCGTCAGTTTGCCCTGAGACATGGCAACCGCGCCGCCGTTCGCGCCGGGCATCACGCCGGTGAGCGTACCCTGCTCGATGATGACGCTGCCTCCCTCCTGGGTATAAGGGCGCTGGCCCTCCGCCGGGCCCCGGAGGGTATGACCTCCCATATCAAGGGTCAGCGTCCGGCCCGCAAGCGTCACGCTTTCCGTCAAATCCCGAAGCTGATAAACCGTACCGCTCTCGGGCGCGGCGTCAATGGCCTCCTGGAGCGTGGCGTAATTCACGCCTTCCGCACGGGCCGCGGCCGTCTGCTCGACAATCCGCACCTCGGTATTGTTCATCACCAGGTAGCTGCCCGATTTGCTCCACAGCGCATCCCGATATTCCGGATACATGGTCCAGACGGTTTCCAGATGCGTTGCCAGGGGCTCCTCGAAGGGAACGTCCTCGATCACATGGATAATCTGCCCCTGCTGATCCAGGAAGGTTACCGAATATCCGCCAAGATAGGACACAGGCGAGAACACCGGCCCTGTCGTATCAGGATCGGCCACGGCTACCTGTCCCATCACCAGCATGAAGGCAAGCAGACACGCCGTCAGGCGCTTTACAGCCGATTTTCTCATTGCGCAACCTCCTCCATGTCCGTTGCCGTGGCCAAGGGCCCCTCCGTCTGTGCCCGATAGCCTACCGCTACCGCGCGCCACAGCCAGCGGTAATTGTCTTCCGTCAATTCATAGGCATAGGTGCTTCCCTCGGCGCCCGTGTCTATCCACGCGCCCTGATCGTCCATATACTGCCAGACAACCACAAAGCACGCATCGCACAGCGCCGTCAGCGTAATCGTATCGCCAATGCCCAGCGTCTCGCCGCTCCAGCTGGCTTCCAGCAGAATCTCATTGGGCAGCGGCGGCAAAGCAGGAGCTTCCGGCGCTGCGGGGACCTCGTTAACGGGCGGCATGGGCTCAGCGGGGGCCTCCGTGGGCTCTACTGTGGGCGTGGCCTCGGCGGGGGCTTCCGTGGGTTCTACTGTGGGCGTGGCCTCAGCGGGAGCCTCCGAGGGTTCCACCGTGGGCGTGGCCTCAGCGGGAGCCTCCGAGGGGTCCACCGTGGGCGTGGCCTCGGCGGGAGCCTCCGTAGGCTCCACCGTGGGCGTGGCCTCAGCGGGAGCCTCCGAGGGTTCCACCGTGGGCGTGGCCTC
>CANOHT010000055.1 GCA_947565865.1 uncultured Clostridia bacterium
GCCGGACGCAAAAAGAGGAGCCGTCTGCGCACACCATACAATGCGGTTGAATTCCTCCCACGGATCGCCGTAATCATTTCGGTTGAAGTCAATGATATGCAGCTGACCGCCTCGATCAACCATCATGTTTCCGATATGGTAGTCGCCATGCTGATAAACCTGCGGCCTGTCTTTCAGCAAATGGCGGTTCTTGTTCATATAGTCGATCAATGCTTGCCCGTTCTTATACTTGATGGGGCACTCCCCGTACTTTTTGATTTTATAGTCCATCTTTCGATTAAACCGAACAGCCCAATCTTCCTGTTCTGGGGGAGCCGGTATAGCATGAATCCTGCGCAGGATGCGGCCAGCTTCAAGACCGTAGGCGTACTGCGCTGTCTCAGACAAGCCCGGGATAACCTGTTCGGCATCTTCCCCGTCAATCCAGCTTTGGACAGAGTACACGCCGTCCACACACACGCCGAATGCGATCGGCTGGCACATCGGGACTCCAAGGCGCGCTACCTGCTTCATCATATTGAATTCAGCCTGCTTCGCGTCATGCTGAGCCATGTCAGTAATACGCAAAAGATACCGTGTGCCGTTTTCATCCGTCACACAGTATTTTTGATCTCCCGACCAGCCTTTGTCAATCGGCTCTTTTCTCACAAAATTCAGCATCATTTTTTCCTATCCGCTTCATCTTTCAAGTGCCTGCCATGGAAGTACTTGCGGGAAAGCAGCCCCGCTGTTTCTTCGTGGCCGCATTCCTTTCAGCTGAGATGTTCGTCCTGGTTCAGCGCATCCGGTCTCATGCCGCGCTCCAGCCCATTCGAGATTTCAGGAACCGACCGCCAGGGATCGCTTCGCTCTGGCCGCGCTTTTGCCGGGCAAACGTCGGGGGCCTCGCTCCTCTGCCCGCGGGCCACCGACCCTCAGACTCCTTTTATCGCCGCGCGGCAGGCTCGGCGCAGGATCACGCCATCCACAGGCACACCGCCGCCGCCATATCGCCCTCATGGGTGATGGACACCTGCCAGGAGCCTGCCCCCCGCCGCGCGGCCTCGCCGTGGAGCGTACAGCCGGGCTGGCCCGCCTCGTCGTGGGTGATCTCGACTTCCCGCAGCGGAACGGCAATTCCGCAGCCCATGGCCTTGAGCACGGCCTCCTTGGCGGCGAACATCCCCGCCATGGTCTGCGCCCCGCCCCGGCCTTTTCCGGCGATATAAGCCGCCTCCTCCGGGGTAAAATAACGGCTGACGAACCGGCCATCTCCCACCAGCGGCTCCATCCGGCTGACGGCGCACAGGTCGATTCCCAGGCCCTTTACCTTACACATAGCCCATCACACCCCGCACGGACACATCCCCTGACAGCACCCGATGCACCGCGCCGTCCGACTCCACCAGGAGCGCGCCGGTCTCGTCGATGGTCCGGGCCATGCCCGTCAGCTCCACCGCGCCGGAGACCCGTACCTGCTGGCCCAGGGTGCAGGAACGGGCCTGATACTCTTCCGCGATGCCCCGGAAGCCCTCCCGCTCCAGACGGTCGAGGACATCCTCCAGCGCCGCCAGATAATGAACGAGCAGCGTCCGCCGCAGGGGCGGCGGGCCGAACTCCTCCAGGGAAGCAGCCTTGTGGGCAATATCCGGGGGATACGCCCCCTCCCGCACGTTCACCCCCGCCCCCGCGACAATGTATTCGATGCTGTCCGGATCGGCACTGATCTCCAGCAGGATGCCGCATAGCTTCCGCCCTGCGTAGACCAGATCGTTGGGCCACTTGATCCGCGCGTCCAGTCCCGCCGTCTCCTGCACCGCCCGGGCCATGGCCAAGGCCACGCACAGAGTTATCAGCGGCGCCTGCTCCGGCGTGAGGTGCGGCCTCAGCAGCACCGATACCCACAGTCCCTTGCCTTCGGGCGCGCTCCATACGCGGCCCAGTCGGCCTTTGCCCGCCGTCTGCATCTCGCTGACGCACAGACTGCCGTGGGGCGCTCCGGCGATGGCCATCCGCTTGGCCTCCGTGTTGGTGGAATCGACCTCTGCCAGGCAGCGGTTTTCCCCACGGCCCAGACCGCGCGTCGTCAGCGCCGATACCCACAGCGCCGGCTCCAGGCTGTCGCCGGGGATCAGCCGATAGCCCTTTTTCCCCCCGGACTCAATCTGCCAACCCGCCTCCTTCAGCGCGCTGATCTTCTTCCATACCGCCGCCCGGCTCACGCCCATGGCCCGGCTGATGACCTCCCCGGACACAAATTCGCCCCCAGAGAGCATTTCCAGCACCGTTTTCATCCCTTTAATTCTCCAATTATTTCAATCTTGTTACAAACGTGACAGGCCCGCAAACCCGCCCCGTATCTGCTATTGTAGCGCATCCAGGCGAGCTTGGCAAGGAAAACCCCAGGCAAGTTCTTGATTTATCGTCACAAATTGGTTATACTATGGTGAAAAGTTCTTGTGATTCGGAGGCAACGACGCTATGCAGCAGCCCAGAAATATGATTCGCGCCCTTCAGGACAACATTGGCAGGGCCATCGTCGGCAAGGAGGAGGCCATCGAATTCGCGCTGATCGCCCTTTTGTGCAAGGGCCATGTGCTCATCGAGGACGTGCCCGGCGTGGGCAAGACCACCCTGGCCAGCGCCCTGGCCAAATCCCTTGACTGCTCCTTCCGCCGCATTCAGTTCACCCCTGACCTGATGCCCTCTGACGTGACGGGCTTCACCCTGGTGAATTTTAAGACCGGGCAGATGGAATATAAGGAAGGCTCGGTGATGAGCCAGGTGGTGCTGGCGGACGAGATCAACCGCACCAGCCCGAAAACCCAGTCGGCGCTGCTGGAGGTCATGGAGGAGCATCAGGTCACGGTGGACGGCATCACCCATCCCCTGCCCCAGCCCTTCATCGTGCTCGCCACGCAGAACCCCGGGGAATTCGTGGGCACCTACCCCCTGCCCGAGGCCCAGATGGACCGCTTCTTCCTGCGCATTTCCATCGGCTATCCCACCGTGGAGCAGGAAATGGACGTGCTGGAGCGCTACTCCGGCACGGTCAGGCCCATGGAAACCATTGAGCCGGTCTGCGCCGCTCAGGACATCATCGCCCTGCAGGAGATGGTCACCCAGGTGTACTGTTCTCCCGAGGTGCGTGCCTATGTAGCCACCCTCGCCGCGGCCACCCGGCAGGATCCCGCCCTGCAGCTGGGAGCCTCCACCCGCGCCGCCATCGCGCTGATCCACGGCGCTCAGGCCTGCGCCCTGCTGGACGGCCGGGACTTTATCCTGCCCGAGGATGTGCAGCACATGCTTCTGCCCGTCTTCGCCCACCGTCTGGTGCTCCACCCGGAGGCCCGGATGAAGGGCGTCTCCGCCGAGCAGGTGCTTCTCGCCATCCTGAAGAACGTGGCGGTGCCTGTCAAGCTATGAAAACCCGACTGCTGATCCCTGTATTGGTTATCCTGGCGCTGCTGCTGGCGGCCTTCTCCACCGGGAGCACCATTTTCCTGTACATCGCGGTGCTGCTGTCGCTGGTGGTGCTTTCCAGCCTTCTGGCCGTGGTCTGGGCCGCCAAGACCATGACGGTCTCCTCGGGCCTGTCGGGCCGCACGGTTCGGCGCGGAGAGAGCGTCACCCTGGAAATGGTCGTCCGCCACCAGGGCTGGCTGCCCATCGCGCCCATCCAGCTGGAGCTTTACGCCACCCCGGACACGCCAGAAACCGCCGTCCGCCTTCGCGACGCCCCCGGTAAAACCCAGCGCCTGACGCTGCCCTTCCACGCGGCGCATGTGGGCGTCAGCCGCCCCGGTGTAAAGCGCTGCACGGTGGAGGATGTTTTCGCCCTCTTCGCCATGACCGTGGAGCCAAGGACAGGCCGGGAGGAGCTGCTGGTACTGCCCATGCCCTTTGACGTGGAGCCGCTGCGGTTTGCCCCCGGCGATCCCGGCTCAGAGGTGATGGCCCGGGCCACAGAGGACGTGTCCAACCCGGCGGACTTCCGCGCCTATCAGCCTGGCGACGCCATCAAAAAAATCCACTGGAAGCTATCCGCCCGCAAAGGCGACCTGATGGTGCGCCGTTTTGAGGAACCTGTTCTTTCCGACGCCCTGGTGCTGATGGACTGCTCCGCTCCGCCCTCCTGGGGCCATGCCGAGGCCGAGGCGGACATCCGCGATACCCTGCTGGAAACGGCGGCGTCGGTGATGCTTTCCCAGCTGCAGTCGGATCACGCCATCCGCCTGCCGCTGATGGGCCGTCACCCCATCGAGCTGGAAAAAACCATGGGTGCTCCGCTCATTCTGGAAAACCTGGCCCGCATGGATTTCTCCGAAACGGACAGATTCGAGCGGGTGCTGCTGCTGGAAACCCGCAGGATGCGCCGCGTGGGAGCCACGGTGATTATTTCCGCCCGGCTGTCGGGCAGCATCGTGGACGTGATGATCCGCATGCGCCGCATGGGCCCCAACGTCCGGCTGTACCTGGTAACCTTCACCCCGGACGATCCCCTGGTGCTGGGCATGGTCAGCAAGCTCCAGCAGGCGGAGGTCGAGGTATGCTATGTGACGCCCGTGCCTGCCTGACAGACGGCGCGCAACGAATAAATCCATGGATGAAAGGAGGCCTTCAGGCTGAACACGAACCATAGACCCGGCTCCGCCTTCCGCGATTTGCTCACCCACGGCCTGATTGCCTTTCTTTACGGCCTTGGTCTGGCGCTGACGCTGCTGGAGGTTCTGGAGCTTTCAGCTTACCGCGTGACGGCGGGAGGCATCGTACTCGCCGTCACGGTGCTTTGCGCGGTGTTTTCCCGCAGAAAGTGGGCGGCGCTGGCCTTGACGGCGGCAGTCGTTTTGGGGGCCGTCGGCTGCCTGACGGTCTTTGGCGGCAGCGCCACGGCGGTCGATATTCTCCGTGCCATGACCCTGCAGCTTTCCGGCCTGACCATCGCCCTGCCCATGGTGGGACGAGAGACGGCGGTGCTGCTGGCCCTCGTGTGCGGCTTCAGCGCCTTTGTGCTGACCCTGCGCCGCTCCGGGCTTTACCTGCCCCTGGTGGTGCTGCTGCTGGCGACGCTGCTGCTGTGGCTTGGCGACAGGGCACAGTCCCTTGTCTGGCTGCTGCCCAGCATCGCGGCGACGCTGGCCCTGGCTATGACCTCCGCCCAGGAAAGCCCCGCCCTTCGGCGGGTTCTGCCCCTGGCTGTCGGCCTGGCCGTTATCGCCTATCTGGTCGTGCCCGCGACGGGCGTGACCGTCCCGCCGCTGAAGGAAGCGGCGGATCAGCTTCGCCAGCGCATCCTGGACTATTTCTTCTTCACCGAACCCCGCAGCGTATTCTCCCTGGCTGACAAGGGCTACTATCCCCAGGGGCCCAACCAGCTGGGCGGGCCCATTCAGCCCGACGATCAGCCGGTCATGGTCGTTTCCACCCCCAAGCGCACCTACCTTCGCGGCACAGTGAAGGACGAGTACACCGGCCGCGTCTGGCTGGATACCAAAGGCGGACAGCGGCGCTATCAATGGATTTATCCCCAATGGCACTCCCAGCGGGAGACGCTGTTCAACATGGGGCTTCCCCAGGGCGCGCTGGGCGCGGACGAAGGTCTGATGAAGACCGAGCAGGTCAGTGTGCGCATGGTCTCCCCCAGCGCCAGCACGCTGTTCGTTCCCCAGCGCGTTCGGGAGCTGCGCCCCGGCGGCGATCTGGTGCCCTACTTTGGCTCCTCCAGCGAGATTTTTGCTACCCGGGACCTGCAGCCGGGGGATACCTACACCGTCATCGCGCCGCTGATGCTGGGCGGCGAGCCCGGGCTGGGCACGCTGGTCACGGCCTGTTCGGCCAACGGCGACAGCCAGTTCCCTGCCATTCTGGCAGACTTCACCCAGCTGCCCGGGCATCTTCAGCAGGAGTTGTACGACCTGGCCCTGGACATCACCGCCAGGGCGCAGACGCCCTATGACAAGGCCTGCGCCATCCAGATTTATCTCAGCCGCTACTACAATTACGCTCTGGATGTAGAGATTCAGCCCGCGAACATCGACTTTGTATCCTACTTTCTCCTCAGCTCCCGCGAAGGCTACTGCACCTACTTCGCCACGGCCATGACTGTACTGTGCCGCATGGCGGGACTCCCCGCGAGGTATGTGGAAGGCTATCTGGCCGAGCCGGACGCGGGCGGCGTCGCCCATGTGACCGGGGAGGACGGCCATGCCTGGACGGAGGTATACTTCGAGGGCTTCGGCTGGCTGACCTTTGACGCCACGCCCATGCAAAACCATGGCAGCGCCGAGGAGCCCGACGCCAGTGAGAACGATCCCGAGCCCACCGTCACGCCGGAGGAGCAGACGCTGCCCACGCCGCCGCCTGAGGAAGATCAGCCGGACGACGAGCCTACGCCCTCTCCCACGCCCCGAACGGATGACGCCGCCACCCCTGAGCCGGAAACGCCGCCTCAGCCCCCCCAGGAGCCCGATCCCGAGGCTCCCCGTTTGTCCTGGCTATGGTGGCTCCTGCTGCTTCTGGCGGCTGCAGGCGCGGCCGCTGTCCGCATCCTGATGACCCAGCCTGCCCGCCTTGCCGTCAAGGCCCCGGACGAGCTTGCCCGATGGTCGGTATGGATGCAGGCCATTCACGATGTGCTGCGGGTGCTGAAGCTTCCCCGTCAGCCCAGCGAGTCCCCCGCAGCCTACATGCGCCGTCTGGATTCTCTGCGCCGCCTGAACGTAGCCTTCACGCCCTTGGGCGAGTGCGAATCCCTGGTGTTCTACGGTCGGCTGGATCCCACGCCCGAGGAAACGCGGATGGCCGCCAAGGCTTACGCCCAGCTCTTTGCCACGCTGCCCTGGTCGGCCAAGGCAAGAACGGTGATATTGCGGGCGGCAACGCCGATGAAGAAGCGGGACTTTACGCGATAAGCACACGGAAAACATTCCTCCCCCCAAGCCGCCGGCTCCGAAAATTGCCCGGGGGCGTCGGGCACGGTTCGGCGGCAAGGCCTGCAGCCGGTCTGAATCGGCAGCTCAGTCGCACACGAGACCCAAGCGTCGGGTGCGCTGCGCCAAGCGGCCCTCATCAAGTTCATCAGGTACGGATTTCAACCCGTTTTCGGGCTGGAATCCGTCCTTTGCTTTACGGGAGACTGCCGCTTTTCTCCTCTGTTCCCCTTGCAATCCCCGCAAAAGCTGGTATAATAAAAGCATATTAATGCGAAAGGATGTTCTGTTATGCGTTGCAGCTGCAAGGAATGCGGCGTCTACATGGTGCAGGCGGAGGCGCCCCATCTGGGCTGCGTTTGCCCTGAGTGCTTCTATCGCTGTACGGATTGTCTGGGCACGGATACCGTGGTGTCCAGGGAATCCCTGGCCGCCCTCGCCTTTGATCCGCGCTTTCAGCCCGAAAACCTGGCCCAGTCCTTCCTTTCGGAGGAAGACGAGGATGGCTGAGCGCACCATACTCCACTGCGACTGCAACAACTATTTTGCCTCGGTGGAATTGCTGGAGCATCCCGAGCTGGCTGGCCGCCCCGTAGCTGTGGCCGGAGACCCGGAAGGCCGTCACGGCATCATCCTGGCAAAGAACCAGATCGCCAAGCGGTACGGCGTGAAGACGGCGGAGACCGTCTGGCAGGCCCGGCGGAAATGCCCGGGACTGGTGCTGCTGCCGCCGCATCATCAAAAATATGTGGATATGAGCCGGCGGGTCAACGATATCTACCTATCTGTAACGGATCAGGTGGAGCCCTTCTCCGTGGATGAAAGCTATCTGGATGTCACCGGCTCCCGCGCGCTTTTCGGGGACGGCGCGGCCATCGCGGACATGCTGCGCCAAAGGGTACGGGAGGAGCTGGGCATCACCATCTCCGTAGGCGTCAGCGACAATAAAGCCTGGGCCAAAATGGGCAGCGACTACAAGAAGCCAGACGCTACAACCGTCATTACCCGCACCACTGTCCAGGACACCCTGTATCCCCTGGACATCAGCAGCATGCTGTTCGTGGGCCACGCGGCGGCGGAGGTGCTGCGCCGTCACGGCATCAATACCATCGGCGCTCTGGCGGCGTGCAATCCCGCCGTCCTCACCCAATGCCTGGGCAAGCAGGGCGAATCGCTCTGGCAGATGGCCGGCGGCCGGGATGACAGCCCCGTGCGCCTCTGGGGAGACGCCGACCCTGTGAAGTCCGTGGGCAACGGCATCACGTTTCCCCATGACCTGGTGGGCCGGGAGGAATGCCACGCAGGCCTCATGCCCCTGTGCGACAGCGTGGCAAGCCGACTGAGGGCGCAGGGGCTCAAGTGCCGCACCGTCACCATTCAAATCAAGGATCCCAATCTCAAGGTCATATCCCGGCAGCGAACCCTATCCATGCCCACCAACCTGACCCGTCAGCTTTTTCAGGAGGCATGCGCCATCCTGGACGCTTCCTGGCCTGCCCGTTCTCCCATCCGTCTGATGACGGTCACAGCCGGCAACCTATGCCGCGAGGATGAGGCTGTCCCCGCCCAGCTGTCCTTCCTCTGCGAGGTTCAGCCGGACGATCCGCGCCAGGCCGCGCTGGAGCGGGCAGTGGACGGCGTTCGGGCCCGGTTTGGCAAGCGCTCCATTGCCCCTGCCACCATGGAGATTCGCTGACGGCTCCACCGCTCGGCTTTCATCATCAGGCCCATACGAATTTTTCCTTGTACTTTTGCACAAGATACTGTATAATGTTTCTTTGTGAGCATGGCCCACTGTATTTTGTTTGCCTGTTTCACTTGAAGATAGAAGGAGGAACACGCTATGCCAGCAACGTCTTTCGATAAAGAATCCATCAAGGAATCGATCATCGGCAAGCTCCAGCGCTACAATGGCCGCACCATCCAGGAGGCCTCCAGCGCGCAGATTTACCGCGCCTTGGCTTCCACCGTCCGCGACCAGATCATGCAGAAATGGATGATCTCCCGGGAGGAGCGCAAGACCAACAACAGCAAGCGCCTGTACTACCTCTCCGTGGAATTCCTCATGGGCCGCAGCCTGTATACCAACATCCTGAACCTGGTATCCACCGACGCCTATCAGCAGGCCCTTCAAGAGCTGGGCATCGAAGTCGGCGCCGTTTTGCAGGAGGAGCCGGAACCCGCGCTGGGCAACGGCGGTCTTGGCCGCCTGGCCGCCTGCTTCAAGGACTCTTTGGCTTCCCTTGATCTGCCCACCATGGGCTGTACCATCCGCTATGAGTACGGCCTGTTCCGCCAGAAAATCATCGACGGCCAGCAGGTGGAGCTGCCCGATTACTGGTTGGGCAACGGCAACGTTTGGGAAATGCCGGTGATGGAGGACGCCTGCGAGGTTCACTTTAACGGCCATGTGGACGTGGAGAATCAAAACGGCCGCATGACCTTTGTCCACAAGGACTACAACACCGTTGAGGCCATCCCCTACGACGTGCCCATTGTCGGCTACGATACCTCCACCGTGAACACCCTGCGCCTTTGGAGCGCCCGCGCGCCCAAGCGCATGAACCTCAACGATTTCGGTGAAGGCCACTACGTCCAGGCCACGGCGGAAAAGGAGCTCACCGAGGCCATCTCCAATATCCTCTACCCGGAGGATAAGCACTATGAGGGCAAGCTGCTCCGCCTGAAGCAGCAGTACTTCTTCACCTCCGCCACCCTCCAGTACATGCTGCGGGACTTCAAGAAGCTCAACGGCACCAACTGGCACAAGCTGCCTGAGAAAGTGGTCGTGCATATCAACGACACCCATCCCGGCCTGGCCATTCCCGAGCTGATGCGTCTGCTGATGGACGAGGAAGGTCTGGGCTGGGACGAGGCGCAGGCCATCGTCACCAAAACCGTGGCGTACACCAACCATACCATCATGGCCGAGGCCCTCGAGAAGTGGCCCGAGGACATGGTGAAAACCCTCCTGCCCCGCATCTATCAGATTCTGGTGGAAATGAACCGCCGTCTCTGCGCCCGGCTGTGGAACCATTTCCCCGGCGAGGCGGAGCGCGTGGGCAAGATGGCCATCATCAGCTATGGTCAGATTCACATGGCCAATCTCTGCGTCGCCATGACCTACTCCACCAACGGCGTCAGTCAGCTCCACGGCGACATTCTCAAGGCTGAAACCTTCCATGACTTCAATCTGGTCATGCCCGAGAAGTTCTCCGCCATCACCAACGGCATTACCCACCGCCGCTGGCTGATGAGCTGCAATCCCGAGCTGACTCGGCTGATCTGCGACAGCATCGGCTCCGCCTGGATCAAGGATACCGAGCGCCTTGCCGAATTAAAGCCCTTCGCGGACGATAAGGCCTTCCGGGAGGAATTTGCCGCCATCAAGCAGCGCAACAAGGAGCGCTTCGCCCGCTTCATCCTGGATCGCCAGGGAACGGAGGTCGATCCCTCCTTCATCTTCGACGCCCAGTCGAAGCGCCTGCACGAGTACAAGCGGCAGATGCTCAATGCCCTGCACATTCAAGTGCTTTACAACCGTTTGGTCAACGACGCCTCCTTTGAAATGGAACCCCGCTGCTTTATTTTCGGCTCCAAGGCCGCGCCTGGCTACAACCGCGCCAAGCAGATTATCCGCTATATCAACGCCCTGTCACGGCTCATTGCCCAGCATCCCCGGGCCAGCAAGTATCTGCAGGTGGTCTTCCTGGAGAATTACGATGTATCCAGCGCCGAGGTTCTTATTCCCGCGGCAGAGGTCTCCGAGCAGCTGTCCACCGCCTCCAAGGAGGCCAGCGGCACCGGCAACATGAAGTACATGATGAACGGCGCGCTGACCATCGGCACCATGGACGGCGCCAATGTGGAAATCAGCGAGCAGGTGGGCATGGACAACATTTACATCTTCGGTATGCGCTCCGACACCGTGCTGGACATGTACCGCGAGAACAATTACAACCCCATGACCATCTATGAGACCAACCATGAAATCCGTCAGGCGCTGACCCAGATGATCGACGGTACCCTTCTGCCCGAGGCGCCCGGCGCTCTGCAGGACCTGTACCACAGCCTGCTCCTGGGCGACTGGGGCTCCATGGCTGATCCCTACTTTGTCCTCAAGGATTTCGGTTCCTACTCCATGGCGCAGCGCCGCCTGAACGCGGACTACGCTGACCGGGACAAGTGGAACCGCATGGCGGTCATCAACACGGCCATGTCGGGCGTGTTCTCCTCCGACCGCACCATTCGCGAATACAACGATTCCATCTGGCACCTGACGCCTCTCAACCGCCGCTAAGGGGCTCTGCCCCTTAGAACCCCGCCAGGAGGAGCATCGCTCCTCCTGGACCTCCTGTTCCGCGTCTTGGGCTTATGCCTTCGGCTTAGCATTAGGCGCGTGCATGGCAGGAGAACGGCGGC
>CANOHT010000056.1 GCA_947565865.1 uncultured Clostridia bacterium
TAGGCATAGGCGGTTTCACCGCCGTCCGGGGCGATGGTCTTCACCAGTCGGCCCAAGGGCGTCGTAATCTGTTGCCTCCTTTGTTCCGCCGGGATAGTGGACTTCCGATCCGCTTCCTTGGTTCCAAATGAATGACAATTGGCATTCGCGTTCTTCTGAAAAAGAGAGAGGTTTTCTTACAGGATGGGACGATCCGATCATATGACTATTCGCGTATCTTTCATTAAGATGCATGCGAGTCGCCCTCGCCGGAAGCGCAGCCGAAATATGACCGACCTGAAAAGAAGCCGGAACAAGAAACAGAACGCCAAGCAAAGCATTGTCAGATAATGGCGGCTTGCGAGTCTGAGCGAATCCATTTAGCGGCGCGTTTTAAGAAGAATAGCACTGCTATCCCACCGGCTCCTCCTTCGCGATAGAAGGCGGCGGAACATGGGCTTCTTTCGCATAGCAGCACATCGTCATATGCGAATATACATAAAAACATCCGAAAGCTCTGCGCCTTCGGATGTCAAAGTGGTCGCAACAGGACTCGAACCTGTGACCCCATCGATGTGAACGATGTGCTCTACCAACTGAGCCATGCGACCATATCTGTCACAAGCGTCTCGCTTGATGACGAAATGTATTGTATCACCAAGGGAGAGAATTGTCAATACCCCCGCCGAAGAAATTTATTGTCCCCCGCGTATGGCGCCATACCTGCAAATTCTATGGAAACTCTAATGCTTCAGCCAGCCGCGTCTTCTTGACTTTTTCGCCGCAAATCGTATAATAAATAGGAAATTATCCATGGAAGGTCGCGAAATATGTGCCTACACCGCTGATTAGCGTTATTGTGCCGGTTTACAACGGCGAAAAGCGGCTTGAGAGCTGTCTGCAAAGCATATTGACTCAGGATGAACGGGATTTGGAGATTCTGGTTGTGGATGACGGCAGCACGGACAGGACCTGGGCCATTTTGCAGGATATGGCCCAAAAGGACAGCCGGCTCCACCCGATACATCAGGAAAACGCCGGTGTTTCCAGCGCGCGGAATACGGCCCTGGACGTGTGCCGAGGGAAATATATCCGCTTTGTGGATGCCGACGACCGGCTGCCCGAAGGCGCTATTTCCACCCTGGTGCGGCATATGGAAGCCGCTGAATGCGATCTGGTCGTAGCCGCCTATACCGAAGTGGTCGGCACGCTGCGCTCCCGGCGATGTCTGGCGCCCGATGCCGTCGTGCTGCCAATGGAGGATTTTCTTCACCATCTGTGCAGCCGTTCCAACAGCTTTTATTACGGCGTATTGTGGAACAAGCTGTTCCGGGGCGACATTATCCGTCAGCAGGGCATTCGGTTTGTGCCCCATCTGGACTGGGGCGAGGATTTCTTCTTTGTGACCACCTATCTGCGCCATGCGAAAAGCATCGGTTACATTGGCGACGTGGTCTATGATTACTATCGCAGCGTTTCCGGCATGACAACCGCCCAGTTCATGGACTGTGTGCGCCACCCGCTGAGCAACTGCCAGGTTAAGTGGCGGCTATACCAAAATTACCGTCGGCTGTATGTCTGGCACGGTGCGTACCAGCAGTATCGCCGGGTGCTGTGGCTGTATCTTTTCCGCGTAACTTTGAACAACTGACGGCTGGGAGGAATTTATCCTTGTCCAACAAGCAGAGCGGCTGCATGGCCCCATTGCAGCTGGCCGGTCGGCTCATCATGGAAAACGGCGGCGAGACCTACCGTGTGGAGGAAACCATCACGCGCATGGGACGTGCCTTTGGTCTTCAGGAGGTGGAGAGCTTTGCCATCCCCAGCGGCGTGTTTGTCAGCTTCCGCCAGGAGAATGGCGAGCTGGAAACCGCCGTGATGCGGGTACGCAAGGGCTCCACGGATCTTACGCGGGTGGACGCCGTCAATCAGGTATCTCGTCAGGTGGAAGCCGGAGCGCTGGACTGCCAGGGCGCGCTGGACGCGCTGAAGACCATCGAGCACCATCGCGCGCGGCTTTCCCCCCTTCAGCTGGTGCTGGCGGCGGCGGTTTCCTCCGGCGGCTGGGCGCTGATGTTCGGCGGCGGCTTCGCGGAGGCGCTGGTAGCCATCCTGGCAGCAGGCATCAGCCAGCTGATGAACGGCGCTTTCCAGCGGCGCAGGCTGCATGGCCTGGTGTCCGTTCTGGGCGGAAGCCTGCTGGCGGCGCTGCTGCCTATGGTTGTCAATCATACCATATGGCCCCTGATGGTGGACGCCACCGTAGCAGGCGCGCTGATGCCCATGCTGCCCGGCTTGGCCATGACCAACGCCGTGCAGGACACCATGCGCGGTGACATCGTTTCCGGTCTGAGTCATGGCATCAGCGCTCTGCTGACGGCGGCCATGGTAGCGGGCGGCGCGCTGATGGCGGCGTCCCTGCTGCGGGCGCTGACGGGAGGTGGCTTTGCATGAATGAACCCCTGCTGACGGGGCTTGCGCGTGCCGCGCTGTCCAGCTTTGTGGGCACCTGGGGCTTTGCGCTGCTGCTCAACGCGCCCAAGCGCGCCTGGCTCCCCGCCGCCGCCATTGACGCGGTGGGCTATGTGCTCTACTGGCTGCTTCTGCGTCTGGGCGCCGGAGAGCCTTCGGCTATCTTCGTTGCCGCCATGACCGCCTCTGTCCTCGCCCAGTTCTGCGCACGGAAGATGCGCATGATCGCCACCATTTTCGTCTCCTTGTCCATCGTTTCCCTGGTGCCGGGCCTTGGCCTGTATCGGTGCATGGAGCTGATCGGTCAGGGGCAGAATGCCGCGGGGCTTCAGGCCGGGGCGCTCGCCATGATCAGCATCCTGATGATTGCCCTGGGCCTGGCGGTGGGCAGCTTTCTGTTCCGAGTGCTTTTTCCTAAGACCCGACCGAGCAAATGCAAAGAAGGTGTATCGCGATGATGAATCCCCTGCTGACTGGACGCTTGGCCATCAAGCGCCTGTACGACCACGAGATGGCGCCGCTGATGGCGCGGTTCACCCTGACCCGCATGGAGCTGGATGTGCTCCTGTTCCTGTCCAACAATCCGGGCCTTGACACCGCCGCCGAAATCGTCCAGCTGCGGATGCTGACCAAATCTCATGTTTCCAAGGCCGTGGATCATTTGACCGAGAGGGGCCTCATTCAGCAGGCCCGGGATGAAAAGAACCGCCGCCGTGTGCATCTTACCCTGACGGACGCGGCGCAGGCCGTTGTGGTCGAGGCCAGGGACGCCCAGCGCCGGGCTGTTGAGCAGTTGATGGCCGGCATCAGCGCCGAGGACACCGTCGTGCTTGACCGTGTGATGCGGCAGGTGGTGCGGAACGCCGCTTTGGTGATTGAGAGCAAAGAAGGGTAAGGGGCCGAAAAGCGCCTCTTTGAAAAGTCCGCGGGGCTTTGGGCAATGGATGCTTCGCGCCATAGAAGCGGCTATCACGGCGAAAGACGGCGGGCTTTACACAGCAATTGGCGAATAGTTCGCAAGGAGCCCTTGACCGATTGAGGCAATAGGGCTTCCGTCCTTGCAGGGCCGCAGAACGCAGGAGTTCCGCCGTCTCCAAGGCGAGTGCGTCAGCCGCCCCCGGTCTCCCCGCGGCACAGCGTCTTGAGCGCAACGAAAACAGCTGCCGGCTCATACCGCCATATGGACGCGGACAGCCGGCAGCCTGTTCATGGCTTCACGCCTTTGGGAACGGATCGCCGTGCGGCCAAGCCGTGCGAAAGCGAGAAAGACGTGCAAGGGGCCGATGTTCTTCTTCATAGCAACGGCTGTCATCGCACACAGCATCCGGCAAGGACATATCATGCAGCGGTGCCTTGCCGCCGTCGCAGTCCCTTATTCCACCACCCGAACCGGGCATTTTTCCACCGCGTCCACAGCGGCGTCCATCCAGTCCTCATTGAAGAGCTCGATGGTGCCGGTGTCGCTCATATGGCTGATATGAGGATCAATGGGCAGCCGGGCCAGCAGCGGGATGCCGTGGCTTTCAGCCGCTTCCCGGGTCTTGCCCTCCCCGAAGGGGTAAAGCCGCTTGCCGCAGTCAGGGCAGGTCATGTAGGCCATGTTCTCCACCATGCCCAGCACCGGAATATCCATCATTTTCGCCATGTTGACAGCCTTTTCCACAATCATCCCCACCAGCTCCTGGGGCGAGGCCACGATGATGATGCCGCTTACCGGCAGGGACTGGAAGACCGTCAGCGGGACATCGCCCGTTCCGGGAGGCATGTCAACGTACATGTAGTCCACGTCGCCCCAAAGCACATCCGTCCAGAACTGCTTAACGGTGCCGGCAATGAGACTGCCCCGCCAGATAACCGGGTCGGTGTCATTCTCCAGGAGCAGATTGATGCTCATCAGGCGGATGCCCGTCTTGGTCTCCACCGGCAGAATGCCCTCATCACAGCCCATGGCCTTTTCCTTCACGCCGAACATCCGCGGGATGGAAGGCCCCGTGACATCCGCGTCCAGGATGGCTGTGGAAGCGCCCCGGCGCCGGGTCAGCGTCGCCAGCAGGCTGGTGGCCAGGCTTTTGCCGACGCCGCCCTTGCCGCTGACCACACCAATAACCTTCTTCACCTGGCTGGCGGCGTTCTGCGGCGCCTGGAGACTTGCGGGCTTGCGGGAAGCGCAGTCGCTCTGGCAGGAGGAGCAATCGTGCGTACAATCAGACATGAATGATTCACCTCGGCTTCTGTCCGCCTTCATGCGGACGATTCGATTGTAGCATTCTCCCTCAATCGGCGCTTTTCCTGCCTTGCCAACGGGAAGAATATGCCATGCTCTTTCGTTACATGAATGCAAGCGGAAAAACTTTCGCCCATTCGTCATCCGTTGTCAGCGAAGTATAAATTTAGCGCTTGCCACAATGCCAGGAAGCATGTACAATAGGTATACGGACACAGGCGCGGCGCCGTCCGTTTTTTCCCAAAGGGAAGGAAGGTTGAATCAACGATGAAGCAACGCAGAACCGTCAAGTGGCTTACGCTGGCTGGTGTGATCGCTCTGGGGCTCACGCTCTCCGGCTGCTATATTCCGCCCGACGAATTATCCGACAATACCCAGGGGCTGACGGTGGGCAACAACAATTTGCCCTTTAACACCGTTGCGCCCGTGAATCCCGCCACGAACACGCCGCCTCCCGCCAATACCCCTGATCCCTTCGCCTCCGAGCAGCCCACCCCCGACTGGAACAGCTGGAACAACACCAACCAGCCCAACCCCAGCGCGACGGGCGCCATTGGCGTACCGGGCGTGTCCACCAACCAGCCCGGCTCCACCATTGCCGTGGTAACAGCGCAGCCCACGGCAACGCCCAAGCCCAACACGGCCACGCCCAAGCCGCAGAGCCTGAAAAACGGCATGTTCGGCAGCGCTGAGGTCAAGCAGCTGCAGCAGCGCTTGAAGGAGCTGGGCTATCTTTCCGGCTCGGCCGACGGCGATTTTGGCGACGCGACGGAAGCCGCCGTTCGGGACTTCCAGCAGCAGAACGGTCTGACGGTGGACGGCAAGGCCGGCGCCAACACGCTCAACAAGCTGTACAGCAACAACGCTGTCTCCAAACCCAAGGATTCCGCCACCAATCGGCCCACCTCCCGGCCCACCAATACGGCCAAGCCCACCAGCACACCCAAAACCGATGTGTATCTGGAGCTGGGCAGCAGCGGCAAGAACGTTCGCACCCTGCAAAACCGCCTGATCGAGCTGGGTTGGATGGCCGGCTCTGCGGACGGCGAATACGAGGGCGCTACCCAGTACGCCGTGAAGGCTTATCAAAATGCCGCCGGACTGTGGGCGGATGGCATCGCCGGTCCCGGCACCCTGGAATCCATCTATTCCAGTCGGGCCAAGACAGCCTCCTCTCCCTCGTCCTCCATCGGGGACAGCCTGCGCGAGGGCGCCAAGGGCGGCGCGGTCAAGGCGCTGCAAAAGCGGCTGAAGAGCCTGGGCTATCTGGACGGCTCGGCAGACGGCTCCTACGGCGCGGCCACCAAGACCGCGGTGATCGCCTTCCAGCAGCAGAACGGCCTCAACGCGGACGGCGTGGCCGGCACATCCACCCTGAACCGCATTTATTCCGACGCCGCCAAGAGCGGTTCCTCCGCCGGCGATGCCGCAGGCAGCGGTACAGTATCCTCCACCGGCTACGTCACCCTGCGGGAGGGCGACAAGAGCGAGGCCGTCAAGAAACTTCAGCGGACGCTGAAGGACAAGGGCTACTATTCCGGCTCCGTGGACGGGTCTTATGGCTCGGGCACGATGCAGGCCGTCCTGGCCTTCCAGCGGCAGAACAATCTGCGCGAGGACGGCGTGGCCGGGCCCGCGACCCAGCGCTCCCTCTATGGCAGCGGCAGCGGCAAGGTGGACTATGCCACCCTGCGCCCCGGCGACGAGGGCACCGCCGTAACCAACCTGCAATACACCCTTTACGAATTGGGCTATTATGACGGCAAGGTGGACGGCATATACGGCGCCACCACCTCCGACGCGGTTCGGGCCTTCCAGAGCCGCAACAAGCTGGAGCCGGTGGACGGCATCGCGGGCAACAAGACCCTGCAGAAGCTCTATTCCTCCTCTGCCATCCCCGCTACCGCTGCGAGCACCGATTATGAAACCCTGGAAAAAGGCGATAAGGGCAACGAGGTGGTGGAACTGCAGGACGTCCTCCAGCAGCTGGGGTATCTGACCCGCGATCAGGTCACGGGCGTCTACGACACCAACACGGTGGAAGCCGTCAAGCTGTTCCAGCAGTACAACGGCCTCAACGTGGACGGCAAGGCTGGCTCCGCGACCCAGACCAAGCTGTTCTCCGACAATGTAGCGGCCAACCCTAACCGATAAAGCAGGAAACCGGCGCTTCCAAGGCGCGCTGAAACGGCTTAACCCTTGCGGTAGGCCGCGGCCCGCCCCATGTGGCGAACGGCAAAGCCGCTCTCCCCTGCCGTGCGGTCTTGAAAGGCGCGGTTTGAATGGCATCGGGCAAAGCCGGGCGCGCATGGGCTTATCTCCGCGGCATCGCGCCAAAAGGATTCACCCGCTTTCCATATGACCGTCTGCCGACGGCAGGTCTGGCAGACAGCATGACCTAATGGAGATCATCTGGGCCGCGCTTCCTGAACGGGAGGCGCGGCTTCACCCTATTCCAATGATTCGGCCGCTGGACGGCAGGAGGAGCTACGATGGATATCACCGCCATTGGCGAGGTGCTCATTGACTTAACACAGCAGGGCCTGGATGAAGCGGGGATACCGCGCTTTGCGGCTAATCCCGGCGGCGCGCCCGCCAATCTGGCCGTTGCAGCCGCACGGCTGGGAGCCTCCACGGCGTTCATCGGCCGGGTTGGACAGGACGCCTTTGGCGCTTATCTGCGGCGTGTGCTGACGGAGCAGCGGGTGGACATCAGCGGACTGGCAGCTGATCCGCTGGAGCCTACCACGCTGGCCGTGGTGATGGTGGACCATACCGGCGAGCGCAGCTTTACGTTTTACCGCGACCCTGGGGCGGATACGCGCCTGAGCCGGGAGCAGCTGCCGACGGCGCTGCTGTTATCCACCCGCTGTCTGCACTTCGGCAGCATCAGCCTGACGGCGGAGCCTTCACGGGACGCCACGTTCTTCGCCGTCCGCACAGCCCGCGAGCATGGCGCGATCATCAGCTATGATCCCAACTACCGCGCCGCGCTCTGGCCCGATGAAGCCACTGCCGTCCGAATGATGAAGGAGCCGCTGTCTCTGGTGGATGTGCTGAAGGTCTCGGAGGAGGAGCTTCCCCTGCTCACCGGGACGGACGATCTGGACAAGGGCGCGTCCCTGCTGATGGCTCAGGGCATCCGCGTGGTGTTCATCACCCTGGGCCCGAGGGGCGCCTACTACGCCCTTCGCGACGGGCATGGCCTGGCGCCGGGGGTCTCCTGCACGGTGGCGGACACCAACGGCGCGGGAGATACCTTCTTTGGCGCGGCGCTGTCCCGCCTGATGCGCCTGCCGAGCCTGGACGCGCTGACCCTGCCGCTGCTCCGGGACATCGCCGCCTTCAGCAACAGGGCGGCAAGCATCACCGCCAGCCGCCACGGGGCCATCCCGGCCATGCCGTCCCTGGCGGAAGTCGAGGCATAGCAGGGGTATCAGCATCATACACAGAGGGAAAGGCCTTGTACCTTTCCCGTTTTCCTTTGCCCTGCGCGTTGACGGAGGGAATTTCCCGCGGTATAATAAGCACTGCCTTTGTATACAGAAGTGATTGAGAAACAAGCGAGGCGAAATCCTGATTGAACAAGCTGTTTGCCAAGGGGCTCAGGCACGGCCTGCCCATCGGGCTGGGATACCTGTCGGTGGCGTTCACCTTCGGCATCAAGGCCGTGGGCGACGGCCTGTCGCCCCTCCAGGCCCTGCTGATTTCCATGACCAACGTGACCAGCGCCGGGCAGTTCGCCGGGCTGCCGCTGATGACGGCTCAGGCGTCCCTGATGGAGGCGGCGCTGACGCAGCTGGTCATCAACCTTCGATACGCGCTGATGAGCCTGTCCATCAGCCAGAAGCTGGACAGGGACATGACCACGCCCCGCCGGATGCTGTTCTCCTTCATGAACACCGATGAAATTTTCGCCGTGGCCTCCGCCCAGCCGGGGAAGGTGAACCGCGTCTATCTCTACGGGCTGATGATCGCGCCCTATGCCGGGTGGGCGCTGGGGACGCTGCTGGGCGCCGTGGCGGGCCAGCTGCTCCCGGCCTTCGTGCGGGGGGCGCTGGGCATCGCCATCTACGGCATGTTCCTGGCCATCATCCTGCCGCCGGCCCGTCGGGAAAAACCCGTGCGGGCGGTAGTGCTCATGGCCGTGGCGCTGAGCCTGTGCTTCCGCTATCTCCCCGTGCTCAGTCAGGTGTCCAGCGGCTTCGTCATCATCATCTGCGCGGTGACGGCCTCGGCCCTGGGGGCGGCGCTGTTCCCGGTAAAGGAGGGCGAGGCATGAGCTGGTCGGCCTATTTTCCCTATCTGCTGGTGATGGCAGGCGTTACCTATCTGATCCGGATGCTCCCGATGACGGTCTATCGACGGGAGATCCGCAGCGTCTTCATCCGTTCCTTTCTGCACTATGTGCCCTACTCGGTGCTGGGCGCCATGACCTTCCCGGACGTGCTCTACGCCACGGGGAGCCTGTGGACGGCGCTGGCCGGCCTGGCGGCGGCAGTGGTGATGGCCTGGCGGGGCCGCAGCCTGCTGACAGTGGCCATCGGCGCGTGTCTGGCCGTCGCGGCGGCCCAAGGGCTTATGCTGTTGGCATAATTTAATGATAAACATTAAATTATTATTGACAAACTTGAAATTTCGTGTTATCATTCGTCCGAGGTGACGCACGATGAAATTCACGCAGAAATTCGCCAACGAAAAGCTTGCAAAATCTGCTGCCGGAGCAATGAAGGCCGTCTGCTATTTTGTCATTGGCTTCTATGTCCTGTGTTTTGCTCTTGGCCTGCTGGGGCGTCAAACCTTTGTTCTGCATACAAAAACGGGAAGCTATGGGCGGGCGATTTACGCAGAGGAGGTTCACAGCGCACGCTCCCGCAATATGACCGTTTCCATGGGCGATGATATCCATGTGTGGACGGATGATAACGACCAGATCGGAAGAGCGTCGTGTAGGGAAAGAGTGTAGATCTCGGTGGTC
>CANOHT010000057.1 GCA_947565865.1 uncultured Clostridia bacterium
CTGTTCACTTCCCGTAAAAGTTTTCTCTGCCATAGCGCAAGTCATGCCAATCGTTAGTGTCAGGATCGCTACGATTACCAAAATGCCAATTCGCTTCGTCATGAGCTTGTTCCTCCTGACTTTCGGTCGTCGGTATTTACTTTCATCATCTCATATATGTGGGGCAATGGAACCATCCCCTTTCTCTGTATAAATATCGTACAACATTTTGTTCTAGAAGTCAATAAGTTGTTCATGTAATAATTGTAAAAAAGTAGCTTGCTGAGAAGTTTCTCCTGCAACAAGCTACTTTCTTTATACTTGCCGTCAGCACTTCCATCCCGCCCGACTGACTGTACGCAACTACCCAAAGCACCGCGCCTGGGGTTTCGCCGCCGGAGCTCATGAGCACACTGCCGCTGCCTGGACCCTGCTTGAAGGAAGCCCGGGCTTTCATGCTGCCGGTACGGTTATGCCGGAAAGGTACTTTTTCTCAGCGCAGCCGGGTACTATTCTCTCAAGGGTGTAAAGGAGGGCGCAATTCCTTCCTGAACGCCTGCGCCTACGGATGGAATAGGGATAAGATGCGCCCACAGCACCGCAGGGGGCGGCCCATGAACAGAAGCAAGCCATCCTCCGCAGCCGCTTCCAAAATCAGAAGGTTAAGTTTATGTAAAAGTGACAAAGATGCAGTTTGACAAAAAAGAATGCTTTTCTTTTGGCGAAATTCATGATATGATATTTCCAACATAGTATGAGACCCGCCTGCATTCCCCCATATCTTGTGAAGCAACGGGCAGGTGATTTCATTCAATGCCAAGTACAAAAACAGGAGGAGACGCAACATGGCTGAGTACATTACGACCAATATCAGGAACATGGCCCTCATGGGACATGGCAGCGTAGGCAAGACGACCCTGACTGAGGCGATGCTTTACGCTGCCGGACTGATCGACCGTCAGGGCCGGGTTGAGGACGGCAACACCGTCACGGACTTTGACCCGGAAGAAATTCGCCGCAAGTGCTCCATCAGCGCGTCCACCGCCCCCGTGGACTGGAACGGTAAAATTATCAACGTCATTGATGTGCCCGGTTATTTTGATTTTGCGGGCGAGATGATGGGTTCCCTGCGGGTGGCTGAGACCGCCGTTATCGTGATTGACGCGGTCAACGGTATGAGCGTCGGCGCGGAAAAAGCCTGGGATCTGGCCGGAAAGCACGATTTGGGCCGGATGTTTATCGTCAACCAGATGGATCGCGACCATGCCTCCTTTGACAAGATCGCCGACCAGCTGCGGGAAAAATATGGCTCCAGCGTTTGTCCCATTTTGCTGCCCTTGGGCGACGGCGCGAACTTCCGCGGCGTGGTGAACGTGCTGGATCGCAAGGCCTACGAGGGCGCTTATAAAAAGTCGGTGGAAGTACCGATGCCCGAGGAAATGAAGGCTCGTGTGCTGGAATGCTACACCTATCTCATCGAGCAGGCCGCCGCCGCCGATGAGGAGCTGATGGAGAAGTATTTCGACACTGGCGAGCTGACCTTTGAGGAAATCAAGAGCGGCTTCCGCAAGGGCATGAAGGACGGCTCCATTGTGCCGGTGGTTGCTGTATCCGCGCTGACAGGCGTCGGTATTGCGCGTATGCTGGATCTGATGGCGAAGTACTTCCCGTCCCCCGCCCACGCAGGCCTTTATCAGGACGGCGTGAACCCCAAGACCGGCGAGGATATCCAGCGCATCTGCCAGGACGATCAGCCCTTCTCCGCCTTCATCTACAAGACCATCGCCGATCCCTTTGTAGGCAAGCTGAGCTGCTTCCGCGTCTTCTCCGGCAAGCTGACCAGCCAGACAACCCTGTACAATCCCAACAAGGACAAAACAGAAAAGCCCGCGGGCATCTACATTCTGCGTGGCAAAAAGCAGATCGTGAAGGAAGCCGTCCACGCCGGCGACGTGGGCGCCCTGGCCAAGCTGCAATTTGCCAGCACGGGCGATACGCTGTGCGATCCCAACAATCCCATTCAGTATCCGGCCATCGACTTCCCCAAGCCCTGCATCAGCAAGGCCGTGTACGCCGCCAAGCAGGGCGAAGAGGACAAGGTGTTCTCCGGCCTTCAGCGCCTGATGGAGGAAGACCCGTCCATCACCATTGAGAAGAACGTGGAAACCACGGAAACCCTGCTCTCCGGCCTGGGCGAGATGCACCTGGACGTCATCCGCAACAAGCTGGCCGCCAAGTTCGGCGCCAACGCCGTGCTGCAGGACCCCAAGATTCCGTACCGCGAGACCATCCGCAAGACCGTCAAGGTGCAGGGCCGTCATAAGAAGCAGTCCGGCGGCCACGGTCAGTTCGGTGATGTGTGGATCGAGTTCAGCCCCATCGGCGATGACGCCACTGATTTCGAGTTCGTGGACGCTGTGGTGGGCGGCGTGGTACCGCGCAATTTCATCCCCTCGGTGGAGAAGGGCCTGCGGGACAACATCAAGCGCGGCGTACTGGCAGGCTACCCCATGGTGGGCCTGCGCGCCAAGCTGTACGACGGCTCCTATCACCCGGTGGATTCCTCGGAAATGGCCTTCAAGACCGCTGCCCGCATCGCCTACAAGAAGGGCTGCATGGACGCCTCCCCCGTGCTGCTGGAGCCCATCATGCACGTTGAGGTCATTGTGCCGGATGAGTACATGGGCGATATCATGGGCGACATGAACAAGCGCCGCGGCCGCATCATCGGTATGAATCAGACTCACGACGGCGAGCAGATGGTGGAAGCCGAGGCTCCCATGGCGGAAATGTTCAAATACGCCACCGACCTGCGCTCCATGACCCAGGCCCGAGGCAGCTTCTCCATGCGCTTTGAGCGGTATGAAGAGGTTCCCGCCTCCACGGCCCAGAAGATCATTGCCGCTGCGAAGATTGATGATGACGACGACGAATAAGACTCTGTGCGGAAAAACGCTTGCCGCTGCCGCACCATGACCAGCAGAGCCTGCCATTTGGTTGTTATGGCAGGCTCTGCTCATACACAGGAAAAATGGAGAGACCATAAGGAGGCTTGCCATGTTGTGGATGTGGCTGGTGGGGCTGATTGTGCAGGGGTTGATTTTCGGGTTTGCGGCCCAGCATATCGCTGAGAGCAAGGGCTATCAAACCGGCTTTGCCTGGGGCTTCTGGCTGAGCTGGATCGGTCTGCTGGTGGTGGTCGCCAGGCCGAACATGGTGGTACCCGTGCAGACTGAGAATGGGGCGCGGCTGATCCACCTGGCCGAAAACATGCCGGATACCAGGACGAAGACCGCATCGGAGCATCAGTGGCAATGCATCTGCGGGACGAAGAATCCGTCCGGCGCGACGGTCTGCCAAAGCTGCCGTCAGCCCCGCAACGCGATGGAACGCAACTACGAAAAGGTGCGCTGCCCCCACTGCGGCGCCATGACCCGCAAGGAGAACCGTCTGTGTTTCGCCTGCAGTCAGCCCTGGGCTGAGCCGGAGCGAACGAGTATTCCGCCGGTTTCGGAGGTAGTGCCGCCACGGGTGGATAACCCCACGAACCGCCTGTTTAAGGCATGCTATCAGGATACCCTGTCTGATGTCATCGCCCGGGCAAAGGATCAGTGCTACCGCTACAATCAGCTGCATCCCAACGACCGGGAGGGGCAGGCGCGCCTTCTCAAAAGCCTGCTGGGCAGCATGGGTGAAAATGTGATGATCTGCCAGCCCTTCTGGTGCGATTATGGGTATCATCTTTCAGTGGGCAGCAACTTCTACGCCAACCACAACCTGGTGGTGACCGACGGCGCCTGCGTTACCTTCGGGGATGATGTGTTTGTCGGGCCCAACTGCTGCTTTACCACGGCGGAGCACGCCATTGATCCTGGGCAGCGCCGCGTCGGCATGGAGATCGCCAAGCCCATCACCGTCGGCAGCAACGTGTGGTTCGGCGCGGGCGTGACGGTTCTGGCGGGCGTGACCATTGGGGACAACACGGTCGTTGGCGCCGGCAGCGTGGTGACCCGCGATCTTCCGGCGAACGTGGTAGCGGTGGGCGTACCCTGCCGTGTGCTGCGCCCCATCACCGCCGAGGATCGGACGCGGTATCCCATGGACTGAAAAAGCATATCAAAAATAGCCTGTCGGCAGGGAGCAGCATGCGTCCCAGTCGGCAGGCTTCGTTTTGCACCTACGCTGCCCTATCATTTGTCGGCTTCATCCGCCTCCAGCTCCCGAAGCCGTTTATCCATCAGGGCCAGGGCTTGGGTCAGGGTACGGTTCTGCTCGTTCAGCCGCGAAACGATGCAGGTCAAGTAGAACATCATAGCCAGGGCAAAAAAGCAAAAGCCCGTGAACAGCGCGTTCAGCGGCAGGTCGATGCCCACGGCCGCGGCCAGCCAGGCCACCGTGTCCGGGAAGAGGACGAAAACCATCAGCACCAGCGCCAGGACAATCCAGAGCAGCGAATAGGAAAGGTTCAGCTTGCGCCGGTGTATCATTCGCACCCCGGCCCAAGAGCCCACGGCCACCAGGAGCACCAGCAGTATCCGCAAGCGTCCGGTCATGCCCTACGCCCTCCTTTCCTGTTCAGGCGGAGTCCGGCCAGCAGCACGGCCATGGACACCTTCGCCATGTAAAACACCGACTTCAGCGCGCGGATGGAGCTGACGCCGCCCTGGCGCTGGTTCATCCGCACGGGGATTTCCTTGACCCGATAGCCGCAGACCAGCGCGGTGACGATGGCCTCGGGCTCGGGATAATCCTGCGCATAGGCTTGTGCGAACAAGTCAATCAGCTCTTTGCCGCAGGCCCGGAAGCCGCTGGTGGCGTCCTTGACTGTCCGTCCGGTGCAGAGCCGGATCAGCGCGGACAGAATGCTGATGCCCGTCCTGCGCAGCGCGGAGGACTGGAAGCCCTTCTCCTCCCCTTCCGCGGCAATGAAGCGGCTGCCGATGACCATATCAGCCTCGCCCTCCGCAATGGGCTGTATCAGGCGATGAATACAATCCGCCCGGTGCTGACCGTCGCCGTCAAACTGAACGGCGATGTCGTAGCAATGCTCGGCGGCATAGCGATAGCCTGCCTGCACGCCGCCGCCGATGCCCAGATTCAGGGGTAAATCCAAATAAGGAACGGCGTGCTCCCGCAGAAGCTGGCGGGTATGATCCCCGGAACAGTCGTTGACAACCAGCACATCCGCCTCCGGGCAGTGCGTGCGAAGATCAGCCACTACGCCAAGGATGGACGCCTCCTCATTGTAAGCGGGAACAATGACCAGCAGCTTCATAAGATACCTCGATCAACTGACATAATGCAATTTATTTTACCATATTTTTGACGCAGCCGCAACACGTTGCGCCTTTTTTACAGATATGTTACAATAGGCAAAAGCGGAATGGGGGGATGATAACCGTGGAGGAGAGCGCGCTTTCCCTGAAGCGCAACGCGCTGTACAATTCCATTGGCTCGCTGACCTACCTGGTCTGCCAGTGGCTGATTAATGTGCTGGTGGTGCGGCTGGGCTCCTATGCGGACGGCGGGATGCTGACCCTGTCCATCTCCGTCACCAATGTGTTCTTTGTGGTGGCTACCTTTTCCCTGCGGGTGTATCAGGCATCGGATGTGACGGGGCGCTTCTCCGCGTCCAGGTATCTCTCCACCCGGGTGATGACCAGCCTGCTGGGGCTGGGCCTATGCGTGCTTTTCGCCCTGGCAAACGTACAATACGACGCGCCGCAGAAGTGGTGCATCGTGCTGTACATGCTCTTCAAGCTCACGGAGGCTTGGGTGGACGCCCTGGCGGCGGAGCAGCAGAAGGCGATGCGCATGGATTATATCCTGGTCTCCTTCCTCCTGCGCTCGATAACGTCCCTGGGGTCGCTGGTCGTCGCCATGCGGCTGTGGCACAGTCTGCCCCTGGCGCTGCTGCTGATGGCCGTCACAACCCTGCCGGTGGTATTGCTTTACGACATGCCCATCGTTCGGCGGATGACGGGGTTCCGGCTGCGCCTTCGCCCGGAGGAATGCCTGCCGCTGCTGCGGGCGGCCTGGCCCATGATGCTCAACGCCGCCATGATGACCCTGCTGGTCTCCCTGCCCAGGTACGTCCTGGAATTTAACTTCGGACAGGAGGTCATGGGCATCTATGGCGCAGTAGCCACGCCGGCGGTGATCGTTCAGGCGGGATGCAGCTTCGTATACAGCCCGCTGGTGGCGCCGCTTT
The DNA here is from genome assembly GCA_947565865.1 of uncultured Clostridia bacterium. GTDB lineage: Bacteria > Bacillota > Clostridia > Christensenellales > Aristaeellaceae > UBA11524. The sequence continues at coordinate 6,191 of CANOHT010000057.1, forward strand.
CGCGGTGCTGGTCGCAGGGACGGCGCGGAGAATTCCGCCGGATGACGGCCAAGGCCCTGGCGCTGGTGCTGGCGCTGTTTCTATTGGTGATGGCGGGGGCGGCGGCGCTGGGCCAGTGGGGGCTTCAGCTGATTTTCGGCCAGAGCATCCTGCCCTATGCCTGGCTGCTTCTGCCGGTGCTGCTGACGAGCCTGTGCTCAGCCCTCATGTACTTTTTTGAGGTTCCGCTGACGATCATGGGCCGCCTGAAGACCATGACCTGCGTTCATCTGGCGGCGGCAGCGCTGTCGCTGCTGTTGTCCCTGACGCTGATCCCGCGCCTGGGCATGAACGGCGTGAACTGGACAATCATTCTGACGGCGGGACTTGACGCTGCGGCTATGGGCTGCGCGGCCTTCGCACTGGCCGGAAAGGAGACGCTGTGCCCCTCCAAATAATGGATACCTTTTCGCGAATCGCGGCCTATCGCGCCGCTTATCCCGGCTTCGACCTCCCCGCCTGGCGGCGCTATGCCCAGACGCTTTCCCCTTCGCTGGGCCCCATGTGCGAGAAGGACGCTTCCGCCTACGACATGGAGCGCGATGTTTTGCCGGTGCTGCGGTACGCCCTGGGCGAGGGCTTTGCGCGGGTGGCGGCGGCGCATCAAGCACTGAGCGGTATAGCCGCATGGCTGCCGGACAAGATGACGGCGCTGGCGGCTATCGACTTCGCGCCCCGGATCATCTTTTATTTGGGCCTGTGCAACGGCGCGGGCTGGGCCTGCGAGCTTGACGGCGCGCCCGTTATTCTGCTGGGTGCGGAGAAGATCGCTGAGCTGGGCTGGCACGAGCCTGACGCCATGGCTGATCTTGTCTGCCATGAGCTGGCGCACCTGATCCATTTCGCCCTCCGAGGAAACCTGACAAAGCCGGAGCGAGCGGTGTGGCAGCTGTATACGGAGGGCTTTGCCACCCGAACCTCCCAGCTGCTATACAAAGAAAACTATTACCACCTGGATCAGGGAGGATGGCTGGCCTTTGGGCAGGGGCATCTGGCGGAAATCAAGGCGGAATATCGCCGGCGCTGGATGTCCGGCGAGGGAACGTCAGACTTTTTCGGAGATTGGCATCAGGTGATGGGGTATAGCAACCTGGGCTATTTTCTGGGCTGTGAATGGATGCGCCGCCTGGAAAAGCGCATGAGCCTTGAGGCCATCGCCTGCCTGACGGCGGAGGAGGCGGCGCGGGAGCTGCGGGCGTTTCTGGCCGGGTGATGGGCTTCGCGCTGCCGTTTCATCAAGGATAATCGGCCAATTACCGTTTGTTACGCAAAGATACAGGAGATAGAAGCATGGCGGAAAAAAGAGTATGGCTGGTTGGGGCGCTATCCATCATCATGGGGCTTTTCCTGAATGCGGGCGCGGCTGCCTTGGAGGAAAAGCCTTGCGTTGGCGTCGCATGGAGCGACAGCCTGAGCGATACATATTTCGCGGTATGTCAAGCCATTGAGGCCGCGGGCGGTACCCCTGTCATTCTGGAACAGGTTCGATTGGCCGGTTTTGAAGATGACGGCGGCGGTATGCTTGCGGGCGTGAAAGATCAGGACGGCGCGCTGACTTTGGAAGCGGCAAAGCAGATGCGCCGGGACGGCTGGCGGGGATCAAACGCCGCTGAGGTCATGGAAGGGATGAAAGCCATCGTTTTCCCGGGAGGCGCGGACATCAGTCCCTCCCTGTATGACGATCCTCAGCCGGTGCTGATTGCCGAGGGCTTCAGCGCGCAGCGGGACGTATCAGATTATCTGCTCATGACCTACTGTCTGGATCACGATATACCCATCCTTGCAATCTGCCGCGGTATGCAGATGATGTCGATTGTTTCCGGCGCCGAGATGATCCAGGACCTGGCGGTCTATATGGAAGGCCTGGGCGAGGATTACGGTTTTGAACACCGACGCAAGCCGGATGCGTCCGGCGCGTATCATGACTTCGCGTTTCATAACGTCGCGGTGACAGACAGGGACTCCATCCTATATCGCCTGACCGGGACGGATACGGTTTCCCATGTTCCCTCCTGGCATCACCAGGCTGTAAAAAGCGTTGAAGGCACGCCCTTGGTCATCACCGGTCTATCAGCGACGGGAGGGAAAACGGAAATCATCGAAGCCGTCGAAAGGCCGGACAAAACCTTTGCGCTGGGATTGCAGTATCATCCTGAAATGGCTGTGGCAAGGCGCCTGGACGAGACTTCGCTGGCGTATTTCACGGCCATTGTCATGCTGGCCCGTTGAGGCGGATCAAGCGTTGCGGAGGTCTTTATGAGGCATTATGACATAGAAAATGAGATGTATCGCAAAGCGGTGGAGCTGATCGAAAAAAGATACCCCGTTGGCTGGGGCGGAGCCGGCGTTGTTCACACATCCAAGGGGAACGATTATACAAGCGTCTCCATTGAAACCGCCAATGCATCCGCCGTCGTGTGCATTGAGCTGGGCGCTATGCTTGAGGCTCACAAGTACAATGAAAAGGTAACGCACTGCATGTGCCTTATTCGTGATGATGAAAACGCCCCATACAGAGTGCTATCACCGTGCGGCATATGTCAGGAGAGACTGCGATACTGGGGCGAGGATGTGCAAGTGGCCGTCACACCTAAGGAGGATAAAATCAAATTTGTAGCATTGAAGGAATTGCAGCCCTATCACTGGACAAACGCCTACCCAGCTGATGAAATTGAACGCTGGAAGGAGTAAATCAAATTCCGGTTGATCCGTTTAATCCTCTATAAAACCTGTCTTTTCAAGGCATATCGCCGTTTTAATGTTCATACCTTATGTCTTTTCCCTTGTTTTTGCCCTGATGAGCCGAAGCAAGGGATTCGTTTCATCCGATACCAAACGGCTTTTTCGGCCGGTCATAAAAGCCCTCGGCTGGGAGCGCAAACCACGCTCCTCGCGCAATAGCCCGTATGGACTCATGGTATACCGCATCAATCTGCCGCTCCGCCATTGCGCCTTATGCTTTTGGACTTAGGATATGCCACACGTCCTCCCCTTCAAATCCGCAGCGTCGATACACGCTTTCAGGGTTCGTCCTATTATCAAACTCACCCGAAACCGTGGCGAAATCCGCAAAACCGCTCATTGTTTTCAAGGCTTCGCTAATCAAAGCGGAGGCTATCACTCT
>CANOHT010000058.1 GCA_947565865.1 uncultured Clostridia bacterium
CTCAATTCGCCTACAGACGCTACCGTCTCTCTCTGAGATAAAGCTACAATATTTCTATCAATGCGATTATACCCTATGAAGCAAGTTGTTTCAAGCGGTTAGATGTTAATCATCTCAACTGCCAGAAGTATGCCAATTGGTTTGTCTCCTTCTCCAAACTTGAAGATTATGTTCAAAAGGGTAAGCCGCGACCAGATCAAACATGACATTCAAGGAGGCAGCACACATGATTAACATTGCCGGGATCATAACCAAGGCCGAATCCATGTTCGACCTTTTCAATGTGTATTTCCGCTATGGCCGAATGCGCTGACTAATCATGGAATAAAATTTCGCGAAACGCTTATATAATCTGGCGAAACTCCCTTAAACAGCCTAAGGGGGTAAAAAAGAACGGGCGCAGGATGGCTTTTCAGCTTCCCGCGCCCGTTTGCGTGTCTAGAATATGGATTTGGCAACCTACGATTTGGCGAAACTCCGCCGGAAAGCCTTTGTGGCAAGGTCTTTTCTGGCATCAGGGGGGGTAAAAAAATCTACCAGCCTTTGTATCAAAAGCTGGTAGATTTTTTGGTGCGGGAAACAGGACTTGAACCTGCATGAAGTTAGCCCTCACTAGAACCTGAATCTAGCGCGTCTGCCAATTCCGCCATTCCCGCAAGTTGGTGGGCAGGGGTGGATTCGAACCACCGAAGTCAGAGACGGCAGATTTACAGTCTGCTCCCTTTGGCCACTCGGGAACCTACCCATATGAAATTCGTTTCCCCTTAACCCAAGGGATGGAGCTGGTGAAGGGACTTGAACCCGCAACCTGCTGATTACAAATCAGCTGCTCTGCCAATTGAGCTACACCAGCATGTAGTCGCTTGGAAAACCTGCGTCAAGTCCAGTAGGAAAGTGGCGACCCGGAAGGGGCTCGAACCCTCGACCTCCAACGTGACAGGCTGGCGCTCTAACCAACTGAGCTACCGGGCCACTAAGTGGGCCTTCAGGGACTTGAACCCGGGACCAACCGGTTATGAGCCGGCCGCTCTGACCAACTGAGCTAAAGGCCCTTAGAAGAAGGAAAATGGTGACTCCTAGGGGATTCGAACCCCTGTAGCCGCCGTGAAAGGGCGGTGTCTTAACCGCTTGACCAAGGAGCCACGCTTCATCTGGAGTGAGGTCTGGTCGGGGTGAAGGGATTCGAACCCCCGGCCCCATGCTCCCAAAGCACGTGCGCTACCAGACTGCGCTACACCCCGGCTTGTTTCCGTCTTCCAGCGAGGTCATGTCCCGCAGGCGACGAAATGTATGATACACCACTTGCGGGTAAATGTCAATACCTTTTTCCAAAGTTTTTGAATTATTTTTTCTCTTTCCCCATTTCTGATGAAAAAAAGGCATTCAGCCTGCCCGGGACATAGCATATTCCCTGCCAGCCCAGATCAAGCGCAGCCTCGACATTCGCCGGGGTGTCGTCGATGAACAGCGTTCGCTGGGGCGCAAGGGCAAACCGCCCGGTCAGCAGGCGGTAGATGGCAGGATCGGGCTTTACCAGCCTTTCCCGGCCGGAGACCACCTCGCCGTCAAACAACTGAAAAAAGGTATACTTGCCGCGCAGGAAATCAAAGGCCCGGTCATTATAATTGGACAGGACATACGTCCTTTTGCCATGGGCCTTGCACCGGCGCAGCGCGTCCACGCCTTCGTCAATCACATCCGGCAGGTCGCGCCAATTTTCCAGCAGCAGCCGGATGGGCTCGGCCAAATGCGCTTCCCGGCCCGTCATGGCCTGCGCGGCTTCCTCATATGTCATGACGCCCCTGTCCAGCATGGCCCAATACGGGGATCGGAATACCTTGCGCTGCAGCTCCGGCCAGATCGCCTCCTCCCCCGGCAGCACCCGCCTGAGAATATCCTCGGGCACAAAGCGCACCAGCACATTTCCTACGTCGAACACCACAGCGTCCAGGGCATCCCAGGGCATGGCAGGATACATGTCGTCCAGCGTCAGTCGGTTCATGGGCCCCACTCCTTTCATCCTCTCCACCAGCATACATGAACCCGAGAAGAAAATCAACCTTTTCAAGCGGGGGAAAAACGTGTACAATAGAAGGCAGGAGGCGACAAGCATGAAGCGAGTGTTTTTGACCGTTCTGGACGGCGCGGGCGTGGGCTTTCTGCCCGACGCGGCAAAGTATGGCGACGCAGGGGCCTTAACCATCGGCCATGTGGTGGATCAGTGCCGCCCGCCGCTGCCGAACATGGCCCGTATCGGCCTGGGGCACATCCAGGGCACGCATATCGCGCCGGATGACGGGGCCGTCTGCGCCTTTGGCCGCGCCATGGAGCGCAGCGCGGGCAAGGATACCACCACCGGCCACTGGGAGCTGGCCGGCCTGACCCTGGAAGCGCCCTTCCCTACCTTCCCCCACGGCTTCCCCCGGGCGCTGCTGGACAGGTTTGAGGCCGCCATCGGCCATAAGACCATCGGCAACAAGCCCGCCTCCGGCACGGCGATCTTAGACGAATTGGGGCCGCGCCATCTGGCGGAGAAGGCGCCCATCGTCTACACCTCGGCGGACAGCGTGTTCCAGATTGCCTGCCACGAGGACATTTTCAGCCGGGAGGAACTGTATCATATGTGCCGGGTGGCCCGGGAAATGCTCCAGGGGGAATGGTGCGTGGGCCGCGTCATCGCCCGTCCCTTCGTGGGTCAGCCCGGGGACTTCCGCCGCACCAGCGGACGGCGGGACTTCGCGGTGCCGCCCTTTGGCCCCACACTCCTGGACGCCGTTTCAGGCGCCGGCATGGCCTGCCTGGGCGTGGGCAAGATTGAGGACATTTTCGACCATCGCGGGCTGACAGGTTCCAACCACGCCGCGGGCAATCCCGCCTGCATCGACGCCTGGATGGACTACATGCGGCAGGACTTCACCGGGCTGTGCTTCACCAACCTGGTGGACACCGATATGCTCTACGGCCACCGCAACGACCCTGAGGGCTTTGCCGGGGCGCTGCGCTACTTCGATGCCAAGCTGCCGGAGATTCAGGCGCTGATGGGCAGGGACGATCTGCTGATCGTTACCGCCGACCACGGCTGCGACCCCTGCTTCCCCGGCACCGACCACACCCGCGAATACATTCCCCTGATGGTATGGCACAAGGGCATGACCGGCTGCACCGACCTGGGCACCCGCGCCACCTACGCCGATGTGGCCGCCACCTGCGCCCAGTGGCTGGGCCTGCCCCAGCGCTTCGGCGCCGCATCCTTCATGGATCAGCTGGTATAACGGCATTAAGGAGGAACCAAGGATGATGACTTATGAACAAATACTGCTGACGGCGCAGGCCATCCGCGAAGCGGTGGGCGACGCGGAGGTGGGTGTTATTCTGGGCTCCGGCCTGGGCGATTATGTGGATGCCCTGGAGAACGCCCAGTCCATCGCCTACGCGGATATTCCCGGCTTCCCTGTCTCCACCGCGCCCGGCCACGCCGGACGCTGGTGGACGGGCAGCCTCCACGGCAAGCGGGTGTGCATGATGCAGGGCCGCTTTCACGCCTATGAGGGCTACGACCTGAGCGAAGTCACCCTGCCGGTGCGGGTCATGGCCCTGCTGGGCGTCAAGACCCTGCTGATTACCAACGCTGCGGGCGGCGTGAACACCGACTTCACCCCCGGCGACCTAATGCTCATCCGGGACTGCATCAACTTCTCCGGCATGAATCCCCTCAAGGGCCCCAACCTGGAGCGGTTCGGCCCCCGCTTCCCCGACATGACCCGGGCCTATGACCGGGAGCTCATCGCCCTTTGCCGCCGTCAGGCAGAAAGGCTCGGCATCCCGGTGCGGGAGGGCGTGTACATGTGGTTCAGCGGCCCCACCTATGAGACCCCCGCCGAGATCCGCATGGCGCGCATCATGGGTGCGGACGCCGTTGGCATGTCCACCGTGCCGGAAACCATCGTAGCCCGTCACTGCGGCATCCGTGTGCTGGGCGTCAGCTGCATCACCAACATGGCCGCGGGCATCCTGGATCAGCCGCTGTGCCATGAGGAGGTCACCGAGGTGGCCAACCGTGTCAAGGCGACCTTCCGCAGCCTTCTGGACGCCACCGTCGAGGCCCTGTGATGCGAAACGTAGCGCTGATTTCAGGCGGTTCCCGGGGGATTGGCGCGGCCTGCGTTCAGGCCATGGCCAGGGCGGGATACGCCGTTATTTTCCTTTACCACCGACACAGGGCGGAGGCGGAAGCCCTGACGGCTGAGCTTCGCGGTGAGGGCTGCGACGTGGCCTGCCGGGCCTGCGACATCGGCAACTTCGCCCAGGCCCAGGCGACGGTGGCCGATCTGCTGACAGTCTATCGCCATATCGACGTGCTGGTCAACAATGCCGGCATCGCCCACATCGGCCTGGTCACCGACATGACCGAGGCCCAGTGGGATCGGCTTTTCGCGGTCAATCTCAAAGGAGCCTTCGCCCTCACCCAGGCCGTCCTTCCGGGGATGATTTCCCGTCAGAGGGGCGCGATCGTCAACATCGCCAGCATGTGGGGCGAGGTCGGGGCCAGCTGCGAGGCGGCTTATTCCGCCTCCAAGGCCGCCCTCATCGGCTTCACGAAGGCCCTGAGCAAGGAGGTCGGCCCCTCCGGCGTCCGGGTGAACTGCGTTTCCCCCGGCGTCATCGCCACGGACATGAACGCCGAGCTCGACGCCGACGCCCTGGGCGCGCTGCGGGAGGAAACGCCTCTGCAGCGCATCGGCACGGCGGAAGACGTTGCGAAAACCGTGCTTTTCCTCTCGGGCGAGGGTGCGGCCTTTATCACCGGCCAGGTGGTGGGCGTCAGCGGCGGACTGGTGGTTTAACCAAGCATTTCCATGACAAAACTGGCTTTCTCCGGGCATGATAGGCTTGACACGACCTATGTGAGGAGGAAGCAGCATGACCAAATGCAAACGGATCCTGGCCGCGGTACTCAGCCTGTGCCTGTGGCTTCCCATGACGGGCGCGGCGGCCGCTTCAGGGGGCAGACCCCTTGAGGATGGTCAGCCGCTTTCCCTTGTTTCGCCCGCGGTACTTTTGGCCGAGACGGACACGGGCACCGTGATCTTTGAGAAAAACGCTGACGAACGCCGGGAGGTCGCCTCCATCACCAAGCTGATGACGGCGCTGCTGGTGCTGGAAGCCCTCGACCGGGGCGACGTGGCCCTCACCGACCAGGTCACCGTCTCTCCCAACGCCGCGGCCATGAAGGGCAGTCAGGCCCTGCTGGATGCCAACGCCGTCTACAGCCTGGAGGATCTTCTGCGCACCACCATCATGGCCTCCGCCAACGACAGCGCCGTCGCCCTTTCGGAATACCTGTGCGGCACCGAGGATAACTTCGTCGCCCGCATGAACCAGCGCGCCGGAGAGTTGGGCATGACCAACACCTGCTATGTCAACTGCACCGGCTATCCGCAGGATGGCCAGTACACCACCGCACGGGATGTGGCGCGGCTGTGCTGCGAGGTGGCGAAGCACCCGCGATACAACCAGTACGCCAGCGTTTGGATCGACAAGCTGACCCATCCCGGCGGCCGAGTAACGGATCTGACCAACACCAACCGCCTGGTGCGCTTCTATCAGGGCTGCGACGGCTTCAAGACAGGTTCCACCGACGGGGCGAAGTTCTGTCTGGCCGCCACCGCGGAAAAGAACGGCATGCGCCTGGTGGCCGTCGTCCTGGGCGCACCCAAGAGCCAGACCCGCTTTGACGAGGCCCGGGCCATGCTGGACTACGGCTTCAGCACCTATCAGCGTACCGTCATTGCCCGCAAGGGCGACCTGCTGGGCGAAAGCCTGCCGGTGAAGGGCGGGCAGACGGAATCCGTCGAGCTGATGCTGGGCAGCGGCCTCTCGATGCTCCTGCGCAACGGGCAAAGCTCCGGGCTGTCCATGGAGCTGGTGCTGCCGGAATCCGTGCAGGCCCCCATTGCCGCCGGGGACGTGCTGGGCACGGTGCAGGTTCTGCTGGATGGTCAGATCATCGCCCGCCTGAACTGCCTGGCCGCCCACGATGTCCTGCGCCCCGGCTTCATTGAAGGGCTGTACCGCATCCTCAACAATTGGCGATGAGGCGCTGTGATCGCAGCGGTTGAACGGTTCAGATACGCAAGCGTATTTGTCAGACAATATTTTTCTTGGCAGGGCCGCGGATGTGTGCGGCCCTGCTTTCATCATGGAGAAAGTAGCAAAGAGGTCTGGGGACGGCGAAAACCAAACCACACCGCAGCCGCCATGAGGCTGCGGTGTGGTTTGGTTTTGAAACTCGGTTGCACATGGGACTGGTGCTGTTGGAGGGTGTGGAAGGGTTTGCCCTTGGCAAGGGCGGTGGCTGTCTGTTCTGGAGGAAACAGTTGCACCCTTTGCAGGGCTAAGGAGCATGATTGGTTGTACTTTCTCTTCAGAGAAAGTACCAAAGAGGATTGGGGGCCGCCAAAGTTAACCTGCATGAGTGGCGGCCCCCAAACCCCCCGTGGCATAGCGTGTTGTGTGTAGCCATAAGCAGTCACCAGC